>JAKPDO010000036.1 GCA_029552545.1 Planctomycetota bacterium
TTAGACGCCATTCTGGAGCCGCAATGTCGCCGGCTGGGGGTCCCCCCAGCCCTGGTCCATAAAGCCATGACTCGTCGATAGGCTCTGTCAGTCATGCAGCGAATCCTCCTAAGGGGGATACGATGTTCCATG
Source organism: Planctomycetota bacterium (assembly GCA_029552545.1). Classification (GTDB taxonomy): domain Bacteria; phylum Planctomycetota; class Phycisphaerae; order Sedimentisphaerales; family Anaerohalosphaeraceae; genus JAHDQI01. Next base: position 133 of record JAKPDO010000036.1, read on the forward strand.
GCCATCCCACTCAAAAAGAAGGAGGATGTTGACACAGAAAGAGGATATTTTGTAAGATACCGGTTCAGAAGAAGGCAAGGAGATGTCTGCCGACCTTCCAAAAGAATCCTGTGCTCTTTGGAAAACGGTTGAGGCCTGCCGCGTGGTAAGAAACCACAGATTGCAAAGATTACACAGATTCAGAACCGCGGATAAACCCAGATTCCACAGATGCTTTTGTATTCTCTCCGCCACAGCGGCGTCACGGCAAAAGAAAATACTTGACAACCCTATTTCCCTATAGGAGCAAGATATGGTAACTCAGTCAACGAATCCATTCGTAACAACTGAACTTAGAATTCCAGATTCTATAAAGGAAAAACCTGCTTGGATACGCCTCGAGGACCAATTAAATTGGTATGATCGAAAAAGTTGCTATTGCCAGAAATGGTATAAGTATCTAAAGATTATCCAAATCATACTGGCCGTTGGGGTCCCAGTGTTCATTCATTTTCCAAGCATCTGGGCAACTTGGATAACATCAGGAGCCGGCGCATTTATTGCAGTGATCGAATCTATTCAACATCTGAATCAATATTCAACCTTATGGATTCTTTATCGTTCTACTGCGGAACGTTTAAAACATGAAAAGTTTCTCTTTCTTTCTGGTGCAGGTCCATACTTTGATCTCGACGAAGCATCAAGAATTGTCCGGTTGTCGGAACGGGTGGAAGAATTTATATCAACAGAACATGCCAATTGGTTCAATGAAACACAAAGGGGTCTCCGTGACAATAAGGGTGAATCTGCATGATTGAAAAACAACACAATCTATTAAGTAAGCTGAGCTTGCCACGACCGCTCTACTTTCCGTCAATATCTTCCGTAAAGACTACTCTATCTCCGTTGGAATATGTCAAAATTATGTCGAGTTTAAAATCTCTATATCCCTTTTTCTTAGTTTCAGCTTATGATATAGCTCACACTTTTATGAGTGAATCCAATTTCATAGAAGAATATATAAACAACGCCACTTCAAAAGGTATTACAATTATGATAGATTCTGGTAACTACGAAAGTTATTGGAAAGCATCTAGCTGGAGCCCAAAAGACTTTCATGCTGTTCTGAGCAAAATCGACTGCCCGATGATATTTTGCTATGATTCTCAATCTCCGCCCCAGGATATAAATCAATACAAAAGACTCATTTTAGCTAATTGGGCTGAGGATGTTAAACATTCGAAAGGTAGCGTCCTTATCCCTATTGTTCACGGCACAAAAGAAAACATTCCGGAATTATGCCAATATATTGCATATGAAACAAAATGTCCTATTATTGCTGTACCAGAAAGACGTCTTGGTGATGGTCTAATAGAACGATCTAAAACAGTGGCTAATATTCGATCAGCGCTAAACAGCAATGGCGTTTATGTTTATCTTCACCTACTTGGAACTGGCAACCCAATATCTATAGCCGTTTATGCAATAATGGGCGCCGACAGTTTTGACGGTTTAGAATGGTGCCAGACGGTAGTTGGCCCTGAAACAGCATTTCTTTTTCATTTTTCCCAAGCAGAATTGTTTTGGGACAATGGTGGTTATGATAGCGAGAATCTCCCTTATATCCTTAAAACTCTTGCTCATAACATAGAGTTTTATTCAGGTTGGATGAAACAACTACAAGATGCCATTCGATCTGATACAGCGATTGACTTCTGCGCTACTCGTTTTCCCCACAATATTTATTCAAAGATTTCGAAAGCATTACATTGGAAAAAGCCTTCATAAATATTGGACTGATCAACGAAACTATAGCTGCCGTATGCCAAGAAATTGCAAAAACATCAAAGAAAAAAATGGATTGGCACAGCTTGAGTGAAGTTGACTATGTTCGTGAAGCAACGATTTGTATATGCAGTAGCCAAATGCGTTTTGAAATTGCTGAGGCTGCCGGAAATAGAGTTGCGCAAATGGAATCTCTCAAACAAAGGAACTTTTACTCATCCATTACTACTCTGCAAGAGATGGAAAAAATTTTTGATAATCCTTTTGATGTTAATATTAATGGAAAAGCAAGAAACATTCGCCCTAGATTCAAAAACCGATATTTTTTTTATCTGTCGCAAACATTCCAGGCCTTTGCCTCAAATAATCTTTCGTTTAGTACAATACTTAGTAGTGCTACAACTTCTAAAAATGCAAGATACGCTTTGACCAGAAACGTGGTTGGATTTGGACCAAAACAAGCAAGTCTTTTTCTTCGGCGAATAGGCTTTAGCAATGATTTGGCGATTTTAGACACCCATATTTTAGACTATTTACAAATCGCCAGAAATATAAGACCGAAATTGTCAATGCTATCGAATCTTTGTGTCTATGAAAAAATTGAAAATGAGTTTGCGAATATTGCATCAGAATTCAATCATATTGTTGGAACTGTTGATTTAGCAGTGTGGATAACTATGCGTGTAGCGAAAAAGGAGATGGCTTTATGAGAATTGTTAATCTTGCCTCTGGAGGATTAGACTCGTCACTTGTCAGTGTTTTGGCTTCAGAACAGAACATTGAATTATTTCCGCTCTTTATAGACTATGGACAACGAGCAGCCGCAATGGAATGGAAGGCATGTTGTGAGGTACACAAAAAAATCAAAACAGTAAAACCGGTTAGAATGGATATTTCTGGTTTTGGAAAAGTTATCCTTTCTGGTTTAACTTCGGAGCTGTTGGATATTCGCAAGGATGCTTTTACGCCATGCCGTAATTTATTATTTCTTGTAATCGGTGCTTCGTACGCCTATCAAGTCGGCGCAGATAGTGTTTCAATCGGTCTTCTATCTGAGCAATTTAGCCTTTTTCCTGACCAAAAAGAAAATTTTATTCATACGGCAGAGGATGCAATTATCGCTGCACTTGGAAAGAATATCAAAATAGTAACTCCTTTATCTGAATTCAGTAAAAGTGACGTTATAGCTCTTGCACATCGAAAAGGTTTAACAAACACGTATTCTTGTCATGCTGGCGGATTGTCGCCATGCAATAAATGTATTTCTTGCCTCGAATTTCAAGGCAATACAAAGAAAGGATAACAATTATGGGTGGCGGTGGCGGTAGTATCTCTTCCTCGGATTTAAATCGTCTGGAAAACATTGCAAAAGAGAAGTTGTCGCAAAGCAGCAAAGGTAATCGCCATGTTTTTATTAGTTTTGCCTATGAAGATTTGGATACAGTTAACATGCTTCGTGGGCAAGCAAAGAACGATAATATACCTATTAATTTTGACGATTATTCGGTTAAAGAGCCTTTTGATAGCAAAGACTCAGACTATATCAAAACTAAAATCCGAGCTAAAATCGACCACTGTTCTATCACAATTGTATATCTCTCGAATAACGCAGCCAAGAGTAAATGGGTCAACTGGGAAATCGAAGAGAGCATAAAAAAGAACAAATCCGTGATTGGTGTATATTCCGGCGATGCGCCTCCCTCAGAATTTCCACCAGCCTTTTTAGCTAATAAATGCAAAGTGGTCAAATGGTCAGATTTACAGAAAGCGATTGAAGATGCAAGCCAAAACAGATAATTTTAGAAAAAAGATTCTTTTTTGTCTGTATGAAAGTTCTGCCGACCATTTTCCCCAATAATACAAAATGTTAGGCTGTTTTTCTTTTTCAAAGCATATTGGATGAAAAAGAGAAGAAGAAAAAAAAGCGGGGGCCAATGAGAACAGAGACATCTAACCTTCTGTTCCGGGGTCGGTGGCCCCCGCATAGAACGCCCCAGCAATTTTCTCTGACTTGATTTTACCATTTCCAAAACCCGCATTCAATCAGAATCTTTATTGATAAGAGCACCGCAAAAACAACACCGAGAAGAATCAAAGGTTCCCATTTGTTTTACCGGCGGAGGCCGCTGCCTTTGAACCGCTGACCAAATCCGAATCATCCCAAGCTTCATATCTTCTTACCCCCATTGCAGGATTCATCATCTATGATAAGCGTGATTATATCCGGAGCGGCCCTATGCTTCAAGAAGATTTTAAGAATATGTAAAGATTTTTCTTTTTTAGAACAAAAACACTTAATATTTCATTAAAACACGAGATTTATCGGACATTTGCTCGGGCGGGAATTGATTTTTTTTAATTCTTTTTAAAGAACCGAATACGGCTTTTCTCTTTTCCGAAAAACGCATTGCCGCTATGTTCAGGAGTCGGAGGTTTTTCGTGCTGAAGCGAATGCAAATCAAACTGGAAGGGGTTGTGCAGGGGGTGGGGGCACGGCCGTTCTTTTACCGCCAGGCCAAACAGCTGGGGCTGACGGGCTTTGTCCTGAACGACCGGGCGGGAATCACGCTGGAGGTCCAGGGGCCGCCGGAGAAGCTCGAAACCCTGCTTGGCTGGCTGGAGAATCCCTCTTTGTGTTCCGATTGGCCGCCCCTGATGCAGCTCGAAAGCACACAGATTACCCCCCTGGCCCCGCTCGAATCAGAGGCGGATTTTCAGATTCTGCCCAGCCGAACGGAGGGGACGCCGCTGTGTCAAATCACACCGGATACGGCGGTGTGCTCTCAGTGCCTTCAGGAATTGTTCGACCCGTCGGATTTCCGCTATCGCTATCCGTTCATCACCTGCACCCAGTGCGGACCCCGTTATACACTGATTAAAGACGTCCCGTATGACCGGCCGCAGACGACGATGGACCGCTTTGCGATGTGCCAGCGCTGCCGCAGCCAGTACGAAGATATGACGGACCGGCGGTTTCACGCCCAGCCGGTCGCCTGTGCGGCCTGCGGGCCGTCCCTGGAGCTGGCCGACAGCCGGGGGCAGGTGCTCTGCCGCGAATCGGACGCGGCCGTTCGAAAGGCGGCGGACATCCTCCGCAGCGGCGGGATTGTCGCCGTCAAAGGCATCGGCGGGTTTCACCTGGCGGTCGATGCGTCCAATGAAGATGCCGTCCGGCGGCTGCGGCAGCGTAAACGCCGTCAGGCCAAACCCTTTGCGGTGATGGTGCGTTCGCTCGAAGAGGCCCGTCTCTGCGCCCAAATCAGCGAGCAGGCCGCCCGGCTCCTGTGCAGTCCGCAGGCGCCGATTGTGCTGCTGCCCAAACAAAATCCAAACCCGCTGGCATCGTCGGTTGCGGCGGGGACAAATACCTTCGGGCTGATGCTGCCGTATGCACCGCTGCATCATCTTTTGTTTGCGGAGGAGGGGATTCGCCGGCTGGTAATGACCAGCGCCAACTTCAGCGAAGAGCCGCTGCTTTACGAAAATCAGCAGGCCCTGACGGAGCTGGCGGAGGTCGCAGATGCCTTTCTGCTGCACAATCGCGATATTTTCCGGCCGATTGACGACTCGGTGCTGCACTGGGTGGACGGCGGGCCGGCTTTTCTGCGGCGGGCCCGCGGGTATGTGCCGACGCCGCTGCGAAGGATTCGTCCGGCAAAGAAGGAAATCTTTGCGGCCGGTGCGGATTTGAAGAATACCTTCTGCTTTGTCAAGGGCAATCAGTATCTGCTCAGTGAACACATCGGCGATTTGGCGGAGGGCAAGTCGTATCGGCACTACCTCCGGGCGGTCCAGCAGCTGCAGACGCTGTTTGAGGCGGAGCCGAAGGTCGTCGTCTGCGACCTGCATCCGGGGTATCTGTCATCTCAGTTCGCCCGCTCGCTTGCGGCGGAGCAGTTCTTTGCGGTGCAGCATCACTGGGCACACATCGCCTCCGTGCTGGCGGAATATCAGCTGGAGATTGACGAGCGGGTCATCGGGCTGGCCGCCGACGGCACGGGCTACGGCACGGACGGCGCGGTCTGGGGGTGCGAGTGCCTGATTGCCTCGCAGATTCAGTTCGAGCGGTTCGCCCACCTGGCCTATTTCCCATTGGCAGGCGGAGATGCGGCGGCCCGCCAGGCCGTTCGGCCGCTGCTGGGGCTGCTGGGGCCGCAGATTCCGCCCCAATTTGACCCCATCTTAGAGCGGCTGGAGCCGGACCGGAAAAAACTGGACGTTCTGGCTGCACAGATTCAAAAAAGGGTTCAAACCGTGCCGACGTCCAGTCTGGGCCGACTGTTTGATGCGGCGGCGGCTTTGGTCGGCTTGGGGACAGTAAATACCTTTGAGGCCCAGCTGCCGATGGCCCTGGAGGCGGCCGCCGACCCGGCGGAAACGGGTGCTTATACCGTCCAGATCGACAGCACGCCTGAGCCGCCGCTGACATGGAATCCGAAGCCGATATTTCTCGAAATGGCGGAGGATGCGGCGCGTGGGACGCCTGTTTCGATTTTGGCCGCTCGATTCCACAACACCGTCGCCGCCGCCCTGCTTCAGACAGCCCGAAAGGCACGCGAGCAGACAGGGCTGCAAACAATCGCACTCAGCGGCGGGGTGTTCTGCAATCGTTTTTTGGCCGAGCGGCTCATTCAATCCTTGAAACGAGACGGATTTTGTGTACTCTGGAAGCGCAAGGTGCCCGTCAATGACGGCGGAATCTCCCTCGGCCAGGCCGCCATTGCCGCCGCAATGCTGGAAACAAAATCATTTGCTGAATAAGATGAATAAAAGAGGACAGATGTAGATGTGTTTAGCCGTACCGGCCAGAATCGTTGAAATGGAAGGCGACCGGGCCGTCGTGGATGCGATGGGCACACGCTGGGCAATCCGCACCACGCTGACGCCGGAGGTGGGGTTGGGCGACATCGTCCTGGTTCATGCCGGCTATGCCATCACCAAAGTCGAAGAAGAAGAGGCCCGCAAGACCTGGGAGCTTTTTGAAGAAATCGCCCGTCTGCAGGAGCAGCAGACCCGTCCGCCGGAGGCCTCCCAATGAATTCATCCATTGAGCTGCTCAGAAATCGGCTGACAAACGCCGTTGAGAAAATCGGCAGGCCCATTCAGATTATGGAGGTCTGCGGCACGCACACGGTTGCGCTCTTTCGGCACGGCATCCGCTCGCTTCTGCCGGAGGGGATTCGTCTGCTTTCGGGGCCGGGCTGTCCGGTCTGCGTGACGGACCAAGGGACAATTGACACGCTTCTGGAGTTGGCGCAGCGTTCCGATACACTCATCACCACCTACGGCGATATGATTCGCGTACCCGGCAGCCGGACTTCCCTGGAAAAACTTCATCGTCCGAATGTGCGCATCGTTCTGAGCACGGATGATGCTTTGGACGCCGCCCGAAAAAACCCGGACAAAACCGTCGTGTTCGCCGCCGTCGGTTTTGAAACAACGGCACCGGCTACGGCCGTCGTTCTGCAGCAGGCACTGGCGGAAGGAATCCGCAATTTCACAATACTTTGTGCCCACAAACTCGTCATCCCCGCTATGAAAGCACTCCTTGAAGGACGCAATGACAAAATCGATGCGTTTTTGTGTCCCGGGCATGTGAGCGTCATCATCGGCTCGGATGCGTATCGGCCCATTGCAGAGACCTATCATCGGCCCTGCGTGGTAGCGGGCTTTGAACCGATGCAGATTCTCGAAGGCATTGCCCGAATCTGCGAGCAAATCCGCTCCGGCCGTGCCTGTGTGGAATCGGTGTACCAGGCGGCCGTGCGCCCCGCCGGAAATGAAATCGCCCTGAAGCTGCTGGAGGAATTTTTTGAACCATGGGACGGGCCCTGGCGAGGGCTGGGCCGCATCCCGGGCGGCACGCTTCGGTTAAAGAAACAATATGAACAATTTGACGCTGTGAAAAGATTAGACATAACCCCTCTGGATTCCCCTGAACCGGCCGGATGTATGTGCGGCCGTGTCCTGTGCGGTCTGGTTGAGCCGCCCTCCTGTCCGCTGTTCGGCAAGATCTGCAGCCCGAATCATCCCATCGGCCCCTGTATGGTTTCAACGGAAGGGGCCTGCTCGGCCTGGTATAAATACCGGGGCCGATAAAACGCTCTTTTTCATTTTTCAGCAGCCACTCCTGAAAAACCCCTCTCTTTTTTCGGATTTTATCGGACGATTTTTTTTCTGCCGCCCCTGCTCCTTTTGACCGCCTCCGCAACATTTCGTACTTTTTAGAAGGAAAGACAAATCCGACTTTGGGGGCGAAAAAATTGACAGCGTTTTGAACAGTCGAGAACAAAAATGAAGCAGCTGAAAACCAACCTGTTTCTGTTCGAAATATACACGGGCTTTTTCCCGCTTCTGACGGCTCTGGCCGCCGCCCATACGATGTCCCCCAATGAGTATCTCATTTGGGGCATTCCCAGCGAGGAACTGGCTATTCCGGCCGGGGCTGTTATTACGGAAGCCGTGCTGACGATCCACGATATTGTCCCAGCCAAAGCACGCATCTACGTTCACCTGCTCGATAACCCCACCGAAGGAGTTCAAAGGGACACCGGCAGCGGCTCAGGGGATATTTTTGCCGGCTACGGCGTCTCTGTAACCGGGGCCTTTTCTAATAAAGGAAAATGGGTCTGCCGACTCAGCCAGAACAACAACAAAAAATCCACCATCTGGACAATTTTCCCGAATCCTTACAAAGTGAAACTGGCGGACGGCTCCACGGTTTCCCTTTCTTCTTCGCTGCTGGAACTGACGGACTATATCGGCAACGGCAGCGGATTCGGGTTCGGGCTGAACTTCAAAGACATCTGCACCTTCACGCAAATCACGTTGGATGTGACCGCCAAAACGTACCTCGGAGACTACCAGGTCCAGACGTTCTCCTTCCGGATTTCCGACCTGTATTCCTACAATGAAAGCTCCGGCAAATGGGAGTATTCAGCGGAAGCGGAACCCGCTGACTGGGAGCAGAATGATGAGCCCTCTCTGCCCGTGACTATTAAGAGCGTCCAGGTGGCCGCCGGAAATGGGGTCGGTCAGGACAGTTTGACTGTCAGCGGTTCTTTTGCCGCGGCCCCCAATCTCCTCCAGGTCCCCTCCATTGAAACCTCCGTTGTTTCTCTGACGGACGGGGCCGAAATCTACACAGAGGAATGCGGCTACAAATGGGACAAAACGAAAAACCAGTTCGTATGGACCCGAAAAATCGCCAAAAACCAGCCCGGCGGCATCACATCTTTGAAATTCGATTTTGCAAAATGCACCTTCGCCATGACCCTTTCGAAGACAAATCTGACCGGCTTGTCCTGTCCGATACGCTTTGAATGGGATTTTGGAGACACCGTATACTACGGAGAAGCCGACGAATCGATTGTCAACGGCAAGCAGCGGATCCCGATTCGGCTGATGCGAAACTATCGCGATGAGGTCCGCATCAGCAAGGCCGCCGCCAAACACGGAAAAACGGCCGGTACGGACCAGGTAAGCATTACCGGCGAAATCGCTGTTGCGGATGTGGCCGGGACCGATCTGACAGCTCTGCCGGTCAGCATCACCTGGGGGGCACAAACCTTCACCATTCCTGAAGGCAGCTTCACAAAAGCAGCTAAGGGCAATGTTTATTCGTGCCTCAATGTTCCCGCCGCGGAAGGGGGCCTGGTGAGCTGCAAAATTGATTTGGACAAATGCATCTTCAGCGTGATTCTGAAAAATGCCGTCTTGGACCTGGTGCCGGGCACAGCCGCCGATGCCAACCTTCAAATCGGCAGAGCGGCGGATTAAAGACAATGTTGCTTCTTTCGCTGGCCTTTTTGAACCGCCCGGTGCATAAGCCGGCCTGATTCTTTCCTCTTGCCTGGAAAGGCAAACAATTTTATATTGCAACAGCGGATTTCAGGAAAGAAAAGGGCCTATGCAAATTAGTCCTCTCATTCGGCGTATGACCCGCCACAAATGGTTTTGTCCGGCTGTCCTGCTGGGGCTGGCCGCCCTGCTCGGTGTCTATCATATCTCCCGGACCGTTGTAATCAGCGAAGACGGTGTCCTTTATATTAAGATGGCCCAAACTCTCCCCGGCGGCTATGCGGAGATATGCCGAAAATTCCCGCCGGGTTTTCCCATGCTGCTTTATCTGGCCCGCAAGCTTGCCTTTCTCTCCGCAGATTTCTCTGTCAATTTATCCTGGATTCACTCATCCCAAACAGCGGTCCTTCTGACACAATTAGGGGCCTTGTTTTTCCTCTGGAAAATCGGATGCCGCCTTTTCCGCCCAGTCTGGACCTTTGCAGGACTTCTGATTTTGCTCGTCCTGCCGATTTCCAAACACGGCTGCGACGTCCTCCGAGACTGGCCGCATCTGCTTTTTCTATCGGCGGCCTTTTATGCCCTTCTGAGAAATCTGGAGAAACAATCTCTTCTCGGATGGATGGTCTCGGCGTTTCTCGGGGGGGTCGGGTATTTATTCCGTCCGGAATGTGCTCAGATTCTCCTCTATCTGGCCGTTGTTCTGAGCATATTGTTTTGGAAGCAAAGAACAGCGGCGAACGCCGGACGGCTGCTGACCGCCGCTGTTCTGATCGCCGCGGCCTGGCTGCTGCCGGTCCTGCCCTATTGGCTTTATGCTGATTCCATTCTGCCGGCAAAATTGCCGGCAATGGTTCGTTCCATCACACCAGACTTTTTCTCTCCTTCAAACACCCTTCCACCAAAAACTTCTTTTCCGACAGCGCTCTTTGATTTTCTCCAGGACCTTACAGAAAATTTTCTGTACATTCTTTTACCGTTTTGGCTCATCGGTCTGCTGCATTTTTTCAGAATCAAGTATTTGGCAAAAAATCTCTCTCGAATTATGCTGACAGTTTTTCTGGCTGTTAATGTCTTCCTCCTTCTGTCACTTTACATAGGATGGGGATATATTTGTCGACGGCACATTTTGCCTTTCATTGCTCTCAGTTGTCCCCTGATTCCTCTTGGAATATGGCTTCTCTCTTACTATCTGCATTGTCAATCCAGCTTGTTTCTCAAAGTGCAGACTCGCCGTATCTTTGTGGGATGTCTTATGATCGCCGTTTTGACCGCTGCTCCCAAACTGGCAAAACCGCTTCACTATGACAAGAAAGTGTACCTTCAGGCAGCCGAATGGATTTCCGAACATATTGAACCCTCTGCCCGTATCTTCGCAGATGACAAAAGGGTTCCTTTTTATGCAGAACGCCAAATCGCCTCTTCGGAAAAAGATGCGGATTACAGAATCCTCATTACATCAAGGAAATCCGCAACGAATTCCCCATCGGCTGACAGCATCTTGCAGACATGGAGCAACGGGAAAATCATGATACAGTTCTGCAAAACAGCCGGCAGCATAAAATAAACTGCGGCTGCAATACATCCTCTCGTTAGCCCGATATCTTTTTCAGAGGTAACAGAAGCCGCTCGTTGGCTGCCCAGAGGCCCTTCAGGAGAGGGTTGGGCTGATTGAATTGCCGTCTGGATTCGGCGGCCTCCCATCGGCCGCCGGCGGCTTCCACAAGACAAACCCCGGCCGCCACATCCCATTCATTTTTGGGCACCAGGGTAAACATTCCATCCGCCAGCCCGGCAGCCACCAGAGCCAGTTTATAAGCCACCGAACCCATCGGGACAATCTCAAATCCGGCCCCTTCAAAACGCTTCCATTCACCCCGTCTGACTTCGCTGCGGCTGGCTAAAATCCTGGCCCCCTTCAGGTCCGCTTTGCCGCCGACCCGGACCGGCCGTCCGTTGAGCGTCACCCCAGATGAACGGCTTCCCAAAAAAATCTGTCCGGCCGCCGGATTGCAGATGCCCGCCGCCGTCGGGCAGCCCTCCTCCACCAGCGCCACGGAAATGCACCATTCGGGAATGCCCTCGACAAACTCGCGCGTGCCGTCCAGCGGGTCCACAATCCAGACCCGTTTTTTCCCCAGCCGGCTTAAATCATCGGCGGTCTCTTCAGAAAGCCACCCTTCCGAAGGCCCCAGCAGGGCTTCTTTCAAGACCTTATCCAGCAGAAGATCGGCCTGCGTCACAGGGTCACCGCCGCCTTTTTTTTCAGAGGCGATTCGCCCGGGTGTAAAACGCGCCGCCGCTTCCTGCGCGGCCAGAAGGGCCTGTTCAATCCGCTGCAAATCAGCATCCATCCTCTGCCCCCGCTTCCGTTCACACACTGAAGATAATCCCCTTCTGCTGCAGGAGCCGCTTAATCTGCCCGGCGGCCTCGTCCGGATTGTCCGGATTTTCGATCTGCAAATCGGCCTGAATATCAGTCATGTCCGGTCCGAGCCAGACGACCTCAACCAAATCGCTGTCCACGGCGGTTCGAATAATCTCCAAATCGCTTTGCGTCAGGCCGATGGCCGTCACAATCAGAATCAGTCCGGCATCGAGCATCAGGTTGGCCACCTCGCCGAGCCGCCGCAGGTGCTCCGGCCGGTGGGATGTGTCCGGCCCGGGCGTTTTAATATCGGCATCCACCCCATAAAGCACATTGGCGATTCCCATAAAGTACACCAGTTTGCCCTCCGCAAAGAGCTTCCGCTCCAAAGCACGGGCCAGGGTCTTTTTGCCGACATTTTTACGGCCGGTAATCAAAACCAGCGAGGCCTTTTGGCTGTAGCGTTCCCAGCGCTGTTCGCGGCTGAGCGTGCTCATCGCCCATTTCAGGTTTCGCTGCATTACGCGCTGGCGAAGCGGCTCTTCGGCATCCGGAAGAACCTTACGAATCAGCCCGCCGCCGCGGATTTCATACTCATCCACAATCACAAAGCGGCTAAGGGTCGGGAATCGGTCGGACAAATCAAACGCCACCGCCCGCGCCGTCTGCAGAATGCAGTCCGCTACATCGTGGTATCCGACAAAATCCTGCTCGGTTTTGACCCGCAGGTCGGAGGCATCCATCACGGAAAGAATCTTCTCGACGCGCATCGGCTGTTTGGCCGTCCCGACCTTGATTAGATAGTCTTTGTCGGTCCGCAGGGGCTCCTTGCCCATCCAGAACAGATGAACCTGGAAACGCCGTCCGACTTCCGGGGCGGGCTCGCCGGCTCGGGCGGCGATTTGACCGCGCGTCAGGTAAATCTGCTCTTCGAGCGTAAAAGACGCGGCCTGACCGGCTTCATACGCCTGCGGAGGCGGCGAACCGAATCGTTCGAGTGTCTTGACGCGGCTCTTTTTGCCGGATGGATAAAAAATCAGCTCATCTCCGGGGCGAACGGCGCCGGTCTCCACCGTTCCAACGACGATGCGGCGCTGGTCGCCCGCTCGTGTAAACTTGTACACATCCTGCACGGGCATTCGGAAGGGTTTGTCCACCGGCAGCGGCTCTTTAATAAAGGCGTCGAGCGTCTCCAGCACCGTCGGCCCCTCGTACCACGTCATCCGCTCGCTGCGGCGGGCGATATTGTCTCCGGCCATTCCGCTGACCGGAATGAAAGACGCTGACAGACCGATTTCCTGCAGAAAGCGTTTGTATTCGTCTGCAATCTTTTCGAATGTATCACGGCTCCATCCGGCCAAATCCATCTTATTGATGAGGACAGCGATTTGATGAACACCGAGCATAGAGAGCATATAACCGTGCCGTCGGGAATTTTCTCGGACCCCTTCGGCGGCATCAATCACCAGCAGAGCCGCCTCCGCATGTGAAGCTCCCGTAACCATATTTCGCAGGAACTCAATATGCCCCGGCGCATCGAGAATCAGATAGTGCCGTTTGGCGGACTTGAAGAAGATGCGGGCGGAATCAATGGTAATCCCCTGCGCCTGCTCATCCTTGAGCGCATCCAGCAGAAAAGCGTATTCGAAAGGCCGGCTGGTTCGACGGCACAGCTCCTGAATCTGCTCCAGTTTGCCCTTCGGCAGAGAATCGGTATCGGCCAGGAGACGGCCAATGACGGTGCTTTTGCCGTGGTCCACATGCCCGGCAACGACAATATTCATCTTTTCATCGGCTGCAGGATTCATCCGTCTGCTGTCCTCCTTTTACATATATCCTTCCCGCCGGAGGGTTTCCAGCCCGCCGCCGTCTTCAGCATCCTGTGCCCGTCCGCTGCGTTCGGCAATGTTTTTCAGCTGTCCGCTGCGCAGCTCTTCGATAATCTCCTTCGGATTCTTGGCTGTGGAGTTTATGGGAAATGTGCACGGCCAGCATCCGAGCGAACGATAGCGTTTTCCGTTTCCCTGGTCGTAGTACAGGGAAACCGTCGGAATCTTTTCCCGCTCGATATACTCCCAGATGTTCAGTTCCGTCCAGTCCAGCAGCGGATGAATCCGCACGTGCGTGCCCGGAGCAAAATCGGTTTT
>JAKPDO010000054.1 GCA_029552545.1 Planctomycetota bacterium
CGCAGTTGGCATAATGCTCTCACAGTCCGTGCAGATTGTTTGCAGTTTGTTATGTTGCATAAAACGCTCCATCAGTCGGTTGTGACGATAGAACGCCTCGCTGCGTTTCTCGCGTGGCCAATCGTTGAAACGGCTCATAGCCGAATAATTGACATCCATAATCGCCTCCTGTCAACAAATAATAAGCCTATACCGGTTTCGCCTGCTGCCGGCAGTCGCAGTCGCAGGAAAGAAAGACTCCTCTTCCCGCTGTGCCACAGCCGATAGTACACATCTATCCTATTTCCCAAAACAAAAAAAGGCAGTCCGCCTGATTTAGCGGCTGCCACACCTGTGCTGGAGTACCTCATCGATGAGGCACTCCTCTGGGGGTGTCTTACTTCCCCGGGTAGTGACTCTGGGAGCCATTCCTCCCGGTAGCACATCGCGCTGGACGACCTCCTCTTCGCCCCTTGCGCGACGCAAGGTTTCTCCGCATTCCTGGCAGGTCCAGGTGTATTGGACCTGCCCATTGCACAGAAATTTTGTTTGTATTTCCGAGCGGATTTCCGCCCGGAGCATGGCCTTAAACTCAGCGTCGCTGAGCCTTTTTTGCTCAGCGGCGCATTGCTGCCGTTCATTTTCAACGGCAGTGGCTACGTGCCATTGACTTCCGCCGAAGTAATGGCGAAACTGTACGAACTGAAAGACGGACGTTTTGACTCCGTCTTTTTCCTCCACTTTTCTTTCTGTAGTGGAGGCGACCGCCGGAATTCGGCGGTCTTTCAGTTGGGCGAGCAGGTGCCAACAAAGGGTCTGCTCACCCATTACATGAACAACGACGGACTCAAAGTCATCCGACTCTGTGTCGGTCGTTGTCATATTTTCTTTTATAATGTCCCAGATCTGGGACATTAAATTAGCAGCGAGCCCCTCAATATCTTTGGTGCTCGCTGCCGGGTCGACCTGCGGAAATGGCAGGTCGATAATCCGCCGGCCGCCAAGCTTATGGGCGGCCGCAGTTTGATTTACATCCCAGCGGCTGCTGGGGTGATTGCTGATATTGATTAGCATTTTCATTCTCCTTTCAAATTTTTCTTTTTTCCGGCCGCACGCCGGCCGGCGATTTGAAAGCCCCCTGCCGGCCTTGCAGCCGGCACGCCCGCTATATCGGGTGGGGGCAAAAGATTATGACAGACCATCAATCGGCCCATCAATGACGCAGTCACCGTTTAGTCGGGGGTAAAGTACATGTTCCGGCCAGCTGACCCGATAGTACTTTTCTTTTTCAATTTCAAATCCGGCCACATCCACAGGCGACCGATTATCAGATTCCCAATTATGCCATAAATCTTTGCCGCTAATAATGATGCTCTCGTGTTTCATTTTTGTTCTCCTTTCATTTTTTTCTTTTTTTCTTTCTGCCGGCCCACTGGCCGGCATAGTTTTCTTGCCGTCCGAACGCCGGACGGCTGGGTACAAAAAAAGGCGGGCAGGCAATCTGATGTGCACTTGAGCACTCTAAAGATTGCCTGCCCGCCATTCTTTGCGGGCCTTACACCAGGCAGCCGATTATTTCTGCCGCCGCCATCGGCTATGGCGGCTCAAATGTAATTCAGCCGGCTTATTTGCCGGCTGAATCCAAAAGCCGCCGGCGGCTGCGTTTGCTGCCGCTGGCGGCTGCGGGCCGCTGCGGGCACAGCGGCTCAAGCTCGGATAACAGCCCGCACATTTCACGGGCTGC
>JAKPDO010000004.1 GCA_029552545.1 Planctomycetota bacterium
AACCGTGGGGCTCTGTCCCGGTATGGCCGTGACGGCATTCAGAAAGTGGCCTGGCTTGCGGGGCCTGATGACCGGTGCTGTCCCACCTGCATTGACAACGACGGCAAAGTGTTCAACATTAGTGAGGCTCCGGGGCTCCCCGTTCATCCGAATTGCCGCTGTGTTTATACTCCGGTGATTGAATGACATCCGGCAAACCATTCTCGGACCGCGAGATTGCGTTTGTCCGGGCTCACCTGCATGAGAAATACCCGTCGGTCATTGCTCGGGCTCTTGGTCAGTATTTCCCCGACGACAACGGGGGCAGCCGGAGCACAAAATCAGTAGCAATCCTGATGCAAAAACTCCGCGAACCTGAAAAAAAGTCACAAAAACAGGTTTAATCAATCTGATTTCAGCGGCATAACCAAAATTACCATATTTAAGGGTTGCCAAATAGCAACTATGCTACCCGCAATAATTGCACGGATCCGGGACACTCCGGCAGTCCGCGAGCAGGCAAACAAATACGGGCCGGGCATTATGCCCCGTTGGGACGCAGACGGGAACGTGACGCAAATAGTTTTTTCTGACACATACACCCGTGAAATGGCTGATTCATGGCTTGCGAATCACGGGTATTCCGGGTACTCACTTGATGAGCAGACCCGTGAAAACGAGGATGAGGCGAAACCGTTCACCCGTGCGCTGTCGTTTGATTTTCAGCAGATTGGCGGGCGGTTTGAGGATCTGCCGTCCGGCGGGTTGCTCATCCGGGGAGTAAAGCTACTGGCAGCAGGTATCTGGACTGATTCGGCACAGGGTACCCCGCTTGAATACTCGCCTGGCGTCCTGCAGCGGTATGCTGGCAACTGGGTCGACTCTGCCATGTGGTCCAGGCATTCGGGGGGAGTGCCACGGAACATCACCGAGAAAGTCGGCGAGGTCCTGAACCCGCGGTATGAGAACGAGGCGGTTGTCGGCGACCTGCACTACCACGGTTTGACACAGCAGAGCAGAGACACGATAGCGATGATTAAGGCCGGTATGGCAAACTATGTCTCTGTCGAGCACGGCGGGAAAGAGAAATGGAATCCCGGGCGGCGGATATACCAGGCAGAGGAACTGACGTTCACCGGAATAGCCACCGTGAACCGGGGAGCATGTGCAAAATGCACGATTCGCAACAACGAACAGGCAGATGATACCGGCACAGAGCCGGTTGAGCCTGAAACGGACGTTGATACTATGGACACCGAAGCAATTACAAAGGAACTCGAAGCAGTCAAGGCAGACGTTTCAGGGCTCAAAACTGCTTTCGAGGCAAACCAGAATTGTGTAAAGGAGCTCAGTGAGGCGATTAAGAGCCTGACTGAAAAGATTGGCGAGAACAAAGAACTGTCTGCACGGATTGAGGCGTTAGAGAAACAGCCTGCCCCGGCAGCAACAGCACCGGTTGAGACAAAAGAACTTGAGGCACCTGCATCACGGGTGATTATTGAAAAGGGCGAGATTTACGGAGTTGAGTAGGTATGGGAGACACAACCACATTTCCAAGCATTAATCCGCTGGACGGCG
>JAKPDO010000026.1 GCA_029552545.1 Planctomycetota bacterium
GCCTTAACGATTTTGCTGCGGCCGGATTTGACGGCGGCGGTGGCGTTGCGGGTATCCACCACCAGCTTGGCATGTTTGACAATCCAGGCGTAATCATAGCAGCTGTGGTTGGTGGAAATCAGCACGCAGTCATAGGAACGAAGCATCGCCGCCGACAGCGGCCGGCTGGTCATCTTCAAATCATACTCCCGCATCTTGTGGGTTTTCGGCACATACGGGTCGTTATAGTCCACTTTCGCCCCCCGCTCCTGAAGCAGCTCAATCAGCTCCAGCGACGGCGATTCCCGCACATCATCGATATCCGGCTTGTAGGCCAGACCGAGCACAAGGATTTTGGAACCCTTTAAGCTCTTCTTTCGGTCGTTAAGGGCCTCCATTACCTTGTGAACTACATAATGCGGCATACTCGTGTTAATCTCGCCGGCCAGCTCGATAAACCGCGTGGCCATTCCGTACTGCCGGGCCTTCCAGGTCAGATAGAACGGGTCGATCGGGATGCAGTGGCCGCCCAGCCCGGGCCCCGGATAAAACGGATGATAGCCGAACGGCTTGGTGCTGGCCGCCCGTATGACCTCCCAGACATCAATGCCCATCCGGTCGAAAACCATTTTCAGTTCGTTAACCATTGCAATATTGATGCACCGATAGACATTCTCGAGAATCTTGGTCGCCTCCGCCGCCTCCACGGAAGAAACCGGCACCATTTTCTGGATAGCCAACGAGTACAATTGATGGGCCAGCTGCCGGCATTTGGGGGTCAAACCGCCGACTACTTTGGGAATCGTGCGAGTGGTATACTGTTTATTGCCCGGGTCCTCGCGTTCCGGCGAAAAGGCCAGATAGAAATCCTTGCCAGCTTTCAGACCCGTTGCCTCCAGAATCGGCTTCATCAGTTCCCGCGTGGTGCCCGGATAGGTCGTGCTTTCCAGAGAAATCAGATGGCCTTTTCGCAGATATTTGGCAATGGTGCGGCAGCTGCCCTCGACATACTGCATATCCGGTTCACGATTGGGCGTCAGCGGCGTCGGCACGCAAATCAGGACCGCATCGGCCTTGCGAATCTGGGACATATCGGATGTGGCAGTGAACTTTCCGCTTTTGACCATCTTGCGGACGACTTCATGGGGTACATTCTTAATGATGCTTCGGCCGGAATTGAGAATCTTGACCTTTTTTTCATCAATATCAAAGCCGAGCACCTTCACCCCCGACAAAGCAAATTCCCGGGCCAGCGGCAGCCCCACATAGCCCAAGCCGAGAACTCCCACCACAACCTTTTTACTCGCAATCTTTTTCTCGAGATTGTCCATAGTCATCCTTCCTTATCGTTTCCTATTCCAAACACCACTGCGGGTCATACGGATTGCCGCAGCGGGCTGTTTTCAGCCGTACACCACTTCTCCGTTACGAGCATAATCCGCGATAAAAGAATTCCCAGACTGCCACTCCTGCGGAGTCATCGCTACCGCTTCAATCGGTTTGAATACCTTATAAATTGCCGCAGACAATAATTCGATTCGCTCCCAGTATCCCTTCTCCTCAAAATCCTCCGAAATCACCACCAAATCGATATCACTGTCTTGCTGCTGCTGCCCGGTCGCATAAGAACCGAACAAAATAATTTTTTGGGGTTTGATTCCGACCTCCCGCAGGGCTTTTTGAAAATCAGAAATGACGGCTAAAACTGTTTTTTTATCCATTGGAGAACTTCCTTGGCCTGAATAATCAACTGCTTAGAGATCACATCTGTATAATGGCTTTGCAATTGTTCAAGATCTTCGGGATACCTTGTCGCAATATGAGCTTCATTAAGCCGAGCGATAATTGTCCCTGTTTTCTCTTCAGGCCTGATTCCCATCTTGTCCAGCAAATAAATCAGGTTATGCGTTTTGGGCGGAACCTCACGCAGCTTCGCCAGATAAAGACCTTTGAGTGCCTTCTCCAGAGACAAATGGCACAGAAAAACCGCGTAAAAATATCTCCCGCCGCTGTGCATAAACTCTGCGGTTTCCATATCATAATCAGCCTGCTTCATCCATTCCGCGGCTTTGTTGTCCATCTTCCGCCGTTTTCCCTATTTCATTTTCCATTCGGCCTCAACGACCGAACTGTTTCCTGAACAAGAACCAGTAAGCAATGGTCTATCGGTTTTTTTCACACCGGATTAACTGCTTTCGGTCCTGACAGATTGTCACAATCCCTCTGCCTTAAAAATGATCCAAGCACCACTGCGGGTCATACGGATTGCCGCAGCGGAGCCATTGGTTTGCCAACACAGAAAAATCGGACAGACCCACTAAACAGTCCCCATCCAAATCCGCCGTCAGAGAGCTTTCGCATTGAAAAATCGTAAAAGCTGCATCGCTTGTGTCCGTTATCAACGAATCAGCCGAATCACCGATGCGAATCAAACATGCCGTTGAATCCAAATGCGGCAGGGGCTTCCACAGATATTCACCCGTATTAGGAACACCGGGAGTAATCAGGTTCCAGGTGCTGCCGTTATCCGCTGAATAGACAATCCGGATGTACGCAGGCGAAGGCCCTTCGGTCTGCCAGCATATCGGGGCCTCTGTGCCCGCCAAAAACATTTCTCCGCCGTTTGGAGAAAGAATAGTCAGAACAGTCGGCACGGGCACATCGGCATAAAAAAGGTCATCTCCGCTTCGCCAGATTATCCGGCTGCCCCAGACGGTCGGACGCAGCTGATGTCCCGGCCGCGTATCCACCGCCAGAAACGCCCCTGTCGCCAGATTGCACGCATAGATATCCGCGTTAGAGGAGCCGTTTCGATAATCCTCCCAGACCACCATAGAACCCTGAATAACCGGCAGAATCTGGTCGCCGGCCGCCTGGCAAACTGCAAATTCCGGTCCATCCGGAAGGCGGCGGGCATACACATCCACACCGGTTGTATTTTTGTTCCGCTCCTCCTGCCAGACAACTGTTCCGCCGCTGACAGACGGACGAAACTGCACGGCGGAATGCGTACAGACGGCCGTTTCCTGGCCGGACTGAAGATGTTTGGCGTAAATATCCCAGTTGCCTTCGTTCCGCAAATCCACCCAAACTACCCACGGCCAGTCAATCACCGGATACCCTTCAAACGCCGAGCCGTTGGAAATCACAAACTCCACGCCGGTTTCCAGATTGTACCCATATACATCCCAATTTCCGGCCCGATAGTCCTGCCAGACAACAATGGAACCGCTCACACGGGGATTCATTTGAGCAGCGCTGTTGGTGCAGATTGCAAACTCCTGACGGGTTCGCAAATCAAAACCATAAATGTCATAATTGCCGCTGCGCATATCCTGCCAGACGACGATAGGGCCGCTGACGGAGGGCGCTGCCTGTTCCTGAGGAGCCGTGCAAATCACCAGTTCATTGGGCTCAGAAAAACTGTAGCCGTAAAGATTGGCATTCACACTGCCGTCTCTGAAATCCTGCCAGACCGCCGCAGCTCCGTCAAAAGCCGGATAATCCTGAATTCCCCCGGCTGTACACAAAGGAAATCTTGTCAAGTCCGCCGCTGCCGATCCTGCCAACATTCCAATCCCCATCACCGCCGTCCAAAACCGCTTCATCACGACCTCCTTTCTTTATTGAATCCTTCCTAAAAGCCCTTCGTGATCAGCCAAACACTATTTTTAACAAATCACTGGGGCATTCTCAGCTGTAAAAAGCAAGAATGGTCTGGACAACATACTCTTTCATTTCATCCGTCAGTTCCGGATAAATCGGCAGAGCCAGAACCTCTTTGGCGGCCTTTTCGGCCTCTGGGCAATCCCCTTCTTTGCCGCCCAAATAAGCAAAACATTCCTGCAGATGCAGCGGGACGGGATAATAAATCTCGCAGCCGATCTGCTTTTCCTTCAGATAAGCGACCAGCTCATCCCGCCGCGGCACACGGATGACATACTGGTTGAAGATGGAAACACAATCTTCCGAAATGACCGGTGTGCGGACAGGTGTTCCTTCAAAGCGTTTTGTGTAATAGGCTGCATTTTTTCGGCGGGCCTTTGACCATTTTTCCAGGTACGGCAGCTTGACCAGCAGGGCGGCCGCCTGAATCGGGTCCAGCCGAAAATTGCCGCCGATGTATTTGTGGTAATATTTGGGCTGGCTGCCGTGATTGCGTAGAATCATCAAGCGCTGGTACAGGGCCTCGTCATTCGTCACGACCATCCCGCCGTCGCCGATGCCGCCCAGATTCTTGCTCGGGAAGAAGGAAAAACAGCCGCAGGTGCCGATGCTGCCTGCCCGCCGCCCTTTGTAGGTTGCGGAAATCGCCTGAGCCGCATCTTCAATCACCGCCAGCGAAGCCCGGCCGGCAATCTGCATAATCGGGTCCATATCCGCCATCTGTCCAAAGAGATGCACCGGCATAACGACTTTGGTGTGCCGGGTAATTGCCGGCTCAATCAGGGCCGGATTGATGTTGAAGGTGTCCGGGTCAATATCGACAAAAACGGGTTTGGCGCCGACCCGGGCAATGCAGCCGGCGGTTGCAAAAAAGGTAAACGGCGTTGTAATCACCTCATCCCCCGGACCGATTCCCAGACTCATCAGACTGTTTAAGATGGCATCCGTGCCGCTGGAAACCCCCACGGCATAGCGGCAGCCGCACAGCTGAGCAATTTCTTTTTCGAGCTGCTCCACTTTCGGTCCGCCGATGCAGACCTGGGAATCGAGCACTTCGTTAATCTGAGCCAGCACCTCTTGGCGAATCGTGCGGTACTGGGCTTTTAAATCCAGCAAAGGAACCTGCATGTTCACCTCAATTTCTTCGTTTTACGGTTTGAAATCCCGATACGGCCTGCGTCCGACGGACAGTTCCGGCGGCAGCGGAGAATCCTCGTCCAAATCCAGACACCGCAGCCGGCCGGGTTCCACTTCCTGATACCGATAGCCGCTCTCCGGACAGACCAGAATACCCTTTGCGTCAGGGTTTCGCAAGAGATGGCCGTGGCGGCTCATCCACCCTTTCAGACGTGCCGGAACACCTGCTACGAAGCCGTAATCGGGCACATCTTTTGTGACGACTGCTCCGGCCGCAACGAAGGCATATCGTCCGAGTGTGACGCCGCAGACAATGGTTGCATTGGCGCCGACGGTTGCCCCGCGGCGAATCAGCGTCTTCTCATACAGTCCGTGCCGAAGCACCTGAGAACGCGGATTAGAAACATTGGTCAGCACACAGCTGGGACCCAAAAAGACGTCGTCCTCCAGCGTCACTCCTTCGTACACGGAGACATTGTTCTGAATTTTGACGCGATTGCCGATGACGGCGCCGGAGGCCACAAAGACATTCTGGCCGAGAATACATCCTGACCCGATCACAGCCCCTCGGCAGATATGGCAAAAATGCCAGATTTTTGTGCCTGCTCCGATCGTGCAGGGCTCATCCACCACGGCCGTCGGATGCACAAAATAAGGTTTTGTCGGTTCGCTCATCGATTGAATCAATCGGTCTTCAGCCGGATCAGCATCGGGTGATAATCGCCTTTGCAGCCGGTGGGCTGACTGTGGCGAATGGTGTAAACCATCTCCAGTGAGGGCATCACCTCCTGCCAGCCGAATCCTTCGCCGGCCAGGATTTTTCGGTAGCTTTCCGTATGCAGGTCGGTAAAGCCGCCGGAGAACTCCACTTCTCCGCCGTCCACACGAATGGACCGAAAGGTCGCCGCTTTGCCCGGCACCCATTCAAAAGGCAGGTCGTTTCGATTCACGGACAAAAACCACCGCACCCGGGCCCGCTCCAGCTCCAGATAGCCGGCAGCCCGCTGCGGCTCATACAAATGCACAGTATTGGTCTTGACCGTCCCGAAAATCCAGGCGAGCATGTCAAAAAAATGAATGCCGATGTTGGCGGCGATGCCGCCGGACTTGCTTTCATCGCCTTTCCAGGAGACCAGATACCATTGCCCACGGGCGGTAATATAGGTCACCTCCACATCATAGATTTTGCCGGGCGGGCCCTGTTCGACCTGTTCTTTGAGCCGGCGGATGGCCGGATGAAGCCGCAGCTGCATAATGGTATGAATACGGCGGCCTGACTCTTTTTCCAGTTCCCCCAGGGCAACGGCATTCCACGGATTAATCACCAGCGGCTTTTCGCAAATCGCATCCGCCCCTATCCGCAGGGCAAACCGCACATGGGCGTCGTGCAGATAATTCGGTGAGCAGATGGAAACGTAGTGGACCCCTTCCCCTTTGCGGCGCAGTTTTTCCAGATGGCGGTCAAACCGTTCGAACTCCGTAAAGAAACGGGCATCGGGGAAATAGGAGTCGAGCACCCCTGCTGAATCGCTGCGGTCCAGGGCCGCCACCAGCGTATTGCCGGTATCCCGAATGGCCTGCAGATGCCGCGGCGCGATATATCCGCAGGCACCGATCAGAGCAAAGGATTTGGCTGTCATCGCTTGGTTATCCTCGAGCAAACTGCAATTGATTCCGGTGGGTTCGATACCAGTCAATCGTCGCCTTCAGACCGGTCCGGAGGTCTGTGCGGGCGCGGAAGCCGAATTCTTTTTCCGCCCGGCTCGTATCCAGACAGCGGCGGGGCTGACCGTCGGGCTGGGAGAAATCCCATCGGATTTGTCCGTCAAACCCCGTCAGCTCGGCAATCGTTTCCGCCAGGGCCCGAATGGTGATTTCCCGGCCCGTGCCCAGATTGACAGGGTCGGGCTTGTCATAATATTCCGTCGCCAGCAAGATGCCCTCGGCGGCATCGGCCGCATAGAGAAACTCCCGCGAAACCTGTCCGGTTCCCCAGCACTCAATCCAATCCCGGCCTTCCTCGACGGCGTCCACACACTTTTTAATCAGGGCCGGAATCACATGGCTGGTTTGCGGGTCAAAATTATCACCGGGGCCGTAGAGATTCACCGGCAGCAGATAAATCGAATGAAAGCCGTATTCCTGCCGATAGGCCTGCGACTGGACCAGAAGCATCTTTTTGGCCAGACCGTAGGGGGCGTTGGTCTCCTCCGGATAGCCGCTCCACAAATCATCTTCCTTAAACGGCACAGGCGTAAACTTCGGATAAGCGCAAATCGTGCCGACAGCGACGAACTTTTCGACCCTGTGCAGCCGGGCCTGCTCCATCAGCTGGACCCCCATCATCAGATTTTCATAAAAGAAACGCCCCGGGTGCCTGCGGTTGGCGCCGATGCCGCCGACCACCGCCGCCAGATGAATCACAATATCCGGCTTCATCTGCTCAAACATTCGCACCACATCGTCCATCCGCACCAGATTGTACTGGGCGCTTCGGGGCACCAGAATCTGCCGGCAGCCCCGCTGCTGAAGGCCCTGCACGACATAGCGGCCCAGAAAGCCCGCTCCGCCGGTGACAACTACCCGCTTGGTTTCAAAGAATCCGCTCATCGCCGATTGTTTTTGTGGTCTTTGAGCACCTTTTCTTCTTCCGCCAGTTTTAAGTCCGCCTCCGTCATCATCCGAGCCAGCTGTTTGAAGGTCACTTTCGGCTTCCAGCCGAGTTTGGCACGGGCCTTGGAGGCGTCGCCCTGCAGGACATCCACCTCCGTCGGGCGGAAATACCGCGGATCAATTTCAACATACTGATGCCAATCCAAATCGAGATAGCCGAAGACTTCATCCAGAAATTCGCGAACGGAGTGCGATTCCCCCGTCGCCACCACGTAATCGTCCGGCTGGTCCTGCTGAAGCATTCGCCACATCGCCTCGACATAATCGCCGGCAAATCCCCAGTCTCGTCTGGCATCCAGATTGCCCAGATACAGTTTGTCCTGCAGGCCCATTTTGATTCGTCCGGCCGCCCGGGTAATTTTGCGGGTCACAAACGTTTCACCCCGACGCGGAGATTCATGGTTAAACAGAATCCCGTTGCAGGTGAAGAGCCCATAGGCCTCCCGATAATTGACCGTCTGCCAGAAGGCATATACCTTAGCACAGGCGTAGGGACTTCGGGGATAAAACGGCGTCTTTTCCGTCTGGGGGATTTCAGCGACCCTGCCGTACATTTCGCTGCTGGAGGCCTGATAAAACCGCGGCGGCTTCTTCATCATCCGCAGCGCCTCCAAAAGCCGAAGTGTCCCCAGTGCATCGACGTTGACCGTATAAATCGGCTGGTCAAAACTGACCCGAACATGACTTTGAGCACCCAGATTGTACACTTCATCGGGCTGAATCTCATTGAGAATGGTGGACAGGTTGCCGCCGTCGGTCAGGTCGCCGTAAATCAGTTTCAGCGGCGGCTGATGATGCGGGTCCTGGTACAAATGGTCGATGCGTTCCGTGCTGAAGGAGGAACTGCGCCGCACAATACCGTACACCTCATAGCCCTTTTCCAGCAGCAGTTCCGTCAGATAAGACCCATCCTGTCCGGTAATTCCGGTAATGAGCGCTTTTTTCTTTCTCATACGGCCTCCCTGCGCATCCACTGAACAAAACGGGCTAATCCCTCTTTAAGAGACGTTTTGGGACAATATCCGAGGTCCTCCGCAGCTTTCCGAATATCCGCACAGGTGCGAATCACATCGCCCGGCTGAGGCGGCAGAAAGCGACGCTCAGCCCGTTTGTTCAGTGCCTCCTCCAGAGCGGAAACCAAATCATCCAGCCGAACCGGGCAGGAATCCCCGAGATTGTAAACGGCAAAGCCGCGGCAGGCCTTCAGGGCCGAAACCGTCCCGTCAATAATATCATCAATATACGTAAAATCCCTCTCGGCGGAACCGTCTCCATAAATCGGAACCGGCCTGCCGGCCTCAATCAGCCGGGCAAACTTGTGAATCGCCAGGTCCGGGCGCTGTCGAGGGCCGTACACAGTGAAGAACCGAAGACAGAAGATATGCATTCCGTATAAATGATGATACGTCCGACACAGCATTTCCCCCGCCTTTTTGGTGGCGGCATAAGGAGAAACCGGTTCATTGACCGGGTCATCTTCGGAAAAAGGAATCCGGCTGCTGTTGCCGTACACACTCGAACTGGATGCGAACAGCACCGTGCGAATCTTGTTTTTCCGGGCCGACTCGAGTACGGCCGCCGTGCCCCGCACATTCACATCGGCATAGCCGAGGGGGTCTTCGATGGAGGGCCGCACGCCTGCCTTGGCCGCCAGATGAACCACGGCATCCGAACCGTCCGCCGCTGCTTCCAGAAAGGCCGCATCTCGAATATCGCCCTCTTTCAGCTCGAACCGATTCGATTTCAAAAGGTCAGCCAGATTTCTTCGTTTGACCGCCGGTTCATAAAACGGGTCAAAGTTATCCACGCCGACTACGGAATACCCTTCCGCAATCAGACGCTGACACAAATGCGACCCGATAAATCCGGCCGCCCCTGTTACGAGAACCCTCATCTTCCCTCCGGCATCTGCCGCACAACTGAACGGCCGATGCTGTAATATTCAATTCCCTGTTTCTGAACAAACGAAGGGCTGTAAAGATTGCGTCCGTCAAAAATTACCGGTTTTTTCAGCCGACGGGCGATCTGGTCAAAATCCGGCGTTCGAAACTCCTGCCAGTCTGTAAAAATCACCAGTCCATCCGCTCCATCCAGCACATCGTAGGCATTCCCCAGACGCTGAATTCGACCGTCCAGCTCCGGACAAACCGCCTCCGGGTCATAGGCGGCAATCTGCACACCCGCCTCCAAAAAGCGCTGGATGCAGAAAACCGCCGGGGATTCCCGCGTATCATCCGTCCGTGCCTTGAACGACAACCCCCAGACCCCCAGTCGAACATCTCGCCGTCCCTGATAATACCGAAGCACCTTGTCGGCAAACCGCTGCTGCTGCCGGAGATTGGCCTGCTGGACGGCCTCGGCAATCGTCATCGGCACCCCTTTTTGGCGGCCCATATAAATCAGCGCGCGTACATCTTTGGGAAAACAGCTGCCGCCGAAACCGACCCCCGGAAACAGAAAGGCCGGGCCGATTCGGCTGTCGCTGCCGATACCCGCCCGCACCTGCTCAATATCCGCACCATATTCTTCACATAAGGCGCTCAGTTCATTCATAAAGGAGATGCGCGAAGCCAGCATCACATTGGCCGCATACTTGGTCATCTCCGCGCTGGCCGGGTCCATAAAGAAAATCCGGCTGCTCTTGCGCATAAAGGGGGCATACAAATGCTTCATCCATTCCATCACGGCCGGATTGGTTGTGCCGATAATGACACGGTCGGGTTTGAGAAAATCTTCAACTGCCGAACCTTCCTTCAGGAACTCCGGGTTGCTCACATAATCAAAAGGCACCTGAGTTTTGGAGGCAATCAGCTCGCTGACAATCTTGTGGGTACCGACCGGCACAGTGCTCTTGACCACAATAATCCGATATTCCTTCATCCACCTGGCAATCTCTTCGGCCACAGCAAGCACCGCGGAAATATCCGCCGAGCCGTCCGGCGCACTGGGAGTGCCGACGCCGAGGATAAGAATGAGGGATTGCTCAACCCCTTCCTTTAAGTCTGTCGTAAAGGTCAGTCGGCCGCTCTTTTCATTTCGTCGGACAATCTCTTCCAACCCAGGTTCATAAATCGGAATAATTCCTTTCTTGAGATTGTCTATCTTCTTTTTATCTTTGTCGATACAAATGACATGGTTTCCACCGTCCGCCAGACAAGCCGCCGCCACAAGACCTACATATCCGACGCCGACAACAGAAACCTTCATAAGACTAAGTCCTTTTTGTAAAGATAATTAAGAAATATTTTCGCTTGGAAAGCCCCTTGAATCTACACTCCGTCCCCGTCGGCTGCAAACCAAAAGCCGATAGGACTTAAAACATTCTAAATAAAATACTTACGGAACAACAAATCCGTTTTCCCGCTTACGTCTTCAGCCGAGAAAAAACGAATTTCTTCGCAATCGAAAGACAATATAAATATCGGTCTATCCTGAACATCGAGTTAAAAACGTCCTAAAAATCCGTATGTTTTTTCTATTCCTCCCGGAAAGTACAATAGGTCCGGTCGTTTTCCCAGACCGTAATTCTTATCAACCTATTTTCCCCAAATTTCCCTTTTAAACATTGCCAGGCATAAGAAGCAATATTCTCGACTGTCGGATTTATATGGGAAAAATGAGGCACATCCGCATTCAGATTTTTATGGTCCACAATGGATAAAAAATATTCCTGAATAACTTTTTCAAAATCCCCAATCCAACCGTGCGGTTCCGGCTCATCAGAAACCTGCACTGTCACCTCCAGAATATAGTTGTGTCCGTGTCCGGCCGGATTGGCACACTTGCCGAAGCGGCGAAAGTTTTCTTCAGGACTGAACGCATCGTTCCACAAGCGATGCATCGCCGCAAATTCAAATCGTTCACTGTACGTCCGCATCGGGCTTTTCTCCCTCCGGATGGAAATGGTACGAAATGGATTCAGCGCAAGCTCGAGCCGACATATCTGAGCCGCTTCAAAAAAGGGCTGCAAACGCTCGGCGCTGTCCCAGAGCCAGCGGAACAAATCTCGCAGACTTACCCCCTGTCCCTGCTGAAAACGGCTCCGGATATTCCGCTCAAAAATCGGCACCGCCGCCCGGCGTACGGCGCTGTCAATCTCCGATACATTGACCACAAAACCGGTCCGGTCATCCACAGGACCTTTCAGGGCGGCCGTCAAACACAGATAGACAGCCAAACCGTCACCGCAGGGCCTGGACGCATAGGAATTAAACCCTGCTTCGGAGGCCGGTCCAAACGGATTGACAGAAAATCGCACTTGCCGACAGAGTGTATGCATAGGGTCAGGTTCGGTTGGTATGCATCAACGTAAGCACTTCCGCACGACTGCGCGGGTCGCGTTTGAAGATGCCGCGAAGAGAGCTGGTTACCATCACAGCACCCGGCTTTTGGATTCCGCGAATTGTCATACAGCTGTGACTGGCCTCCAGGACCACCGCCACGCCGATGGGTTCGAGATTTTTCATCAGGAAATCCGCAATCTGGTCCGTCAGCCGTTCCTGCACCTGAAGCCGCCGGGCGAAGGTGTCCACAATCCGCGCCAGCTTGCTGACGCCTAACACCCGACCGGCCGGCAGATAGGCCACATGGGCCTTGCCGATAAACGGCATCAGATGGTGTTCACAGATGCTGTAAAAAGGAATCTCCCGCAGCAGAACAATTTCGTCGTATTGTTCGTGAAAGATGCTTTTCAGATGATCCGCGGCATTCTGCCGCATCCCCGCCAGCAGTTCCGCATACATCCGGGCAACCCGCTGGGGCGTGGCCTTCAGCCCTTCCCGCTCCGGGTCCTCTCCCACTGCCAGAAGAATCTCCCGCACGGCCTTTTCAATCCGTTCCGTATCCACGTCCAGGTTCGGAATCCTCTCAGAAGCTTCGCCCATATGCGCTTTGCACCTCCACCGTCAGCTGAGTTTGAACGGGGGCATCCGCCTGCGCCCGAGCCGTCGGCATTTGTCGCTGCTGAACGGCACAGCCGCACTGACAACCCGCTGCCAGGAAAAGCGTACCTATTGCCCAGAACAAAAGAATCAGTTTCATAGCCGCCTCTTTCAGAAAACCGAATTCATTGCAAATGTCGTCAGCAGCCGCACACCGAACCCAATAGAGCCGGGCGTGTCTTTCTCACCGGCTCCCCAGACGCCCACACCGGCAATATCCAGATGCGCCCAGCGGGCCTTTCCGACGAACTGGCTCAAAAACGCCGCCGCTGTGCAGGCGCCGCCCCACTTGCCGCCGACGTTTTTCAAATCCGCAATCTGGCTCTTCATCGCTTCGACATATTCATCATCGCACGGAAGCCGCCAGACACGCTCACCGGTCTTCCTGGAGGCCTTCTCAATCGCCTCCAGCAGTCCGGCATCATTGCCCATCAGGCCGGCGCGTTTGGTTCCGAGGGCCACCACGCAGGCGCCGGTCAGCGTCGCCGTATCCACAATCGGATTGCAGCCCAGCTTCACTGCATACGCGATCGCATCGCACAAGAGCATCCGCCCTTCTGCATCGGTATTCTGAATCTCGACGGTCTTGCCGCTGTAGGTGGTGACGATGTCGCCGGGTCGATAGCTGGTTCCGCTGGGCAGATTTTCAGCGGCCGGAATGATGCCGTAAATAACGCGCCGCGGCTTGAGAGCGGCCACAGCGGCCATCGCCGCCAGCACAGCCGCCCCGCCGGACTTGTCAAACTTCATATCGTGCAGCCCCTCGCTGGGTTTTAAGCTCACACCGCCGCTGTCAAAGGTGATCGCCTTGCCGATAAGGGCCATCGGGGCGGCCTTGGAAGACGCCGCCGACGGGCTGTACCGCAGGACAATCAGTCGCGGCGGATTGGCCGAGCCCTTTCCTACGGCCAGAATGCCGCCCATCTTTTCGGCGGCCAGCTTCTTTTCATCCAGCACCGTGCATCGCAACCCGGCGGTTCTGCGGGCCAACTTCTGCGCCTCGGCCGCCAAAGCCGCCGGCGTCATCACGTTCGCCGGACGATTCGCAATAGTGCGGGCATAATTCTGGGCCTTTCCCAATATGCCGCCGATTCGAATGCCCTGCTGCAGCGGACGAAGACGCCGCTCATCCGGTTCGGCCAGGACCGCCTGCAGAGAAGAAACCGGCGGTTCCGACGGCTCCGGACTGCGGTATTCGAGATAGCGATAGGCGCCGAAATGAATCCCTTCGGCAAACGCCTGGGCCAGCTCCTGCGGCGTATGGTTTGCCCATTCACTCCAGTCCACCGCTGCCGCCAGCGAAGAGACCCTCAAATCGACCGCCGCCGAAGCCGCTGCCGCCGCGGCCTTTCGGAGCGTATCCGCTTCGGCCTTTTTCTTCTCTCCCAGTCCAACCAGCAGCACACGCTCAGCGCCGAGCTGCCCGCGGGTGTACAAAAGGGCTGTCGTCTGCAGCTTGCCTTTGAAGTCTTTCAGTTCCAGCAGCCGGCTGATTTGTCCCTTGAGCCGACGATCGACCCGCAGGGCCCATCCGCCCAGCGGTCCCTTTTCGAAAACCCCCACTGCCAATACATCCGTGCGAATCTGAAGCGGATACGCCTGTCGGCATACCACCGCCGTGTCTATGGCTTTTTTCATCGCTGCTTTTTTCTCCACCATTTCTGTTCTGCTTATCGGGAGGCGGCCTTGGCAGTCTGCTGCTTGTTCTGCATCCGATACCGCAGCATACTGTCGATAAACTCGTCAATCTCGCCGTCCAGAACGGCCTGCACATTGCCGGTCTGATAATCCGTCCGATGGTCTTTCACCAGCTGATAGGGCTGGAGGACATAGCTGCGAATCTGATTGCCCCAGGCGATTTGGCCCTTGTTGCTGTACAGTTTGGCCAGCTCCGCATCGCGTTTCTGCTGTTCGAGCATATACAGCCGGCTCTTGAGCATCCGCATCGCTTCGGCGCGGTTTTTGTGCTGGCTTCGGTCGTTTTGGCACTGCACAACAATACCGGTCGGCAGGTGCGTAATCCGGACGGCGGAACTGGTCTTGTTGACGTGCTGGCCGCCGGCTCCCCCCGCCCGATAGGTATCAATCCGCAGGTCTTCGTCTCGAATTTCAATTTCGAAATCCTCATCCTGCTCCGGAATGACATCCACCGCGGCAAAACTCGTATGCCGCCGGCTGTTGGCATCAAACGGGCTGATGCGCACCAGGCGATGAACGCCCGTCTCGCAGGACAGCTTCCCAAAGGCAAACGGCCCGCTCACCAGCAGCGTAATGGAACGAATGCCCGCCTCTTCACCCGGCGTGATGTCCATTTCTTTGTAGGTGTATCCGGCCCGTTCAAAATACCGCGTGTACATCCGCAGCAGCATACTGGCCCAGTCGCAGCTTTCCGTGCCGCCGGCGCCGGCGTGAATGCTGAAAAAGCAGTTCTTGGCATCATCCGGACCGTTCAGCATCCCCGCAATCTCGATTTTGTCGCATTGACGGGACAATCGGGCCAGGTCCTGCTCAATCGAAGCCAGCGTCTGGGCATCGTTTTCCGCACAGGCCAGCTCAAAGAGTTCCTGCAGGTCGGTTAAGGTCTGCTGGGCCTCCTGAACAGGTTCGACAACCGATTTGACGGCGCTTAATTCGGAGACAACCTGTCGAGCGGTTTCCGGATTGTCCCAAAATCCTACCTGAGACATCCGGCTTTCCAGTTCTTTGCGAAGGGTCATTTTGTTGGGAATGTCAAAGACAGTCCCGAATCTGCTGAATTCGGGCCTCCAGGGCCTCCAACGCCGACTTAATTTCTGCTTTTTCCATAAAACCCTTTCGGGGTTAACCCCATCTGAATCACTCAAAATCCCGGAAAATCAGGACCTTCCTTATATCAGATTTGCCCGCTTTTGGCAAGGCATCTTTCGAGGATTTGTTTGCAGGCATTGATTGTCCTGATTCTGCGGTTCGGCTATACTTTCCGAATATGGAACTGGCGGAAGCTGTAAAAACACAAGCCCTTCTTCTGGGTTTTGATGCGGTCGGCATCACCACCGCAGAGCCGCTTGAATCCATACATCTGGAGCGGTTTCGGTCCTGGCTGGCGGAGGGCGGTGCGGACGGCCTGGAGTATATGAAACGGAACATCCAAAAGCGTTTCGCCCCGGCCCAACTGCTTCAGGGGGCTCAGTCCGTCATCTGTGCCGCTGTCCACTACAAACCCGCTGAAATCGCCTTGGCTCCGGGCTGTGCACAAATCGCCCGCTTTGCCTTATACGATGATTATCATCTGTTTATCAAAGAACAGCTTCGGCAGCTGGCTTGTTTTATTGAAAGCCGTCTGCCGAAGGGCACTCGCTGGACATACAAAATCTGCACCGACAGCGTCCCGCTGGCGGAACGTGCCCTGGCGGCCCGTGCCGGCCTGGGGTTTATCGGGAAAAATCACATGCTCATCCATCCGGTCCTGGGCTGTCAAATCCTGCTGGGAGAATTGGTAACGACCCTGCCGCTGCCGCCGGACGGGCCCGCTCTGCCGGACGGCTGCGGCGGCTGCACCCGCTGTCTGCAGGCCTGTCCCGCCGGGGCCCTCCGGCCCGACGGCTTCTTTCAGACCAATCAATGCATCAGTTTTCTGACTCAATATGCAAGCGATGCGGCTCATCTCCGGACAAGTCGATGGCTTTTCGGCTGTGACGAGTGTCTGCTGGCCTGTCCGTATGAACAGAAGGCCCCGCCCTGCCGAACCCCTCCGCCGGGCTTTACGCCGGAACGCACCGCCCTGCGCCCGGAAGATATTCTTCAATGGAATTCAAGCGACTTTGAGCGGTTTTTCAAAAAGTCCTGCGTAGAGCGAATCGGCCTGAAAAAACTTCAGCAAAATGCAGCGGCTTGTCTGAAATCTTCAGACAAGCCGACCGGAAACACACGATAAAGCCCTTTTTTATTACGGAACCAAAAAGATATCTTTCTCATCGGCGGGCACTTCGCGGCCTGTATAGGCCTCTACGCCCCGCACGGTGAAAATATCATCCTCCTGATAAAACCGAGAGGCCAGAAATTCCACACTGCCGTCGCAGAAAAGAACATTCTGGCCTCTTTGACTGTGATTGGGGCTAAGCAGCTTCTTTAAGTCTTCATTGAGGAGCACTTTTTCATACTCCTCCCGCTGCGTCGTACAATTGGTTCGCTTGCGGAACGAAACAAAAACCGGATTCATATCGCTCAGAATGATGCGCCGCTGGCCGTTCTGAGCCGTTTTGTTCTGCCCGCAGCGAAGCATCACACTGTAGCTGATATTCTGCGGCGAGGGGAAATCCCGCAGGTTGGCCATTGACGAAGCATTGTACTGGACCGGGCATCCTTCCCGATGTCCGGGGCAGACAAAATTTTCACCGCTCACATACCCCAGCCGCACCAGCTGCCAAACATAGCGCGTGCTGGAGCGCGGCTGTTCGCTCTGGTCGCCGACCATCCACCAGGGCTGGCCCGGCTGCAGCTGGGCCGAAGCGAATCGTCCGTCGTTGTCATCCGCATAGGCCGACAGCGCCCGGCCTATCCGTCCTAAATTCACCGAACAGGCCACCTGTCGGCTGTGATTGCGGACCGCCGAAAGGGCCGGCAGCAAAAGACCGGATATTAAAACCACGGCGGCGGCCATGGCGGCAATTTCAAACGCTAATTTCAGGATATGCGGTTTCGATTCGGAAGCAGTCTGAGGTTGGGAAGAAGGAGAAAAATCAAAGGTGGGGGTTTTGCGGCTTTCGTGCTCGAGCAGTTCGTCCAGTCGCTCGGCGGGTGAACTCTGCTGCACACGGGCCGCCAGTTTCAGCCGTGCGATTGTGAGGGCGGCCAGGTCATCGGGACATTCCTCTCCATCCAGCGTGTCCAGCCCGCTCAGCGATTCATCCAAAAACGCGTACAGCCGCGCTGCTTCAGGATCGGTTTCGATTAAAATACGGCCTCTTTCCAACTCATCTCCATCGCCGCATTGAAAAAAGAAATCCATTACCAGCTGCAACTGCTCAGGAGTTAAATGACTCATAAATGCTTCATGCTCCGTTCGGCGGATTTCCACTTTTTCATAAAATAGACTACCGCAGTGTGAAGCCGGCTTTTCACCGTCCCTATAGGTATACTCAAAATCTCGGCCATGTGTTTGTAGGAAAATTGCTCAAAATATGCCAAAATGAGAATTCCCCTCAGATTTTCCGGCATTTCCGATATAATCTGTCGAACTCGCCGGGCCGTTTCTTCCTTTGAAATCTCGGCCTCCGGCGTGGTCTCATAAGATGTGGGGATATTAACTACCTCATCCAGGGATAAGTCCCCCGCATCAGCAAGGGTCCCCATACTCATCGAGGACTGCCGCTGGATTTTGCGCAGGGCATCCTTGGCCTTGTTGGCGGCAATGGTAAACAGCCAGGGACGAAGCGGACGTTCGGCATCGAAACTGTCCCGACTTGAATACAGCTGCAAAAAGGTTTCCTGGAAGATGTCTTCAACAATATCCTGCCGGTTTACAAAGCGCCGAAGAAACGCATAAAGCGGGTTTTTATAACGATTTACGATTTCTTCAAACGCCTTCTCATCTCCCTGTCGATACCGTTGGAGAAGTTCCGCATCTGAAATCGTTTGTTCAGGATTTTTCTTATTCACATTTTCCAATATTCAGGTTCTCCGTTTCCACGAAGACACCATTATACAAAAGGAAAAAAGAAAATAAACCAAAAAGACCTACCTTTAAGAAGGCGAATATTCCCCCAAAACATTACTCTCTTGATAATGTTTTCGCGTTATAAGAAATGTCTTGAAGAAAAAGTTTAATGCTTAAAATGGCGTTTCCCTGCAAAAACCATCGCGATTCCGGCCTTGTCGGCGGCCGCAATCACTTCATCATCTTTCTTGGAACCGCCGGGCTGAATAATGCAGGCGATTCCCGCTGCGGCCGCATTTTCCACATTATCCGGAAACGGGAAAAAGGCATCCGAACCCATGGCCGCCCCGCGGGCATTCTCTCCGGCGTGCTTGATGGCAATAAAACCGGATTCGACCCGATTCATTTGTCCGGCGCCCACCCCCACCAGCCGTCGGTCCTTGACCAGCGTAATCGTATTGCTCTTGACATGTTTGGCACACAGCCAGGCAATCCGCAAGTCCTCCATTTGTTCTTTGGTCGGCTTGGCTTTGGTTGGAAAAGTCAGATGGTCCGGCTCCCATCCGGCTAAATCCCGCTCCTGAAGCAAAAGCCCCCCGACAACACAGCGGATATCATATTCCCGCACATCCCGTTTCGTCCGGTCAATCGGCCCGGTCTCGAGGAGCCGCACCCGCTGGCCCCAGGCTTTGCGAGTCCGAATGATTTCCAGGGCCTCCGGAGAATAAGCGGGGGCTGCAATCACCTCGGCAAAGAATCCGGCGGCCCCGCGGGCCTTCCCGAATCGGTCATACGATTCCATAATCACCGTCGCCAGTTCCTTATCCACCGGACGGTTCAGAGCGATAATGCCGCCGAAGGCGCTGACCACATCACCCAGATAGGCCTTTTCATAGGCCCGGCAGATATCCTCATCGACCGCACAGCCGCAGGGGTTCATATGCTTAACCACCACGGCGGCGGGCTCGTCAAACTCCTTGACCAGTTCAAACGCCGCATTCGCATCCATCAGATTGTTGAAGCTGATGGGCGTATCACCCTCCATCAGCCGAGCGGAGCCGATGCTCACTTCCCGGCTGTCTGTGAAACGGTAAAACGCGCCGCGCTGGTGGGGATTTTCGCCGTAGCGCAGCTCCTGAGCCCGCACGGCGGCAATCGAAATGCGTTCCGGGAACAAATCCTCCGCCCGCGACGACAGATACCGGGCAATCGCCGCATCATAGGAAGCCGTCAGGGCAAAAGCCGCCCGCGCCAGTTCCTCCCGCAGCGACAGGGGCACCGCTCCCTGATTGTTCCGCATGGCCTCCAGCACGCGGCTGTATTGAGACGGAGAGGTCACAATCGTCACAAACCGATAATTTTTGGCGGCGGAACGCACCATACTCGGCCCGCCGATGTCGATATTCTCAATCGCCTCCTCGAGCGTGCAGTCCGGACGGGCGGTTGTCTTCTCAAACGGATACAGATTCACGCAGACCAAATCAATCGGCTCAATGCCGTGCTGCTTCATCGCCGCCGCATGATCGGCTTTGTCCCGAAGCCCCAGCAGCGCCCCGTGAATCTTCGGATGCAGCGTCTTGACGCGCCCGTCCATCATCTCCGGAAAGCCCGTGACGGCATCAATCGGAATCACCCGAATCCCTGCATCCTGAAGCGTCCGCGCCGTCCCGCCGGTGCTGATAATTTCGACCCCCATTGCCGCCAGCGCCCGCGCAAAATCCGTCAGGCCGCTTTTATCCGAAACACTAAGCAGAGCACGCCGAATCCGTACATCCATCGAAATCATTTCCTCAAAAAATTACGGCACAGACAAACAGGCCACGCGTCCCTGTTCATCCGCCAGATAGATTTGATTGTCTTTCAGATTGACCGCCCCCAGCCGAACCGCCGCGGCATTGAGAGAAAACAGCGGCCGGCCCGTTGTGTTGTTCATCACCACAATCAGGCCCGGCTGAGCAAAGACGTATGCCCGCTCCTGCGATTCGCAAAGCAGCAGCTGTCCGTCCGGCACGTTCCAAACTTCCCGCCCGCTGTCTTTCGACACACCGTACAGTCCGTTCCGCCCGGCATTCAGATACACCAGACGCTGCCCGACGATGGGGGGCTGCCGAATCTTTTCGCCTGCAAAAAACGGCATTGACCACATCAGACGGCCCGTTGCCGCATTGATTTTATACAGTTTGGTATCCTCCCCGCCTGCATAAATCGCCCCTGAATCCAGCACAAGGGCGGCAGTAATTGCTCCGGAACAGTTATACTGCCACAGCTTAACCGGCTCATCCGTCTTCATCGCCGTGACCGCCCCGCCGACCGCCGCAAAAAACACCTGTTCATTCGTTGCCAGAACGGATGTAATAATCGAATCATCCTCCGCCGTTGCACTGAACAGTTTGACATAATCGCCGTCTTTCTGCAGCTGGTAGGCATGAACGCGCCGATCCACGCCGGCCACATACATAAACCGGTCGTTCTTGGCCAAACAGACGCCCCGGCTGGCCGCCGCCTCCCCGAGGTCCTGTTTTCGAACAACCGTTCCGCCGGCAGGGTCCAGCACCACCAGCCGGCTGCCGAACAGAAAATACAGACGGTTATCCAGAAACAGCGGTTCCACCATCGGCAGACGCTCCTCCGCCACCTGCATCTGAAAACGCTCCGTACCGTCCTGACGGTTTCGACAGAACAGATAATTGCGATTGGTCAGAACAACCAGATACGAATCCAAAACAAACACCCGCTCCACTTTTTCGGACACCCCGGTTTTTACCGGCAGCTGAATCTGCCAGTTCGATTTCAGCCCGGTCTCCGAGAGCAGACGCGGTGAAATCAGCGGTTCCGCCGACTCCGCCCGCACCCCGGCCGCCGTCATCCAAAACAATACAAAGGTCCCTGCCAGCAAAAGTCGACGGGACTTCCATACTCCGAAAATAGTCATCGATTACTCCTCTCGCGTTTCATCCAACTGCACATAATCCGCCAGGTCAATGCCGTGCTCCTGCTCAAACTGGCGCAGCTGCCGGATTCGTTCGATGTCATCCTGAATCCGGTTAACCAGCTTGAAAATATAGGGTTTTCCCTCCAGCCGGTTCTGCAAATCCTCCAGCATCGGCTCCCAATCGCCTCCGTACAACTGGGCTTTCAGAATCACCAGCATCCGGTGCTCCTGGCTCAAATGCCGGACGAACTCTTCCACCGATAAAGAGCCCGCTTTGTCCGGTTTTTTCCGCTGCTTTCCCGACATAAGCACTCCCGGTTTTCCGAGAGAGACATCGTACCGTTGTGCCCCCCAAAAAGCAATCGAAAACCCCCGTGTTTACGAGGGAGTTTCCGCCATCGCAGTCTCCAGACCGGCCAGATGTGCCATCCGCACAATCAGCCGGGAACGGCGAACATCGACCTGCCCACGCTGGGTGCGGATATATTCCTTGCCGACCAATACGGCCTGTGCTTCGGAAATAATCTGCTGAACCCGCTCGGCAGGCATTCCCTCGAAGGTCATCGCATCGTACGCCAGCACGGTCACATGGTTTTCCGTTACACGGACAAACCCGCCCTCGATAATATAAAAGGCATCGGGCCGGTCCAATATCTGGCGAACCTCCAGAATCCCGAGGGTCAGTTTGGCCAGCATCGGGCAGTGATTGCGCAGAATCCCGCGCTGGCCGTCATGAGCCGGCACAACCAGCGAGCCGGCCCGGCAGTCCAGCAGTTTGGCCTTGGGCGTCAGCAGAATCACCCGAAATAATCCGTGCGTCAGTTCCACCATACTGCGGCCTTCATTTTACGCTTTCGCGGCCTTTTCCTGGGCCTCTTCCACCACTCCGATGTACAAAAAGGCCTGCTCGGGCAGGTGGTCCCAGCGGCCTTCACAGATTTCCCGGCAGCTGCGGACGGTATCGGCAGTGCTCACATACTTGCCCTCCAGGCCGGTAAACTGACGGGTTACAATAAACGGTTGGGAGAAGAACCGCTCCAGACGCCGCGCCCGGCTGACAATCTGCCGGTCTTCACGGCTGAGCTCATCAATCCCCAGAATCGCAATAATATCCTGCAGACTGTGGTAGCGCTGGAGATATTCGAGCACCCGCTGGGCCGTATCGTAATGCTCCTGCCCGACGATGTTCGGGTCGAGGATTCGGCTGGTGCTTTCCAGCGGGTCAATCGCCGGATAGATGCCCTTTTCCGTAATGCGACGGGACAAAACGACCGAGGAGTCCAAATGGGTAAAGGTCGTCGCCGGCGCCGGGTCGGTCAGGTCATCGGCCGGCACATACACCGCCTGTACGGAGGTAATCGCTCCGTAGGCCGTCGAGGCAATCCGCTCCTGCAGCTGGCCCATCTCGCTGGCCAGCGTCGGCTGATAGCCCACCGCACTCGGAATGCGTCCCAGCAGCGCCGACACCTCCGAGCCGGCCTGCGAAAACCGGAAAATGTTGTCAATAAACAGCAGCGTCTCGCCGCCCATTTCACAGAGGGCCTCCGCCATCGTCAGGCCCGTCAAAGCCACCCGCAAACGCGCCCCCGGCGGCTCATTCATCTGGCCGAAAACCAGACAGGTGTTGTCCAGCACCGTGGAATCCGTACTGCCGATGCGCGTCCGCTGCATCTCCAGCCACAGGTCATTGCCTTCGCGGGTCCGCTCGCCGACTCCGGCAAATACCGAAAAACCGCCGTGCTGAGTCGCAATGCGGGCAATCAGCTCCTGAATAATCACGGTCTTGCCGACCCCCGCCCCGCCGAACAGACCCGTCTTGCCGCCGCGAACAAACGGACAGAGCAAATCAATCACCTTGATGCCCGTTTCGAACATCTCCGACTTGGCGGACAGTTCTGTGAATTTGGGGGGCTTGCGGTGAATCGGACGCTTCTGTTTGACCTCAATCGGCCCCTTGCCGTCAATGGGCTCCCCGAGCAGATTAAACACCCGGCCGAGGGTTTCCTTGCCGACCGGCACCTGAAGCGGCCCGCCGGTATCCAGCACTTCCATCCCCCGCCGCAGGCCCATTGTAGAACCCAATGCCACGGCCCGCACGCGGCCGCCGCCCAGATGCTGCTGCACCTCGCCTACCAGACGAAGCGGCCTGCCTTCAAATGTCCCGCGAACCTCCAGGGCCGAATAAATCCCCGGAATCCGCTCCACCGGAAACTCCGCTTCAAATGTGCTTCCGATGATTTGTATGATTCGTCCAATATTTTCCATCGGTTTCGTCTCTGTCTTAGGACTTCATTGCATTCATTCCGCTGACAATATCCAGCAGTTCCGTTGTAATCTGGCCCTGTCGGGCCCGGTTGTATTCTTTCGTCAATTCGGCAATCATTTCATCGGCGTTGTCGCTGGCGTTGCGCATCGTGACCACCCGCGCCAGATGCTCGCTGGCGGCCGCCTCGATGAAACAGCCCAAAATCGAGGTGCGAACAATCATTTCGGAAAGTGTCTGAAAAATCTCCTCGCCGGAGGGGCTCAGCAGAAAATCCTCAAAGTTCTGCTCCCACGGCCAGATAATCGTAGAGCGCGTAGTCAGGTCGTCAATCAAATCCGCCACCGGCAGCACCGTAAGCGTCTGGGCCTTCTGGCTGGCGGGGGAATAAAACCGGTTATAAACAATCCCCAGCCGTCCGATGCGCCCCTCCAGATACTCCTTCAGAAAGAAATCACCGATTTCATTGGCCTGAGCAGCGGTGGGCACCTCAGCAAATTCGGTGTACACTTTCGCGGGCTTGATTTTCAAATGGTCCAGAAAGCCGAGCACTTTGCGGCCTTTGACGTAAATCTGCAGGGTTCGCCCGAATTTTTTGGCCATCTTCAGGTGCGTGTCCAGCAGCCGAAACAAATCATTGTTGTAGGCCCCGCACAGGCCCCGGTCGGAGCCGATAACCAGCAGCGCCTGCGTTTTGGATGTCGGCGGCCTCATCAGCGGATGGTCCATCGGCTTTTCCGCCGTGAACATCAAATACGCCATCTGAGCCAGGGCATCATAAAACGCCAGCCCCTCCGCCCACTGATGATAGTACTGCCGATAGCGCACCGCACTGATGGTTTCCATCGTGCCGGTCACCTTCGAAATATTCTGAGCGGCTCTCCGCCGCGCTAAAATTTGCCGGGCATGTGCCATAGGCCGACTGCGTTTCCGTCTTCGTTATCCGCCGTAGGAAAATTTGTAAATCATCTTAAACGTCTGAATGGCTTCTTTGAGCTCCTCAACCTGTGCATCGGTCAGCTGGCCGGAGCGGTCGATGTTGTCAATATACTCCGGCGCCTCCAGCTTCATCCACGTCAGCAGTTCTTCGATGAAATGGCCCACGCGGGAGACCTCAATCTCATCCACGGCTCCGCTGGTTCCGGCCAGAATGCTCACCACCTCCTGACCGACCGTCAGCGGGGCAAACTGCTTCTGCTTGAGAATCTCCACCATCCGGTACCCGCGGTCGAGCTGCCGCTGGGCCGCTTCATCCAGCTCCGTTCCCAGCCGGGCGAAATCCTGCAGTTCGCGAAACGCCGCCAAATCCAGACGCAGTTTCGGAGCGACCTTTTTCATCGCCTGCGGCTGGGCATCGCCGCCCACGCGGCTGACGCTGATGCCCACATCAATCGCCGGACGCACACCCGCCAAAAACAAATCCCGCTGGAGGTAAATCTGCCCGTCCGTAATCGAAATGATATTCGTGGGAATATAGGCGGACACCTGCCCTTCCTGGGTCTCCACAATCGGCAGGGCGGTCAGCGAGCCGCCGCCCAGCTCCGCCGAAAGCTTGGCACTGCGTTCCAGAAGCCGGCTGTGCAGATAAAAAATATCCCCCGGATACGCCTCGCGTCCGGGCGGCCGCCGCAGGAGCAGACTCAATTCACGATACGCCACCGCATGCTTGCTGAGGTCATCATATACACACAGGGTATGGCCTTTTTTCTCATACATAAAATATTCGGCAATCGCCGTGCCGGTATAGGGAGCGGCATACTGCATCGCCGCACTCTCAGACGCTGAGGCCGTCACGACGACCGTATAGGCCATCGCGCCGTGCTCTTTGAGCGTCGCCACCACCTCCGCTACGGTCGATTCCTTCTGGCCGATGGCCACATACACACAGATGACCCCCTTGCCCTTCTGATTGATAATCGTATCGAGGGCAATGGCGGTTTTGCCGGTCTTTCGGTCGCCGATAATCAGTTCGCGCTGTCCCCGCCCGATGGGAATCATCGAATCAACGCTTTTCAGGCCCGTGGCCAGCGGCTCCTTGACCGGCTGCCGCTGGGCAATGCCCGGAGCCGGAAACTCCAGAAACCGTCTGCCGGCGGCCTCGATCGGCCCCAGTCCGTCCACCGGCTCGCAAAGGGCATTTACCACCCGGCCCAGCAGCGCCTCGCCCACCGGCACCGAGAGCACCCGCCCGGTAGAACGGACGGTCGAACCTTCCTGCACCTTTGTCGGGTCGCCGTAAATCACCGCCCCGACCGTATCCTCTTCCAGGTTAAACGCCTCGCCGATGACACCGCCTTCGAACTCGAGCATCTCGTTGGCCATCACGGAATCCAGCCCGTAAATCCGGGCGATTCCATCGCCGACTTCCAGCACGGTCCCGACCTGCGAGACCTCAATCTTGGACTGATAGCGGCGGATTTCTTCCTTAATCAGTCCGCTGATTTCCGTCATATCAAACTTCATATTGGCTGCTCACAATCTCCAACTCATTTCGGCGATTCCGGAGCCGACGGCCTCGGCCGATTCTTTCCGTACTCCAGAATCGCATTCACCGTACGGTCCAGAATATTCCTGACCGAATGATCGATTCGCTGGTCGCCTTTCTGAATGATAATGCCGCCGAGAATCTCCGGGTCCACTTTCACCGTCAGCTTCACCTCGGCCTGGACGGCCCGACGGATTTCCTCTTTCAGTTTCTCTATCTCCGCCTCGCTGGGTTCTTTGGCCAGCGTGACCACCACGCGCTTGCGGTTTCGCACACTGTCGTAGCGGTCTTCGTAGCGTCCGGCAATGCCGTTCAAAAACGTCAGCCGGTTTCGCCGCACCAGCACACACAGAAAATCCAGCACCAGCGGGCACACCCGGCCGGCAAAGACCCGGCGAATCATCGCCACCTTTTCGGCCTCGCTCAGATTGGCCGACACCAGCAGCGAAAAAAACTCCGGTTCGGCCCGCAAAACCTTGCCGACCGCCTGCAGGTCCGAGAGCACCTCATCCAGCCGGCCGGTTTCCTCGGCCAGTTCAAAAATCACATCGCTGTAGATTTCATGGACAATATGTCGGGCTGTTTCCGCC
Organism: Planctomycetota bacterium; assembly: GCA_029552545.1. Taxonomy (GTDB): domain Bacteria; phylum Planctomycetota; class Phycisphaerae; order Sedimentisphaerales; family Anaerohalosphaeraceae; genus JAHDQI01. Next base: position 26,301 of record JAKPDO010000026.1, read on the forward strand.
ATGTTGGGCTCTCCGGCCCGCCGCTGCCGACGGTCTTACGACTGTCCCTGCTCCACTTCCCGGAGCCGTTCAATCGCTTCCTGTATCAGTTTCTGATTGTCACCCTCATCGAGGACCTTTCCAAAAACCTCCCGGCCCAGTTTCTTGACAATCACCGCCGCCTGCTCCCACAGCTGCCGTTCCGCCTCCGCGCGTTCCCGCTCCAGGTCCGCCTCCATCCGCAGACGAATCCGTTCCATCTCTTTCTGGGTCTGCGCCTGAATCTCGCGGGCCTTCTCCTCCGCTTCCTGAATTCGGCGGGTGATGATTTCGTGTCCCTGCCGCTCGGCATCCATCAGCTGCGCCCGGTAATCCTGAAGCACCTGCTCGGCCTCCTGGCGGCGTTTTTCCGCTTCGGCAATCTGACGCTCGATATGCTCTTCCCGGCTTCGCAGCCCCGCCAAAATCGGCTTCCATGCAAATTTCCAGAGCACAATCAGCAGGACCGTAAACCAGATGAGCGTCCAGAACGACTCGCCCCAGTAGCCCGTGAACACCCCTTCTTTTTCCGCTTCTTCGGCTGCAGTCTGGGCCGTGTTTGCCAACACCGGCGCCCAGCCGCTTGACACCACAAGCAGCCACAGCATCACCTTGGCCGGGTGAATCTTCATAAGTTTCCTCACGCCTGAAACGGACGGTTACCGCATCACCGCCAGCAGACAGATAATCAAAGCAAACAGCGAAATACCTTCAATCAGAGCCGCGGCAATAATCATCGTTGTAAAAATGCGGTTGCCGGCTTCGGGCTGACGGGCAATCGCCTCCACAGCGCTGCCGGCCAGCTGACCGATGCCTCGTCCGGCACCGATCACAATCAAACCGGCCCCCAGCAGACCGCCCAGAAGACCGAATGCCTTGTCATCCAGCGTTATCTCACTAAGCATCAGCGGAATCATTGACATCATTTCCGTCATTCGAAAGTACCTCCATCATACGTCCGGATTTCCGTATTTCTATTCGAGTCGGTTGTCTTGTCCGGCAAGCGGACCGACCGTTCAGTGTTCCTCACTAATCGAAAAACCGATAAATATCGTCGTCAAAAAGGTAAAGATATACGCCTGCAGGAAAGCCACAAACAATTCCAGCAGACTCATCAGCGTCGTCACGATAATGGAGGCCGAGGCCACCATAAAGTTTTTATAGATTAAAATAAACCCGAGCAAAACCGCCAGCAAAATATGGCCTGCCAGTATATTGGCAAACAGTCGAATGGCCAGCGAAAACATCCGCACAAAGGAGCTGAGCAGCTCCATCACAAACATAAACGGAAGAATCGGCCAGGGGACCTTCGGCGCCAGCGTTGCCAGATATTTCCAAAGCCCCTTTTCCAGAATCCCGGCAATATGAAACAGCAGAAAGGAAAAAACCGCCAGCGTTCCGGTCACATACAGATTGGCCGTCGCCGCTCCCCCCCAGTTCGGCCTGCCTGTAATCAGCCAGAAAATTCGGTCCAGCGGAACGATTCCCAGCAGATTCAGAGTCAGAATGAAGAAAAAAATCGTCCACAAAAAGGGGATATACCGATCCGTCCGTTCCTTCAGAAACGGCCGGGCCACATCCTCCCGAAGAAAGACACAGATGGTCTCAATCACATTTCGAAATCCATGCGGCACCAGACCCGGACGTCTGGCCCCCAGCGGCAGCAAAACCATCAGCACCAGCGCCGAAAGCATAATCATAAACATATGATTGGTAAATGGAATCTTATACGCCCCTGCCTTCAGAACAAACAGGGTCTTGCTGGCCACCTCTTCCATCGGCTGGCCGGAGGCATTCACCAATCCCAAAAACGAATCAATCGGCATCTTCCTCAGTCCACACAACCGCTTTTAGAAGCCAAAGGACAACAGCGGTTTCCGCCGCTATAAACATCCCGTACGACAACCCAAAAAAAACAACCAGCCACAACGGCTGGATTGACGTTCTCCACAGCAGCAGGCAAATCCCACCGAAGGCCAATACGAGGCGGATTGCCGCTCCGACAAAAAAGCCCCTCAAAAACCGAAAGCCGTCTCGGCTCCAGCCCCTGAGCATCGGCAGCAGCCCTATTGCCGCCGCTGCTGCCGCCGCCCAGCGGCCCGCCTGACAGGCCCGAATCACCTCCGGCCCGCCCAATTCACTGCACCGCTGCAGAAAGCTGAGCCCAAACAGCAGAAAAAAAACCACCCCCGTTAAAAGTCCCCACGGGGGGCGAAAATAAAAGAAATCCGATACGGGACCTTTCCGGCTCACGCTGACGGTCCTTTGTCTTTCAGTTCCGCTTCCCATTCGGATTTTTTCTCGGCATCCTCCTGTGCCTGTTCTTTGCGGGCCCGCTGAATCATAATGTACAGCATAATTCCAAACCCGACAAAAAACCCGAGAATCATCCATCCCGGCCGAGTCCCCTCCCACTCATCCAGCCACCAGCCCCCCCATACACACAGACCCACAACAATCAGAAACTCAAATCCGACACCCATCCATCGCATTGCTCCGCGATAAAACCGGCTGTCGGCGGCAAACCGTTTTTTCTTTTCAGACATGCAGATGTCCTGTTCTGTTCCGTTTTGCCGAACCCACGGAGCAAGACACCAAACGCTTTTTTCAGGAACGGGCCTGCTCCAAAATCAAATCTTTCACACGCTGACTGGGCAGATTCAGCGCCCCGAAGGCACCGGCGGCCGCCTCCCGCAGCGCAGGGTCCGCCTGTCGAGACTGGACCAGCTGATAGAGCGCCTCAATCTGCTCGCTGAGCAGCAGATTGCCGTTCCGCTTGGCCGAGCGGGCCAGCGAGGCAAACGCCGCAATCCGAACCTCTTTGGGGCTGTTTTCATCCATTGCCGTTTGGGCAACGGCCCGCTGGGCCTCCGGGCTGGACAGATAGACCAACACTCGTCCCGCCGATACCCGCATTGTGTCCGTCCCCGAGCGGTTCATTTCTATCAGCGCTTCCATCGCCGCGGATAAATCCACCGCCGTATTTCCGCTGACCGCCAGCTGCTCGAGGGTCTCCATCGCCCGAACCGAATAGGCCTCGGCGGCCTGTGCATCCATCTCATCCGCCCCCTTCTTCAGCAGGGCCTCCGCCAGAAGCGGCACAATCAGTTCATTGCCTGCAAAGCCGGACACGGGACCGGCCTGCCCCAAAGCAATCGCCGCACTGTAGCGGATTTTGCGGTCCTCATATTGCAGGGCATCCGCCAGCGGCATCTGCAGCCCAATCCGCGTCAGGAGGGCCTGGGAACCGGCGTTGACCGCCAGCGCCTCGACCACCTGCAGTGCCACATAGTTGTCCTTGTCCTTTAGGGCCCGCGAGAGTGCCTGCATCAGATATTCCGGTCCGGCCGTCACCGCATAGGTCATCGCCGGGGCATGCCCTTGGCCGAAATACGACGGCATGGGGATTCCGTGCGACTCCGCCCGGAAGAACGCCGCCAGCCACAATCCAATCGCCTTGCCCAGTCCGGCATCGGCCTTCAGGGCCCACTCACAGCAGCGCATCGCCATCAGCTCATTGAAATAGTCGTGCGAAACCTCCAAGCGGCTGAGCATCTGCCGCTCGGCATCCCAAAACCACAGATTCGCAAACGAAAACTCCGAAGACGCCGCAACCGAATCATCCCGATTGTAGTACTTCTCCGCCAGCTGGAAGAACAGCTCCGCCGCCGGAATCTGCCGGGCGGAGGAGTCAATCCGGTCAATGGCTGTCAGCGCCGCCTGTTTCAGCTGAGCGGATTCATCCTTTTCCGCAATATATTTCAGATACGGCAGCGGTTCAAAATAACCGATTTTCCCGAGGGCATCGATAATCTCGGCCTTCACCGCCGTATTCGGCATCTGCAGGGCCGCCGTCAGCGGACGAATCGCCGCCCGACCGAGCATCGGAAGCGTCTGCACCACGTTGGCAAACTCCTCCCGACGGCTGGTGTCTTCCAGCACATTCAGCAGAAACGGAACCGCATATTCTCCGGCGTTTTTCAGCCGTTCCTGTGCAGCAATGCGGCCCCGAATCGTCGTATTCAGACGAGCGATTTCCGCCAGAATCATCTTCGGGTCTGTTCGACGCTGATAACGGCCTTCCTCAATAATCTTCAGAACCCCGGAGGCAATCTCCCGCAGCTGCTCGCTGTCGGCCTGCATCTTCAGCAGCAGTTCATAACCGCGGGGATTCTGCTCGCTCAGCTCCAGCAGCAGCAGCGGGTCCGGCTTGGCCTCTAAAAGACGCTGTCCATATCCTTGCGCCAGGTCAAACCGTCCGATGAGGGTATAATGAAGAAAATCATTCCAGTCGCTCTCGACGGCCTTGGCTGATGGTGCTTCCTGCGGCGTGTTGGGGTCCTGGGCCCCCGCCCAAACCGCCAGCATTCCCCAAATCCACACCCGCATCATCCACTTGCTCAACCGCATTGATGGTCTCCTACTGACATCCAAAACCCACTGCCTGCCGATTCCCTTGGCGAATTTCGCTCTGCCATCCTGAAAACCAGTCGTCTATAAAAAACGAGAGGCCGTGTTCGAAAACCAACCTCTTTCAAAACAGCCACTTACAAACCTACCCATCCGGTTTTATCGGCGGCTTTATTATAAAGCACACCCCCCCTCTGTCAAAGCAAAAAACCCTTCTCTGACGCTTCTAACCGCCTTCAATCCTTCTGAACGGAAGGTCCCTTACATCTGGACCTTCGCCAGTTCCATCTTGGCATCCAGAGCGGCCTGCTCCACACACTTTTCCCAGTTGTTGCCGAACTGCGATTGATACTTGGGGTCTTCATAAGCATAGATGATGGAGCGGGAGGCATTAATCAGAGCCCCCAGCCGGTCTTTATTGCAGAACCGCATGCATTCAGCGGCACCGGCTCCCTGCGAGCCGTACCCGGGCACCAAAAACCAGCACTTCGGATACCGCTGGCGAAGGGCCGCCGCGGCCTGCGGACTGGTTCCTCCGACGACCATTCCCACATTGCTGTAGCCGGATGCACCGATTCGCTTATTCTGGTTGGCAATTTCCCCGACGATTTCCGCCAGTTTCTCATACCATTTCTGCCCGGCGGCATTTTCAAAATCCTGAAGCGCTCCGGCGGTCGGATTGCTCGAACGCACCCAGACAAAAACGCCCTTGCCCTGTTCTTCCGCCATATCCGCAAACGGCACAATCCCTTCCGCACCGGCAAAACCGCTGATCGTCACGGCATCCGGCACAATCACATCTTCCATTCCTTCAAAATCCGGATTCTTCAGATGCCCTTCCGCATACATTTGGGCGGTATGACCGATGTCGCCCCGCTTGACATCCCCAATCACCTCCAACCCCAGGGCATCGGCCTCGCTGACCAGCGCGTAATATGTCTCCATCCCCTCCCAAAGATACTTTTCAAAATAGGCCGAATTAATCTTTACCGCCGGGACAACCGGGGCCACAATGCGCATCACGCGGCTGCAGAACTCAAACAACGCATCCACCGAAGCACCCAAATCCTGCGCATCATTCATATCCTTATGCTTCCGGATGGCCTCCGGAAGCCGGCTGTACACCGGGTCCAGCCCCACAATCAGGGGCGTGCTTTTCTTCTGTACTGCCTCGCAAAGACGATCACCAAAATGACTGGCCACAAAATACTCCTTACCGAACGTTCTGTTCCCGTAAAAAACATCTTCCATTCATAAAGAGGGTTTACTATAATCCCTCCCCAATCGATTCGCAAGAATGTTTTTGTGAAACCCCTATGACGGCCTCCCAAAAGGCAAAAAAGGTTTTTATTAAACACAGACACTGGATGGCTGCTGCCGGCCTTTTGACGGCCGCAGTGTTCGGACTCTTTCTGCTCCTTACTGTCAGTCGGGAATCCTACAAGCCCATTCAGCCCGAAAATCCCAGAGAAGTCAGTCCCTACCTGACCCATAAACTCGGGCCCGATTTTTACGACAAGGTCCAGCTGGACCAGCCCTTTGAACTCCTTGTCGAGCAAGAAGGAATTAACGATATACTTTCTCGTTATCCCTGGCCGATTCAACTCGAAGGATTTACCATTTACACCCCTATGCTCACCTTCTCTCCGGAAACTACGGTTTTGATGGCAAAGGTCGATTACAGAGGTTTGTCGTCCATTTTATCTATATACGCTAAACCCTATCTTGATTCAGCAGGAAAAATGAACCTGAATATCCAATCCGTCTATCTGGGCCTGCTTCCCATTACACCTTTGGCCCGGAGGGTTGCCGAAAAATATGTCCGCGAGCACTTTGACCCGAAGGACCCTGTCGAATCCATTAATTATGCCATCATTTCGAATCAGCCGTTTGACCCGGTTTTGCGAATTTTCGACAAATCCGCTCGAATTACTAAACTTACTATTGAATCCGGCAGACTGCGGCTCTTTTTTACGCCGATTCAATAGATTTTCCCAAACTGCCTCATTTTTTGTAAAACCTCCTTGCATTTTGAACGATAGATTGTTCAAATGAGAGCGGCTATGCAGACAAACCGAATCATTTCGAACAGCCATCCGGTCCTTCAGGGCCTGCTCCTGCTGCGCCCGTAGCGGCGCAAGAAACTCCACACACATAATCCTGATTTTCCGTTTTCCACTTTCGAGATGGATTTTTTATGTCCTTTTTGGCATAATGAACCCTTTAAATTTGTCTTGTTCCGGAGATACAAAGATGACAAAAGATTCGATAGAAAAGGTCTTGATTTTTGATACCACGCTCCGTGATGGGGAACAATCCCCGGGGGCCGCCCTTTCCATCAGTGAAAAACTGGAGATTGCTCATCAGCTGGCCAAGCTGGGTGTGGATATCATTGAAGCGGGCTTTCCGATATCTTCGCCGGCGCAGTTTGAGGCCACCCGTCTTTGCGCAGAACAGGTTCAGGGGCCGGTCATCTGCGCCCTGGCCCGGGCGAATGAAAAAGATATTTCCGCCGCCGGCAAGGCCCTTCAGGCCGCCTCCAGACGGCGAATTCATACGTTCATCGCCACCAGCCCCATTCATATGGAGTACAAACTCCGCAAAAAACCCGACCAGGTACTCAAGATGGCCGTCGAGGCGGTGAAAATGGCCCGTCAATTTACGGACGATGTCGAGTTTTCTCCGGAGGATGCCTGCCGGAGCGAACTGGAGTTTCTCTATGAAATTCTCTCTGCCGTCATTGAGGCCGGTGCAACCACACTGAATATTCCCGATACAGTCGGATACGTCCTTCCGTACGAATACGGCCAAATCATCGCCAAACTCAAACAGAACGTCAAAGGCATTGAACGGGCGGTCATCAGTACGCATTGCCATAACGACCTCGGGATGGCCACCGCCAACTCGCTGGCGGGGGTGCGCAACGGGGCCCGACAGGTCGAGTGCACCATCAACGGCATCGGCGAGCGGGCCGGCAATGCAGCGATGGAGGAAATCGTGATGGCCATCCATACGCGTCAGGATTTCTTCGCCAATCTGACCACCGGCATCGACACCCGCCAGATTTACCGCACCAGCCAGCTGGTTTCTCAGCTGACCGGCTTTGTCATTCAGCCCAACAAGGCCATCGTCGGCAAAAACGCCTTTGCTCACGAATCCGGCATTCACGTGGACGGCATCCTCAAGAAACGCGAAACCTATGAAATCATGACGCCGCAAATGATTGGACTGGAGGGCTCGCGTGTTGTGCTCGGCCGCCATTCCGGACGGCACGCCTTCGTGGACCGCTGCCGGCAGCTGGGCTACAATCTCTCAGAAAACGAGGTCGAAATCGCCTATCAGAAATTCCTCGAACTGGCCGACCGAAAAAAAGAAATCTTTGACGAAGACATCGCCGCCATCATCAGCGATGAAGTCCGTGCTGTGGAACAAACGTACCAGCTGGAGTATCTGCTGGTTGCCTGCGGAACCGGAACCATCCCGACCGCCAGTGTGCGGATTCGCGCCGGACAGGAAACCCTTCAGGCCGCTGCCTGCGGCGACGGCCCGGTCGATGCCGCCTATGAGGCCATCCGCCAGGCCACCGGAAAGGCCCCAAAACTGGATTCCTACTCCATCCGCGCCGTCACGGAGGGCAAAGACGCTCTCGGCGAAACCACCGTGCGGATTCAGAATGAAAACGGCCGGCGGTTTATCGGGCGCGGGGTGTCCACCGACATTATTGAAGCCAGTGCCAAGGCCTACGTGGACGCTATAAACCGGATGGTGGCCGCCGAACACAACGGCTCCACAGACCAGCCCAAAGCGGTCCTGTAAAAAACTTTCGCCTTTATGAATTTCAACTTTAGGAATTAGAATTTAGAATTTAGGATTTTAACCCTTAGGATTTCTTTGCGGAGCAAAGGTATGGGAATGACGATTACAGAAAAGATTCTTGCCCGGGCCGCCGGCAAACCGTCGGTCAAGGCCGGCGATTTGATTAACGCCAAAATCGATCTGATTATGTGCCACGACGTAACAACGCCGCCGGCTATTTCGATGCTCAAGAAGCACGGCATCGACCGCGTCTTTGACCCGGAGAAAATCGTCGTCACGCCCGACCACTTTCAGCCCGCCAAAGACATCCCCAGCGCCGAACTGCACAAGCGGCTGGACCAATGGGCCCGTGAAAAGAACATCCGCTATTACTACCCGCTCGGGCGTGCCGGCGTCTGCCATGCCCTCCTGCCGGAACAGGGCCATATCCGTCCGGGCGAGGTGATTGTCGGCGGCGACTCGCACACCTGCACCTACGGCGCCTTTGCGGCCTTTTCGACCGGCATCGGCTCGACGGACCTGGCCGCCGCCATCGCCACAGGAATGCTCTGGTTCAAAGTGCCCGCCTCGATGAAGTTTGTTCTGAACGGCACCCTCGGACACGGCGTCTGCAGCAAAGACGTCATTTTGGAGGTCATCCGCCGCATCGGCACCGACGGCGCCCTGTATCGGGCGATGGAGTTTGTCGGCCCGGCCCTCAAACAGATGAGCATGGAGGCCCGAATGACCATCACAAATATGGCCATCGAAGCGGGCGGCAAAAGCGGCATCATCGGCTTTGACGAAACCACGCGGGCCTACCTGGAAGGCCGTCTGAAAGGCAAAACCGACTACACCGTCTTTGAATCCGACCCGGACGCCCAGTATATCTCCACCGAGACTATCGACTGCTCGAAACTGGAGCCGATGGTTGCCTTTCCGCATCTGCCCAGCAACGGCCGGCCCATTTCGGAGTGTGCCGGACTGCCGATGGACCAGGCCTATATCGGCAGCTGCACGAACGGACGCATTGAAGACATGCGGCAGGCCGCCGCGGTAATGAAAGGCCGCACGGTCAAAATCCGCACCGTCGTCGTGCCCGCCACGCCCCACATCTGGAAGCAGATGATCGACGAAGGGCTGGCGCAGATTTTCTACGATGCCGGCTGCGTCATCAGCGCCCCGACCTGCGGCGCGTGCCTGGGCGGATTTATGGGTATTCTGGCTGAAGGTGAACGGTGCATCAGCACCACCAACCGAAACTTCGTCGGGCGGATGGGACACCCCAAAAGCGAAGTCTATCTGGCCGGCCCCGCCACCGCCGCTGCCAGCGCCGTGGAGGGAAAACTGACCGATCCGAGAAAGTTTCTGTAACCACAGATTTCACGGATTTCACAGATGATGCTTTACAAAGAAACTACAAACAGGATTTTGAATGCCGCCTTTGAAGTTCACAAACACTTAGGATGCGGGTTTCTTGAATCCGTTTATGAAGAGGCTTTATCCAGAGAATTTGAATTTCAGCAAATCCCCTATGAGCGGCAGAAAACCTTAAAAGTTTTCTATAAAGAAACCCCTATCAAAGACTTTGTCATTGATTTTTTAGTAGACCAGACTGTAATCGTCGAGATCAAGGCCATTCAGAATTACACCGATACCGAAATCGCTCAAGTAATCAACTACCTCAAAGCCAGCAAATATGAGGTGGGACTTCTGCTCAATTTCGGTGCGTCTTCCTTGCAATACAAACGACTGATTTGTTCAAAATATAAAAACCTTGAATCTGTGTAATCCGCGAAATCTGCGGTTTCGTTTTAACAGGAGATGAAAAATGCCCAAAGCTCATGTGTACAAACGCGACCACATCAATACCGACGAAATCATTCCGGCCCGGTATCTGAACACCGACAATGTCGCCGAACTGGCCAAACACTGTCTGGAAGACCTGGACCCGGGCTTTGTAAAGAAATGCACCCCCGGCGATGTGATTGTCGCCGGCGATGACTTCGGCTGCGGCTCGTCGCGGGAGCATGCCGTCTGGGCCATACAGGGGGCCAAAGTCGGCGCCGTCATCGCCCATTCCTTCGCCCGCATCTTCTACCGCAACTGCATCAACGGCGGCTTTTACCCCATTGAGCTGCCAGGCGCCCTCGAAAAAATCCGCGACGGCGATGAACTCCAAATCGATTACGAAGCCGGCACTATCCGCAACAAGACGCAGAACACAACCATCCGGTTTACTCCCCTGCCGGACTTCGCCCTGGCCATCGTCCGCGACGGCGGTCTCTTGGAGCACATAAAGAAAAAGGAAAAGGGGAAAACAGAAAATGTCCGCTGAAAAAGAAACATTTGTCAAGGAACTCAAGAAGCGGTTCTATTTCATAAATTCCTGTCTCCAGTGTATGAACGTGTAAAGGGAAACGACAGTTTTCCCCTTTGCCTTGTCCTTTTTCCTTTTCTCTTTTGCCTTTTTACCTATGAAGCAGCGGGCTGAACGGAATCGGACAATTGGCCTGACGGAAGCGGAAAGGCAGACCTATGCCAAACAGCTTATCCGGCTGGATCGCCCGGTCCGGGTCAAGGAGATTCTGGATACCACCCTCTGTCAGGATATGCAGGAGGCCTGCCGGTTTCTGCCGGACGGCATCGCAGACCTGCTCTTTCTGGACCCGCCGTACAACCTGAACAAGGCCTTCAACGGACGAACCTTCAAAAAAACCTCTTCGGAGCAGTATGCCGCCCGGCTGGAGGGCTGGCTGGCGCCGCTCCTGCGGCTGCTGAAGCCGACCGCCTCGATTTATATCTGTTCGGATTGGCGCGGCTCCTCCGCCGTCCAGACCGTTGCGGAAAAATATTTCATCGTCCGCAACCGCATCACCTGGGAGCGGGAAAAAGGCCGCGGGGCCAAAACCAACTGGAAAAACTGCTCGGAGGATATCTGGTTCTGCACCGTTTCCGACCGCTATACCTTCAACGTGGACGCCGTCAAACTCAAACGGCGCGTCCTGGCCCCCTATACCCATCCGGACGGAAGCCCCAAAGACTGGGTACCCGCCGCCGAGGGCCCCTTTCGGCTGACCGCCCCCTCCAACCTCTGGACCGACCTGACGGTCCCCTTTTGGTCGATGCCCGAAAACACGGATCATCCTACCCAGAAACCGGAGAAACTGCTGGCCAAAATCATCCTGGCTTCCTCCAACCCCGGCGATGTCGTTCTGGACCCCTTCCTCGGCTCCGGCACTACTTCCGTGGTTGCAAAAAAACTGAACCGACGCTATATTGGCATCGAAATCGACCCCCTGTTTGCCTGTCTGGCGGAAAAACGTCTCCTGCTGGCGGATACGGATAAAACCATACAGGGCTACGCAGACGGCGTCTTTTGGGAACGAAACGCAAGACCCATATAAAAAAGCAACAAATAATCTGAAGAAATGGAAAGGATGCGGTTGGATGAAGACGTACAAGATTGCCGTCATCGGCGGAGACGGCACCGGCCCGGAAGTGATTGCGGAAGCAGTCAAAGTGATGGATGCGGCCGCCGCCAAGTTCGGCTTTAAAACGGACAAAACCTATTTTGATTTCGGCGGCGAGCGCTACAAACGCACCGGCGAAACCCTGCCGGACAGTGCCGTTGAAGAGCTCAAAAAGTTTGACGCCATCCTGCTGGGGGCCATCGGACATCCGGATGTCGCTCCGGGCATTCTCGAAAAGGGCATTCTGCTCAAGCTCCGCTTCGCCCTCGACCAGTACATCAACCTGCGGCCCGTCCGGCTCTTCCCGGGCGTCGAAACCCCCATCAAAGGCAAAGGTCCGAAGGAAATCGACTACGTGGTGGTTCGGGAAAATACCGGCGATGCCTACACCGGCACCGGCGGCATCACGATGAAAGGAACCCCCCACGAGGTCGCTGTTCAAACCGCCGTCTATACGCGCTTTCAGGTGGAACGCTGCCTGCGCTATGCGTTTGAATACGCCCGCAAGTACGGCAAAAAGGCCCGCGGCGTCGGTCCGGAAAACACCGTCGGTCTGGTTGGAAAAACCAACGTGCTCACCTACATTTACGACCTCTGGGAACGCGCCTTCCACGAAATCGGCAAAAAGGATTATCCCGATATCCGCCGGGACTATTACCATGTGGATGCCTGCTGCATGTGGATGGTGAAAAACCCGGAATGGTTTGACGTGCTGGTGACCGGCAATATGTTCGGCGACATCATCACGGACCTGGGCGCCATCACGCAGGGCGGAATGGGCATCGCCGCCGGCGGCAACATCAATCCGGAAGGCGTTTCCATGTTCGAGCCCATCGGCGGCTCGGCCCCGAAATACACCGGACAGGGTGTCATCAATCCGCTGGCCGCCATCTGTGCCATGCAGATGATGCTCCAGACACTCGGCGAAGAAAAAGCCGCTCAAAAGGTGGAAGACGCTGTCAAATATGTTACCGCCAACAAACTCAAATCTCTGGCAGCAGGCAAAATGGGCTATTCGACATCTCAGGTCGGCGACCTTGTAGCCGAAAAAGTGGCTGAATAGAAAAAACGACAGAGGGCACTCCTGCGGGAAATGCCCTCTGTCTTTCAATCCATTCAAGAAAGGAGTTTAATATGGGCAAACATCTTTCCTTTTTCCTTGCGGCCGCTTGGATCGGCTTGATTTGTACAACCGTCCGGGCCGGAGCCCCGACGCAAAATCTGCTTCAAAATCCCTCATTCGAAAACGGTTCTCTGGAAAATCCTGACTCTTGGATTCGTTCCGCCTGGGCCGGACAGGCCGATGCAGTCATCGTTCAGGAAGGCCGCCGCAATTCCCGCTGTGCCAAAATCACCTCCGAAGGGGCCGATGCCGCCTGGTCGCAAACCGTGTCCATTCAGAAGTGGGGGCGGTATCGGCTCAGCGGCTGGGTCAAAACCGAAAACATTGTCCCCAAAGGCGGACAGGGAGTCCTGCTGAATGTCCACGGAATGGACGGCGCGCAAACCCGAGCCCTGACGGGAACCAACGATTGGACACGCCTTCAGTGTGAATTTGACATTGCCGGCGTCAATCAAATTATGATTAACTGCCTTTTCGGAGGTTGGGGACAAGCCGCCGGCACGGTCTGGTTTGACGACATCTCTCTCGAATTGCTCCAGGAGAAAAAAATCACTTCAGAAACTGTGAACGCTTCCATCCAAATCGACCCGTCCAAGCCGTCCGAACCCATCTCGAAATATATCTACGGCCAGTTTATTGAGCATCTCGGACGCTGTATTTACGGCGGCATCTGGGCGGAAATGCTCGAAGACCGAAAGTTCTACTTTGCCGTGCCCGCGTCCGGTTCAATCTGGCGGACTACCCGCGAGCAGGCCCGTGTCCTGGCTGACTCCCCCTGGAAGGTCATCGGCCCATCGAATGCCGTTTCCATGACAACCGAAGCCCCGCTGTCCGGCAAACACTGTCCGCGCATTTCTCTGGCAAACGGACAAGCCGGCATTTTCCAGGAGGAACTGGCCGTTTTGAAAGGCAAAGAATACACCGGACGGGTTGTTCTCCGGGGAAATCCCTCCGCCGCTCCAATCCAGGTGCGTTTGGTCTGGGGCAGCAGCGCTGAAGAGGGACAAACCGTCACAATTTCCTCGATTACCGATTCCTTCCAGCCCTATCCGTTTGCCTTCAAGGCGGGGGCGGACAGTGAAAACGCCCGGCTCGAAATTGTCGGCACAGGCAAAGGCACCTTTGACATCGGAGCCGTTTCACTGATGCCTGCCGACAACGTTAAGGGCTTCCGCAAAGACACCCTCGAACTGCTTAAGAAACTGAACAGCCCCGTTTATCGCTGGCCCGGCGGCAATTTTGTCAGCGGCTACGACTGGCGCGACGGCCTGGGCGACCGGGACCGCCGACCCACCCGAACCAATCCCGCGTGGACCGGCATTGAAACCAACGACGTCGGCATTCACGAATTCGTTGAATTATGCCGGCTCATCAATGCCGAGCCGATGATCGCCGTCAACACCGGATTCGGGGATGCCTATTCCGCCGCCGCCGAAGTCGAATACTGCAACGGTTCGGCCAATACCCCCAACGGCAAATGGCGGGCGGAAAACGGCCATCCTGAACCGTTCGGCGTCAAGTGGTGGTGTGTCGGCAACGAAATGTTCGGACGCTGGCAGCTGGGCTATATGGCCATCAATCACTATGTGCTTAAGCACAACTGGGTCGAAGAGAAGATGCGTCAGGTTGACCCGACCATTAAAACCATCGGCGTCGGCGAAGCCGGAGACTGGTCCGAACAGATGCTCCGGCACTGTGCCGACCATATGGACCTCATCAGCGAGCATTTCTACTGCCAGACGCGTCCGGACCTGACCGCCCATGTCCGGCAGATCCCTGATGCCATTCGAAACAAATGCGATGCCCATCGCCGCTACCGCCGGGAACTGCCCTCCCTCCAGGGCAAGGATATCCGGATTGCAATGGATGAATGGAACTACTGGTACGGCCCGCACGTCTTCGGCGAGCTGGGCACCCGATACTTTATGAAAGACGCGCTGGGCATTGCCGCCGGTCTGCACGAATACTTCCGCAACACCGACATCTGCTTTATGGCCAACTACGCCCAGACCGTCAACGTCATCGGCTGCATCAAAACCACGAAGACGGCAGCCGGCTTTGATGCGACCGCCTATCCTCTGATGCTGTACCGGCAGGAATTCGGCACCATCCCCGTTCAGGTATCCGGCTGGAATGAAAAACTCGACGTCGCCGCCGCCCTGACGGAAGATACCCGCTTCCTGACCGTCGGCTTTGTCAATGCAACCTTCGATACCTATCAGGTCAAGGTCGATATCCAGACCCTCAAGCCCGCCGGCAAAGTCCAGGGCTGGCAGATTGCTCACGAAGACCCGCTGGCCTACAACGACCCCGGCCGGCCGCCGGTCATCGACATCCAGACCCTCCCCGCGGCGGACTGGACGGGCAATCTGACCCTAAAGCCCATCAGCATCACGCTTTACAAAATCCCCGTCCGCTGACGGATTCTGCCGAAAACCGCTTTGCAAAAACGCCGGGGCGTCTTTACAACCCCGGCGTTTTTCTTTATCCTGTCGGTGCCGAATTCATAAAACGAGGGATGCCCAATGCCGGCCAACCTGACACCCGAATACAAGAAAGCCGATGAGCAATACCGGGCGGCGACAACGGATGAAGAGCGCCTGCTGGCCCTCGAGGAGATGCTCCGCACCATCCCCAAGCACAAAGGCACCGAGCATATGCAGGCCGACATCAAACGCCGGATCAGCAAGCTCCGCGAAACGCTCGAAGGCCGTGCCAAAAAAAGCGGCGGCAAACAAACCGACCTGTTCCACATCCCCAAAACCGGAGCCGGCCAGGTCGCCCTTATCGGCACCCCCAACAGCGGCAAAAGCTCAATCCTGGCCGCCCTGACCAACGCACCGGTGATTGTCGCTGACTATCCTTTCTCAACCGACAAACCCGTCCCCGGAATGGCCCCCTTTGAAGACATCCAAATCCAGCTGGTCGATACGCCGCCGATTACCGCCGACTATGCCGCCCCGGGACAAGTCAACATCTATCGCGGGGCCGATCTGATTGCCGTCGTTATCGATTTGTCCGCCGACGTGCTCGAGCAGATGGATATCTGCCTTCGCTATCTCGATTCGCACCGGTTGATTCTGGATGATAAGACTCCGGCTTTTACTGAATCCGGCAGCCCGCTCGGACGCAAAACCTTCGTCATCGCGACCAAAGCCGACCTCGCCCCTGCCGGCACACTCCAAACGCTTCGGGAACTGACGGAGCGGCCGCTAAAGTTTGTTGAAATCTCGACAAAAACGGGGCACAATCTGGATCTTCTTGTCCGCCGAATCTTCGAGATGCTCGATGTGGTGAGGATTTATGCCAAAAAGCCCGGACACGAACCGGACTTTAAGGATCCGTTTACGCTGCCCCGCGGCTCCACCGTTATCGACCTGGCCCGGAAAATCCACCGCGACCTGGCCGAACAGCTCAAATTTGCCCGGGCCTGGGGCGCTGCCGGCATTCACGACGGCCAGAATGTGCCGCGCAGTCATGTTCTGTCCGATAAAGAGATTGTCGAGCTGCATTTTCCATAAAGAGAATCAGGCCATCACCTTCATTTTCGCATAGAGAAATTCAGGGGCCAAGTCCGCCCCGTTTTCCCAAACTATCGTTTCGATATCCGGATCCACGCGAAAGGCCTTAAAACGTGCGAGGTCGCGCAGAGGCGAGAAAACCTCCCCCTCGAGGCAGTCGCTCAAATCCACAACCCCTTCCGCCCCGTCATTAAAACGAAGCCAAATCCGATATCCCCCCTCATATCTTGCCTCTCGAACATGCAGAAACATATGGTTCACTCCAACGGCTCTATACGGCGCAATTCTCTGTTTTGCTCCGCCAGACGCCAGTTTTCCAGCAACTCCTGAACATGAAGCCGCCGCCATTCCTCAATCAGCGCCAAGGCCCGAACAGACATCCTGCCGTTCACCTGTCCAGTCTCAATTTCCACGACTACCTCATCATCCTGGTACCTGGCATGAAAATGAGGCGGACTGTGATCTCGCCAGTACATGTAAATTAGAATCCCGAAAAATCGACTGATAATAGGCATAATTATTCCCTTTTAATTTTACCAAATCACACCTTCACATAAAAGCAAAAAGATGGAGAACCCGGCAGGAGAATGTCCGATAAAGAGATTGTCGAGCTGCATTTTCCATAAGAAACCGCAGAGAAGCCCGTAACTTCGGCGGGGGACGAAAACAATCCCTGCCGCTGTGTGTTTACCCTTTCCGTAATCCGGCAAACCTGTGGTTCAAAGCAGAAACCCGTGCGAATCGGCGGTTAACTCCTCCGTCTTTTTATCCGATAAACCCTCCGGAGGATGAAGGTCTATATTATGGAGAAGAACGAATCCGCGGCTGCTGCGGGAAATCTGCGGGGAAACGCGGTTAAAAAATCTGTGAAATCCGTGGTTTAGAATCTGTGTAATCTGTGAAATCTGTGGATAAAAAAATCTGTGAAATCTGTGTAATCTGTGGTTTAGAATCTGTGTAATCTGTGAAATCTGTGGATAAAAAAATCCGTGAAATCCGTGGTTTAGAATCTGTGAAATCTGTGGAGAAAACCTGTTCAGCTTTTTCGCTGGTGGAGCTGATGATTGTGGTGGCTATTCTGGGGATTCTGGCCGCCCTGGTCATCCCTGAAATCCAGGGCCAGTCCCAGCGGGCCAAGGAAGCCGCCGCCAAAGAAAACCTCCGCATCTTCCGCGAGGCCATCGAACGATACGCCCTCGACCACAACGGCATTCCGCCAGGATATCCAAATAATGATGTGACGAAAACCCCTGCGGGGCTGTATGTGTTAAGCCAGCTAACAATCCTGAATAAATATTTACCGAAGATTCCCAAAAATCCACTCAATGGATATTCTGCCATATATGTAGTAGGTGAGGGTGCAACAATAACTGACGGAATGATGGTTGGGTCTGCCCACGGATGGATATATCAACCTTTCACAAAGTCAATAAAACTTAATATATCCGGCATTGATAGCGAAGGGAAACCTTACTTTGATTATTAATCTTCTTCAGATAATCCTTTTATTTTTGTAAAAACGACTTCTCCCTTATCTTCATCTCCCGATTCAACTGGAAGTTGGTAATCCAAAAACTTCCTATCACCAGTTGAGGCAATATACTCAGGAAAACTAAGCCAGCTGAGCACCCAACGGTCTTCTCCCTTTTTGGGCAACGAACCCATAAATACATCCCGACTGGAACCTTTTACAACGTTGCCACCTCCAAGATCATAATAAAACCTTTTGATGTTAATTTCAATCGTTATAAATCCATTTTTTCCATCATATTGAACACACCAAGGGCCCGGTTCAATTATAGCCATTCCATTGTTAATTAAAGGAAATGACGCTGTCTCATCTGCTTTCAATGCAGCACGGCCAATTGTATGACGTATCTTTGAAAGTCGTCCATCCTTTTCTATCCGAAAAATCCACCCGTATTCTTCATTTTCCCACACGCCGGCTGCTACTGCAGGGAATTTTTGAGCATCAATCAAAATAACCCCGTCGGTTGTGGCGCTAAACGCAGAATTAGACTCTTTACCAGTCTTTAATTCATCTGAACAGCCCAAAAGACAAACACAACCCATCAAGACAAATACTCTACGCATAGCATTCTCCCTTTTTATCTTTCGCGCTTTGAGTATATTTTACCCTCTTCAGCAAAATCTTCCAAAGAAAAAAGCCCTCCTGTGCGGGGAGGGCTTTTTGTAAACACGCGTGAATTCGCTGCCTTTTTCCGGTTCTCAGGGAACTGGCTCTTATTTGCGGCGAAGGAACAGGCCGCCCAGACCCAGCAGCAGCATCGAAGCCGGCTCCGGAATCACAAATGCCGTTCCAAAAATCGTCGGTGAGCTGCCGTCAACTAGATCTATACGACCCAATCCCATGTCGACATCACCCAACTTTACTCCATCAAAGGTTGCTACGCAACCAATTCCGGGTTGAAGAACCCCCTTTTGGGAAGACGCAACATTAATTTCCCATGCATGGACCAAACCAAGAGGAAGTTCCATATCAGCGGAGTCAACAACCCCATAATCCACAATGTAACTCAAATCTCCAGCTGCAGCCATTGGCGTCAAAATTACAGTGCCAGTGAGAGTCGGGGTATACATAAGCATAACATAGTAGCTATCGCTATCATCCGAGTGGATACCAACAGAATTTCCACCCTTCTCAAACTGAAGCGTCCTTAAGCCCGCCGGGGCCAAAGAAACTAATCCCAGAACCAGAACTAAACTTACGAGTTTCTTCATTGCTGTTCTCCTTTCCGGCCGAGTTGAGGCCGAAACAAAACGTTCACTTCTTCACGCGTGTGTGTGGTCGCTATTTCCAGCCGCAGCTTCCAAGCCGCGGATTGACACGGATTGTTTATCCACAGATTTC
>JAKPDO010000011.1 GCA_029552545.1 Planctomycetota bacterium
AGATGCTCTGGATTTGCTGGCGCATCCGCAAAGCGGGGAACGACTGCGAAAGCTGCGTGAATCCTTTGATATGATTCTGATTGATTCTCCGCCGGTTTTGGCTTTTGCAGATGCCTTGGTTTTGTCTCGGCAGGCGGATGCCGTTATTTTGACCACCTTCTTGAAGCGAACACCTCAGCCGGATATTCAGGAGGCCATGTCCCGGCTTCGCCAGGTGGGAGCAAAGGTGGTTGGCACCGTTGTCAATAATGTAAAGGCGGACCAGGGATACCGCACCTATGGATACGGCTATGGATATGCTTACGGCCACAAAAGCCGCAGACACCGCAAGAGAAATCCGGAGTTATTCCTGAATGCTTCAGACTGCTCCCAGAGTCCCCAGCCCCATCATCCGCCGCAGACATCCTGACAAATCCGCAGAAGGGAGTTCCATGCAGATTTTTTGGTTTGGGCTTGAAAGACTTTCTGCTTCGAGGTCCTCTTTCGCTCGCCGTCTTTTGACGGCCTATCCGGCAAACATTTTGTTGCTGGAGATGCTGAAGACGGAATCGAAGGAACCCTGCCGCTTTTGCCTGCCCGCCGACTGCCGTACTCAGGATTTGCAAGGCCGCAAAGAGGTCTTTTTTTACCCGGACGACGGCTGGGCGGTTTCAAAGGAGGCCTTTGAAAAGGATTTCATTCTCCTTTCCGCGGCCTCCGTGCTCTCTTCGGTGGACCGAACGTTTCTTCGAGAGATGCTTTCTTCGTTTCCCGGAGACGTTGCGGCTTTTCGGGTCGACCCTTCTCTGGATGCAGGGTGTGAGCAGGTGCAGCAGACGGCAGACGGAAGGATTGTCGGCTTTCGGAGACAGTATCAGCCGGCGGTCGAACCGGATATCCCGTCGGAGGAACAGCCGGATTTTCTTTGCTGCAAAGCGGACATGCTCGAAGGGCTCCTCCATTTTCTGTTTGAGCGTTCCTGGGGCTCTTTTGCGGAACTTTCGGAGGGGCTCAGCGGGACGGTGCTCCCTTTCCGCATCGGCGGTCAGAGACTCGACCTTTTTTCAGAGGCCGGTTTGGCGAAACTGCTTCGGTACAGTCAGACCTGCCGTACGGACACGAGAATCAATCCGAATCCCCGGGAAGGGCGGGTGTCTGTCCGAGGGATTGTGCACGGCGGCCGCAATATCCAAATCGGGCCCGACACGGTGATTGCAGCTCCGGCTATCCTGTGCGATGGGGTCCAAATCGGCGAACGGACTGTCCTGCACGGGGTTTTCCTCGGGCCTTCGGTTCGTGTGCCTGCCGAGCAGCGGCACCAGGGGAAGGCATTGTGGAATGGCCGACAGGGAGAAACGGTGATTCAAATGCTGCCGATCGATTCGGAGAGGTTCAGAAAGCCGGAGAAACCGTTTCGGCAATGGCCTCTTTTTTCGTATCCGCGTTTGGGGAAACGGCTGGTCGATATTCTCATTTCGGGTTTTGTCCTGCTGCTGTTGCTGCCGTTTTTGCCGCTGATTGCTCTGGCGGTAAAACTCACCTCGCCGGGTCCGGTTTTTTATCGAGCCCGCCGGCAGGGCCTTCACGGCCGACAGTTCTCCTGTTTGAAATTCCGGACGATGATTGTAGGGGCCGATTCGCTCCAGGAACATCTTCGGGATGTCAATCAGGTGGACGGCCCGCAGTTTAAGATGGAAGATGACCCGCGGACCAGTCCCATCGGCAGATTTCTGCGGGATACCTGCATCGACGAACTGCCGCAGTTTTTTAATGTTCTCCTGGGGCAGATGAGTGTCGTCGGTCCGCGTCCGTCGCCGGAGCACGAGAATGAATTCTGCCCGGTCTGGCGGCAGGCCCGTCTCTCTGTTCGTCCCGGGATTACCGGATGGTGGCAGGTGAACCGAACCCGGCTGCCGGGGCGGGACTTTCAGGAATGGATTTATTATGATATGGATTATGTGCGGCGGCTGTCGCTGGGAATGGATTTACGGATCTGCCTGATGACGGCCCGCAAACTGATCGGAACTTTTTTGGACCAGTTTGGATAATCGTCGGAATCGGACGGGTTGAGGAAAGGGAGTGTGAATGCGCAAAAGACCGGGTCGGATCAACTGGGTTTTCCTCGGTGTGGTTGGGTTGGCGCTGACAGCCGGAGCCCTGACGGTAGCGGGTTTATGGTACTGGAATAAGCACGTGCGCGCCGAGCGAGGGCTTCAGCGGGGGCTGGCTGCCTTTGAAAACAAACAGTGGGACTCGGCCGCCGTTCACCTCGGCAATTATCTGGCGGCGATTCAGCCCCGGCAGGACCCGGCTGTTCTGCTGAAATATGCGGAAGCGCAGATGAATCGGCGCCCCCTGACACGCAGTTCTATCGAACAGGCCCTGCGGGCTTATCATCAGATTCTTCGTCTGGAGGAGAATGAAGAGGTTCGCCGCCGGCTGATTGAATTCTATGTTCGCACAGACCCGGCGGAAGCCCAGCGGCTGGCGGAAACCTATCTGCAGCACAAGGACGACCCGGACATCGCCTGTCTGGCCGCCTCGGCGATGATGCAGCGAGGTCTCTATCCGGCGGCAAGTCAGTATCTGAACGCCCTTTTGGAAAAACATTCAGATTGTCTGCAGGCCTATGTTTTGCTCGCGGAGATTGCCGGGCAAAATGCCGATCTGACCGGCAAATCGCCTCTGGAATGGCTGACTGCGGCCGTTGAAGCCAATCCGAATGAGCCGCTGGCTTATCTGCAGCGGGCACGGTATCTTCTGCAGAATCTGCAGGCCGATGCAGCGGCAGCCGATATTCAGAGGGCTCAAACCCTGCCGCTTCAGACGCGTCAGCAGAGACTCCAGCTGGTTGCGGTCTATCTGGAGGCGGGACGTCTGGAGGAGGCCAAACAGCTTTTAGAGACCCTGCGGGCTGAACACTCCAATGAGTTGTCCGTTTGGCTGCTGCAGGCGCAGTGGGCGGTTCGGAGCGGACGTCCGGAGGAAATGATTCGGGCGGCTCAGGAGGGGCTGGCTGCCCTGGAGCCCAATTCCTATGATTTTTGGACGACGGCGGCGGAACTGCTGATTCAGGCCGGGCAGTGGAAACAGGCGGAGGAGATAATCCGTCAGATGACGGAGAAAAAAGAAGAGCCGGAACTGACGTCCTATCTTCAGGGGCTTCTGGCCGAGGCCAAAGGCGATTGGCCGACGGCCGTGTCGATTTGGCGGACATTGTCCGCAAACACTACCGACCCGGATGCCTCCATCCGTTTGGCGGAGGCCTGCATGCGCCTTGGGGATTCGCTGGCGGCGATTCAGCAGCTGCGGACGGTTCTGCTGCGGTTTCCGGAACACATCCAGGCCCATGTTCAGCTGGCACGCTGGTGTATGAAGGAAGGGCGATGGGCCGAGGCCGCCGAGCATATTCAGAAGGTTCTGCGCAAGCAGCCGAATCATCCGGAATACCGGAAGATGTGGCTGACAATTCGTCTCCGGCAGATGCAGAGGACCGGGCAGCCGCTGCCGTCGGAACAACTTACACAGGAATTCAGAACCCTGGCTCAGCAGAACCCCGCTTTTTCGGCTGAACAAATCGGCTTCTGGATTGAAACCGGCCGGCTGGAGGAAGCCCAGGCAGACCTCGAACAGCTGAAACAACGGGAGGGTGCTTCGCTTCGGGTTCGCCTTCTTGAAAGCGATCTCCTTAAAGCCCGGGGACAAACGGAACAGGCCCGACAGGTTTTGGAGGAGCTTTGCCGTGAGTTTCCGTCCGCGATTGAACCGATTCAAAAGCGGCTTGTCCTGGCGATTCAGGAAAAGGAGTTTGAAACGGCCGGCAGCTTTTTGAATTCGATCCCCCTGGAATCCTTTCCCGAAGAACAGCAAAAAACGCTCGCCATCTGGCGTGCAGAGGTGCTGTTCCTGCAGGAAAAGACAAACGAGGGGGTTGAAATTCTCTCCGCTTTGACGAAGAAGTTCCCGTCGGACCTCTCGATCCGCCGTCGGCTGCTGGATTGGACTCGGAAGACGGAAGAAATCGGACGGCTTCAGGGCTGGATTGATGAGATGAAAACGATTGAAGGGAAGGAAGGCCGGCAATGGCGATATGAACAGGCCCGTCTGCTGTTTGAGCGGGGGGATATCCGGCGGGATTCTTCGCAGATGATTTCGCTTCTGGCGGAGGTTCTTCGGAATTATCCGGATGATGTGGACAGTCGAATTCTTCTGGCGTCTGTGTATGAGGCCTCGGGCAATTTGACGTTGGCGATACAGGAATATCAGAATGCCCTGGCACGGGATGCGGACAATCTGGATTTGGTGGTTTCCGCCGTGGCGGCGATGTATCGTGCTCAGGAATACAAAATGGCGGAGGACGTGCTTCGGGAAACAGCCAGGCGGGGGCTTCGAGACCCTCGGCTGTCCCGGCTGGAGGTGCAGCGGCTGATTCAGCAGGGACAATTCGGAACGGCTACGGATATTCTCCGGGATATGATCGAAAAAACACCGGATGATTTGAATCTGAAGTTCTCCCTGGCCCTGATGTATCTCTACCAGAATCAGCTCGAAGAGGCCGATCAGGTGATTCGCCGGCTCCAGGAGGCCGATCCGTATTCCCTGCCGGTGACGGCGGCACGGGTGGAACTGGCCCTGCGGCGAAACGCCCCGGAGGAGGCTGTTCGAATCTGCGATGAAGCGATTGCCCTCCGGTCCCTGCCGCATTTGTATGCTCTGCGGGCGATGACCTTTACACAAATCGGCCAGACGGACAGGGCGGAGGAGGATGTCCGAACGCTGCTGAACCTTTCGAATTCTTCTCGAGAGAGTTTTCTGATCGCTGCGCAGTTATTTTTAAATATGAACCGAATCCAGGCCGCTGTGGAAACGATGGAGAATGCGGTCCGGCTTTTCCCGGAGGATCCGGCGGTGCTTCGAAGGGCCGTTCTGGTTTACGCCCGGGATGCGCAGCAGCGAAAGATTCTTCCGCCCCTTCTGGAGAAATCCCTGGCAGCGGCTCCGGACGATCCGCAGCTTCTGCTGCTGAAAGCCCAGATGCTTCTGGCGGAAAATACGGCGGCGTCGGCGGAGGAGGGCGAAGCAATATTAAATCGGCTTCTGGGGGAGTATCCTCGGTTGGAGGCCGGATGGGCTGCGCTGGCGGATTGGTATCTGCGAAACGGACAAGTCGGACGAGCCATGGATTGTCTTCTCCGCGGGCTGGAATTTTTCGCGTCAAGCAGGACACTGCTGCTTTTGAAGGCACGTTTGGAGGGCCTTCGCGGCGGGCAGCTGGCGATTCCGACGCTGCAGGACCTCTATCAGCGGTTTCCCAACGACGAGCGGATCGCGGCGATGTATGCGGAATCTCTTCTGCGGGCCGGACGTTTGGAGGAGGCCGAATCTGTGCTGCGTCCGCGGTTGGAGGAAGGCTCAAAGTCGGCAAATCCCTCCCTTCAAAATCTTTATTTGTCATGGCTTTATCAGAGCGGACGAAAGGAGCAAGCCGGGCAGCTGGTGGAGAAGGAACTGAAAGAAAGCCCGGAGCCGTCGGGGATTCTGCAGGGATGGGCGGCTCTGCTGTTAAAAGACAAACAGTGGTCTGCTTTGAGAGATGTGTTTGAAAGGCATTGCGGGCAAAATCCGCAGCTTGTGGAATCGGCAGCGCGTTTTTGCCTGGAGATGGGGCTGGATCCTGACCCGAGGGGCCGCCAGACGGCCTCTGATTGTCTTCATGCGCTGCTCGAACGTTTTCCCAGTCATCCGCAGCTGATGCTGGCTTTGGCAAAACTGCATCATTATTGGCAGCAGTATGAAACGGCCGAACAGCTCTATCGCGCCGTGCTGAGCGGAGAAAAACAGATGCCCGATGACGACAGGGTGGCCGCGATGAATAATTTGGCGTGGATTCTTTTCCATCAGAAACAGCAGCGGCAGGAAGCCCTCCAATGGGCCAATAAGGGTTTAACCATCCTGCCCCAAAATGCAGACCTGCTGGATACAAGAGGCGAGATGTATTTCCAGATGAAGGACTATGAGAAAGCCAGGAAAGACTTTGAAAATGCGATTCAAAACTTTCCTCCTTTTTCCCCGGAAAGGACAAAAACAGGATTTCGTCTTGTAAAAACCCTCGTCATACTCGGCGAGAAGGAAAGAGCCTCGAAATTGTCGGCGGAGGTGGAAAGGTGGAATCAGCAGAATCCGGTGCTGACAGAATCTCAGATTGAGCAGTTGCGGCAGGCAGCTAACATCCTGTGAAAAAATGAGATAAGTAAATCTTTAAACAGAATAAAGACATAACCTGTCAGGAATTATATATATAATTAAGTTTCATTAATGTAAAAAAAATGATTGACACGTTTGAGTGGTCTTGCTATACTCACCTTATCTTGGAGAGCTTTTGCGAAGAAGGGTTCGCGAGGCGGAGAAAACAGAAGAATACCGGAGTGGAGAAAACTCTTTTGCAAGGTCTTTTCTTGCGGGGAGTGGGTCCTTTTAAAGAGGTTATTCTGATGTTTTCCCCATTTGTTCTTTGGAAATGTGACTCTATCTTTAAAAATTCTTTGTAAAGGATTTTTATCAAAGGTGGGTCAAGGTTTATTCAGAAAGGGAAAACAATTATGAAAAAGGGAGTGATTATTTTATCCACAGTTGTGTTGCTCACGGGGGCGGTTTGGGCGGATGCTGTGTTTGTTCCGCCTGTCCCGGATGTTTTCGACCTGGATCATTATTATGCCTACACCTGGGGTATGGATCTTGGCTTCAGCACCGCGGACCAGCCAATCGTAGAGGCGGTTTTGACCTTCACGGATATCCACAACTGGCGGGTCGAAAACGATCATCTCTATGTCCATTTATTGGATGAAAGTCCTTTAGGGCTGAAACGTCGCTGGGATGGCCAGGGAGGCGGAGATTATTTCAGCGGAAAAGGGATTCTCTTAATCGACTGGAATGATCCGGAAGAATGGAACAAGACCAAGGATTTGGTTATCAGTTTTAATGCGGATCAGCTGGCTGCCCTGAATGCGTACGGTTCAAATGGGAAAATCGGTTTCGGTCTGGACCCGGACTGCCATTACTACAATAAGGGGATTTCGTTCAGCATCCGTACCTATATGCCCCCGGCCACTGTTGTGCCGGCACCGGCTGCGGTAATGCTCAGTTCGATCGGGCTGGTGTTGGTCGGCTGGTTGAGAACCCGCAAGTCTCTGTAAAACAGACGGCAGGCATACGCTTTTTGATGGTTGATTAACCCCCGAGCTGGACAATAAAACCAGCAAAGGGAGGATATAAATCGATGTGGAGAGTCGCAAACCGACTCTCCACAGTTTTTTTTCAGGTTCATCTTTCAAAGGTTCGAGGGTGATTCGGCCTTCGACAAGGTCCTGCATCTCATATAAGCTGCCTCGCCATATTTCAGCTTGTTCAACACCAAAACCGGTTTGAAGAGGAGGGGGACCTTTTATCCGTGTTCAATGCCAATAGTTCAGCGTTTTTTTTATCGTTAAGACTTTCTCCGATTTTTGCCTCAGTATTTTTTGATGCCATCAAAACGTTCCTTTGTATCTGGATAATGTATGTCTTTATGCTTCCCCCCATGTAGAGAAAAACAATCGCCATTGTTTTAAATAATTTTCCCTTAAAAAGGTGACGATTGTGAAAATAGAGAGATTATTAATAGGCAGGAAGCAGTGTAGATATGGACATAAATTGTCTGAAAAATACACAGGATGAGAATGAAAGGACCAAACTGTTCATGAGCCTGGTTTTGGCCAGCCAGCGAAAGCTTTATTTGTACATTCTCAGTTTGGTTCTTTATCCGTCCGATGCGGATGATTTGCTGCAGGATACGCTGGTGCTGATGTGGAGCAAATTTGATGAGTTCAAGCCGGGCAGCGATTTTACCGCCTGGGGCAAGGCCATCGCCCGGTTTAAGGTATTGAATCATTTGAAGAAGAACAAATCCGCCAAACTTCAGTTTGATGAAGACCTGCTGAAGGTGATTGAGGCTGAATCCTCTCAGACAGAGAATTTGGACGAGCGGATTGAGGTGATGCGAAAGTGCGTTCAGTCTTTATCGGAGAAGGAGATGAATCTTCTGAGGATGCGCTATTATCTGGATTTTTCCTTTAAAAAGATTGCCCTCAGCATCGGGATTTCCAAACAAAGTGTTTATCGAGCCGTCAGCCGAATCCATGCCAAACTGGTCAAATGCATGAGACTCAATCTAAGGATGAGCAGTGTATGACTCCGGAAGATAAAATGCTTGCAGAGCTCAGCGAGCTTCTGATCCGCCTGATGGACAATTCGCTGACGGCCGAAGAGTTTCAACGGCTCCAGACTCTGCTCCGTGAGCATCCGCTGGCCCGCCAGTATTATTTTGACCTGCTCACAACTGTAGCGGGCATGGAGGAGATACAGGAAATCGCGTCGGCGGAGGAAGAGCGGGTGACCGCATTGCTGGGGGCTCTGGCTGAGAATGAACGGACCGCCACAGCCGTTCCGGTTGAAAAGCCCTCCGAGAAACAGGAGAAGTCCGAGACCCAAACGAAGCCTGCCGGCCCGGCCGTAAGCAAACTGTCTCTCTATGCGCTTCTGTTGTCTTCGGCGGCGCTGCTGATGCTGATGGCGTATGCCTTATGGGTGTCCGGAAAACCAACCGGCGTGGAGGTGGCCACCCTCACGGACTGCATCGATGCCAAATGGTCTTTGCCGTATTCTCCGCAGAAGGGGATGCGCCTGATGACGGATGACGAGCCGATTCAGATGCTCAAGGGCTTTGTAAAAGTTCAGACCGACAGCGGCGCCCAGCTGATTCTCGAGGCGCCGGCGGAGTTCCGATTCCGCAGCGGCGATGAGCTGGCGATGTCTTACGGGCGGATTTTTGTAAATGTAGCCGGGGCGCCCAACGGCTTTACCGTTCAAACTCAGAAATCAAAAATAATCGATTTGGGAACTCAGTTCGGCGTTTATACGGATTTGAGGGGCGACAGCGAACTGCACGTCTTTGAGGGCAAGACGGTTCTGATTGCCGGGCTGGCCAATCAGCAGGAGCGTCTGCTGGATGTGCCCGCCGGCCAGGCCTGTCTGTTCGGGCAAAAAAAAGAGACGATTGTGCCGATTCCGCTGTCGGCGGATACATTTGCCAAGTGGATTGATTCGGAGGTTGGGCTTATCTGGCGCGGGCAGAAGGAAATCAGTTTAGCGGATGTGGTCGGAGGCGGAAACGGGTTCGGGACCGGACAGGCCGATCAGGGGATTCGGGTCGAAACCGCGGCCTTCGGCAAGCCGGAGTGCAGAACCCGCAGGACGGGCAATGGATATTTCCCGGTGTCTGCAAGTGTGTTTGTGGACGGCATATTTGTGCCGGATGGGGGCCGGGAGCAGACGGTCAGCAGCACCGGGCTGATTTTCGGCGACTGCCCCAAGACTTCCGGCTTCTATTTTATGGATCCTGTGTCCACCCCTTCGACGGTACGCTCCCGGAAGAATCCGAAAGGACTTCCGATTCGCCTGGGGGATACGGATTATTCGCAGCCGGCTCATCCGTGTCTGTTTCTCCATTCCAATCTGGGAATTACATTTGACTTGCAGGCCTTTACGAGCCGTCTGCCCGGTGTCGAGATTGCTGAATTCCGTTCCGAAATCGGCATCAGCGATACGGCGGAACGCGCCTCTTCTGCAGTATTCTGGGTGCTGGTGGACGGGCAGGTGCGGTACCGAAAGGATGTTCAGAAGCGAGGGCCGGCGGACATCATCCGGATTCCGCTTGAAAAAACCGATCGGTTTTTAACCCTGATGACCACCGATGCCGGAGACCTCGAGCCCGAATGGGAGGACAATCCGAACGGGTATGACTGGTGTGTATGGGGCAAACCGATTCTGATTTTGAAATGAGTGAAAACTGTGTCCGGCATTCCCTTTGGGGATGAAGCGATACGAAAAACAAGTTTTTGTGGAGGATTTGGTTATGAAGAAATTATGTGGGATTGCCGCTGTGTGGGTTCTGCTGATGCTGGCAGCCGGAGCTGCGGCAGAGGTTCTCATCACCACAGCGGACGGCAACGGAGCCGACGGCGGGGTGTCCAATGACGGCAACCAGGGCCCCAGCTATGTTCTCGGTACGGCTACAAATGTCCAGCTTCGCCGGTACGACGGGACTCGGGCCAAGGCGGTACTGCTTCGCTTTGACCTTTCTTCGGTGCTCGGAGAGGACTTGAGCGATGCGGTTCTTTCCATTACAACCACTTCCACCTCAAACCGTGAACGAACGATCAATATCTACGGTCTAAAGGATGGAGAGGGGGAGAACTGGGAGGAATCCACGTTGTGCTACAATACGGCCCCGGGTCTTTTGCCTGCGAATTTGGGGTATATCAGCATCGACGCGACTCAATGGACCCTGCTGGGGACGATCAGATTTGCGGCGGGGCCGACCACGAACTCCGCTACAGTTGATTTGAGCCCTCTTCTTGCGGAGGATACAAACGGTCTGATTTCGCTGCTGCTTTATTCGGCCACCTCCGACAGCAGCCAGAGCTGGTATTGTGCGATGAAGGAGTATGCTCCGACTTATCCCAGCCCGACGCTGAGATTTCCGCATGCCCTGCCGATCGGCTCTTCGTATCCGCAGCCGGAGGACCAAAGTACCGTCATCGATACCTATTTACCTCAATTATGCTGGAAAAATCGTCTGATTGACCGTTATCAGGTCTGGTTCGGGGCTGCGGATGCCAATGAACTGGATTATCAGGCCCGGTTAAGCCCGATTGCCGTGGTGAATTTGCCGGACCCGAATCAGCGGGATGTCTGTGTCGATATTCCTTCTGAGATGCTGCCGCTGGCGGCTCCGCAGGTGTACACATGGGCCGTCGAGGGATACGTTTATCCGGCGGAAGACCCGCAGCATCTGGGAGAGCCCAATCAGCTGCTGACAGTCTCTGTCTGGCGGTTCACTACCAAATCTTTACCCGTTGTGGCGAACAATCCGGCCGACCAGTACAAGTTTGTTGGTCAATCTGCGTCGTTTTCGGCCGGATTCCAGTCTGCTGCTCCGGTCACGGGAGCCGTGTGGTATAAGGTGGGAACCCCGGATACACCGATCGATCCGCAGACGCCGGGAGTCGAGGTGACGATTGTGGATGAGGGAAGCGGACGATACACGGTCACGCTGACGCTGGATGCGGTCCAGTCGGCGGATGAGGGGGCATATTATTGTGTTGCCCAGAACAGCAGCGGCCTTTCTGACCCTACGGCTGCAGCGTATCTGATTCTTAAACGGATGCTGGCTCACTGGGCCTTTGACGGAGATGCAACGGATGAAACCGGCACCTATAACGGAACCCTTTACGGGGAGCCGAATTTTGTGGTGGATGGCAGCCGTCATGCTCTGGCCTTTGACGGCGTGAATGATTATGTTCAGCTGCCGGCGGGATTTGAAAACTTCCGGGCGGGCATCACGGTTGCGATGTGGGTCAATCCGACGACGGCAGGCAATTACGCCCGTTTTCTGGATTTGGGGAACGGGGCGCCGTCCGATAATATTATTTTTACGCGAGCCGGCACAACGACATGGCTTCATTTTGAATCGTTCAACGGGACCACATCCGGCGGGTTTGTTTCGCTGGGCAGCGGAACCCTGACTGAAAACAACTGGCAGTTTTTTGCCGTCACGGTGGATGAAAACGGCCAGGCCGTACTGTATAAGAACGGATTTCCGATTGCCAGCAGCACGATTGCCAAGCCCAATGTAGTGGTTCGCGCGAACAATTACATCGGTGCGACGAACTGGACGTCTTATGCCCTTTATAACGGGCTGATTGATGACCTGAAAATTTACAATTACGGTTTGAGCGAAGATGCCATCGCTCAGCTCTATGCGGACGTGGCAGGGGATTACTGCCGATTCCGGCCTGACTATGATTTTAACAACAACTGCCTTGTTGATTTGGCGGATTTTGCCGCGGTGGCGTCCCAATGGCTCGAATGCGGACTTTATCCGGAGAGCGCCTGTCCGTAACCCAGAAACCCAGATTCGAAGAATGCCGCCTGAAGCGGCTTCTTCGCTGACCCAAAAAGAATCAGTACGGAGGACTACTCATGAGCAATAAAAATGTTTGGTTGTTGTTGGTGGTGTTCGCTCTGTTTGGAGCGGTGAGCCGGGCGGAAATTATCATCCGAACCCAGGTGGAACCATCGGGAGGACCTTATACCTCCGTCTCATCCGATAACCGGATTGAGAGTCAGTATGTCGGCAATAACTATCGAACTTCTTCCCTCGGCATGCGCCATGCAAATGCAAACCGTGTGATTATTCCGTTTATGCGGTTTGACATCAGCTCGCTTCGAGGACTGGACCTGAGCGGGGCGACCTTCAGCCATACCATTACCTGGGAAAGCAATACCACTACGGTGACGCTGGATGTCTGGGGACTGAAAGACGGACCGGATGACTACTGGGACTCCAGCACACTGACCTGGAATCTTGCGACAGGAACCCTCGGATGGCTGACGTGGACAACCGACGGTTCCGGAACCTACACCAATTATACGCCCAATACGGACCTCTGGGTGAAACTGGGGACGGTTGCGGTGTCGGTCTCGGCAGGAAGTCCGAATCTGACCGTAACTACAAACCCGACCGACTGCAATCTGGATGCATTTCTGAATGCGGATACCAACGGCCTGGTGACACTCGCTTTGATGTCCGGGGTGAATAATCACTGGTGCACGATTGCCTCGGCGGATATGACGGGGATTCCGGATTCGTACCGGCCGACGCTGACGTTTCCGCTGGGGACGTCCAATCCGCAGCCGGCCCATAACAGTACGGTTGTTAATTATTCCTCTCTGACTCAGCTTTGCTGGGAAAACAGAGGAATCCCTCGCTACGAGGTCTGGTTTGGACCCGGCGAGGCCACGGCGGAGAACTATCGGTCGGTTCTGACGAGGATTGCTGCGGTTGACAATCCTGCCTCGAGTGTTTGTGTGGATATCCCGGCCGGCATGCTGCCCCTGACGGCTCCCCAGACCTATACCTGGGCCCTCGAGTTATATCGGTATCCCGACTGGGACCCCAATCAGACCACGGAACCGAATCAGCTGGTTCGGGCCGATCTCTATCGGTTTATGACCTCTTCGGTTCCTACCGTAAATACCTCTCCGGCCGATCAGTATAAGTTCCCGGCGGAGACGGCGGTCTTTACGGCGGTCTTTAATGCCATCAGCCCGGTCACAGGGGCGGTCTGGTATAAGGACGGTCAGGCCCTGAATCCGGCGGACCCGGATGTAACCATAGCCATTACCAACGGAACCGGTGATCTTTATACGGTGACGCTGACTTTGGCCAATGTGGAGACCGCGGATGACGGCGCTTACACGTGTGTGGCGGAAAATGTCGGCGGTTCTTCGGCGCCGACCGAGGCGGCCTATTTGGTGATTAAGCGTCCGATTGCCTACTGGCCTCTGGAGGGCAATGCCGACGATGCGGTGAATGGTTATGACGGAACGCTGCTCGGTTCCCCCGTGTTTGAAGCCGGCAAGGTAGGCCAGGCCATGGTGTTTGACGGCCTCAATGATTGGATCGATTTGCCGGATGGTTTTGCGAATTTCCGTTCGGGTCTGACCTTTACTGTCTGGGCCAAACCGACGGCGACAGCCAGCTGGGCCCGCTTCTTTGATTTCGGAAACGGAGCAGATGCGGGCAATATTTATTTCTCCCGCAACGGTACCGGCGCCGACCTGACGTTCAGTACCCTGGGCGGCAGCGTAACCGCATCGGGTGTGCTGGCATTGAATGAATGGCAGTGGTTTGCCGTCACCGTCGACGAGACGGGAAATGCCGTGATTTACAAAAACGGCGTGTCGGTCCAAACGGGGACGGTTACGATTCCGGCGGTGGTTACCCGGACAAGCAACTTCCTCGGAAAAAGCAACTGGGCGGCCGATGCCCTTTACAAAGGCCTGATGGATGAAATTCGGCTGTATAATTATGCCCTGACGGCGGACGAGATTGCGACGCTGTATGCGGATGTAGCCGGGCCGTTCTGCCGGACGTCGCTGAGCTATGATCTGAACAAAGATTGTGTCGTGGATCTGCAGGATGTGGCGAAACTGGCGGAGCAGTGGCTGACCTGCGGATACTGGCCGTCACCGTGTCCTCCGCTTCCGTAAGGGGGGTTTTCAAGGTGGTTTTTACAGCGGGCAGCTTGAATGCTGCCCGCTGTTTTCCAAATCTGTCTGATTGGGGGTTTTATGAAACGCTTCTGGGGAGTATTAATCCTGTGTGTTCCTGTATTCTTGGGTGCGGCCGCGGCCGATACCGCCGTCTGGCAGGGGACGGTCAGTTCCAATTTTGTGGATCCGAATAACTGGAATCCGCCGATTAATCTGCTGGACAGTACCGCGGATTCTCTGACCATCGGAGCCGGCAGCCCTTATAACCCTGTCTATAACAATACCCTTCCGGTTCGTCCGAACAGTTTTACCACAACAGCGCAGGCCCGCTTTACCATGACCGGCGGTGAACTGCTGGCCTACGGCGATAACACGATTAACGGAGAGGTGGTGATTGAACACGGTACGTTGAATCTGCGGGGCAATGTCTATCTGGGCAGCGGAGCGGCCGGCACACTGACCCTCAAAGGCGGCTCGTTCAGTTATAAATACACCTTGTATATCGGACGAAACAGCGGAGGCGTCGGACGATTGAATGTCTGGGGCGGTACGGTTTGGCTAAGCGGTCAGCCCGTTGTCGGCTCCAACGGCGGGACGGGACATATCAGCATCAAAAATGATCGGTTCATCTACTGTCCCGGCGACCAGCGCACCTTCTTCCAGAATCTGCTCAGCAGCGGGAAGATGAGCACGGACCCCGGATGGGTGATTCTGATCAGCTATTCTTCTTCCTCCAATCTGACCTCTGTAACGGCGACTCGAATTCTGCCGGCCACGGAACCTCAGCCGGCGGATGGGGCGGCGGAGATTCCGGTTGCTCAGCTCCAGTGGAGGCCGGGAACCCAGGCTGCGGCCAGTCGAGTGTATTTGGGGACCGATGAAGCCGCTGTAGCGGCGGCGACGCCCTCGACGGCGGGGATTTATTTGGGGCAGACAACCGACAGGAAGATGGAGCTGCCGTTTGCGCTGGAGGAGGGAACAACATATTACTGGCGGGTGGATACCGTGACAAATACAGAGGTTCGGCCGGGACCGGTCTGGAGATTTACGCCCTCGGATGTTCGGGGGCGGCGGTGGATGGAAAATCTTGGCCGCGGAGTGGTGGCGCTCTCCAAAGGCGGGGGGCAGGTCTACGTGGGCTGGCGGCTGCTCGGAACCGACCCTGCCGGCATTGCCTTTAATCTCTATCGAAATGGAACCCGTTTGAATGCCTCGCCGATTACGGAAAGCACAAACTGGCTGGACACCGGCGTCAATACGGCGATAGCCAATACCTATTATGTCCGGCCGGTCCTGGACGGCGTGGAGGGTCCGCCGAGCGGTGCCTATACACTGGCCCCCAATCCCCCGACCTCCGATTATCCTTCGGTGCGGCTGCCTCTTCAGCCGGTGCCGAACGCCGTGGGAAATTATTTTGTCTATCACGTTTTTCCGGGCGATTTGGACGGAGACGGAGAATACGAGCTGGTTGTGGCACGGGAAAGTGATGCCCTGGCGACGTATAAAGTTCTCGAGGCCTATCGTCTTGACGGGACCCTGCTGTGGCGGGTGAATCTCGGACCGAATGTTCAGTACACCCATACGGTTGTGTACGATTTTGACTCTGACGGCCGGGCGGAGGTCCTGACGAAAACGGGCGAATCGACCGTTTTTGCAGACGGGACGGCCATCGGGGATACGGACGGCGACGGAATTACGGATTATCGGGTGATCGGCCGGCAGTATGAAATCTGGGATGGGCCGGAGTTTCTTTCAATGATTGACGGGCTGACGGGCTGTGAGATAGACCGGACCGATTTTATCCCCCGCGGCGATATTCTGGATTGGGGAGACGATTACGGCCATCGGGCCAGTTTTATCAATGAGGGGGTCGCGTATCTGGATGGGGTGCATCCGAGCGCCGTCTTTTGCCGAGGCCCGGGAGACTATATGAAGATTGCCGCCTGGGATTTTCTTGACGGTCATCTGAAGCTGCGGTGGACCTGGTTTAACAGGAACCATGAAGGGCTTCCTGCGGACCAGCTGTATGCGGATTTTCACCAGTGGAGGCTGGTGGATGTGGACGGTGACGGGAAAGATGAGATTTGTCTGGGCGGTTCGGTGATTGATGATGACGGCACGCCGCTTTACGGCACGGAGCTGACGCACGGCGACCGCTTTCAGATTGCGGATTTTGACCCGGACCGGCCCGGCTTGGAGGCCTTTGCCATTCAGCAGTACAATCCGACCCTGCTCGGAGCGGCTTATTACGATGCGGGGACCGGAGAAATGCTCGCCAAATATTATGGAGACGGCCCGGACCCCTGGGATGTCGGACGGGGAGATGCCGGCGACTATGACCCGGATTATAAGGGGCTGGAGTTCTTTTCCACGATGAACGGAATGTATAACTGCAAGGGAGAAAAGATTTACGATGAGCATCCGTTCCCGACGCTGGGAATTTGGTGGGACGGGGATTTGCTTCGGGAGTTTTTTGTCGGTGTCGGTTCGACCGGTCGAAGCCCGGCCCTCGAGAAATGGAATCCGGCTGCCCGAAGCAACAGTCTTTTTCTCCCGCGTCTCTATAATGACGGCGGCTCCTACTATATCATCTGCCCCTGGGCGGGCCGACCGCCGTTTCTGGGGGATATTTTGGGAGACTGGCGGGAGGAGGTCGTCCTCGAGACGGCAGACCATTCCCAGCTCCGCATTTACAGCAGCACTCATCTGACGCCGTATCGGATTTATACGCTGATGCAGAATCCGTATTATCGTCTGGATGTGACGCACAAAGGATATCTGGTGACGACCTATACGGATTATTATTTGGGAGTGGGGATGGAGACTCCGCCGCCGCCCTATATTCGACCGGTTCACGGACCGGCTCCGCAGACAGGCAAAATCACCCGACAGTGGTGGAGCGGCATTCCCGGTTCCTCCGTGGCGGATTTGACAAGCCAATCGTCCTATCCCGATTCTCCGAGCGGAACGCAGTACGTCGGACACCTGGAAGGGCCCCTAAATGCAGGAGATGCCTACGGCAGCCGAATTTGCGGTTTTCTCGTGCCCCCGCAAAGCGGTTTCTACACCTTCTGGATCGCCGCGGATGACAGTGCCGAGCTTCGGCTCAGTTCAGATGCCCTGGAGCAGCATGCGGCCGTCATCGCCTCCGTGCCCGCCTGGACGGCCTTTCGGGAATGGAACAAATATCCCGCTCAGCAGTCTGCGCCGATTTATCTGAAGGAAGGATGCCGCTATTTTATTGAGGCCGTTCACAAGGAGGGGAACGGGGCGGACCATCTTTCGGTGGCCTGGCAGCGGGATGGGACGGATCGTCCGCAGGTAATCGATGGGGTGTATTTAATGCCTTGGGACAATCGGACCATCGGCGATATGACGGGAGACAGGCGGGTGGATTTACAGGATATCGAACAGCTTTCCCGCCAATGGCAGGTGATTGACCGCACGATGGACCTGAAGATTGATATCAATGGGGACGGAAAGGCCGATTTGACGGATTTGGCGCTTCTGGCGGGCAACTGGCTGGCCGAACCATAAGGAAAATGCCGGAAACAGACAAGCAATGGATTTGCCGCCCGCCCGGGGAAAAGGATCGGCGCCGGCATTTGAAATGTCCAAAGGCGGCCTTTCTTAAACCCGGCTTGATGGATAGTCCGGCCAAGTCCTTTCTCAGATTTTCCAGAGCCATTCCTGAACAAAAAGGACCAGGTCGTTTAGGTCAACCGCCGCATCGGAATTTAGGTCCTGCGGAAAATCGCCTTCCTGGAGCCACTTTTCCGAGAACAGGGCAAAGTCATTGCCGTCGACATCCCCGTCCAGATCAAAATCTGCAGAGTTTTTGACTTTTTGGAGCCAGTGTCGGCTGAAGAGTTCAAAATCATCAAAGTCGACACGGCCGTCGCGGGACAAATCATGGAAATCAGAAGTGCAGTTGCTTAACCAGACTTCGAGGAATTCGGAAAGGTCGAAAAGATCTGCGATTCCGTCCGTATTGAAATCGGCAGGATTCCCATATAAGGAGGCCTGCACAGTCCCGCCGTAAAAGCCGAGATTTACACGTTTGCCGTTTGGCCAGGGCTCGGCAGACCAGGGAGTGTTGGGATCGCCTGCATCAATGCAGGGGCTTGTGGAGCCATCCTGCTTCCAGGCTCGGTCTTGGCGGTCCCATCGGCCGAAACGGCTTTTTAAGTGGAAATCCAGTTCTTCCAGCGGAGCCTCTGGAGCGTAGAAGGCAAACAAAGGGTCAAGATGCAGGATGCCGGCGCCGAACGTGACGAAGGATTCTTCGTCTGCTCGGATATCATTCGTTCCTGCCGCTATATCGCTGTAGGAGGCGGCAAGGAACGAGCTGCGCAGCTCGATCTGAACCCCCATGCCTTCCTCAGGAGCTTCAATCGTATTGAAGAACAGGATCGAATTGCGCAGGAAAACAGAAGATTCAAAATCGCAGACAATTCCGCCGCCTGCAAACAGGGCGGTATTGCCCGCAATCGTACAGTGCAGCAGCGAAATGGAACTGGAAAGATTGGCGGCGATTGCTCCGCCGTAACGGCCTTTGTTGCCGACAAAAAGACAATGGTCAAAAACGGAGTTTGAAAACTCCCCGTAAAAAGCTCCGCCCCAGCCGCCGTCGGCATTGCAATTCTCAAAAATGCACAGGCGAATAGTCGGAGAAGCCCCGGAGCAGAAAATACCCGCTCCGTGCGGCGGGTCATCCTCCTGGCTGCAGGAGGCATTCCGAATCGTCAGACCCTGCAGAACAAATTGAGGGCCTTCATTGTTTAGAAAAACAAATCCTCTGCCAAGGCCGCTCGGATCGAGAATCGTAGAGGCGACCATATCCGGATTTTCCGGCGAAAGGCTCTGGATGGTCAGGATTTTCCCTTCCGGATTGAGAGTGGTATTGCCCGCTCCGCTGTAGACCCCCGGCAGAAGAAGAATGCGGTCTCCGGATTGAGCGGCCTCCAGGGCTTGCCGGATGGTCGAAAACGGATGGTCCATTGCCCCGTTCGGGTCGGCGGAGCCGTCCGGATGTACATACCAGTCAGCCCCCATTGAAAGGGCCGTTATCGCAAAAAAAATCCAGAAGAAAAGCTGTTTTCTCACATGGCCTCCGATTCAGATCTGTCTGTTTTTTGCAAACGTCTCTTTGAGAGAGGGCCTTCGCCAATTGCCGATGCCGTCCCACCAATATGGCAAAGGCGGCAGCGACAGCCCTTTTTCATTCACGAGCTGACTGACTAAAACAAGCAAATGCTGCATGCATTGGGTGCCTCCTTGTTGCCAGGCCTGTGCACCGATTTCGACCGATTCCCGGCGGAGGCGGTCCCGAGGGACCTTCTGCTGCATCGATGCAAGGATTCGTTCGGCCAGCGGCAGAAGCTGTCGGCTCCATTGTTTCTGTTTTGCTTGCTGAGCCCAGCGGATTTGTTCCAGCAGACGCTGGCGGTTTTCCTGACGTCGGCGCCGAGTTTCCGTTTCAGCCGCTAAACGTGCTCGACGGGCTGCAGCACAGGAGGGCAGCAGTCCTTCAGCAAGCCCCAGGAGAGGGTCACCGAGAATCCATATCAGAAAGGTCATAATGAGGGACCCTTCTGCGGCCAGACTGAACCATTCCAGGGGAGCGGCTGCAATGGCCTCGGCGGAAATCAGGCCCGCTAGGCTTCCCAGAATCGGACAGGAATCATAAAACAGCAGATAAATTCCCGAGGAGGTCAGCGGGTGTTCCTCGGCGAGTTGTTTTCGGACCACTCCCCGAAAAACCGCAAACAGATAGATGCTTGTGCTGAAAAGAAAGGCAATTCCGGAAAAACCGCTCACGGAAAAGATAACCCACCACCCGGCCCCGGCCTGCCGGAGGGCTACAATCAGAAGAAACGCTGCGCATCCAATCAGCCACACAGTCCCTGCGACATGAAGTAGTTTGAGCAAATGGCGCAGCTTCATACAAAATGGAATCGTTGTCTTTTCAATTCAATGCAGCTAAGACAACTCCATTCTTCTTAGTTGCTCGGATTCAGAATACGGTAGGCGCTTCCGCCGGAGAAAATCGGTCCTACGATTTCCTGGATGGTCAGGCCGAGAGAGGCCAGAATAGTCGGCGGAACGTAAATCACATCACCAGCTTCTAAAAGCACATTTTGTTCCATCCGTCCCTGTTCAGCCATCTTCTTGAAATTAAGGTTGAAGACCATAGAACGTTCCGAAGGAGCTTGGGCCGGACGGATGACCTGAATCCTTTCTTTCCAGGCAAGATTTGTCGGAACCGACTTGGCGATGGCCTGAAGGGCACTATCTCGGCCGGTATAGACATATGCTCCCGGTCTTTCCACCTGCCCGATTACATAATAAAATTTGCTGCGGTTGATGACCTGGACATCAACAGGGTAATCACCGGCCAGCTTATACAGAGCAGACAATTTCTGGGCGATGATCTCCGCCACCTGACGCGGGGTCTTGCCGGCAACGGGAATTTGCCCGATGTCTTCCAGGGAAATGGTGCCGTCGGGCTTGATGACCTGGGTCAGACCCGGTGAGGTCTCAGCGCCTCGAAGAAGAGGAATCTTGGTACTGATAATTGTGACCGAATCCGGCGGCTGAAGGATATATTCGTCTGTTGTAACTTGCGTTTCATTCGGGAATTGGAACGCCTGAATATCTTCCGGCCTTGAAGAGAAGCAGCCGCTCATCAGGACAGAAGATACAACGCAAAGTACAAGACCCAACCTGTCGAATTTCATAAGATTCCCCTTTCTTTTGACTTATGCAATCACTCCTGTTCTCTTTGAATTATATCGGCAGCTTTGGGCAGGGTCAATAGAAGAAAAAGGGCCAAACGCCGCAAAACACAAGAAAATGGAGGAGTTGGATGGTTTGTGCTTGAAAATTATCAAGCCGGCTGGTAACTTCAGACGAATGTTGTATTTGTCGGCACGTGGAGAGGTGGCCGAGAGGCTGAAGGCAACGGTTTGCTAAACCGTCGTACGGGCGCAAGCCCGTACCGCGGGTTCGAATCCCGCCCTCTCCGTTTCATTCGGGGCTAAGTTGGGTATTCGACATTTCCAAAAAATGGACACAAGATGTACTTTTTTGTAGGCCTGCGAGCAGGATATTGAAGATAAAAATTAGTGAGATATTTTATTCTCTTCAGGGGGAAGGGCGTCTTTCTGGAATCCCGAGTGTATTTGTCCGCTTATCAGGGTGCCCGCTTCGCTGCCGATGGTGCGATACAAAGTATGCATGGGATTTTCAGGCGGGCAGTGGAATGGAATTCGAGGATATTGAGAAGGAGATTTCCAAATACGACACGCCTTATCTTGTTCTCACAGGCGGTGAGCCGATGGTGTATCCCGAGTTGGAGGAGTTCGTCGGAAAGCTTGCACGAAAGGGCCGCCATATCACCATAGAGACATCAGGGATTTGCTATGTCAAAGGGCTTGCCTGTGATTTGATGAGTATCAGTCCCAAGCTGTCCAATACAGGAGGGCCGAAGGAGTGGTTTCGGCCGGATGAGTTGAAAAAACTCCTCGCGGGATATGATTATCAGCTCAAGTTTGTTGTAGATCGCCCCGACGACCTCGATGAGATTGCGGAGTGTCTGGAAACACTGGGGGCTGTGGAGCCGTACAAAGTTTATCTGATGCCGCAGGCGGCAAACCGGACAGAGTATCTTCAGAAGGCCCTGTGGATTGCCGAGTCGTGCCTGAAAACGGGATTTTCTTTTTCGGGACGGCTTCAGGTCCTGCTTTGGGACGGACAAAGGGGGCGGTAAAGCAGACAAAGGAAGAAAGCCAAGGGGGTCATTTTGCCTGTTTGTTTCGTTCGACCCATGCCTTGTAATGTTCCCGATAGCCGTAGCCGAAATAATCTATCGAGAATTCATTGCGAAGCTTATATTTTTTAAAAATCCTGACAATTTCCTTTTCTGTCCAGGCTGCAAGTGAATCCAGCCGTGCCTGTTCCAAACGTTGGCGGATTATCTTTTTTTCTGAGTCCTTCATCTGGGGTACCATTTCGAGATAGGCATTGTAGGTGCGGTCCACGCCCGGGGAACGCGTAATCTGATCCAGCAAGGCCGTGATTTGCTCGTCCGTGAGTATCTGATGAAGGGCCTGGAGCAGGTTCTGTATCTGAGGGGCAAACTGGGCATAGATTGGGTCGATCTGTTCAACCATGACAGTCAGGGCCTTCAGTTCATCCTTTCCTCCTTTGGCTGGGTCCCGTGCCTCATCCCAGGCGGTCCAGGCGGCCTCCAGTTCTTGATCGATCTGCTGATGCCACGCCCAGACCCGGCCATAGTGTTCGGCCAGCAGCGAGGCGACTCTGGCTTCCTTCTCCTCATTGCCTAACTTCAGGTGTTGGGCAAGGGTTTTTCCTTTGTTTTGAACGTTTTTTTGGATGTTTTCGGGCAAAACGGGGTTCATCCATGCCGGCGGGGTACCATCGTCGATTGCCTTCTGGATTCGGATTGCCACCTCTACAGCGGTTTCTGCCTGAAGGGCAGAGGCAAGCCCAAAAGCGATTAAGATTGCAGCAACTTGGTTTCTTTGTACGGTCATAAATATTCTCCTGCGTATCGAAGGAATCTCAGACCAAACTATCTGGCTATATTATTCTTTCGTCTAATGACAACTCAAGTCTTTCTTTTGGAATCGTGATTTTTCCCTGGGAAAATCGCTGGTGTGAGGTGGGGTGTTTTTTATGGTCAACCCAAGATGAAGTGAAAAAAGGCTTGCCAAAAGAAATAGGGGCGGTACAATACCCTCTGAATAGAGCCCAGGTGGCGGAATTGGCAGACGCGTCAGGTTGAGGGCCTGATGGGGGTAACACCTCGTGCTGGTTCGACTCCAGTCCTGGGCATTGATTGGGACACAGGGGGAAGAAGATTCACCGAACCAAGGTGAGTTTCTGTGCTTTTGTTTTTCTGCAGATTCAGCGGATATGGACCTTTGCACTGTTTGCGGCACTCTCCCTTTGCAGGGGGAGTGCCGCAAATGTTTCAGCAG
Source organism: Planctomycetota bacterium (assembly GCA_029552545.1). Classification (GTDB taxonomy): domain Bacteria; phylum Planctomycetota; class Phycisphaerae; order Sedimentisphaerales; family Anaerohalosphaeraceae; genus JAHDQI01. The sequence goes on from JAKPDO010000011.1 coordinate 23,139, forward strand.
AGCCTTTTTTATTGGTTGGTCGGACAGGACAGGAGGTACTTCAGCAGCTCGTTGAGTTTGCAGGTGGCCAATCCGACATATTTGTCTGCGGCTCCGTAATAGACAAACAGCGTATCCTTGATGACGACTTTTCCGCAGGGGAAGACGACCCCGCCGCCGTCATAGCATCCCTGTGTTTCATACCATTCCTCGGGCTGGAAAATCCAGTCTTTGGTTCGATGGGTAACCCTGGCCGGATTGTTCAGGTCCAACAGCATTGCTCCGAGTCGGTAGTACCGGTCCGGGCCGACGGCGTGGTAAAGCGTCAGCCAGCCGTGCGGGGTGCGGATGGGCGGGGTATTGCCGCCGATTTTGCATTCCCAATCCTCCTTTGCGGCGGCCAGCAGGGTGCTTTTGGGCCAGTGGAGCAGGTCCTCCGAAAAGGAAATCCACATGGCCGGATGTTCCGTTCCGTATTGGGGGCCGACCCAGCTCATCGGCCTGTGGAGCATCACGAATTTTCCGTTTATCTTTTCGGGAAACAGAATGACATCGCGGTCATCAACCAGCGGGTTGGTGATGCGTCCGGCCCGAATCCAGGTTTTGAAATCTTTGGTCAGGGCCAGGCCGGTAACGGTGGCGTTTTCCCGAATCAGATAGGGAAACTCCGGCGGGCTCTGTTTCCAGACCTGGGGTTTTCCGGCAACCAGCCAGTATCGGCCCGGCGGATAAAAGCGGGCGGCGTAGGTGATGTAGTAGTACTCGCCGATTTTGATGATGCGGGGGTCTTCCACACAGCCGGCGTCAAATCCGTCGGTACTGGGGCCGAAAACCGGCTGGTCACTGACACGCTGGAAGTCATAGCCGTTGGAGCTGACGGCCAGACCGAAACGGATGACATGGGCCTCGTCATCGCCGGCGGCCCGATACAGCATCAGCACACGGCCGGTTTCTTCCTCATACCAGGCACCGGGGTTGGTGGTGACGAAGTTTTCCCAGGGATTCTTCGGGTTGGGTTTCAGAATCGGATTTTTTGAATAACGAACCAGTTTCATTGATGACTCTCCGTAAATGAAGCGATTAAAGACTTCTCAGCCGACAGGGCTGACTTTCCAACAATTCGAGGGTCCAGGTTTCTTCGGTTTGGGAGGAGGTTTTCAGGCGGCCTTCGAGGGAACAGTTGTCTGTGCCGAGGATGCTCCGCAGAAACGATTTTTTCAAAGACAGCTGGGCATCCGCCGTGGACAGGATGCAAAGCTCTTTGTCCTTCCAGTAGAGCATCAGATTGGCGGCCTGTGAAGCACGGAACCGGATGTGGTCGTTTTGGAAGGTTTTGACACCGGCAAAGAGGGCATGCGGGGCCTGATACAGCCAGCCGCAGCCGGTCTGAAGGGCGGAATCGGGCCGCAGTTCCAGCTTCCCTTTTTCAGACGGATAAAGGTCCAGATAATCCCGGAATGTCCGCAGGGCGCCGACGATGGGCTTGGGATATCCGGTTTCGGTTCCATCGTAGTAGTACATCCCAAAGCCCGCTTCATAGGCCTGTTTGGTTTTGCTGACCCAGGGGGCGGAGTAATCAATCAGGGCAATCGGCCAGTCGGACTCCATCCAGGACATGGCTCCGTCAAACCCGTTGGCCCATGCATAAAGGGAAATCATCAGTTCCCCAACCGCCGCATTATAGATGTCGAGCGTGGAGCCGTCCGGCAGGCGTGTGCCGCAGCTGTATCCGAATTCGCCCAGCGTGATGGGTTTGTCGGGCCAGATTTCACGGAGGCGGTCAAAGGTCGTGACGGCTTTCCGGAGGTCTTCGAAAGAGGTCGGCGGCTGGTAGAGATGATGGTTGACAAAATCCAGCCGGCTGTTGGCAGGCAGGGCGGTCAGGAGACTGTTGTAGCCGACGGTAATAAAAGCCGACGGATGACTGGAGCGGAGGGCGGGGATGTGAAGGTTCAGCCAGTCGGCAAAGGTCTGGTTGACGGCCTCAAAGAAGGGGGCCATCTCTCCGGTCAGGGGCAGTGTCGTGTTCCAGCCGTACAGAGACGAGTAATCCCGCGGATGGATATACCGGGCACTCCATCGTGCCAGGATGTTGTAGGCGGCCAGAAGGGCCCTGCGTTCCTCCCGGGACGCCCATTCACTCACAGGCGGCCAGTCGCTGCCGTGCAGGGCGCGGACATCGACCCATTCTTTCTCATAAAGACCTTTGTCAGCGTATCGGTTGTACGGGTCATGCTGAATGACGGCGCTGGGATGTCCTGCAATTCGGACGGCGCCGACCGTGGTAATGTAGGGTTCGTTCTGCAGGTCGTAGCCGATAACGGCCGGTTCATCTGAGACAAGGCGGGCCAGGTCTGTAAACAGCTGCGTCAGATCTTCTCCCTTTTCTTTGGGGTGGGCGGTCGGGTGCAGGAGCAGATAGAGGCCGTATTGGTTCGCCAGATGCAGAATGCTGTCCATTTTGCTTTTGTCGGCGTTGAGGCCTTCAATCCAGAGCCGCAGGCAGTTGATGCCGGCCTCGCGGGCCTTGCGAAAATCGGTTTCCCACTTGTCATAAAAGAAGTTGTCAGAGACGTGGGAGGTCTTGCAGTCGAACGAGCCGATGTAATTGACGCCGAGCATAAAGAACGGTTTTCCGTCGGCGTCGATGAAGTGTTTCCCGTCCGAACTGAGGCGGATGGGCTTTAAGCGGCTTTGGGGCCGGGGCATACGCTTTTCTTTGGCCTGCTTTTCAGCCTCGGCCAGCTGCCGGAGCCGATTCGGCTGCCGGATTTTTTGCAGCATTTGGAGCAGGCAGTCCTTGTACAGGTTGGTTTGATAGAAATCCGGCGTCTGGACGCCGAACAGGAGCCATTGGCCGCCTTTGTAGGGACCTTCGTAATGCTCAAGAACGCCGGCGGCGAATCCTCGGGAGCGGTCCCAGGAATCAAAGACCTGCAGGATTCCGGTGTACTTGGATTCGTTGATGTACGGAAATCCGATGGCGGAGGTGCCTTTTAAGGCCATTTTGGTTTGGGCGGGACCTTCGAAAAAGGACTGATTGGGAGCGGGCCGAACAGAAACAGCATCGTCGTATTGATGAAACGGCTGAGCGGAAAAGATTGGCAGAATCTTTTCGAAGAGGGGTTTGCCGAAGCCGTCCGGCAGGTCAATTCTCGCCGTTCCGGCCTGTGCCAGGCAGATTTGATAATCGGCGGGCGGATGCGGAGAATAATCGTAGGACATGCCGAACTGAAGCCAGGCGGCCTTTTCGAGGCAAAGTCCGTCTCCGCGTCCGCCTCGTCCGGGCGGTGAGCCGTCCGGCAGGAACTGGAAACCGGCCGGCAGAAGGACAATTTCCTGCCATTGATGGGGGCAGTCAGCGACGGCCACCCAGCGGCTGCCGTCCTGCTCTCGAATTTCGACGACAAGTTGACGAAGGTTGTCGGAGCCCCTGACTTTCAGCCAGAGGGCGTTGTGGCCTTTTTTGCTTTGGAAGGGGCCGCGGAAGGTGTCCCAGCGGGAGAATTGACGGATGGCTGCTTCAAAACACGTCAGGCCGCCTTCCTCCTTTTTCTGCAGGTTGCTGGGGGAGCTTGGGTTGTCGCAGTCCCGAATCCAGCGGGCGGGGTCTTCTTTCGCAAAATCGACGGACAGATTTCGGTCTGCGGTATCGGCCGCCAGCTGCGGCAGGAGTTCCTCCGGGGAATACCATTGGTTACGATGCAGAAAGACAGGGATTTCAAAAGCCGGTCCGTTCAGGATCAGGTCGCCGCCGTCTTTCATATATTGCTGAAGGGCTTGGCGGGCCTGATAGGGAAATCGACGGGGCTGGGCAAACAGCAGGCAGGAGAAACGCTCCGCAGTGACTTTGCCCTCGAGAAAATCATTCCAGGTCAGGGTTGTGAGCGGATAGCCGGCCTGGCGAAGAGCCTGCTCGGCGGCAGGGCTTTCCCCGATGAGGCCGATGGAATAGGACTGCTCATTGTCTCCTTTGCAAAAACCGACGGCAAAAAAACCCAAGAGTACGACATTGGCAAACAATTTCATTTTTGTTCCTCCAGAAGCGTAATCCGATCGGGCAGCCCGCTGTCGTTTTTATACCAGAAACAGAAGATTCCTGCGATTCCGATTAGAAACAAAAGTGTTGTGATGGTGAAGGCCTTGTAGGTGCCGAGCATCAGCTGCATCGGCATCAGATACATACAGACCATCCAGATGAAGATGAAGGGCAGCGAGAGCAGGTCGTTTTTGTGCTCCTGCCAAAGCCGTCTGCGGGTTTCCGGGTCAAGGCGTTTGACAAAGGGCCCCCAAAGTCCGAAGGGTTTGGTTGTGCAGTAGAAATTCTCGAGTGTTTTTTTGTCGGCGGGACCGGCAACATACGTCCCCCACACGGTGAAGACCAAAGAAGCCAGAGTCAGAACAATAAATTGTGTCTGTTCCGTCCAGTCGGGCCAGTAGATGCGCTGGATGACGGCGGCGGCCATTCCCCCGAAGGTGCCGATGGCAAAGCCGGCGCCGTTGAACCGCCACCAATAGAGCCGCAGCACGCTCGGAATCGCCAACCCGGACAGCAGGCCCATGGTAATCCAGCCCCAAATGTCATTGATGCTTTTGGCGTAGTAGCCCATAAGAAAGCCGACGGCCACCATCAGAACAGTAAAGATATAGCTGGACCAGAGCAGTTCCCGGGTTTGAGCTTTGGGACGCAGGTAAGCCTGGTAAATATCGCGGGTAAAGAGGGCGGCGGCCATGTTGACCGTAGAGTCAAAGGTGGACATCGTGGCGGCCAGAAGACTGACCAGAATCAACCCCTTCAGGCCCGCGGGAATCATATAGAGCAGGGCAGCGGGCAGGATTTTTTCGGCCAGCACGGTCCCTTCATAACTCACATAAGGCAGGTGAACGGCCCAGTCTTTGCCGAGGACGGATTCGAGAGTTTTGGCCAGTTCGGGATAAGCCGCCGGGGAGTTGGCGATTGTTGAAAGCATATCCGACCACTGGGCTTTGGAAAGGTTGGGCAGGGCTCGATGAATTTGCTCTGCGGCGGCGGCAAACAGGTCGGGTGAGGGGAACATTTCTTTAATCAGATAAATCCCGAGGACCGCATAGCCCATCATCATCGGCCAGCGGAGGGTCAGCAGAGCAGACCAGAGGCAGGCGATTTTTCCGCATTCTTTGTCGCTGCGGGCGGCGAAGTACTGAGGAGTATTGCCCGTGCCCAGCCCGACAATAATGTTACGCAAAATCAGAAAGATGGTAAACATCATCAGGCATTCATACATTTCATATCCGGGGGGCATAAAAGTCTTCCATTGCGGAAAAGAGGTCATCCAGTCAGCGCTGCCGGTGACTTCCTGTGCCAGCCGGGAGAGTTCTTCGGGGCTGCCGATTTTTCCGACGGCGACAACAATCACCAGAACGGCCCCTAAGAAAATGAGGAACGCCTGAAGGATATCGCTGTACACCACCCCGTAAAAACCGGAGGTGACGGTGTACATTGTGGTAACGGCAACCAGAATCAGCGAGGCGGCGGCGGGCGACAGCTGCGGGATAAAGGTGGACACAAAGAGGCCGGACCCCTTGACCAGATAGGCAAGCATTCCGATGGTAAAGACGATTCCGGCGACGGCGGAGAGGATTCGGGCCGCATGCCCGCCCCAGTCTGTTCCGAAGCGGTAGGCCTGCCATTCGGCCCCGGTCATGCAGCTGCTTCGGCGATGCCATTTGCCGGTCCAGGCCATTACAAAGACCAGTCCGAGGGGCACGCCGCCGCGGAACTCGAGAAAAAGCCCTCGCGGTCCCAGCAGAAACAAAAGGGAGGTAATCAGCATCGTGCCGGTCATATCCAGCGACCAGCCCATGCCGGAGATGCCGATGGCCCACCAGGGCAGGGATTTGCCGGCCAAAAAGTACTCTTCCATCGAGCCGGAAGCGCGTTTCTGCAGGAAGAAGCCCAGGCCGATCAGTGCCAGAAAATACAGGACAATCAGGATATAGTCGAGGGTTGTCAAGTACTGCATAGGATACTCCTCATCCGTTCTCGCTGTTTTGCTTGAGGGGTTATCGATTCATGGTTTGGTCGATTGTCTTGAGAAACTCCGTCAGATATTTGTCGTAATGCGGGCCGGCCTGGTTTCGCGTCTGGACGATAATCAAACGGTTTTCGAGGTCCACGCGAAAGACGGCGGAAGAGGCGGCTCCATGGCCGACAACACGGGAGCTGAACAGATAGGGACGGCCGGTTTTATCGGCATCCGGGTTTTCTGCAGGCATCCAGGTCATCCCAATCCCCCAGTCTTTCTGGACAGCCGGATAATACGTATTTAAAGGACAGGGCAAAAACCGCTGGAGGGTTTTTGCGGAGAAGAACCGTCTGCCGCCGCAGACGCCGCCGTTGAGGATGAGCTGGCCGATGCGGGCGATGTCCATCGGGGTGCTGGTGGAGCAGGTGGCCATATCATCAAGGACGGTATGGCTCATTCCGAGGGGCTCAAAAAGCTGTTCGTGCATCAGGCGAAAAGCACTTTTGCCGGCAATCATCTCCATTGCTTTGCCGGCCAGGTCATAGCCCATTCCATTGTACTCATGCACTTGCCCGACAGGCAGCTGCGGGGCGGCCAGGGCCAGAGCATTTTCAAGCCAGGGATTGTGCATCCCGCCGAATTCATAATGGCCGCTCAGGCCGGTTGTATGGGTAAAACAGTGCCGGAATGTGACGGCTTTGGGGCCTTCGACAGGCCAGTCCGGCAGAAAAACACCAACGGGTTGGTCAATGTCGGCCAATCCCTGCTCGACAAACTGAGCGAAAAGCATTCCGCTCATCAATTTTGTGATAGAAGCCATGAACATCGGGGTATCCACGGTCATGGGGGTGCCGTCCGGCAGGGAACCGAAGGCCTCATGAAAGAAGATGACTCCGTTTCGGGCCAGCAGGACGGCAAAAGGCTCGCGGCTTTCTTCGTACCATTTTTGACAGAGCTGACGGATTTGCTGGGGGGCGTCCGGGCTGAAACCGGCTTCCTGCGGGGAGCCGGGCCGAAGCTCAACCGACGGTTCCTGAGTCGGCGGCGGGGGCAGCAGTTTCCGGGCCGGCTCGGAAAGGTTGAGGATTTTTCGCTTCAATTGCAGGTGGAGTTCATCGTTGGCGATTTCAGGTGTGCGGGCTTTGGGGGGCAGATAATCAAATCGCTCCGGTTCGGAGAGAAAACCCAAAAGAACAGGACCGTAAGGGTCGGATTCGAGGAATTCTACAAAGGCCTTTCCGGCCCAGGCGGCAAGGAGCGTCTGGTTGGCCTCCCAGGCGGAGCGGGACAGCCCCAGATTCTCCAAGAAATCGACTTGAGCATGAGGTTTTCCGTGCCAGGGGTGCCACCAGGGACGGGAACGATTATAAAGGACAAAACGGGTGTCATTTCTCCAGGGATGCGAATTGGGGGGGATTGCATAAAACGTGGCTGAACGTCGGATAAGGCGTCCGTCCGGCAGTTTCAGTTCGGCAAAGGCCAGATAACGGCCGGATTTTTGGCAGGAAACCGTTTCATTCAAGGCACTGTCAAACCAGCGGACGGAAGGTTTTTCTGAGCCGGTCAATTTCCGGACTAAATAGCTGTCAGACCACTTAAGGGCCGGGAATGAACCGCCGGCTTCAAAAAGATAGCCCCATTTGCTTTCCGGGACTAAAGCCAGATTTTGAAGGGACCGAATTACCTCGGAATCAAGATTAGCGATGTTTTGAGTACGGGTTGCAGAAAGCGACTCGCTCTGTTTTTGAGCAAAAAAAACATAACAATCTGTATAAAAAAGACTTACAAAAGCAATAAGGCTGAAAAACCTGGGTCGGCGTTTCCCGCAAGCATCTGTCATGTACAAAACCTTTCATTCTTTAAAAGAAGTAAAGTACTTTATCAGGTCATTATAGGCGTTTTTTATCAAAAGAAAAGAGTTTTTTGGAATCTTTTTTGAAGAAATCGCAAAAAACTGAGGAACTCGACAAAAAACAAGAGAAGGACAAAAAATCTTGTAAAATATTAATATATATTGATTTATGATTTTTCATCTTTCAGGTTTCAGTAAAGTATTTTATTATCGGAGCCGGACGGAAAAATTTGTAAATGCTTTTTTCTCAACGAATTGCATTTGATTTCTTGAAAATTTTTAAAAAATGCAAAAAATTATTGACAAATATCTTATTTTGATGATAAAGTACTTTAGTAGATTTTGAGTTTTTTGAAGGGAAAAGGAATGAAGAAACCATCCATGCCGCAACTGAAAGACATCGCATCTGCCGCCGGCGTATCTATGGCAACTGCATCCATCATCCTTCGAAACGGAAACGGGCGTTTTGCGGAGGAGACCCGACAGCGGGTTCTGGAGGTAGCCAAGCGGCTCGGCTGGCGGCAGAACCTGCTGGTGCAAAGCATTCAGACCGGCAAGACCCGCACGATTGGTGTCTTAATCCCGCCCTTTGACTCGTACTGGACAAATGTCCTGACCGGAATCCATCAGGTGCTGACCGAAGCGGATTATATGCCGATTACCCTGTGGGTTGGAGATGGAGAACGGTTTGCGGATGACGGGCAGGGGCTTGAACAGATTCACAAGCTGGTGGACCGCCGTGTAGAAGGGATACTGGTCTGGCCGGACTTTGCGGCTTCTTATAAGGATTATTTCCGCGAACTAATTGAGCGGGGCATCCCGCTGGTGGTGGTGGACCATGCTTTGGAGGACTGCCGGCTGGCCGATTCGGTGCAGACGGATGAAGAGCTGGGCGGCCGGCTGGTGGCCGAGCATCTGCTGAATCTGGGACACAGGAATATCGGTTGTCTTACGGAATTTGAGAAGGATGCCCGAAGCTGGCAGCTCCGTCGGCAGCGGTATTTTGAATTTGCATTGCGGACAATGGCTCCCGATGTGCAGTATCGGGTGTGGCACCTGAAAGAGGAAGGAGGCAATGCGATTCAGCTGGCCAAGGAGATATTGCAGATGAAGGACCGTCCGACGGCGATTTTTGCCGAGACGGACCATTTGGCCTATGATTTGTATCTGGCAGCGGCGGATTTGGGGGTTCGCATTCCCGAAGACCTGTCGGTGGTCGGCTTTTCCGATTTGGACTTTTCCCGTCAGATGCGTCCTCCGCTGACGACAGTTCGTCAGAACGGCATTGAGGTGGGCAAGTGCGCCGGCCGGGCCATTGTCCAGCGTGTTGAAAAAGAAGTAACAGGACCGGCGGCGACCATTCGAGTCAGCTGCGAATTAATCGTTCGGAATTCTACGGCAAAACCTTCTTGTTAGGTGAAAAAATGCTTTTTGTTGATCGGCAGGAAAGGAGAATGATGATGAAGAAGAGTTTGAGGATGCAGTGGATTGTGAGCGTCTGTTTGGCGATACTTTTCTGCGGGGCGTCGATGGGGGCTCAGAAGGTGATTGAGTGGAAATTTGATGGCGATTTGGCCGACAGTAGCGGCAGTGGGCTGGACGGAATTGCGTTCGGAACACCGGCTTATACGGCCGGTGTAAGCGGTCAGGCCTTTGTGTCGGATGGGACGAATTGTGTGTACCGAACGGGCATCAGCACGGCGCTGCTGCCGGTCCTGGCTGCAGATACCTGGAGCGTGAATGTCTGGGTGTATCCGACGGAAAATCCGCGAGACTGGCGGGTTCTCTGGTGTTTGGGCGAGAAGCCGGATGCGAGCAAAAACTCGCGGGCTGTTTATGCGTCCGGCTATGCCGATTATGGCGGACTGATTACCTTCGTCGGAAGGACAACCACAGCAACCACCTATATTTCTTCGATGATTCCATGGGATATTAACAAGTGGCAAATGATTACAACGACTTACGACGGACGGATTGTTCGCATTTATAAAAACGGTGTTCTGATTGCGATGAGGAATACGACATTCATGGATGCACCGGGAGAAGTTCGGATTCCTTCCAATCCCTGGAATTCCTATGATTTCTTCATCGGACGGTTTGATGAGTTCACGGTCTGGCGGGGCGTCCTGACGGCGGATGAAATCCGGAATCTGATTGTTCCGGGGGTTTTGGCGGAAGTTCCGACCACCCGTCAGGTGGCGTATTACAAGATGGAGAATCCATCCGGCTTTGTGATGCCGGATTACTCCGGACTGGACAATGACGGACAGCTGTGGGGATATACGGACCCCATTTCGGATTGGCTGGCGGAGGGGTACAGAGGAGATGCCTTGCGGTTTGATGGGGGACAGCGTGTCAATCTGCCAGTTTCGGTTACTCAGCCGGTCAACTACACAGTCAGTTTCTGGTTTAAGTCCGGAGAACAACCCTATTATTCCGCGTTCTATTGTGAAAAACAAACGACACCCGTTCCCGGCAATTTAGGACTGGGAACTCAGTTTTTGATTCGTGCAAACAATTCGGAAATTCAGGTTATCAGCAAAGAAAGAGATTATAATGCGTTGTTCCTGATCGGTGCGGATGCGAGGGCTTATCTGGACGGGCAGACGTGGCATCATCTGGCGGTTGTTGCGGACGGCGAGGCGGCCAGAGCGAGGTTGTATATAGACGGACAGGAATTGGCTTCGGCGGATTATCCCCGCAGCTCTCACAAAACCACAACGCTGACTACCTCTATTGGGTACAGCTGGTCTGACGGCGGCTACCTCGGCGAGTGGGGAGACACTTATATCGATGAAGTGACAATTTGGAATGGAGCGCTCACTCCGGCGCAGATTCAGGCGTTGGCTGCTCGTTCGAATTTGAACAGCGACCAGGCGGTTGATTTGCTGGATGCGGCCGCAGTCAGTGAAGACTGGATGGAAGATACCGTTGAGGTTCCGGGAGATTTGCTCGTGGCCGATGATATGGAAGGGCCTCTGAACCGCTGGAGCGTTTATGCCAGTTCCCGCTATAGCGGCACCGGCACAATCAGCCAGACCAGCAATGCCTATACGGGCAGTTACGCTCTGCAGTGGGATTATGAGCTGCCGGCAACAGCTCCGACGGACCCGAATAATTATGCGAGCATTCTCTTTGATTTTGGTGAAACGAAGAACCTGTTTGATTTTGATGCGGTCTCTCTCTGGCTGTATCGGCATTCGGGCAACAGTGAAGAGGATATTCTTTTCCTGAAGTTTATCGATGAAAATATGCAGGTTAAAGCCGAGCAGTGGATTGTCGGAAGCGGCGCGACAGTCCAGCCGGTTAATCAGTGGGCTGAATGGGTGATTGACCCGAATTCACTTCGGGGGCCCGGCGGGGTCGGGACGGCCGATGAGGGCGATTTGACGGATATCCGCTATATTATGATCGGCACCGGCAGCGGTGACCGAAGCGATGCCCGGTCAGGACGGATAGACATTGATGAGTTTCGATTTATCCGTTATCCGGTTTGTGCCGGCTTCCCGAGGGCGGATATGAATAAGGACTGCAAGGTGGATTTGGATGATTTGTTTGTTCTCGTCGAGGAATGGCTGCTGGGGATTGAGTAAATGAAAATCGGCAGGCGGGGCGGATAGGGACTCCGCTCCGCCTGCCGAAAAAGACAAAATCAGGAGAGATAATCATGCGAATTCGAAAGGCCTTTACCTTAATTGAGCTGCTGGTCGTGATAGCGATTATTGCCTTGCTGCTTTCGATAGTGGTTCCTTCTCTTTACAAAGGGCGGGAAATAGCACGGATGGCTGTTTGTTCTACGAATGAGAAATCGCTTGTGATGGCGGCAAACCTCTGGTCCGGCGAAAACCAGAATTTCTCTATAGCGGCCAAGTGGTGGAGAGATCCGATGTATCAACACGATGACGGTCATTATGAAGATAATTCCGCCTGTTCGCTGATGCCCTATTTGGCCGCTTCGATCAAGCAGAAAAAGGATTCTCTTGTTTGCCCAAGTGCCAAAAATATCAAGTTTTATGCGATGAGTGATGATTACCGCACAGCTGGACATGAGGAGACTTTTACCTATGCGGCCAACGGCTATATGATATTCGATTACGGTGTGAGTCCCGGGGAAATATATAAGGATGAGCAGCGAACTTACTGGGATAAGCATGGTTCCACAAAGATTCCGACGATTCGGAATCCTGCAAGGACGGCTTATTTTATCGATCATGAATACTACTTTGTGGCTCGTTGGTTTTTTGACCCAACAAAAAAACCGGAAGATATCCAAAGCAACCCCAAATTCTGGTTCCAGACTCGCTGGCATCAAAAACGGACAGCGGATATTTACGGCATCGGGATGATCGGCTGGGTGGACGGACATGTGAGCCGCGAACCGAAGGATTTTGCAGAGGTTGTTGAAGGCAGCCAGTCGGGTCGACGCTGGACAGTTTATTACTACGGGAAATAAAGAGCAGGTATTCACTTCGGAGGAGCGGGAAGATGTTTTGCCCCAAAGCAATCCTGGTTTGTCTGCTGATGCTTTGCCTGCCGGCTACAGCCGCAAGCGGAGCGGAGGTGACGTTCGATGCCGATACGGTCTCGCATCCGTTCGGCGGCCTGGGGGCACAGATTTGGGCCGGCGACAATTTCATCGCGCCGCTCCTGACTTCGCTGAAGATTCGCTATGTGCGGCTGGAGGCCACGCCGGATTGGGCCTCTGTTTCGCAGACGCCGCCGACCGACGGGTTTCGCTCTTCCTTTGACCAATACGTGGCCGCTAATTACGGTTCCGCTCGGCTTAGTGCTATGCAGAATACCTGTCAGCTCCTTCGCCAGCTCGGAATTGCCGCCGTGTTTAATCAGTTTCATTATCCTTCTGCGTGGAGAAACGTCTGGGGGGCTTTGGAACCGGAACATCATCAGGATGTTGCCTTATTGTGGGGGGCGCAGCTGGCTTATCTGCGGTCTTATGGAATTGTGCCGGAGTATGTGGATTTGTTCAACGAACCGGAAGGGACGTGGAACTGTCGGGTGCCGCCGGAACAGTATAACGATGTGCTCAAACGGGTCCGGCAGGAGCTCAATGAACGGGGGTTTGAATCGGTTCAGATTGTCGGTCCGGGGCTGGCCTATCTGGACCATAACGGCGGCGGGGCGCTCTGGGTGGGGGCGCTGGATGAAACGGCCGTCGCTTCTCTGGGAGCGTTTGCAACCCATGCATGGGATGAAGTTTATTTGCAGGGGTGCGGGCCCGAATTCCTGCGGCAGCGGTGGCAGCCGTTTTATGCGGCGGTACGGGCGAAAGACCCCATGGGACAGAAACCCATTTTTGTGACGGAGTATATGACTGCCAACCGCATTTTCCACGGGGTTGAATATCCATCGCCCGGCTCTGCTTACACCTATTCGGCTTCGGATACGGTTCCGTTTGCCATTCGGGTCTTTGAGAATACACTTTCGCTGCTGAACGGCGGGGCATCGGTCCCGTTTGTCTGGGAGGCGGCAGACCAGAGCTGGTCGGACTCGGGCTGGGGACTCCAGCGCCGTGCGGCGGACGGAAGCGTCAAGCGGCCGGTTTATTATGCTTTAAGGATTTTGACGGATTTGGTTCCACCCGGGGCTCAGGTCCTGTCGGCAGGTCCGCAGGAACCGGGGATCTACTGTGCGGCGTTTCGGTATGACAACGGGATTATTTTGGCAGCGGTGAACGGCACGGAAAGCTCGCAAAGCCGAATTGTCCGCCTGAACAGCTCCCAGCCCAAAGAATGGGTCTGTGCGCTGAGTTATTCCGCCGAAGGGATCGGCGACGGGAGCCGTTTTTTGCGTTTGACAGAGCCGAATGTGGTTGAGCTGACTCTGCCGTCTGATACGGCACTCACGGCGGCGTTTGAATTTTCACCGAATCAGCCGCAGAAGGTGCTGGAGTGGAAATTCGAGGGCAATCTGACGGATACCAGCGGCTGGGGGAATAATGCAACAACGGCCCAGGGCGGTTTTCGGTTCGGCAAAGGGCGAATCGGGCAGGCCCTGTCGCTGGACGGCACGGAGGTCTTGATTGAGTTGGTGAATGGAGCCAATCTGCCGCTGAATGCCGACGATGACTGGTCGATGAATCTCTGGGTTCGTCCGAATGCAGCGATTTCCATCGGGGGCGATTATCATGCGCTGGCACTTGCGGCCTTCGGAACGAACAGCTGGTCCAAGAACGGCAATGCCCGCAGCATCGGCAACTGGGGTTGGGGAAAGGGAATCAGTTTTTACAGCACGACAATGGTGCCGACGTATGCAAATGTTCCCTACGATGCGGGCGTCTGGCAGATGATTACGATTACCTATGAACATGCTCTCTGGCGGCAGCAGGGCACGGATACTACGGGCCAGGCCCTGAAGATTTATAAAAACGGAAATCTCATTGCTTCGTTTAACCCGCAGGGACGATACTACACGGGGGGATTTCGCACGGCGGATAACCGTGTTTCCATTCTGCCGGCTATCCCGGACTTGGCGCCGAGGCGGTTTGCGGGAAAGCTGGACGAGTTTGCAATCTGGAGGGGAGTCTTGTCGCCGGCGCAGATTCTGGGGATGGCGGTTCGTCAGATGCCGGCGGCGGATTTATCCGGGGATGGGGAAGTTGATCTAAACGATTTGCAAGTGCTGTGTACCTATTGGCTTGAGGAGGGTTCTGACTATGCGGCAGACTTGAATAACGACGGAATTGTCAATTGGGAAGATTTTCGTGTGTGGAGTGTGTGGAGAAATAATCCGGAAACCTTTTAACCTTTTTTGGAGGAAAGAAAGATGAAGAAGTGTTTGGCAATTTTGATGGTTTTGGGCTGTATCGGTCTTGTTCAGGCGACGTTTGTGACGGTTGTGGATAACTTTGAAGGATATGCCGACAGCGCGGCTTTGAATGCGGCCTGGGTGGTCAATCCGAATTCAAACATAACCAGCGAAACACTTGAATCGGTCCTGAACGGCAAGTGTATGCTGATTCAGAACAATCAGAACTCGCCCTATTACGCTCAGACCAAGTATGCTTTGCCGGGGGCTGTATGGCAGGTTCATGGGGTTAATCTGACCTATCCGGGATATTATATGATTAAGATGACCTTTGCGGTTCCCAAAAACGATGGAGTTGCACCGTGGGGGACACTGGGCGGTTCCGGCGGCGATGTATTCCTGAGTATGTTTGACTGCTGGGGACAGAAGGTGTTTGGAGCCAGCTATCCCGGTGAAGTGACCTCCAGCGGCACAGGTTGGCCGAATGGAATAGTCTGGGAGATGAATTTTGCCGACTATACGGTTCCGGGAATGAATCTGGAAAATGTGATGTATATCACAGTTGGGTATGATAAGACTTACTATGGCACCGGTGCCCTTTTTGTGGATGACATTACTCTGGTTGGGATTCCGGAGCCGGCTACATTGGCTCTGCTGACAATGGGGGGATTGATGGCTCTGCGCCGCCGTCAGTAAAGAGAGTGTTCCGAGATAGTATTTTGTAGTTTGAAGTGAAGGCAAAAAGCCGTCTTTCAAGATGGCTTTTTGCTTTTTTAAATGGTTAAAAATTTTTTATCCATTGGGGGCAGTAAGAGATAAAATGGATGTATATTATCCTGAGCAGAAGGCAACAACAAGAGTTTTTAATCTGTAAAAGTGATTTTTTTGGTAAAAAAGAATCCTTTGGGGATAAATAAGTTGAGAGGGAGAGGGACTGTCAAAGGGACTCATGTAAATGCCGGAAGAAAAGGAACAAAATCAGGAACAGTTTTTGCGTCTGCTGATGCTGAACGATAAGCGAATTTACGCTTACATCTTATCCTTTGTCCCGAATGCGGCGGATGCGGATGATATTATGCAGGAAGCGTCAGCGGTGATGTGGCGGAAATTCTCCTCTTTTACCCCCGGAATGGATTTTGTCGCCTGGGCACTCACAATTGCCCGGTATCAGATTCTTTCGTATTTCAAGAAAAAGAAGAGCAAGAAACTCTACTTAAGCGAAGTCTTGGCGGAATCTCTGGAGCAAGAGATGGTACGAGTCCTGCCGGAGATGGACCTGCGAATGGGTGCAATGAAGAAATGTATTGATAAACTTGCCCAGATGGATCGGTATATTCTGAAACTGCGGTATGAGAAGGATTTGACACTGGAGAATATCGGGGCGCACATTTCCAAATCCACGCGGGCGACCTATTACGCTTTGGTTCGAATTCATCGGTTTCTGCTTCAGTGCATTAGACAAACCCTTGCCGAGGAGGCGGCTCGATGAGTTCTTTGCCGAATGAATTCTATGACTGGGTCCTGGCGGAGCTCTACGGGCTGGCAACCGACGAGCAGACCTCTCAATTGGCGGCTCTGCTGGAAACGAGTCCCCAAGCCCGTCGGGAATACATCGATTTTCTTTGTATGTATGCGCATCTGCATCGGCGAAAAGGGGCTTCTTTGTTCCTCGAAGGGACGCCGGATGATTCTCTTCTGAATGAAAACACCTGGCAGCTTCTGGCGGAAGAGGAAAAAAAGGCAGAGGCGGTATGTGTGGAGCGCTCTTCGGAAGAGCCGGTTCGCGCGGCGGCGGCTCCGACGGTTTCTGTACGGACTCCTGTGAGCAAGTTTTCCCTCTATTCGCTTCTTGCATCTGCGGCGGCTTTGATTTTTCTGATTGCTTACGCATATCTTTCTCCGCTTCGAACCAACGGAGTGGCAGTCGGGCGTCTGCAGCGGACAGTCAATGCCGTATGGCGGGATGCGAGCGGACGTCATCTGTCCGACGGCAGTGAACTCTACCCGGGGCCGATGCATCTGGTTAAAGGATTGGCGGAAATTGTTTTGGAAGGGGGTGCAACGGTTCTTGTGGAAGGACCGTCTGCCTTTACGCTCGAGACACCGGTCCAGATGTACCTGCAGGAAGGACGCATTGTCGCATCGATGAAGGGGGCGGGAAAGCAGGCCTTTGTGGTGCGTTCTCCGACAGCCAGTTTGGTGGACTATGGAACAGAGTTCGGCGTCTACGTCAAGCAGAATGGACAGACGGAAACCTATGTCTATGAAGGGTCTGTCCAAATCCGCGATTCCTCGGATCCGGTGAAGTTTGCCAAAAGTATGCTGCTGAAGGCCGGCCAGGGGGCGGCGGCGGATGAACAGGGACGGCTGGCGGCAAAAGCCGTGAATCCCTATCATTTTGTTCGTCCTTCGGAGGCGGAGGTCTTCGAGCAGGCATCCAAAATCGGCGGCTATTATCGGTGGCGTTCGTGGGTGTACCGGCTGCATCGGGAAGACCCATCTCTGGCGGCGCATTACTTTTTTGAACGGGATTCGAACAATCCGGAGCGGCTTATCAATGCAGCCGGGGGCGGAGCCGAGCGGGAGGGGGTATTTGGAGATGTCGGTCGAGATAAACCCGCCTGGGTCAGCGGACGCTGGCCGCAAAAAGAGGCGGTGCGGTTTGAGCGGGGGAAAAATCAGGTTATTTTGATTGGACCTCAAGCGGGTCTTTCGTTTGGGTCGCCGCTGACAATTTCGACATGGGTGTATTTCCCGGACAATCAGCATTGGGGCGGGCACTTGATTTCCTGTCGAGAAAAACATCGGGTGAATTATCAGTTTTCTCTGTTTGATGACCGGTATGTTTATAATTATCAAAAGACTCGGTTTGAGTTTCGTCAGTATGACGGGGCGGGGAAAGCAGGTTTTTACAGCCAGCCGTTCGTGCCGCAAAGCGGGGTTTGGTATCATTTTGCAGCGGTGTATGACGGAAAAGAACTGCAGATTTATGTGAATGGAGATTTGTTCCAGACGGCTCCCTATGAAGGGCTGAAGGAGACAGAGCCGGCGGAGATTATTTTGGGGGCGATGAAGATTGACGGGTATGTTCTGCCGGAGGGAGATTTTGACGGGGTCGTGGATGAACTGATGATTTTCCGCCGGTGTTTGACGAGCGGGGAAATTCGGGAATTGTATGAGAACGGTAAACCGTAACTTGACTGAGGAAAGAGAAATGAAGAAGGTGTTCAAGTCCGGCCGTCGCGGGGGGTTTACGCTGATTGAACTGCTGGTTGTGATTGCAATCATCGGGTTGCTGCTGTCGATCATTATTCCGGCGATTGGGAAAGCCAAAGACATCTCCAAGCGGATTGTCTGCAGCAGCAATATTAAGCAGATTGGTGTAGCCCTGCGGACCTACAGCCAAAGTTATAATGACAAGCTGATTCCAATGTATCACTTGGGCGGAAGCTATGCAGGGAATCAATATGACCCTTCGGCGTCCGGCACAAGCGGCGGTGTGACCAATGTGAAGCCGCAGCCGTATAATGCCGTGATTACCCATCAGGGCAGTCTGCTGCTGAGCAACGGCCGGCCTCGTCCGTTTCATTTGGCGGTCTTGTATGATTTGGATTATTTTACCGAGCCGAAGGCCTTTTATTGTCCGGCTCAGCCGCGGATAACGGATTATCCGTATCCGTATTATTATGAGGCCTATACACAGCAGGGTTCCTGGGGAAGTTATGTTCCGACGTACGGAGGGCATGCCTTTGTGAGGACATCCTATAATTACTGGATTTACGATAAAAAGTTTTTCAGTCAGTTAGGCATTCGGCCGGTGGTGGTGGACAATCTGCAGGAATGGGAAGTGATTCCGCATCGGCAGAATCGCAGCCTCAGTTCCGCTCCGCAGGGGGTTTCTGCCCTGTTTGGCGACGGACATGTCAGTTTCTGTATGGACCGGAATATCTTCAGTGCAGAGACGTGGAACAACCGAAATCGTGCCGGGGATGGATATTCCAACGGTCCGGGAGATGATGTGCAGACTTTTGAGAAGATTTTGCGGGCGATTCAGGGAGACCAATAACCAGCGTAAAAACCGTGTGAAGTGTGGTGTGTGCGTAGTGAAGGTGTGGACCAATCCGTCTTTGTGAACCTGCCGCAGGGCGGATGAAACCAAATAGGCAGGTACGAAAGATGTGGAGGAAAGATGATGAAAAAGATATGTGTTTTGGCCTTGGCTTTGTTGGCAGTTCCGGCGTTCTCAGACGTGATTACGCTGACAGCCCCGGATACTCTTGGTCAGTCTTCCTTTAACAGCGGGCTTCATTGGAGCGACGGCCAGCCGCCGAGTGCGGCCAATGATTATGTAGTGAGCATTGCTCAGCTGCGGACTCCCGCGGATGGAGGCAGCTATGTTTTCGGCGGCAATTCGCTGACCATTAACACCGGCGGGATTCTGATGTACAAAGGAACCGGTACGGCCGGCAGCATCACGGTGAACAATCTAATCGGCAATGGGGGCAGCGTAATTGACCATCGCAATGGTGTGGGAGATGTCTGCAATCTGTATGGAAACATCTCTATTATTGCGGATTCGGTGATGTATGCCAAGCAGGGGCCGATTAATGTCTATGCAGCCATCAGCGGCAGTGCCAAAATTACGAACACCGGGTCGGATGGAGCCGGCAGGACCCTGACGTTTTATTCGTCGGCCAATACGTTTACAGGAAGCATCGTTAACAACGGACGGTTTGTGCTGGCGGATGATGCTGTGCTGCGGTTTGTGATTGGCGCAAGCGGCGTCAATAACAGCATTTCGGGAACCGGTCCGCAAAATGATTTCAATGGGGATTTTATCTTCGATTTGAGCGGAGCGGGAACGAATGTGGGAGACAGCTGGACCATCGTCAGCACGTCTGCGAAGACCTTCGGTTCTACCTTTAACGTTGTCGGGTTTACAGATGTGGATGGACTGATCTGGAAAAAGTATGCCAACGGCGTCTTTTATCAGTTTGATGAGTCCACCGGTGTGCTGAGCGTGATTCCGGAGCCGGCTTCAATGATGCTGCTGGGACTGGGCGGACTGCTGTCTGTGTTTCGGAAACGGTAAGAAGTGCCAGAGATGAGTCAAAAGGATTTTAGCGGAGGAAGAAAGATGCAAAGGTTTTTCCTTCTTTTCCTAATGCTTGGGATAATCCCTGCCGCTGAAGCGGTTTTGATTGATGATTTTCAGGGGTACACAGCCGGGCTCATCCGGGACGGAGTGACCGGAGGAGTTTGGACGGAGATCACAGCCGGAACCTCTTTTGCAAGGATTGGGGAGGATGCAGGAAATCTTTTCCTGCAAACCGGATGGACAGGAGGCGGCCGCGGGGCTTTTCGTTCAATTCCTGCTGTTCCGAATACGTCTTCGGCCGTGACTTTATTTCTCCAGGTGTATGCCGTAAACAGTTCGCAGGATACGAGTTTCGGATTGGCTGATCAAATAACCACATCAGCGGCAAACTGGGGCGATTTTGAGGTTCAGATAGCTCTGGGAAACGGGGATGACACCCAGCATGTCAACCTACGGGCTCGCGATGGAAGCACTGTGGAGACGTATCTGCCTTTGGAAATCGGCCGATGGTACAATGTCTGGGCGGTTATCGACCAGACCAATGACTGGTTTGATATGTATGTCTCAACCGGCACTGATTCGGCTGTTGGGATGTCTCCGATTAATCCGGATCCGATTAATTTTCGGAACGGGACTGTGGCGGATTTGTCTTATTTTCTGGCGCTTACGAACTACCGAGACTTCAACTATCGACTTGACAACATTTATCTGATGGATGGAGTAAATTTGACGAATCCGCTGGTTCCGGAGCCGGCTTCGATGATGCTGCTGGGGCTGGGCGGACTGCTGAGCGTTCTTCGCAAGCGGTAAAAAAGGACAGAACCGGCAGTCGCACTTGTTTTTGAGTGAAACCTTCAAGGGACGGGCTGTTCTTGCCGAAAAGCTTGACGGCCCGTCTCTTAATAAAGAGGTTTTTTGTTTCAAACACCGGGGGAGAAAGGGGGCAAATGTTGGTTTAACATCAAGGAACTGTTTGTGTAGAAAGGAAATGTAATGAAGAAATTGATTTTTCTGGGGTTGTTTATCGGACTGGCTGTGTCCGGACAGTCGGCTCTCGTAGATGATTTTGAAAGTTATCAGCCGGGGGTGATTAGCCAGGTCACCGGCGGCAACTGGGTGCCGGTTTATGGCGGTGCCGGCACAGACCCGGGTGCGGATTCGACGGTTCGACAGATTGCGGTTGACCCGACGAATTCCTCGAACCGGGTAATTTATGTTGAAACCAACAACACCGGTCAGTATGGAATGTATGGGGTGATTCCGTCGGCGGATGCCATCAAGGACGGCACGATTGGTACGTTGTTCTGTCAGTTTTATGTGACGACGACGGCACTGGACCAGTCCTTCGGCCTCACGTCGATTGATTCACCGACCAGCGGCGGATTTGCCAACTTTAACTGTCAGGTTGCTCTGGTGCGGGGAAATCTGCTGGTACGAAACGGCGGCTCCTCTCAGACCGTCGGAACCTTCCAGGCCAATACCTGGTATTATCTCTGGATTGTTGTGAATAACAGCAGCAATACCTATTCCGTTTATATCAAAACCACACCGTCACCGGCAACATCGGCCGATCGTGTTGCGACGGATTTTGCGTTCCGCACGAGCGGGACAGACGGGGATTTGGACCGGTTTTATACCATCGCCAACTATGGTTCCAATATTACGGCGGGTACGCGGCTTCATTTTGACAACATTGTAACCAGTCCCGGCGAAAATCTGTCGGTGTATGTGTCCGGGGCGGCCTTCAATCCGTCTCCGGCAAACGGGGCTACGAATGTTCCGCTGGATGTTGTACTCAGCTGGAATACAGGTGTGGACCCCGCCAATCCGGAACAGGTAAATCCGAATATTACAAAGCATTATCTCTACTTGCGTCATACAGAGCCCAATTTTGTGGGGATGACCCCTATCACGATTCCTGCTGCAGGGGCTTCGGCTTCTTACACACCGCCGGCGCTGTTTATTGAAGCGGACAGGACCTACTACTGGCGTGTGGATGAAAGCATTAATGATTCTTCTCCGACGGACCCGAATACAATTCGGGGCGGGGTATGGAGCTTTAAGACTATTCCGGCGGTTCCCTATATTGAAGAACAGCCGAGTGAGGTTCGTGTAGACGGCTCGAATCCGACGCCGCCTCCGGCGGTATTTACAGTGAAGTTCCGCAGTGAACTGTCGGCTGCTCAGCCCACCTGGAAGAAATATGCGGACGGTGTAAACGACACGGTTCTGACAGCGGGCAGCAAGTATTCAATTTCTTGGACGGATACGGTTACGACCCTGTCTATCAGCAACCCGGGTGTCAGCGATCAGGGATATTACTATTGCGTCCTGACGAATCTGACGGGAAGCACGACGAGTCAGCAGGCCCCTCTGATTGTCAATCGGCTGCTGGCTCGGCAGCTTCAATGATTCCGTCGGGAATAATCACGGCATCGGCAGGGATTATGCGGATCCGAACAATCCGCTGGCCGCTCCGACCTTTGGCGCGGCGGCTCCGATTGACGGCACATATGCTGTGTTCAATGGTCTTGGTCAATATGTAGACCTTGGAGCGGCGGCTTATCCGAAGGCGGGTTTTGCCAATGGAATGTCGGAAGGCACGGTTCTGTGCTGGGTGAAGCCCACGCAGGCCGGTACAGTGCTTCTGAACTACAACGACGGTGCGACGACGGGATTCGGCTTCTCACTGAATACGGCTCCGAATGCTCGGCTGAACATCCGCGGTGAAGGTCTCCAGCAGGAATATCAGGAAATCGGTACGGCAGAAGGCCGACCGGGGATGACAGGGTTTGATTTGTATGACGGACGGTGGCATCTGGTCGGGGCTACCTGGAAAGAAGGAGAGTTTGTCCGGATTTACGTGGACGGCGAGCAGGTGGCTTCTGTGGCCGGCGGCAAGCCGGACCAGTATCTGCCGTGGCAGCGAGGGATGCTGATTGGAGCCAGCCGGACAGCCGCAGACCGGACCGTTTTGACGAGCTTCTTCGGGGGTGCGTTGGATAACCTAAGGGTATACAACTATGCTGTGTCCGGCGCAGTCATTGCGCAGGAATATATGGACAAGACAGGTCTAAAACCCTGCCTGACGCCCTCCTTTACGGGCAATGCGTATAACTTTGTCAACACGATTGATTCATATTGCCGGGTGGATTTAGCGGACCTTGCCGTGTTCATCCAAAGCTGGCTTGCCTGCGGTCTGTATCCGGATTGCCAATAAGAGGTTATGAAGAGGCAGGCGGAGCAAAATGGACTCTGCCTGCCTTTTTTTGTTTCAGTTGCGGCTTGCTGAAGTGAAGGAAGTGTGCTATAATGATGCAAAATGATTTATTTAAGTCTTAAGTCGAAGAAATGGGGGTGTAAAAGAAAAGTCTTTTCTGAAAGAAACGTTCAATTCGCTTTCTGACTATGGGGGTTGGTTTTGTTTGAGGGATTCAGTCTCTCTTACCCGGATGAAACCCAAGGAGAGGATTTTTAGAGGGGAATTATGAAAAAAATCATTTTGCTGGCAGCGGTTTTTTGGACGGTACCCGTTTTTTCCGCCACGATTACATTGGTTGCGGGGGATGCGATTGGGCAGTCTTCTTTTAACAG
Source organism: Planctomycetota bacterium (assembly GCA_029552545.1). Lineage (GTDB taxonomy): Bacteria > Planctomycetota > Phycisphaerae > Sedimentisphaerales > Anaerohalosphaeraceae > JAHDQI01. The sequence goes on from JAKPDO010000011.1 coordinate 46,432, forward strand.
CGGGCTGAACTGGAGCAACGGTCAGCCGCCGAGCGCGGGCAATGATTATGTGGTGAGCATTGCTCAGCTGCGCACCCCGCCGGACGGAGGCAGTTATGTTTTCGGCGGCAATTCGCTGACCATTAACACCGGCGGGATTCTGATGTACAAAGGGACCGGCTCGACCGGCAGCATCACGGTGAATAATCTAATCGGCAATGGGGGAACAATTATTGACCATCGGAATGGGGCGGCCGATGTCTGCAATTTGTACGGGAACATTCATATTGCAGCCGATTCGATGATGTATGCCAAGCAGGGGCCGGTGAATGTCTATGCGGCTGTCAGCGGCAGTGCAAAAATTACAAATCCGGGTTCGGATGGGGATGGACGGACACTCACGTTTTATTCATCCGCCAATACGTTTACGGGAAGCATTGTCAATAACGGACGGTTTGTATTGGCGGACAATGCCGTGCTGAATTTCGTAATCGGGGCTAACGGAGTGTGCAACAGCATCTCCGGAACGGGGGCTCAAACTGTCCTGAACGGCGATTTTAATTTTGATTTGAGCGGAGCAGGAACCAATGCAGGGGACAGCTGGACGATTGTCAGCGCCTCGAATCGAACGTTTGGCTCTACATTTACGGTGATTGGCTTTACCAATAAAGGCGGCGGCGTTTGGGAAAAGAGTGCCAATGGAGTTACCTATCAATTTGACCAGAGCAGCGGGATGCTGACGGTTCTTCCGTCTGAAATCTATATTGACAACAGTATTCAGACCTATGGCGCTTTAAGCAATGCGACGGTCTATATGACAGGCACTTCCGAGCTGCATTTGACCGGTTCGAGCAGTCCTTTGACAAACAGTACGGTGCACCTGAATTCTTCGGATGCCTGGCTGTTTTTTGATTCGCTCAAGCCGTCTGCTGTGAATACGTCAACCTACCTGAATCAGATTAAGGTGAACGGGGCGGCTGCCGTTCTGAATACGAATATTCGGATTGTTGAATACGAAGAGGGAACCGTGGTTATCCCGCATTCGACAACATATCAGGCCCTGCAGGTGTTCAGCAATGTGAATTTCACCGGCAGCTCCGTAAATCTGGGCAATTATACGTATTACCGTTCGACGCAGCTGGGGGCGATGAACAACAATATTCGTTCGTTCCGGCTCAAGCGCGGATATATGGCAACCTTTGCGGCCAATGACGACGGGACAGGCCCCAGCCGGGTCTATGTTGCTAAGGATGCGGACCTGTGGATAGGAGTGATGCCGGCGGATTTGGAAAGTGATGTGTCGTTTGTGCGGGTGTTTCCGTGGCGGTGGCCTTCGAAGAAGGGCTGGTGCGGCAGTGCGTCAGATGCGGCGATGGTCAACTGCACCTGGCGGTATGACTGGGACAACGTGGCGACCTCGACCCTGGATATGGAGTATGTGCCGATGCGGCACAATGCCAACTGGAACAGTTATTCCAATATTAACAGCAAGCAGAACTCTACGCATGTACTGGCGTTTAATGAGCCGGACAAAACCGATCAGGCGAATATGACGGTCCAGCAGGTGATTGATGCCTGGCCGAATCTGACGGCCTCGGGGCTTCGGCTGGGGTCGCCGGCACCGAGCGACGGCGGCTTAAGCTGGCTGTATGATTTCATTGACCAGGCGGATGCGCTGGGGCTGCGGGTGGATTTTGTGGCGGTTCATTATTACAAGAACAACTGGACGGCAGACCAGCTGGAAAGCTGGCTGCGCGGGATTCATCAGCGGACGGGACGGCCGCTGTGGATTACGGAATTTAATAACGGGTGCAACTGGACGACTCCGCATCCGACCTATGAAGAGAATGCCGCCAAGATTGAGGAGCTGACAACCCGGATGGCCAGTCTGCCGTATGTGGAGCGGTATGCAATTTATCAGTGGTGCACCAATCGGGAAATGATTGTGGACGGAGCCCTGACGCCGGCGGGAGTCGTGTACAGCAATCATCTGCCGCCGATGGCGAATTCTCTGGACATCAATTTTGAGTGTATCGGGTATTATCGGCTGGATGAGCAGACAGGAACAACGGCCGGTGACCTGTCCGGGAAGGGACGGAACGGAACCCTGATGGGAGGGCTGAATTTTGCGTCAAACAGCGTCTCGGGTGTATTAGGCCGGGCCCTGCAGTTTGACGGGACGGACGACCACATCCAGCTGCCGAGCGGTTTTTATGAATTTGACAACGGGTTTTCCGCTTCGTTCTGGACGTACCCGACAGCGGTGAAAAATTATGCCCGCTTTGTGGATTTGGGCAGCGGTCCGAACGCTGATAATATTATCGTGGGGCGTTACGGCACAACCAATGACCTGTTTGTGCAGGTTTTTAACGGCTCCGCAGGCGGGACAGCAGTTCGCGCGACCAATGCGCTGGAACTGAATGTCTGGCAGCATTTCGTTGTGAGCATCAGCAAACGTTCCTCTGACAATGTGAAGATTTACAAGAATGGTCAGCTGATTCTGACGGCAACGACGAGCATTCCGCAGAGCGCGACACGGACGGCGAATTACGTCGGGCGGAGCAACTGGACGGTGGATGCCTATTATCAGGGACTGCTGGATGATGTGCGGATTTATGATTATGCGGTGACGACCAGCGAGGCGGCGGCTTTATATGCCTCCGGCGGCAGCCGTCCGTACAGCAGTCAGCCGTCTGTGATTCCCGGACGGATTGAGGCCGAACAATATGACCTCGGCCAGTCAGGAGCGGCTTATTATGATACAACGGTCGGCAACAGCGGCGGAGCGTTCCGTACAGACGGAGATGTGGATATTCGAAGCATTTCGGATTACGGCAGCGGATTTGCCGTGACGAACATTGCAGCGGGAGAATGGCTCCGCTATACGGTGAATGTGACGGAATCCGGATTGTACTGTCTGTATCTGCGGGCGTCCGCGATTGGGAACAATATTCCGGTAACCGTGAAGCTGGACAATGCGGTTCTGGGGACGATTTCGGTCAACAGCACGGGCTCTCCGGATACGTTTGGGACATTTATGCTGAATGATTTGCCGCTGGAAGCGGGGGCCTGGCGAGTGCTGGAACTGAGTTTTCCGTCGGCCGGTCTTGAGGTTAATTGGGCGGAGATTCGCAAGCAGCCGTCGCCGTGGAACGGAACGGCGGCGGTTTTGCCGGGTCGGGTGGAGTTAGAGAACTTTGACTTTGGCGGCCCCGGATATGCTTATGCGGATACAACGGTCGGCAATTCGGGTGGAGCATATCGAATATATGAGTCGGTGGATATTGCTTCGATTACGGACAGTGTCGCCGGTTATGCGGTGGATTCGATTGAAACCGGTGAATGGCTCACTTATACCGTCAGCAGCAGTGCGGCCGTGAAGGATTTGTATGTACGATTGGCCTCGATTCAGAGCGGCGGGCAGATTCGGGTCTGGCTGGATGAGGCCCTCCTGGCAACGGTGGATGTGCCGAATACCGGTTCCCTGGATACCTGGCAGAATGTGGTTGTGCCGTCCGTTGCTCTGCCGCAAAAGACAAATGCAATTTTGAAACTGGAGTTTACGGGGAGCGGTTATCGGGTAAACTGGATAGACTTCCAAAGCCGGCTTCCGTATCAGGGGGCTCCGACGGTTCTGCCGGGGATTGTTCAGTTTGAGGATTTTGACATCGGCGGGCAGGGGATTTCGTATTTTGACACCACCGGCGGCAACAGTTACGGGACCTACCGGACGGATGTGGATGTGGACATTCTGGCTATCTCGGACGGCGGGGCGGGGTACGGGGTGTATATGACGACGGGCGAGTGGATGGAATATACCTGTTCGGCTCAGGCGGGGCTGTATGACCTTCGGGTTCGGTACACCACCAATTATGCGGTACAGTCGATGCAGCTGCTGGACGGGGGGACGGGACAGGTTTTGGCGAGTTTTCCGCTGGCGCGGACGGGGGGCTGGAGTGCCTGGCAGGATGCGGTGATTGAGGGGGTGTATCTGCCGGGGG
>JAKPDO010000024.1 GCA_029552545.1 Planctomycetota bacterium
TTTCAGAAAAAATAAGGAATGCAGAAAGACAGAAACAGACCGGAGAAATCCGATTATCAGCCGGCGGGGCGGCCTTTACCGTTTCACAGGGCGGCGGGAGTCCTTCAGCCGGCTCAGGTCCTCCCGCGGGGCGGGCTTGCGGAAGACAAACAGGTGCTCGTGCATAATCAGATAAAACCGATTCCTTCGCGCCGCGGCAATCCACCGTCCTGTACACGTGCAGTTGTGCTGGACCTTGATGATGTCCTCCTTGAGAACAAAACCGACCTCCAGAAACTGCTCCATCACACGGAAGGCCAGCGGGACAAAATGGCGGCCCCGGCGGGTGTCGCCGATGAGAATCGCACAGAAGCGGCCGCTCTTGAGCACGCGGTACAGTTCGGCGGCGGCCTCCCGCATCGCCCGGCAGAACTTCTCCACACTGGAAATGTTGGACAGGTCGCCGGCAATCCGGCCGTTGGAATAACGAATCAGATTCAGATAGGGCGGATGCGTGAGAATCAGGTCCACGGACGCATCGGCCAGAAACGACAGGTCCCGCACATCCGCGCAGACGATTTGTCCGCCTGCATCGGGACCGTCCAGCGGAAATCGGACGGCCTGTTCGCACAGGGCCACGGCCGCAGGGTTGATGTCGCAGCCGATATAGCGGCGGCCCAGCAGACGGCACTCAATCAGCGTAGTGCCACCGCCCGCCATCGGGTCCAGAACCGTCTCGCCCGGCTGCGAATACATCTGGATGATATTGCGGGCCACCTGCGGGGCAAAATTGCCCCGATAGCCGTTCGTGTGCGTCGCCCACGAACCCCGCACCGGAAACGACCATATCGTCGTCGCCTCCGGCTGACTCCAGTTCTTGACGTGAGCGGCAATCGATGGCTTTATCCTGGATTTTCCCATAGTCATTCCTTTCCAGTTGTTGTGAATCTGGCTGCACAGGATCATAGAAAGGAAAAAGGGAAGATCGACAGCTTATAGACTGCAAAAATGAAAATTTTCTTCGATGTCGGTCTTCTATGAAAAGTTGGGAAAATCAAAAGCGGAAAGAGCCGACTGTTTCTCATAGGAGGCGGATAAATCCTGATAGCTCCAAAACCGTACATAACGAGCAATCGGCTCAAACGCACGGGAATGAAGCACTTCTTCAAACTCCCGTTTGCGGTGCACATCGGCCACAATAGTCATTTCGGTTCGAAAGTCCGCCAGCTCAACATATTTAATCAGCGAATTTTTTAAATCCGTGGAATGCTCCACTTCAAAAACGGCCTTGGGCAGTTTGCGATGATTAAACCAAATCACATCCACACTTTTGACCCGGTTGACAATGTCGGGATAGGTAAAGGACGGTATCTCTGTTTGTCCGGCCATGGAACCGAGGGTCTGTTTCTCCAGAAAACGGCGGTTTTTGTCCTGGGCCGGTACATAGGTAATGTAGTTTTTCCAATTGCCCAGCTGAACCAGAAGCCCCTGATAGTAGGTATGGTCGAAACGGCGTCTTTCTTCGGTGTCCTTTCCGGCTTTTCCGGCTGCCTGCAGCGGCACAGGAAGTCTGTCTTTGTATTTCTTCAGCGCCCACAAGCCCGGGCGTATTTTGAAAAACTCTTCATGTTCCTGAACGATTCGGCGAATCGAAGCACACGGGGTCTTTGTGCCCCATTTGACACCGGGAATTTTCAGAGTGGCCGCATAAAGCTCACCTAAAGTCGCATAACCTCCCAACTGTTCGAGTGCGGCTATCACGGCTTCATATTGTTTCATAAACAAATCTCCTTCATCACGCCTCTATCTTAAGCCGGAAAGTGCCCCGGAGCAAGAAGCCCTTTCACTCTTTTCAGCGCGGGGTTTGTCACCCCCGCGCAGGCGGGGGTCCAGAGGCCGTGAATTCCTGGATTCCCGCCTGCGCGGGAATGACAGCAAAAGTTAGGAATGACAGCGAAAGCGGGAATGACGGTCGGCTTCGAACTTGTGCGCTTTGGCGGGAACCGTGTGACCCTTGTTGTTTTCTCTGCTTAATCAAATAGGTCTCGGACTTCTACATTCAGTGCATCGGCAATTTTTGCAGGGTAAAAAAAGTCGGGCTTTTCTCACAGCGTTCAATCTGACCGATGTAAACACGATGCAGGTTGGCCAAAAAGGCGCCAGATACCAGCATCCAGACGCCAGTGGCCAGGTGTCAGTTATCAGTTATCAGTCATCAGCGGGCAGTTATCCTGCAAAGTCATTTGCTTTTTTTGAATCTGTGAAATCTGTGTAATCTGTGGTTAATTGTTTCGGATTTCGAGATTCGGATTTAGGATTTCGAATTTTCCCGTCTGCTGGATTCCCGCCTTCCTCCTTCGCTAAAGCTTCGGAGGACAGGTCGCGGGGAGAGGAAGAATGGATTCCCGCCTTCGCGGGAATGACAGGGGCAACGGGAATGACGGGGCCTGCGCGGGAAGGGCAGGGGCCTGGCGTGGGAATTAGCCCCGAGCGCAAGCATTGCAAGGGCTAGCGAGAAAAATAGCCCCGGGCGTAAGCCCGGGGAAAAGAAAAGGCACGCTCCCTTTCCTACTCTTTTTCCCCGCCCTTGCGGACGGGGCTATCTGCCGGCGGACAGCATCCAGACGCCAGTATCCAGCGTCCAGTGACCAGTTATCAGTCATCCTGCAAATTCGCTTGCTTTTTTTGAATCTGTGAAATCTGTGTAATCCGTGGTTGCTTTCCTCAACCCGTGCACTCTGTGGTTAAAACCTCAAGCGGGCTATTCAAACTGGATGTCTTCCAGAACAAACTGAAGACTGGTTGAGCCGTTGTAGGTATTGTACTGGGGCTGGTAGGCAATATGAAACGCATCTGTCTCGAGCAGCTTCTTTTCGAGCGGGCCCATCCCGAATCCGATGCACCGCACGGCCCCGGTCTTGTCCTGAATTGACAGCTGCAGGTGGTCGTTCTTGGCCCCGCACCGCCGCGGCGGCGCAATCAGCCGCACCCCCCGCGTGGCAAACACCGGCCGCGGATTGCCCTGCCCA
>JAKPDO010000019.1 GCA_029552545.1 Planctomycetota bacterium
ATTTTTCCCCTGATGAATAAGGGATTGAAACCCTTGCAGACAATCACATTGTGTTCCGCCGCCGACTCCCGCTCCGCTTGCATTTTTCCCCTGATGAATAAGGGATTGAAACTGCCTTTAAGGGCGGCTCCGCAGCTGCAGTTAACCTCTCTTGCATTTTTCCCCTGATGAATAAGGGATTGAAACTGTTTGTGAGATAGTCGGGGATGGGTTGCCCTGTTTTTAGCTTGCATTTTTCCCCTGATGAATAAGGGATTGAAACTCGCCGAGTGCTTTCCACTCGGTTTCTTCACGTGGCCGAAAAAACCACTTGCATTTTTCCCCTGATGAATAAGGGATTGAAACACATAATTTAGCGTTTCCGGCCGTTTACCTTCTGACAGCGCCTTGCATTTTTCCCCTGATGAATAAGGGATTGAAACTACATCATAATCATAGATTCTCCAATCAATGCCGTTGTCCTTGCATTTTTCCCCTGATGAATAAGGGATTGAAACCCCCCCGACAAATCGTAGTACAATCCCCATTTTTGAGCTTGCATTTTTCCCCTGATGAATAAGGGATTGAAACTTCTTATACATTCCCCCGATTTCGGCCAAGAAGTAGCCCACTTGCATTTTTCCCCTGATGAATAAGGGATTGAAACAACTGTGGATTAATGTTATCGGGATACTCTCCGATAATGTGTAGTACTTGCATTTTTCCCCTGATGAATAAGGGATTGAAACCCAGAATGGCCGGCAAGCCGTGTTCATTGTACAACTCCACACACTTGCATTTTTCCCCTGATGAATAAGGGATTGAAACCTTCTTTGACAGCCCCTAACTTAATTAATTGCTCGAGAGCCGCTTGCATTTTTCCCCTGATGAATAAGGGATTGAAACTGTAGATATCCACAAAGTGGCGGCTGTAGGGCTGATTGCCCGTCTTGCATTTTTCCCCTGATGAATAAGGGATTGAAACTCTTTTTCTCGACGGAATTGAGTTTAATTGCCCCCCAGGGCTTGGTCTTGCATTTTTCCCCTGATGAATAAGGGATTGAAACTCATAATTTAGCGTTTCCGGCCGTTTACCTTCTGACAGCGCCTTGCATTTTTCCCCTGATGAATAAGGGATTGAAACGTCAAAAATCTCATCTATCGTATAGCCGGCGGCTTTCAGGCCTTGCATTTTTCCCCTGATGAATAAGGGATTGAAACTGCCGATGTTGTCGCCGTCTAACTCCTGTACCTCACCTTTTCTTGCATTTTTCCCCTGATGAATAAGGGATTGAAACACTTCAAAGCCCGTGCGGTAATATAATCCCAGTTTACCGCTTGCATTTTTCCCCTGATGAATAAGGGATTGAAACACTTGCTCGCCCATCACCATTGCGGCGGCGTCTATAGGCTTGCATTTTTCCCCTGATGAATAAGGGATTGAAACTGAACGGCAGCCAGTCTCCAGACACCAGTTGCCAGTTATCAGTTATCAGTCATCAGTGAGCAGTTATCCTGCAAATTCGTTTGCTTTTCTCCCTCCTTTTCTTAATCCGTGTAATCCGTGAAATCCGTGGTTAATTTATTTGGGTGTTCACGTTTTGTATTTCGGATTTCGGTTGTTCCCGGCCGCTGGATTCTCGCCTTCCTTCTTCGCTGAAGCTGCGAAGGACGAGACGCGGGAAGAGGAAGAATGGATTCCCGCCTGCGCGGGAATGACAATAAGGGCGGGAATGACAATAAGGGCGGGAATGACAATAAGGGCGGGAATGACAGTAAGGCGAGGGAGTGACAACGAAGACGGGGATGACAGCGAGGGCGGGAATGACAGGCGCGGCGTTGGATATCCTCCTGTCTCCTTCGCTAAAGCTTCGGAGGACAAGACGCGGGTTTCTTGTGTTATCCGTGAAATCCGCGGTTAAGTATCCAGTGGCCAGTTATCAGTCATCAGTGAGCAGTCATCCTTGTAAATTCGTTTGCTTTTCTCCCTCCTTTTCTTAATCCGTGAAATCCGTGTAATCCGTGGTTAAATGAAAGCTTAAGCGGCCAGCAGCCAGAAGCCAGTGCCCAGCATTCAGTTGCCAGTCTTCAGTTATCAGTCATCAGTGAGCAGTTGTCCTGCAAATTCGTTTGTTTTCTGCCTTGGTTTTTTTGAATCTGTGAAATCTGTGTAATCTGTGGTTAATCATTTCGGATTTCCATTTCCTCCGACTCCCTTTGAGGCCTGCGGTCTGGTATAATCTTCCTTGATGGCACTGTCTGAAGACAAACTGCAGGCCCTGCGGGAGAAGATACGTTCCTTTCCGACGGGGCCGGGGCTGTATTTTATGAAGGATGCCGAGGAGAAGGTGCTCTACATCGGCAAGGGCAAGAATCTCCGCGCGCGGGTGAGCAGCTATTTTCAGCCCGGGGCCAATCTGGCCGAGACCCGCGGCCCGTGGATTGCCGAGATGCTCAGCCGCGTAGCGGATGTGGATTATCTGGAAACGGCCGGCGAGGCGGAAGCGATTCTGCAGGAGGCCCGCCTGATTAAGGATATTCACCCGCCGTACAATACGGATTTAAAAGATTCCAAGACCTTTCCCTATCTGGAAATTACGACGCGCGAAGATTTTCCGGGGGTGTATATCACGCGCAGTCCCAACCCCCGCAGCCGGCTGTTCGGGCCGTTTACGGCCGTACGCGACCTGCGGCAGGTGCTGGGGCTTCTGCAGAAGATTTTTCTGTTTCGCACGTGCACGCTGGAGATTCGTTTGGACGACCCGAAGCGGCGGTTTTTCCGGCCGTGTCTTTTGTATCATATCCGCCAATGCACCGCGCCGTGCGCGGACAAGGTCAGCCGCCGGGACTACCGCCGGCAGATACGCGATTTGATTCGGTTTCTGGGTTCGAAGCGCTCGTCGTACATCGAGGGACTCCGCCGGCGGATGCAGGAGGCCTCGCGGCGGCAGGATTTCGAAGAGGCGGCCCGGCTGCGGGACCGGATTCGGCTTTTGGAAAATCTGGACAAACGCGGCACCGCCGAGGAGCACGTGCAGCCGGAGGTGTTTTTTCAGGACCCGACGGAGGCGCTGGAAAAACTTCAGCATCTTCTCAAAAGCCCGCAGCCGATCCGGATTATCGAGGGGTTTGATATTGCTCATCTGGCCGGCAGCGAGACGGTCGGGGCGATGGTGCAGTTCATCGACGGCAAGCCCTTTAAGGAGGGCTATCGGCGTTTCCGCATCCGGGCGGCGGGCTCTTCCGATGATTTTGCGGCGATTGCGGAGGTCATCAGCCGGCGGTACAAACACGCGCTGGCGGGTGAGGAGCTCTGGCCGGATTTGGTGCTGATTGACGGCGGGCTCGGCCATCTGCACGCCGCCGAAGAGGCCCTGCGGTCGATGGGGGCTCCGATGCCGAATCTGGCGGCGATTGCCAAGCGGGAGGAGCTGATTTATCTGCCCGGCCGGGCGGAGCCGCTGCGGCTGTCGGCGATTTCACCGGTGCGAAAGCTGCTTCAGTACGTCCGCGATGAGGCGCATCGGTTCGCGCAGCATTATCATCATATCCTGCGCCGAAAGAAGATGCTGGAGGAGGAATAGCCCGGCGGGTCTATTCGGCCTTTCGGGCGTATTTGCGGGCGATTCCAAACAGCAGCAGGGCCAGCAGGATGAGGGCGGACAGATGACCCGCCCAGTCCGGAAGGGCGATGCTGTGATGATGCATCATTTCGACGGCCTTCTGGCGCGGCAGGAAAGCATCGACAATCAGGCCGCTTGCGAGGGCACAAAAGGCGGTCGAAAACAGAAACAAAAGGGCGGAGCGAGGGCCGAGGACGCCCCAAAGTGTGGACAGTCCTGCGGCGTTGGTGGCCGGACCGGTCATTAAGAAGACCAGCGCAGCGCCGGGCGAAAGGCCCTTGGCAATCAGCGCAGCGGCAATCGGCACCGAGGCGGTAGCGCAGACGTAAATCGGAATGCCGACGAACATCATCACGAACATCGCCAGCAGATTGCTGCCGGCGGCCAGACGGACGGCAAACAGGTCATCCGGCACCCAAACGGAAATAGCGGCGGCAATCAGCAGGCCGATGAGCATCGGCAAGCCGATGTCGGTCGGCAGGGTTACAAAGCCGTGGCGAAGCATCCGTTTCCATTTGGGCGGTTTCTTTTCCTTCGTGCAGCAGTCGTCCGCACAGGATTTGGAAGACTCCGCGGCGCCGCTGTCGGCAGGATCAAACAGATTGACCAGTCCGCCGCCGAACAGACCGGTCAGAAATGCGGCAATCGGACGCAGGACGGCGAAAAAGGGCCCCAGCAGCGAATAGGTTACGAAGATGCTGTCCACACCGGTTTGCGGCGTTGACAAAAGAAACGACACGGCTGCCCCGCGCCCGGCGCCGTGTTTGTACAGCGACATCGTGACCGGAATCACGCCGCAGGAGCACAGCGGCAGGGGGATTCCGAACAGCGAGGCCTTGACGACTGCGCCGAAGCCCCGTCCGCCCAGATGCCGCTCCACCAGGGCAGGGGAAATCCAGATGCTCAGCAAACCCGCCGCAAAAAAACCGAACAGCAGATAGGGAGACATCTGAGCCAGTGTGGACCAAAATTCCTTTATAAACTCCGTCATACGGCAACTTTCTCTTTTTTACTGTCTATCTCTTCTACGCCTGCGGACTCGGAATGTTTCACAGATTCGGGTCGGCGGCGGCAGCGGGCGCAGGCACATTCGGGTCTGCCGACGAAGGGAGAGGATGCTCGGAGGCAAGGATTTTTGCTTTCAGAATCGTCAGGCCGGCGGCCAGCGGCGGGTCGGAGCTGACGAGCGCCTCCAGCAGAGGCAAAAGGTCCTGCTGAATCTGCTGCGGGCTTTTGTCCTGGGATTCGCGGAAGAATTTTTCGAGATTGCGGCGTGCCTGGCGGGCTTTTTCCAGCTGCGGTTCGCCCGTTTCCACAATCACATCCGGCAGCAGACCCCAGTCGGTTCGATTTTGTTTGAGCCGCTGATAGCGATTGGGAACCTCCCGGCCGTCGGACAGCTGATAAATACCGCGGGTGTATTTGAGCCGGCAGCCGTTGGGAAGGGGTTCGACCTCCTGAACCGTGCCTTTCCCGTAGGTGCGGGTTCCGACCAGAACGGCGCGGGGCGCGTGCGGAGCGGCCAGAGCACCGGCCAGAATTTCCGCCCCGCTGGCGGTGCCGTCATCGACCAGAACGGCCATCGGGATATCCAGCTGAAGCGCGCCGGCGGCGGCCGTGATTTCCTGCTCAATGCCTTCCCGCGTGCAGGTTCGGACGATGACGCCGGTTTCGAGGAACAGGTCTGCGACGCCGACGGCCGCATCGAGCAAACCGCCGCTGTTGGAGCGAAGGTCCAGCAGCAGGCCGCGCAGCCCGTTGGCGTGAAGTTTTTCGAGAATCTGCCGCAGCGTCTGGGCGGTGTCTTTTCGAAAGCCGCTCAGCCGAATATAGGCGATGTGCGGGTCGGCATCAATCTGATAGGCGCTCAGACCGCCGTTGGTTTTCAGGGGCTGCTCGAGCGGGGAGGTGTTGCCGTGCAGCGACGGCAGGACAATTTTGCGGCGGAGAAGCGTGACAGTCTGTTCCTCCTCATGCCGCCGGAGAGTCAGAGTGACGGGAGTATCTGCCGGACCGGAAATCAGGCGAACAGCACAGTCAAGAGTCAGGTTTTCCGTAGAGGTTCCGTCAATGGCCAGGATGGAATCGCCGACTTGAAGCTGTCCGGATTCCTCCGCGGGAGAATCGGGGATGATTTCGATAATGGTCAGCTGGTTGTCCTGACGGGCAATCCGAATGCCCACACCGGCGAACTCTCCGCTCATCTGCTTGTCAAACTCTTCGCTTCGGGCGGGCCAGACGATTTCGGTATAGGGGTCCAGCTCCTCCAGCACGGCCTCGGCAAGCAGCTGCACGAGCAGACCCTCCGGCAGCCGAAGGGTCGAGCGGTTCAGGTCCAGCAGGATGCGGATTTGTTCGAGAAAGGCCGGAAGGTCTGATTGGGTCTGCGGGGATGAGTCTGCCGATTCCTGCAGATTTTTCAGCCGCTGGTTCCATGCAGCCAGCGTATTCGGATCTGCAGAGTAGAGAAAATCTTTTCGTCCGCAGGCGAGCACCTCTCCGATGTGCCGGGCACAGGCGAGGGCACGGCGGTTCAGGGCCGAATAATTCAGGGGAATGAAATATTTTTGGTCGAGCCGCCGGAGGGCTTCAAAGAAAATTTCGGCCTGGACGGAGGCATAAGGATCGCTCTGGCCCGGACAAAGGGGGGCTGTGAGTTTTTTCTCAACGGCGATTTTGGACAGCAAGTCGGTTTTTTCCTGCTGCAGAGCCGGATTGTTCGGGTCGGCGGCCAAAAGCACCCAAAGACCGGCCCGCCAGGCTTTTTCATATTCTCCCTGCGACTGCCAGCGGCGGATATTTCGGCGAATTTGTTCGGTCAGCGAGGAGACAAAAGGTTCCGACAAAAACTTGCGTTCGTCCGAATGATCCTTTCGGCTCTGAATCAGCAGAGAAAGGATTTCCTCCGGCTTTGCCGAAACCTGATTGGGGTCGCTCCGGAGCTGTTCGATTCTCTGGTGCAGTTTTTCGGCGGCCTGCTGATTTTGCCGCCTCCATTCCTCCTGAAACGTTTTGTATCGTGTCAGAAGCGTGTGAAGATTTCGGCGAAAGTCGTCCTCCCGCCGGACAGACCGCTCGAGGAGCAACAGAGCAGTATCAAAATCGCCTTTGTCCACATAGCCCAGCAGAAGGGTTCGTTCGGCCTGCTGAAGAGAAAAAGGTTCGGCGGCCCGGCGGGACGGACAATTGCAGTCGTTTGCCGTCCCTGCGGCGGCGAAACTGATTAGAACTGCCGCCGGCAGCAGGGCGTGATAAATGGATACGAGCCGCTTTTTACTTTGCATAGTTTTTCCGGGGCAATCCGATTCGCAGACAGGGTCAGCAGGTCCTGAGACGGCTTAAGCGGACGGGTCCGGCGGCAGGGTGGGTTTGCCGTCCAGAAATCCTTCCAGCCGTCTGGAGCGGACCGGATGCTGGAGTTTCCGGATGGCCTTGGCTTCCACCTGCCGGACTCGCTCGCGGGTCACCTTGAAGATTCGTCCGACCTCTTCGAGGGTATAGGTATAGCCGTCTCCGATGCCGTAGCGGAGTTTGATAATTTCCCGCTCACGGTACGTGAGGGTTTTGAGGACCTCGTCAATTCGTTCTTTGAGCATTTCCTGCGCAGCGGACTGGACCGGGGATTCGACGCTTTCGTCTTCGATAAAGTCGCCGAAGTAGCTGTCTTCGCTTTCGCCGATGGGCCGATCGAGACTGAACGGATGCTTGCTGATTTTCATCACGCGGCGTGTCTCGGTGATGGACATATTGGCTTCGGCGGCGATTTCTTCGATGGTGGGTTCTCGTCCGAGCTTCTGCATCAGATTCTTGCTGATGGTGCGCAGTTTGCTCATCGTCTCAATCATATGCACGGGGATGCGGATGGTGCGGGCATGGTCGGCGATGGCGCGGGTGATGGCCTGACGAATCCACCAGGTGGCGTAGGTGCTGAACTTATAGCCGCGCCGATACTCGTATTTGTCCACAGCCCGCATCAGGCCGGTGTTGCCTTCCTGAATGATGTCCAGGAAGCTTAAACCCCGATTGCGATATTTTTTGGCGATGGAGACCACCAGACGCAGGTTGCCGCCGGCCAGCCGACGCTTGGCGTCTTCATACTGGGAGAAGACCGCCCGGATGGCCCGCAGGCGTTTGGACAGCTGACGGGGCGTTTCCAGCACAAGTTCCTGCAGCCCCTGCAGCTCCTGCTTCATTGCGCGGATATCTTCTTCGCTGTGGTCGCGATTGGGGCCGGCTTCAATGGCGGCCTGCAGCTGGAGCATCTTGGAATGAATGCCCTCCAGTTTCTTCATCATCGGCTGGATGCGGCTGGTCCGCAGCGACAATTCCTCCAGCAGTGTAGCAATCTTGCGGCGGTTGCGGTGAATCTGCCGGATGTATTTTTTGGCCTCGTCGAGGGATGAACAAGCCATCGAGGCGGCAAAAAGCTCCTGGTTGCGGTTGAGCAGTTTTGTGACGGTGTCGAGGTTCTGAGGCATCCGGTTTTTCACGAAGGCGCGGACTTCGGATTCGCCGCTGCCCATTTTCATCGTCCGATCGAAGGGAAGCGAACCATCGTCCACCTGCTGGAGGATTTCAACCGCGTGCCGGGCGCAGTAATCGCACCCCAGAACCTTGCGGCGGAAGGCCAGCCGTGTGAACTCGATTTTGCGGGCCAGACTGATTTCCTCCTCCCGCGTCAGCAGCGGGATTTCGCCCATCTGGGTCAAATACATCCGCACGGGGTCATCGATTCGCCGGCCTTCCGCTTCTTCCAGGTGTTCCTCCAGAAGAAGGTCTTCTTCGATTTCCGCCTCTTTGGTGAATTCTTCATCGGTTTCTTCCCGGGCTTCTTTTCGATGACGCGGCAGGTCCGTCTCGTCGATGAGCTGCACACCGGCTTCGTCGAGCGTCATCAGCAGGTTGTCCAGCCGTGCCGGACTGATAATCTCATCGGGCAGGTCATCGTTGATTTCTTCGTAGGTTAAATATCCCTTTTCCTTGCCTTTGCGGATGATGGCGGCGATACGCTCTTCGATGAGCCGGATGCGGTCGGGCTGGTCGCTTTCCCGTCCGTCTCCCTGCGGAATCGGCAGGGACGGCGGCGTCGGCTCCGCCTCGTCCAGCGGTGCTTCGACGTCTCCTTCGTCCAGGTCCTCTTCTGTGTCCGGAATCGCATCGAGCGCCTCGTCGATTTCGGGGTCTTCATCCCCGAAATCATCCGTCAGGTCGAAAATCTCATCCGGGTTCTCGTCGTGTCTGTATTTTTTTGGCTGCATGGAACTCCTGTTCTTCTTTCTGTCTCCGGCGTCCGGCAGGTTCTGTTTTAGAGTTTCAGGTAACCGGAACGCGGGTTACCTTTCTGGGTTCGCAACAATTCGTCAAATTTTCGAAGGGCCTTATCATCTTGCCCCGCGGCGGCCGGTTTAATGGTTTCTTTTACCCGATTCCGCAGGTCTTCCCGCAGAACCTCCAGGGCCAGGTGAAGCCGCGGTCGGAAATTGCCGGTCTGCTGCCCCTCTTCGTACAGCTGCACAACCATCTGAGCTGTCTGAGGCGATTCAAACCGCCCGCACAATTGGGCGATTGTCGGCTCCAGCCCCTCGTTCAAGTTGGCTAAAAGCACGTCGGCAATTTCTTTAAGTATCGGTTCTGTAAAGAGATCCGATTGAATTTTTCCCTCCTCTTCGGCCATCAGGCCCGGCTCATTCAGAAGGGCCCGAAGGACCTCCCTCTGTGCCTCTATAATATAATGAACGGAAGAGGGTTTTTTCGGTTCATCCGGTTTTGAAATTTCATTTTTTTTGATGATTTTTCTCAATTCGGCTTCGATGCGGCTGACCGAAAGATTTAGAAGTGTGCTCAGCCGGCTCAACAGCAGCGTCCGAGACACACTGTCAATTTTTCCAGCGGTAATACCGGCGGCGACATGCTGAAGAAACGTTCGGGCGGCCTCGGCGCGGTCCGCCAGCGTGTCGCTTTGCTCAATTTGTTCCTGAAATCGCTGCCAGGAATAGTCGAAAATATCCTGAGCATTGTCCAGAACTTTCCGGAAAGCATCTGCACCGCTTTGAAGAAGATAATCGCAAGGGTCCTTTCCTTCCGGGACAAAGGCCATCCGGATATCGATTTTTTCGGAGAGGCAGATTTCCAGCGCTCGTTCCGCCGCGGCTCGGCCGGCTGTATCGCTGTCAAACAAGAGAATAATGCGTTTGGCAAACCGGCGGAGCAAGTGGGCGTGCCCTTCTGTAAAACTGGTGCCGAGCGTGGCAACCACGTTTCGGATGCCATACTGATGAGCCATCATCACATCCGTGTATCCCTCGACGACAACAGCGGTTCCGGTTTCGACAATCGTGTGGCGGGCCTGATAAAGCCCGTAAAGGCAGCGGCTCTTGTCAAAGAGAAGGGTGCTCGGCGAGTTCATGTATTTGGCGGGGTCATCCCCTAATGTGCGTCCGCCGAAGCCGATTACGCGACCGCTGACATCCATAATTGGGAACATCAGCCGATTACGAAACTTATCGTAAAAACCACCGGTGTCTTTGGGGACTGACAGGCCTGCAGAGACAAGCAGAGCCGGTTTTATTTTTGCATTGACTGCCCTGGCCGTCAAGTCATCCCAGCTGTCCACTGCCAGCCCGAGGTTCCATTCCCGAGCGGATTCTTTCGAGATTTTCCGATGGTCCAGATATTGGCGAGCGGAAGCCCCTTTTTCCGGATGCCAGAGGTTCTGCTGCCAGACCTGCATTGCCCATCGGTTCATTTTGGCGATGGATTCTGCGCTGGGCTCATTGGCGGAAGGTTGCTGTTTTTTCCAGGAAGGGTCCAGAGGGATGCCCGCCCGCTGAGCGAGCCGCTCAACGGCCTGCGGAAAGGTCAGATTTTCCCGCATTTGGACAAATTTGAGGACATCGCCGCCCGCCCCACAAGCAAAACATTTGAAAATCTGCTTGGAGGGGCTGACGTAAAGACTCGGCCGGTGGTCGCTATGAAATGGACATAATCCTACCAGTTCCTTGCCTTTTTTGTCTAAACGAAGGTGTTCGGAGACCACATCGACAATGTCGTTGGCCTGCTGGATTCTGCTTATCAAACTGTAATCAAAAGAGCCAGCCAAGTGCTTTCGTTCTTTCGAATTTCAAAAAACTTTTCTACTAATAGAGATAAAAAAATCCCGCTTCTTACCCAAAAAAGTTTTAAATTCCGGGGAAGCGGAAATGAAAAAGGCGTCGAAAAGAGAACAAATAAGTATAGTCAAGATGAAAGAAAAGTCAAGTCAAGATATCCCAAATCCTTATTATTAATAGTGATAAGTTGTGTTATTTTCATTTGGGACACCTGGCAAAAAGGAAATATGGCCCCAAACAAATATTTGTAGAATAAAGACAAAGGGGACATTTATTTGCATATATTCTGGAGGTCGTCGATGGTCAGCTCTTCCAAAGAAGAGACAACCCGTTCGGCTTTATCCTGAAGCTGCTCGGCCGGATAGGTATTGGTGACGGCGATTCGGTGCATTCCGGCGGCAGCGGCGGCGGCCAGACCCCAATGGGAATCTTCAATGACAACACATTCGCCGGGCTGAATCGGCTGGGATTGCTTTTGATTGAGTTTTTTGAGGGCCAGCAGGTATCCTTCCGGGTCAGGTTTGCCTTTTTTTACGTCTTCTGCTGTGACGAGGACGTCGAAGGCATTGAGC
This sequence comes from Planctomycetota bacterium, assembly GCA_029552545.1. GTDB lineage: Bacteria > Planctomycetota > Phycisphaerae > Sedimentisphaerales > Anaerohalosphaeraceae > JAHDQI01. The sequence goes on from JAKPDO010000019.1 coordinate 11,284, forward strand.
AGGTCGCTGCCGGCCAGCATTTGTTCGATGTCGTCACGCAGGGCGCCGGAACAGACGGCCAGTCGGATGTGATGGGCCTTCAGTTTGCCGATTAAACTCTCCACGCCGTCGAGGATGGCGGTTTCCTCCCGTGCCAGCTGCTTAAACAACTCGGCTTTTTGACGAGCCATCTGGCGAACCTGTTCCGGTGTGAGATTCATCCTGTAGTCTTCGGAGACGGCCTGAATGTTTTCAATATCTGTGTAGCCGAGATATTTCTGCCAGTGGACTTCTTTGGGGACGGAAACACCGTATTTTTCGAAGACCTGATTGAGCGCCTTGTAGTGCAGAAACTCCGAGTCGGCGATGACGCCGTCAAAATCGAAAATTGCGGCTCTTAGCATCGTCCCGTATTCTCCGTGTTTACACCCAAACCGACTCCGCCGACGTATCTGCCTTCTTTTCTAACCGAGTTCAGGAATCGGCCCGGCCAAGACTTCATATTCCTTGAACGTGGATTTATCGCCGGAGCAGACTTCTTCGGCCCAGGCGCGGATTTTGGGGGCATTGCGCAGGATATACCGCCGTGCCATCATCCGCTTGCGTTCGGTCATCGGAACGGTTTTGCCGGAGCCGTTGGAGGCGTCATCGGCGACGGGCACCTGCATCTGGACCTTGCTGGAGGCCTGTCCGCACAGCAGGTAGCCGTTGATGAGGGCGATGGCGATGTCCACCAGCTGTCTGCCGAACAAATCCATATAATCGACGCCGGCCTCTTTGACAAAGGCGACGGCTTTGGTCAGCTGCTGTGTGCCTTCAGACAGCAGGGCCAGCAGGTCTTTGACGGAATCGTCATAGGGCAGTGCGGCCAGTTCCGCCAGATATTTTTCGCAGGCCCCGCCGCATACGCCCCGGACCGCTGCAACAATCTGCAGCTGGCTGGTGCCTTCGTAAATGGTGGTGATGCGGGCGTCGCGGGCCAGCCGTTCGCATGCGTAATCGCGCATGTACCCGCTTCCGCCGAGAATCTGGATGGCGTCGTACGTGACGCGGTTGCACATCTCGGAGCAGTAATACTTGCTCATCGGCGTCAGCATGGCCGCTACCCGTTTGATGGTGCGGAGCCGCTGCTTGGCTTCTTTCTGGGCTTCGGGCGATTCGGTCGGGTCTTCGCTGATTTTTGTCAGGCCGACCTCGTGATCGACGATGCGGCTGGTTTCATAGAGCAGGGCTCGACCCGCTTCAATCTGGGTTTTCATCTCGATAACCATATCCCGCACGGCAGGCAGTTTTTCGATGGGGCCGCCGAACTGCTTGCGGCTGTGGGCATAGTCGCGGGCGATGCGGTAGGCCGCCTCGGCAATGCCCATCGACTGGGCGGCGATTCCGATGCGGGCGCCGTTCATTAAGCTCATCACGTAGGTTACCAGTCCGCGCTGGCGTTCACCGATAAGCCGGCAGGGCGTATTGTCAAAGAACAACTCGCAGGTGGGCGAGCCGTGAATGCCGAGCTTGTCCTCCAGCCGGCGAACCCGCACGGTGGGGCCTCGTTCGCACAGGAACAGACTCAGGCCCAGGCCGCCGCTGCGGTCCGGTTCGGAGCGGGCCAGTACCAGCAGCACTTCACCGCAGCCGTTGGTGATAAACCGCTTGACGCCGTGCAGGTACCAGTTGCCCTGGGCATCCTGAAAGGCCCGCAGTTTGCAGGCCTGCAGGTCGGAACCCGCATCGGGCTCGGTCAGAACCATAGCGCCGGTCACTTTGCCGGCGGCGAACTGCGGCAGATACTGCCGTTTGATTTCTTCATCCGCGAAGAAGTTGATGGTCTCGGCGATGCCCTGCAGACCGAACAGGTTCATCAGGGATGCATCGGCCCGGGAGACGATTTCGATGGCCGCCGAGTACACCAGACTGGGGAAATTGAGTCCCCCGTATTCGTGCGGCAGCGTAAAGCCCATCACATCGGCTTTGGCCAGGGCCTGAAGGGATTCGGCAATGCCGTCGGCGTATTTGACGGTGCCGTTTTCCAGCAGGGTGCTTCCCTGACGGTCGATTCCTTCGCTGCGGGGAGCGATAAAGTCGGCGCTGAGCTGGCCGAGGGCGTCCAGAACGAGGTCATAATTGGTAATGGCCTCCTGGGCGTTGGCCGGGGCGGTGTCGAACCGGCCGGCAAAGCGGAATCCCCGCTCCATAAAGTTGGCCAGCTCGCCCAAATCAATATGCTTCATCAGAAACTGAATGTCGTCGTTATCTCGATAAAAATTGCCCATCTGTTCTTCCTCAAAACAGGCGTTGGTTGTTTCAATTTATACTTTTTCCCGGATGGCTTTAATCATCATCGGGACCACCTGATTCAAATCGCCGACGATTTTGTAGTGGGCGATTTGAAAGATGGGGGCCTCCGGATCGTTGTTGATTGCAATAATCTTCTGGCTGCCGCTCATTCCGGCCTGGTGCTGAATGGCTCCGCTGATGCCGACGGCGATGTAGAGCACCGGACGGACGGTTGTGCCGGTCTGGCCGACCTGATGGTCGCGGTCGATAAAGCCCAAATCCACGGCGGCCCGGGTGGCGCCGGGAGCACCGCCCAGACAGTGGGCCAGGTCCCAAATAAGTTTGAAGTTTTCCTTGCTGCCCACGCCGGCGCCGCCGGCCACGATAATGCGGGAGGCCTTCAGATTGACCTTTTTGGGCTGGCGGTGTTCGGCCAGAATCTCCAGCATCAGGTCGTCCGGCAGCAGGGAGATGTTTTCCCGAACGATTTGGGCCTTGCGGCGTCCATTCGGTTCGGGCATAGGCATCACACCTTCGCGAACGGTGGCCATCTGCGGCCAGCGGTCGTAGTTGATAATCGTGGCGATGATGTTGCCGCCGAAGGCCGGACGAATCTGCAGAAGCAGGTTCTCATAGACCTTGCCGGTGCTGGGGATTTCGTGACGTCCAATCTGCAGATCCGTGCAGTCGGCGGTCAGTCCCGCCTTCAGGGCGCTGGCCACACGCGGGGCCAGGTCGCGTCCGACGGGTGTGGCTCCGTACAGGACAATCTGCGGTTTGTGTTTGTGAATCAGTTCGTCCAGAACCTTGGCATAAGAGCTGGTCTGGTAGTGGTTCAGCAGCGGGTGTTCAGTCAGATAGACCTTGTCGGCGCCGTATTGACCGAGCCGAACGCAGAGGGGCTCGACGCGGTCTCCGAGCAGGACCGCCGCCAGCGGAACTTTCAGCTGGTCGGCCAGTTGACGTCCTTTGCTGAGCAGTTCGATGGAGGTGTCTTCGAGCGTGCCGGCGTGCTGCTCGGCAAACACCCATACTTCACCCTGTTTGTTGACTTCTATCATCTCTGATTATCCTTGTTTGCTGAATCTGATTGATACGTCAATTTATCCGATGGTATGGTCCACGATGAGTTCGTGAATCATCGCCTCAATGGCTTCCTGGGTCGGCTCGACGGATTTGGTTTCCTTGGCGGTAAGGACGACGCTTTGAATGCGGTGGACTTTGGTGGGCGAGCCGTCGCGTCCGCACCATTTTAGGTCGGCGCCGAGGATGTCGAGGTCCCACTGGCGGATGAGCAGTCCTTTCTGCTCCAGCTGCTTGCAGACGGCCTCGACATCAATCGAGGGGTTCTGTTTGGCCATCGCTTCAATTTCGATACGGCAGCGTGCGGCCTTGTATTTCATCAGCCGCTTGGCCGTCGGGATTCTGGGTTCGTTGGCGGTGTCCACGACCGTCAGCAGCACCGGCAGTTTGGTTCGGACTTCCTGCCAGCCGTTTCCGATGCTTCGGCGGGCGGTGATGGTTTTGCCGTTCAGGTTGAGAATCTTTTCGGTGTAGGTAATCTGGGGAACCCCCAGCTTTTCCGCCACCTGCGGCCCGACCTGAGCGGTGTCGCCGTCGATGGCCTGCCGGCCGCACAGGACGATATCGGGGTTGAGTTTGCGGACGGCGCAGCTGAGGATATAGCTTGTGGCCAGCGTATCACTGGCGGCGCAGCGTTTGTCCGTAATCAGGATGACGCCGTCGGCTCCGCGATAGAGGGATTGGCGGAGGATTTCGGCCGCCGCCGGAAGTCCCATCGTAATGACGGTAACCTTCCCGCCGTATTGTTCCTTAATTTGAAGGGCCATCTCGAGGGCATTGAGGTCTTCCGGATTGAAAATGGCCGGAAGGGCCGCTCGATTGACGGTACCGTCTTCGTTCATCGCCTGGCCGGTGATTCGTTTTGTATCCGGCACTTGTTTTGCAAGGACTACACAATTGTACGCCACGGATTGTCTCCCTGAGCATGCAGTTGCTTTTTTCCGGTTATCAAAAGACAGGATAGTGTAGCCCCAAGTCGAAACAAGTCAACCAAAAAATCAGTCTTTAATCAGGACATAAAGGTTCCAGATATGCCGAAATAGGGAAGGCACATAAAAATCAAGAGGCGGGAGCTGCTTCCTAAATTAACAAATCCCGCTCAGATTGGTCATAACCAGATTATCGTCTTCAAAGCTGTGATGAAGGGCTCGCCGTTTCTTCAGTTCACGTACGGCGGATTGGCGGACGGTCTCATTCCCGAAAACAGCAATTAACAGAAGCATTTCCGTGGATTCGTCGGACAGATTCAGAGGTTCAATGTTTTTCGGCCGCATATCCCTTCTTCCTTTTTGTTTTTTCTTTTACTGATTTATACGCCCTGTCTGTTAAAGGGTTATTAGAAAAGTATTTGGAAAAGGCGAAAAAGTATTTTTTTAGGCGGGGAGATGTTTATAATTTCGGGCAGACATGATAAAGAAAGACGACCGTAAATTTCTGATTCAGGGTCTGCCGGTCTATTTTGTCCTGTTGGTGCTGATTGCCGGAATGGTTATCCTGTATCGGCAGAAACTGTCCAGACACGGCAATGAACCGCTGGGTGATTTAATCAGCAAAAATCTGCGCGGGTTTCAGCCGCAATATCAGACAATTGACGAGGTCATCAACAGCCGAAAGACCTGGGAGCCGGTTTTGCCGGACTGGCAGGGACGAGAGGTGCCCGATTTGACATTCTTCCTCCTGAACGGAGAATGCAGGCATCTTGCGGATTATCGCGGTCGGGAATGTATCGTGATTATAGGGGCGACCTGGTTTCCGCCTTTTCGACTCCAGATTTCTCAGGTTTTGCAGGCCCTGAACTGGATGGAGGAAGAAAAACCGACTGTGATTGGCTTAACAGCAGAGTCTCTGGAGAGAATTGAGAAGTTCTCGAAGAAACTTACGCCTGAAGAAATACAAATAGGAAGAATAGAGAATCTGCCCGAGCCGTTTTCCCTGCCGGATGGATTCCCGTGCATCTTTTTTTTGGATGCTCAGGGTCGGCTGAAACTGGCGGCAATCGGTCTGATTCCGAGGGTTCAAGTGGAAGCCGTTTGCCGTCTTCCGCTGCCGGAGGGAAAAGAGCAGGCGAATTAGTTGGCGCAAAGAGCGGTTCGAATGATGCGGGCTCTCAGGATGTCGCGATGGTCCGGGCTGAGGGCTCGTCCCGCCTGCATTTGCAGGTGTGCCGGCTGAATGTGCAGGAATAATTCATTCACTTTCGAAATCGGAATATCCGGAATGCGTCCGGTATGGATGCCGAGCCGCACGTGACTGAGAAGAATCAGCGCCTCCTGCGAACTGATCAGACGGGCACTGCGGAGGATGGCTAGAGAACGATGGATTTTGTCTTCGACGGCTTCCGGATTTTCCTCAAACAATCTTTGTCGAGCGGCCTGTTCGTATTCGATAATTTTCGGCACGATGTTGCGGGAGAAGTTCTGCACGATTTCCTGTTCGGTTACGCCTAAAGTAACCTGGTTGGACAACTGATAGAAGTCGCCGACGGCTTCCGAGCCCTCTCCGAAAAGGCCGCGGACTGCCAGATTGCAGTCGCGGGCGGCGTTGAAGAACTTTTCCGTCTGGCCGGTCATCTTCAGACCCGGCAGATGAAGCATTACGGACACCCGGATGCCGGTTCCGAGGTTGGTCGGGCAGGCGGTCAGGTAGCCGTACCGCGGATGAAAAGCGAATTGAACCTTCGTTTCGAGGTGGTTGTCCACCTGGCTGATTTGCTCAAAACATTTTTCCAATTGTTGTCCGGCGGCGAAGACCTGCATCCGCAAGTGGTCTTCTTCGTTTATCATTGCTGAAAAGTTTTCGTTTTGGGCGATGACAACGCCGCGCGGGCCTTCTCCCCGGGCATGGGGGAGACTGATTAAATAGCGTTCCGCCAGCAGTTCGCGTTCGAGGGCCGAGACCCCTTCGATATCAATAAAAAACAGCGGTTCCGGTGAGGGGACCGACAATAACGCGCTTTTAAGGGTTTCGAGGATTTCCTGCTGTCGCGAGGGTGTCAGACAGGGTTTGAATTCATAGCCGGCCAGATTCCGGGCCAGGCGGATTCGCGAAGAAATCACCACCTCGGAGGCCGGACCGCTTTCCTGAAGCCAGGGACTGGGCTGTTTGGATAAGTCGCTCAGATTCATTGGAGTTTCCGGATTTCATCGCGCAGACGCGCGGCGGTTTCGTATTGTTCACGACGAACGGCTTCTTCCAGTTTGCGCCGCAGCTGGGCGAGCCGCAACTGCTTTTCCTGGGCCTGACCCGCGGTTGCCGGGACCTTGCCGCAGTGTTCGGAGCGGTCATTTTGGGTACGCAGAATCAGCGGAAGCAGGTTTTTCTCGAAGACATCGTAGTCCTGCGGACAGCCCAGAAGCGTTTCTTTGCTGAAACGCTGGAGGGTCATCCCGCAGCGGGGACAGGCTTTCTGGTCCTGCGGGCTTTCCGGCGTTCCTGCAGCTTCCGGCGGAACACTCAGCAGCGTAGAGAGCAGTTCGTTGAGAGGGATTTGGGTTTGAATGGCCAATCCCTGTTTTTGTGCACACGCCTGGCACAGATGCGTTTCGACACGGTGTCCGTTGGTAATTTCCGTCAGGTGAATCGTGGCTGTTTGCGTTTTGCAGTTCTGACAAAGCATATTAATTCCGTCCTTCCTGCCGGCTTACATTTATTTTTTTCTTCATCGGTCTTTTTTGAGACCTTCTGAAGGGTTAATCCTGCGTGTACCGTACAATACATCCCGGCGCCTCCGTAATCTCCACCCAGGCCAGTCTGCCGGGCGGCGGGATTTTCGGAGCCAGCCGGTCGAAAACAAACTTGGCCACCATTTCCGCCGTCGGATTCACAGAGGCAAACGCCCTGTGTTCTTCCAGCGGGCGGTCGGCCAGAGCCGCGACAATCTCACCCAGCAGGGCTTTCAGCTCATGAAAGTCGATTCCCATCTGAACCTTGTTCAGATGCGTACAGTGAACAGCTGCACGAACCCGCCAAAGGTGCGAATGAAGGTCTTCTCGGCCTCCGTCGGCCAACACCAGGCCATGGGAGGCCCGAAACTCGGTTTCTGCCATTATTATATACACGTATCCAGCGTACTCAAGAATCAGAAAAAAAACAAGAAAAACACAGCCCAGAGCGCAAAATTCGCTTTCAGAAGAAGTTAGACATCGGCCTGCGGATAAGCCGACTCGGAAAAGGCCAGGATTGGAAAAAAGATAAACGGCAGGAAAACCATCCCAAATCCGAAAAGGGTTCCCCTACCGAATGCTTTGGCCACGCTCACAGAAAGATAAAGGAAAAGAAAGAGGTTCAGAATCGAACCGACGAAGGGGATCATCGGGCTCAGGGCACAGAGAAATCCGAGCCATTCTGATTTTCCTCCGATGCGTGCAAAGACGATGGTGTTGTAAATTGGAACAAAGACAGCCCATCCCGGCTCGCCCGCTTTATCGAAGACAACCCACATTGAGATAAGGGTTGTCAATCCAATCAGCAAAATGGCGATAGCAATCGGACAATAATATTTTTCTAAGAATTCTTCATACATTTTAGACAGAGAACTTTCCTCTGCTGTTGAAGTCACCGGAGAGACGGTCGCATATTTGTTGACCGTATCGTCAAGAATAGAAAGCAATTCGGCTTGGTTGGTTTGACCGGCAGAAGACAAAAGTATACCTTTTTCGTCGAAAATTGATATTCCAAATATTAATCGGTCTGTTGATGAATAGGTTTCGTCTGTACTGTTTTCAATTTCGACAAAACCAATCTGTATTATACGTATTATATTCGAATCCGATAGGGCCTTTGTTTTTGTGATAAAATAGGAAGCCCCGGGTTCGACCCGTGCTTTTTCTATGGTGGTTTCGAGGGAGGAAAACCGCCCAATGTCCAGAGTGGTTAGGAGAGAATCGATGTCTTGTTTCGACACTTGAATCTGGTCCGGGAAGAGATAAACCAAATCCTTCACATCATCCGATTTTCGATTGAGTTGGGTGATGATGGAGCGGGAGAAATCGACGGCTTGCGGATAGTTTTGGGCGGGCGATGAAAGGTCTATCTGCTGATTTTGTGCGGATTCTTGCGAAGATTTGTTTGTCGGCGGCGGGGTGGGGGTACTTTTCTTGAGGGATGAAACCAGCCAAAATGCGATGGAAAAACCAATGATGCCGCCGAGGACTCCGGCAACGGCTTTGAAAAGGACGGATTTTTGTTTTTCAGGTTTTCCCGGCGGCGGGGGAGTTTCAGATTCATTCGGCAGCGGCTCGGAAAATGCGGCGGAGGTTTCTTTAGGCGGTTTTTCCTCCAGAAGAATCAATTCCTGCTCGGCGGGTTTGGGCGTTGGTACCAAACAGGCGTGTTTGCAGGCCGGACAAGTGAATTTTCTGCCGGCATAGCGGGAAGGAAGGCAGTAGCCCTGTCCGCATGCTCGGCAGGAAAAGCGAAGCATTTGACTGCCGGAAACCGCGTTTTCCTGCTCGGGAATTTGGGTGGTTTCTCGGCAAGTCGGGCAGGAAACCTCTCGACCTGCCTGTTCAGCGGGGATTTGATACAAGGCCTTGCAGTGTCGGCAGATGCAGATGATTGGTTTGGCGGATGTCCCCGAGAACGGCACGAGAATCTGTCCGTTGCAGGTTGGACAGAGGGCGGCCTGACCGGCATAGTGAGTTTCCATCTGAAGGGCTGTTTGACAATGAGGGCATTTGAAATGAATCATGGTCCCGTCCTGCCTCGCTTTTTTATTCAAAGACGGTTTATTACTGTAATCCGTTTCTGAAGATTTTTCTATGGATTTTTTGGTCTTTCGGAAAGCGGTGCCAAAACGGCCTTGAACTTTTCAAGGGGTTTTGGTACAATATGGATTCTTTATCTCGAATTTAAAGTCTCTATTGTGAGGGATTTATGGCAAAACTGGCGAAGCTGGATGACATTGTATCACTGTGCAAGCGGCGGGGGTTTATCTTTCAATCCAGTGAAATCTACGGCGGGCTGGCCAGCTGCTATGACTACGGTCCGCTGGGCGTTGAATTGAAACGCAATATCCGCAATGCCTGGTGGAAGCATGTCGTCCAGATGCGGGATGATGTGGTGGGGCTGGACTGCTCCATCCTAATGCATCCGATGGCCTGGAAGGCCTCCGGTCATGCGGATAAGTTTGCGGATTTGGTGACGGTCTGCCGAAAATGCGGCACCCGTTCGCGTGTGGACCATCTTCAGGATCATCAGGGCAGCGTTGAGGAGCATACGGAACATATCGATATTGAAGCTGTCCAGAGCAAGGCGGCCGAGCTGTCCAGAAAGGTTTGCCCGGCCTGCGGTACGGTCGGCCAGTTTGGAGAGCCGATGGCGTTCCGGCTGATGTTTGAAACCCGGATGGGCGCCAACGTTGAAGATACGATGACGCTGTTTCTGCGGCCGGAGACAGCCCAGGGCATTTTCGTCAATTTCCGAAACGTGCTGGATTCGACCCGTGTGAAGATACCGTTCGGGATTGCCCAAATCGGCAAGAGCTTCCGCAACGAAGTGACAACCAAGGCCTTCATCTTCCGCACCCGTGAATTCGAACAGGCCGAACTGGAGTTTTTCTGCAAGCCGGGAACGGATGAGGAGTGGTTTGAGCACTGGAAGCAGGAGCGGTTCAACTGGTACATCAATCTGGGCATCCGGAAGGAAAATCTGCGCTTCCGGGAGCATGCCAAGGATGAGCTGGCGCACTATGCCAAGGCGTGCGTGGATATTGAATACAAGTTTCCGTTCGGCTCGGGTGACTGGCAGGAGCTGGAGGGGATTGCCAACCGCACGGACTTTGACCTGCGGCAGCATCAGCGGGGCATCCGGACGATGAACGAATGGTACGACAAGAAGGGGGATTTGACGAAGATTACCCTGAAAGAAGAAGCGGAGGATTACCTGAAAGGGCCGCTGGCCTATTTCGATGAGGAAACGCGGGAACGGTACATTCCCTATGTGATTGAGCCGTCGGCGGGGATTGACCGCAGTATGCTGGCGTTTCTGGTGGATGCCTATGATGAGGAGGAGGTGCGGGGCGAACAGCGGAATCTGCTGCGGTTTCATCCGGCGCTGGCCCCGATTAAGGCGGGCATCTTCCCGCTGGTTAAGAAGGACGGAATGCCGGAAATCGCGATGAATATCTACCAGGATTTGAAGCGGTACTTCCCGGTCTTTTATGATGAAAAGGGAGCCATCGGGCGCCGCTATCGCCGGCAGGATGAGGCGGGTACGCCTTTCTGCGTGACGGTGGACGGCCAGACGAAAGAAGACAATACCGTCACGATTCGTCATCGCGACAGTATGGAGCAGGTCCGCGTGCCTCTGGACCAGGTGAAGAGTTATCTGCGGGACAAACTGGACCTGTAGCCGTTCAGCAGGGCCGGAGGAGGCCGATGGAACTGGTGGATACCCATGCCCATCTGACGTATTCTCCGCTGTGGGAGGATTTGGAGACTGTGCTGGCCCGCAGCCGGCAGGCGGGAGTGACCCGCTGGATTACCGTAGGCACCAGTCCGGAGGAAAACCGCCGGGCCGCGGCGTGTGCCGAACGAACGGAGGGGCTGTGGGCGGCGGTAGGGTATCATCCGCATCATGCCGATGAACTCTCTTCAGAGGATTTGGAGCTTCTTCGCCGGACAGCCGCTCATCCGCGTGTCGCCGCCATCGGCGAGACGGGGCTGGATTATCACTATCTTCATTCGTCGGCGGACAATCAGCGGCGGATTTTTCATGCTCAGCTGGAGCTGGCGGCGGAGCTGAATAAGCCGGTGATTGTTCATATTCGGCAGGCCTTTCCGGAGGCGATGGCCATTCTGGATTCGTACCGGTCCCGCCTGTCCAGGGTGGTGATTCACTGCTACAGCGGAAGCCCGACGGAGACCGAAGAGGTGCTCCGACGCGGATATTTTGTTTCCTTTACGGGGATTGTCACGTTCAAGAAGGCGGATTTGCTGCGTCAGTCGGCCCGGATGATGCCGCCGGAGCGGGTGATGATTGAGACCGATTGTCCCTATCTTTCGCCGGAGCCGGTTCGGCATATCCAGCCCAACGAGCCGGCTTTGCTGGTTCATACGGCGGCCAGGCTGGCCGAGCTTTACGGGATGCCGCTGGAGGAGTTTGCCCGGAAGATGACGGCCAACAGCATCGCATTTTTCGGTCTGACGTAGCGGTTTAGCGTCTGCCGATTGCGATTCGGTCTTTTTGGGCCAGGTCTTTGTGAATTTCCACAGAGGCAAAGAGCCCGCTTTGTTCGAGCATTTGTTTGACGGCTGGTCCCTGTTCATAGCCGATTTCGAGCATGACAGCGCCGTCCGGTTTAAGGAACCGCCCGGCCTGTTCGAGGATGCGGCGGTAAAAATCCAGCCCGTCCGGCCCGCCCCAGAGGGCCTGTTTCGGTTCATAATTTTTGACGTTGGGGGCCAGCTTTTCGTATTCGGCGTCGCTGACGTACGGCGGATTGGAGACAATCAGATCGAAGCAGGGGCCGTCGAGTTCCTCGATGAGCGGCTCGTACAGATTGCCGCACAGCAGCCGCACGGACGGCTCCAGATTGTACCGACGGATGTTTTCGGCGGCGACGGCCAGGGCGGCTTCGGAGATATCGACGGCGGTTATCTGGAGGTCTTTGCAGTTTTTGGCCAGTGCGGCGGCAATGCAGCCGCAGCCCGTGCACAAATCGAGGGCCTGCCGGGGAGCGGGCCGCCTGCGGAGAAACTCCACGGCTTTTTCCACGAGCAGCTCTGTTTCCGGGCGGGGAATCAGGCAATCCGGTGTGATTTTCAGGGACAGCGAGTAGAATTCGCACCGCCCGACCAGATAGGCGATGGGTTCGTGTTCGGCGGCCCGCTTGACCAGCTCCCGCAGCTGACCCAGCTGGGGCTGCTGGACGACTCGGTCGTGAAGGGTGTACAGTTCAATCCGCTGCAGACCGAGCACATGGCACAAAAGCAGTTCAGCGCTGAGCCGGGGACTGTCCAGCTGTTTTTGGGTGAAGTACGCCGTCATCCAGTTCAGCAGTTTTTGGATTGTCCAGATTTCCATTCCGTTCGTCTCTCGGAAGCCCTCGGAGTTCGAACCTGCTTCTTCGGATGATTATAAACCGGACCGGACGCGCGTGCACCTGTTTTTCATTCGACGGTGACGCTTTTGGCCAGATTGCGGGGCTTGTCCACGTCGTGTCCGCGCAGGACGGCGGCGTGGTAGGCGAGCATCTGGAGAGGCACGACCGTCAGCATCGGCTGGAGCGGTTCGCAGGTTTCCGGGATGGGAATCAGATAATCGGCGTAGGGTTTGATTTGCTCATCGCCTTCGGTGGCCACGACGATGGTTTTTCCGCCGCGGGCGCGGACTTCTTCGATATTGCCGATGATTTTTTCGTACTGCGAGCACCGGGTGGCGATGAAGACGGCGGGCATCTTGTCGGTAATCAGGGCGATGGGGCCGTGCTTCATCTCGGCGGCCGGAAGCCCTTCGGCGTGGATATAGCTGATTTCTTTGAGTTTCAGGGCGCCTTCGAGGGCCACCGGATAGTTAAAGCCGCGTCCGAGGAAGAGCCAGTTTTCGCGGTCTTTGTTGGCGTCGGCGATTTGGCGAATGGCCTCGGACTGCCGGAGAATGCGTTTGATTTTCTGCGGAATGGAGGTCAGCTCCTGCAGGAGATTTTGCACGGTGTCAGTGCTCAGATGACGGCGGCGACCCAGTTCAATCGCCAGCATCGCCAGGACGGCGACCTGCGCGGTGAAGGCCTTGGTGCTGGCGACGCCGATTTCCGGCCCGACGCGCAGATACACGCCTGCATCGGTCAGCCGGGCGATGGAGGAGCCGACGACATTGACGATGCCCAGCACGAGGGCGCCGCGTTCTTTGGCCTGTTCGACGGCGGCCAGTGTGTCGGCGGTTTCGCCGGACTGGCTGATGGCGATGACGACCGTTCCTTCCTCGAGGATGGGGTTGCGGTATCGGAATTCGCTGGCGTATTCGACCTCGGCGGGGATTCGGGCCAGCTGCTCAAAGAGGAATTCCCCGACAAGGGCGGCGTGCCAGGCGGTGCCGCAGGCGGTCAGGATAATGCGTTTGGCGCGGGTCAGTTCCCGCAGATAGTTGGAAATGCCGCCGAGGATGATGCGGCCGTTTTTGAGGTCCACGCGGCCGTTCAAACAGGTTTCCAGCGCCGTCGGCTGCTCGGCGATTTCCTTTTCCATGTAATGGCGGAACCCTTCCAGTTCGATTTGGTCCAAAGAGATTTCAATTTCTTTGAGCTCTTTCTGGACTTGTTCGTTGGAAAGGGTTTTGGTTTGGAAGCCGCCGGAATCGACGATAACCATCTCACCGTCGGCCAGATAAATGGCCTGGGTGGTATGCTTGACGATGGCGGCGGCATCGGAGGCAATGAGAAACTCGTTTTTTCCGACGCCCAAAATCAGGGGACTGCCTTTTTTGGCTCCGATAAGCACATTCGGGCAGTCGGCGCAGAGTATCGCCAGCCCGTACGTGCCGTAGATTTCGCTGAGGGCCTGCTGGACGGCCCATTCAAACCGGTTGCAGCCGTGGGGGGCCAGCTGGCCGTTGCGGTTTTGGTTTCTTTGATAAAAATAGCCGATAAGGTTGGCGACAACCTCGGTGTCGGTTTCGCTCAGGAAGGTGCAGCCCTCTTTAAGCAGCCATTTCTTGAGCGTGGCGTAGTTTTCGATAATGCCGTTGTGAACGACGGCGATTTTGCCGGTGCAGTCCACGTGCGGGTGGGCGTTGACCTGGTTGGGCCGCCCGTGAGTTGCCCAACGGGTGTGTCCGATACCGAGTGTGGCGGGGGAGTGGCGGCCAGCCAGCATCTCCTCGAGATTGCTGATTCGCCCGGGGCTTTTGGTGACCTGGAACGTTCCGTTTTCAAGCAGGGCAATGCCGGCCGAGTCATATCCGCGGTATTCGAGCCGCTTGAGCCCTTCAATCAGGATGGGCTGGGCCGGTTTGTTTCCAAAATAAGCCACAATTCCGCACATAGTTTTTCCTCAATTCTGAGCTGATTTGAGAAAATTATCGTCTAAAGAAACACGTCCGTAAAGCAGAAAATCCGTCTTTTTTGCCGGCCGACAGGGTTTTGACTGCTTGTAAGTTCTTTCCTACAAAATAGTTAAAAATATACTTGACAAGTTAGTTATGACTAACTATGTTAATGTTTCCTAATTTTCAGGAAGAGACAAATGGAAACAGCAGAAAAACTAAGTGCTTCGCTGGAGGATTATCTGGAGGTCATTTTTAATCTTCTGTCGGCCAAGTCGGCAGCCCGCAGCAAGGATATTGCTGAACATCTGGGGGTCACGAGGGCCTCTGTGACCGGCGCGCTTCGGGCGCTGGCCCAGAAGGGGCTGATTGATTATGAGCCATATGGAGTGATTCGCCTGACGGAGGAGGGAGGACGGCAGGCACGACGGGTGGTTCGGCGTCATCAGGTTCTGCATTCGTTTTTTACCGAAGTGCTTGGGCTGGAGGAGGGGCTTTCGCAGGAGGCGGCCTGCCGGGCGGAACATACGCTCGGCTCGGAGGTCATTGAGCGGCTGGTTGTGTTTATTGAGTTTTTGAACCGTTCTTCTCTGGAGGGGAAGGACTGGACGGCGGAGTTCATGGAGTTTCGTCTTCAGGAGCAGAAATCACAAAAAACAGAGGAAGTGTAAATGGAATCTCCAGCGGAAAAATCGGTGCGGTTTCTTTCTCAGGTGCCGGCCGGACAGACGGTTCGGCTGGTCCGGATTGCGGGCGGACACGGGCTGACGCTGCGGCTGGCCGGAATGGGGCTGGTGCCGAATGTTCCGCTGGAGGTGCTGCGGAACGATTCTCGCGGGCAGATTATCGTGCAGGTGAAGAATACCAAAATTGTGCTGGGACGGGGGATGTCGGAAAAGCTGGAAGTGGCACCTTTGTAAAGAGAACGATGGACGCATCCGGAAAAAAGGCGGAATGGCTGGTGGCGCTGGCGGGCAATCCGAACAGCGGAAAGACGACGGTATTCAATGCCCTTACGGGCACGCGTCAGCATACCGGAAACTATCCGGGCGTGACGGTGGAGAAGAAAGAGGGCATCTGTCGGATTGACGGGCGGACGCTGCGGATTGTGGATTTGCCCGGCGTGTACAGTCTGACGGCGTACTCGATGGAGGAGCTGGTGGCCCGCCGTTTCCTGCTTCAGGAGAAGCCGGATGTGGTGGTGGATGTGGTGGATGCTTCGAATCTGGAGCGGCATTTGTATCTGGCGGTGCAGCTGATGGAGATGAAGGTGCCGCTGGTGCTGGCGTTTAATATGAGCGATGTGGCGCGGCAGCGGGGGCTGGAGTTTGATTTGGAGCAGCTGAGTGCTCTGCTGGGGGCTCCGATTGTGCCGCTGGTTGCTACCAAAGGCGAAGGCATTGATGAACTTAAGAAGACGATTGTCCGCTGTGCCGAACAGGTTCTTCCGGTGCCGGCGGAGATTCGGTACGGTCCGGAACTGGAGGAGGCGATCGGAAAGATTGAATCGGTGCTTGACGAGGACCATCCGCTTATTCGGTCATACGGGCGTCGGTGGACGGCGCTGAAGCTGCTCGAAGGCGATTCGGAGATTCAGGAGCAGATTCGCTCGCCGCAGGTGTCCGATGTGCTGCATCAGGTTCGCCAGCATTTAACAGCCGTTTTTAAGGAATCGCCGGAGGTGTTGATAGCGGAGCGCCGGTATGGGTTTATCTCCGGGGCCTGTCAGGAGACGGTCCGTCAGACGGTTCTGAAGCGGCAGGATTTCAGCGACCGGATGGATGCGGTTCTGACACATCGGTATGCGGGGCTGCCGATTTTTGCCGTTCTGATGTACATTGTTTTTTACCTGACGTTTCAGGTCGGTGCCTGGCCGCAGGGCTGGCTGGAGGACGGTTTTACCTATTTGGCGCAGTTGATTGGGCGGTTTTGGCCGGAGGGGGTTTCCGGTGAAATCAAATCCCTGCTGATAGACGGGGTGATAGCGGGAGTAGGCGGGGTGGTGGTGTTTCTGCCGAATATTCTGCTGCTGTTTCTGGGGATTGCGTTTCTGGAAGACAGCGGGTATATGGCGCGGGCGGCGTTTATTATGGACCGACTGATGCATCGAATCGGGCTGCACGGCAAGAGTTTTATTCCGATGCTGATTGGGTTCGGCTGTTCGGTGCCGGCGATTATGGCGACGCGGATTCTGGAGGAGCGGCGGACGCGGCTGGCGACGATGCTGGTGATTCCGCTGATGAGCTGCGGGGCCCGGATTACGATTTACGGACTGCTGATTCCGGCCTTCTTTCCGGCTCCGCTTCGGGGGCCGATGATGTGGCTGATTTATCTGATTGGAATCGGTTTGGCGATTGTCTGTGTGCGTCTGCTGCGCAGCACGCTTCTGAAAGGCGAGTCGGTACCGTTTGTGATGGAGCTGCCGCCGTATCGGCTGCCGACGCTGCGCGGGCTTCTCTTGCATATGTGGGACCGGGGCTGGCTGTATCTGCGCAAGGCGGGGACGGTGATATTGGCTCTGTCGGTTGTGATGTGGGCGGCGACGCGCTATCCGCGTCCGCCGAAAGATATTTTGCCTGCCGGCGAATCCCAACAACGGCGGTTGGAACTGGACTATTCCCTGGCTGGGCGCATCGGAAAATGGATGGAGCCGGCGATACGACCGCTGGGGTTTGACTGGAAAATCGGCACGGCGATGATTGGGGCGGCTATGGCCAAAGAAATGTTTGTTTCCCAGATGTCGATTGTTTACTCGATCAGCGGTGAGGAGGATTTGGAGCGGCTGCGGGAGCATATCCGCCGGGACTACAGCACACTGCAGGGATTCTGTGTGATGCTGTTTTGTCTGATTAGTACACCCTGTGTCGCCACAGTGGCTGTCACACGACGGGAAAGCGGGGCGTGGAAGTGGGCTCTTCTTCAGTTCGGAGGACTGACGGCTCTGGCCTACCTCGTTACCCTGCTTGTTTATCAGGGAGGACGGCTGGTCTCTTTTCTGACGGCTTAGGATTGTCTGGCATCAAAAATCAAACAGCTCATTGGCCGTTTTTGAGCCAATTGTCGGTCAGAATGATCAGGTCCAGGGTGTCCACAAACCAGTCTTTGTTCAGGTCGGCCTGAGGGCAGGGGCAGTTGGGGTCAATCAGATTGGGGTCATAGACAGTCCCGGGCGGGAGCGTGCCGCCCGGATAATCGGGTTTGGGCAGGAGCGTATTGGGGTCAAAGGCGTTCGGGTCCGGACACCAGCTCAGCCAGGCCTGCGAGAGGATTTGGAAATCTTCCGAATCAACGGAGCAGTCGTGGTTAATGTCGCCGGGCTGGACAGTGCAGACGGACAATCCGTCCACTGCCAGATAACTTTTGTAGATTGTGTCCAGCTGGTCCCGCACGGTACAGATGAGCCGATAGGTGCCGGCGGTTTCTTCCGTGAAGTCATACTGGAAAGGAATCCAGGTGTTGGTGGATTGGAAATCTCCGACTTGCATCACATCGCAGTAAGCCAGCACAATTTCGGAGGGCAGTCCGCTGTTCGGGTCCTCCGGCACCAAATAGATTTTGCCGTAATCGTTGTACTGCAGAAAATCGCACGTGCCGAAAAAGTAGGCACCGGACAGCCGCTGACCCGGCAGAAAAGTCACGGTTTGGGTAATTGTGGAGTGGATGATGGCGGGGTCCGAATCGTCCCCGAGGTCGCCTGTGGATAAGACAACAAACCGTCGGCCCTCATAGGGTTCGGGAAGGGTCCAATGGACTTCCCGTTTGCTGCGGTCATACTGCGGATTGGGCACCAAATAGCGGTGCAGCCCTGCATAGCAGTCTCGGTAGGGATTATCAACAGCCCGAGCCCAACCCCAGGGAGGGATAAACCACTCGGTCGTATTGGGATCAGGGATCTCGAAGCCGCCGTTCAGGATACCCCCCCAAATTGTACAGCCGAGCCAGAAAAAAAAACTTATCCTTATAATCGGCGTCATTTTTCCTACACCAAAGCCCTGCGAATATTTGTTTTTTTCATTGTACCAAAAACAAATGTGCAAATCAATACTCCTGTAAATATTCCGGAGTTTGTCTGTCTTTCATTTATGAATTGTCGGCTGTCAAACGGTCTTTATTGCGTCTTCTACGGCAAAACTCTGTTTTTCGTGCATAAAAATTTAAAGAGAAAAAACCGAAAGATTCTTATCGGTCTTTCGGATAGACGTTGTTCCGGACCATCTTTTTCGGTATAATGACAGAATCAGAAAACGGATTCCATTTGTTGGATTTCCTGAATGGTCATTTCAGTGATAGAAAGGAGCGAACGATGTTTGAGACACTTGATAAGTTGTTTCTGGCAGGGCTGGGTGCAATGACGATGACGAGGGAGCGGGCCGAGGCGATCTTCGAGGAATATGTCCAGAAAGGGAAGGCCAAACGGGAGGAGAAGAGCGGCTTTGTCAAAGAGATTCTCGAACTGGCGGCCAAAAGCCGTGCGGATTTGGAAAAAATTATTTCAGAACAGCTTCACAAAGTCTTGGCCCAGATGCCTTTGGCGACGAAAGAAGACCTCAAACGTCTGGAAGAGAAAATCGACCAGCTGCTCAAGAAGTAAGAAGGAGAAACTGTTTTGCGGGGTCTGTTTTACCGAGTCAAGAGAACCGCCGCTCATCTGGCGCGGTATCGGCACATTATGTCTGTGCTGATTAAGTACGGCTTTGAGGAGGCCGCGGGAATTGTCGCGCGCCGGTTTCGGGTGGGGCTGGGGTCGAAAGGATTTCCGACGGCTCGGCGGGAGGAGCTGGCCCAGACCTCTCCTGCACGCCGGATTCGGCTGGCGATGGAGGAACTGGGGCCGACGTTTATCAAGCTGGGGCAGCTGCTCAGCACCCGTCCGGACCTGATTCCGACGGACCTGGTGGATGAACTGGAGCGGCTGCAGGACCAGGTAACGCCGGAACGGCCGGAGACGATTCGACAGGAAATTCGGCAGCAGTTAGGCGCCTATCCGGAGGAATTGTTCGAGACCTTTGAGTCGGAACCGATTGCGGCGGCCAGCATTGCTCAGGTGCATCGCGTCCGGCTTAAAGACGGCCGACCGGCGGCGATGAAAATCCGCCGGCCGGGAATTGTTCGGGTGATCCGAACGGAGCTGGAGATACTGGAGGATTTGGCGGCGCTGCTGAAAGGACGGCTGCGGAACGGGCAGACCGTTGACCCGCAGCGGATGGTTCGCGAGTTTGCTCAGGCGGTGCTCAAAGAGGTGGATTTATCCCGGGAACGGAAAAATCTTCAGCGCTTCCGGCAGAACTTTGCCGATGACCCGACGGTGCACGTGCCGGAGGTCTTTGAGGAATACTGTTCCGAGGGCATCCTGACGATGGAGTTTATTGAGGGCATCAAACCCTCTCAAGTCGAGCGGCTGCAGGCGGAAGGATACGATACGAAGGAAATCGCCCGGCGCGGAGCGGATTTTGTGCTCAAGCAGGTCTTTGATTTCGGGTTTTTCCACACGGACCCGCATCCGGGAAATTTTTTTGTAATGAAAGGCAATGTGCTGGCTCCGCTGGACTTCGGGCAGGTGGGGCGGCTGAGCCGTCCGGACCGCCAATTGATGCAGGCGATTGTGTTGTCTATCGTCAGCGGCGATGTAACGCGTGTTCTGCAGGGGCTGGAGCGTTCGGAAATGCTCGATGAGCAGACCGATCTGCTGGACCTGCGGCGGGACTTGGAGGAACTGCTGGATACCTATTCGCATCTTCCGCTGAAGGATATTCCGTTTCGGGAGGCCATCGGGCGAGGCTTTGAGATTATCCGGTCGCATCATATTCAGCCGCCGCGTGATTTTACGCTGATGCTGAAATGTCTGATGACTATCGAATCCTTTGCCACCGGACTGGATCCGGAGTTTCAGATTATTGAACATCTGAAACCGTATGCCAAGCGGTTTATGCTCGAATCCGTCAAACCCAGCGGGATTCTCCGTCAGCTGGGCAGAGCCGCCCAGGGAGCGGGGGAGCTGGCGGGCCGTTTTCCGGAAGATGCGGCGGCCATTTTAAGCAAAATCCGCCGCGGGCAGTTTCGGATACATATTCATCATGAACATCTGGAGCAGCTGGAGCGGACGCTGGACAACAGCTCCAATCGAATGTCGTTTGCCATCATTATTGCGGCCCTGCTGATCGGCTCCAGTCTGCTGGTGGCTCAGGAGGGGACCGTGCTGGGGCTGATGTCGCTGGAGGCCCTGGGAGTAATTGGGTATCTGACGGCGGCGGCCATCGGCATCTGGCTTCTGATTTCCATTCTTCGCGGCCGACGTTTTTGACAAACCGGCGACTTGTGCGGTTCGTAGAAAACAGAATAGACCGGAAAGGACGGTCGAAATGGAAAAACAGCGGCACAATGCGTTTACGCTTCTCGAACTGCTGGTGGTGCTGGCGATTCTGGCCCTGCTGGTCGGCGTACTTCTGCCGGCTCTGCGTCAGGCCCGGGAAGCGGGGCGGTCGATTGTCTGCCGGTCGCTGATGAAAAATTATACGTTTGCTCTTTATGGGTATTTTACGGAAACACGGGACCTGCTGCCGATTTCGGTGCAGGACCCGATTATGCGGCCGTGGTTTACGCTCGATGACTTTCGCAGCCGAATCGGGCTGCCGTCTTTGACGGAGGAATACAAAATTCGCCGTTTTCCGCAGAATATCCAGGAATATAAGCCGTCGTATGAGAAGAAATATATCTGCCCTTCCGCCTCGTTTGCCCTGAAGAATCCGGAGGAAGGGCTGTATGCGATGGACCGCAGCTACGGGCTGAACGCCCATGTGTATTATTTTCAGGATTCTATCCGGGAACGGCTTCTCAGTCAGAGCGGGCGGATTTTGTGTATGGCCGACGCCCTCGACTGGTGGTTTAATTGGTGGGGGTGCGATAAATATACAGAAACCGGAGAGGAATGGTTGGGTTTTGAGACATACGGGACGGCGGCGTTCCGCCACAGCCGACAGCGGGCGAATGTGAGCTTTTGGGACGGGCATTGTGCGGCGATGACGGTGGAGGAGCTCAAACAGAATCTGGACGAGTGGATGCGTCTGGCGGAAAGGCAGAGCCGCTGAAGGCCGATGTTGTATTTAGCGGGCGGATTTGCTACAATATAAGAAGCATCTTTGACAAGTGAATCGGGGGCGAAAGGAATCGACCGGACAGGTAGAAGGTTCGGCTGCATGTGCAGGATGGCGGTTGGCCTGCCTAATCATCCGCTGCAAACAATAACTGGCAACTACCAGTATGCAATGGCTGCGTAATTAACGCAGCCCGTTCCGTTGGTCCTGCCCGCGGGACTGACGCGAACGCCGCTCAGCGGGCTGGCTGAAGGGCTCCGTTCACGGCCCGACAGCGAGACAGCAGTGAACTGGCGAGAGCGGAAGCCGGTCGTTTGGCGTCCGCTCGAGCGAGACCCAAACAGACGACTAAACATGTAGATGCCGGACTGGAAATGTCTCGGGACGGGGGTTCGAATCCCCCCGCCTCCATCCTCCGTCGCTCGCCGCAGGCGAGCTATGGAGGATGTCCTGCGTAGCTTCAGCGAAGCAGGACTTTTCTTTTTGGGATAATCAGAATGAAGTATGTTTACCTGCTCGAGAGTTTAACAGAACCCGACAAAAAGTATATCGGGCTCACCTCTGATTTGACGAAACGTCTTGAGGAACATAACGCCGGAAAATCGCCGCATACAGCCAAATTCAGGCCATGGAAAGTTGTTGTTGCCATTCGATTTGACAATGACCTGAAAGCCGCAAAGTTTGAACAATATCTCAAATCCGGTTCCGGCCATGCCTTTTCGCACAGACATTTTTGGTAACGGTTGACGGCTGTAATCCGGGTGTGTGTTCTTTCTTGCTCTCTTTTTTTTAAATGTTGTGTGCAGAAATGGGGAAAATCTCTCACCCCGATCCGTCAGCGTTCTTGGCGGGGGCTGTACTGTCTGCGGAAAGCCAGGGGGGACATTCCTCTGGATTTTCGGAAGAATCGGGCGATATGGCTGGGGTTTGAAAAGCCGACGGCCAGAGCGATTTCCTCGATGGACAAATCGGAATGAATCAGCAGGTCGGCGATACGGTCGGCACAGACCCGCCTGATTTCCTGCGCGACGGAAGAACCCGCGGCCTTCTTAAACCGCTTCTGCAGGGCGTTTACCGACAGGTGCACATGGTCGGCTACATCGGAGACCTGAAGCCGTCCCGTTGAATGGTGGCGGATAAAGGTCATGGCTTTGGCGATTTCATAATCTTCAATCGCGGTAAAGTCGGTGGACTGGCGGGGGATGACGGCGGTCGGCTCAATAAAAACCGTTTGATCCTGCGGGAGGACCTGCCCGTTCATCATTTGGTCCAGAAGAGCGGCGGCTTCAAACCCGGCCTTTCTGTAATCGAGTGCCACACTGGAGATGCGGGGGATTTGCGTCTCGCAGATTGTCCGGTTGTTGTTGACGCCCAGGACGGCAATCTGCTGCGGGACGAGAAGTTCGGCAATCCGGCAGGCGGTCAAAATATCGACGGCCAGCGTGTCGTCACCGGCCAGCACAGCGGCGGGCTTGCGGAGGGATTTCAGCCAGTCCGCCAAAATCAGCAGTTCCCTGTTCCAGGAGGTAAGATTGCCCGGTCTGGGTCTGACGAAAAGGGCTACATCAAAACCGGCTTCCTTGACATTCATCGCAAAACTCTTCGCACGTTCCTGCATCGGTACATGAGCAGCGCAGATATAACAGCCGAAGTTCTTAAAGCCGAGTTTCAGGAAGTGCTCGGCGGCCATTTTCCCGATGCGCTCTCCGTTTCCGACGATGGCGGGCCGGCCCGGCCGTTGCGGTTTTACATTCCGATGGAGAATCGTCGGGATAGAAAGCCGGAGAATTCTGCCGAGGTTTTTTCGGGAATTGGGGACAATCAGACCGTCGGGCTGCACCTGTTTAAGCCATCGATAGATTTCCTCCTCGTCGGCCTCAAACTGAAGCAGCAGCGGGGAATACAGAAGCCATCGGCGGTGAACGGAAGCGTATTCCACAACGCCGTCCCAGAGTCCCCGGTCTTCGCTCGGAGCGTATAAGAACACCACCTTCTTGAAAGGGTCCGCCATAGTTTCCGTTTTCTTGTTGAGGTTTCCGCTTTCTGAGAACAATACCCTTGCGGTGAGGGTCTGTCAAAGGGGTTTTGGGGCCTGATGAGCCCGGCATAAAATGGCGAAAAAGACGGTTCGTTTTGGAGTGGTTTGATGGGGGCGGTTTCGTTAGAATCATTTTATAAATCCGTTTCAAATATTAATCCGTTTCAAAGACTGTTTGGCTGGAGCATTCAGTGAATCCTGATACGGCAGGAGCAGCGATGAAAAATATGCAGGAAACAGCGAAGCTCTTAAGAGGAATCATCCCGCCGATGGTAACTCCGCTTCGAAGCCAGAAGGAAATAGACCCGGACGGGCTGGCCCGACTGGTTGAACATATCCTGGCAGGCGGTGTTCACGGGCTGTTTGTGTTGGGCACGACCGGGGAAGGACCCTATCTGCCTTCTGCGCTGCGGGCGGATTTGGTCCGGCGGGTTTGCAGGCAGGTGAACCGGCGTGTTCCGGTTTTCGTGGGGATTACGGATACGGTCTTTTCGGAGTCCGTTGCTTTGGCGCATATTGCCGCCGAATGCGGTGCCGATGCCGTTGTGACGGCTTCTCCGTATTACCTGCCGCTGGGACAGGAGGAGCTGATTGGGTATGTGGATCGCCTTGTTTCGCAAGTGCCCCTGCCGGTGGTTCTGTACAATATTCCCCTCTGTACAAAGATAAGAATCGAACCTCAAACCGTGCGCCGACTTGGGGAACTGCCCGGTGTAATCGGCATAAAAGACAGTTCCGCCGATATGCTGTATTTTCAGAAAATAAAACGGCTGTTCAGCGAAAATCCGGATTTCAAAATCCTGATGGGCACCGAGGAGCTGCTGGCGGAATCTCTTCTGCTGGGGGCTGACGGCGGAGTCTGCGGGGGAGCCAATCTGGTTCCTCGGCTGTATGTGGATTTATATGATGCCGCCGCGTCCTCTGACATCCGGAAGGTTCGGCAGCTGCATCAGCTGGTTATGAAACTGAGCACGGCGGTTTACACTGTCGGCCAGTCCAGCTCAGGGATTTTCAGGGGAATCAAATGCGCCTTGAGCATTCTGGGGATTTGCAGCGACCTGGCGGCGGAACCGTTTTGCAGTTTTTCAGAGCCCCAGCGGGAGAAGATACGCGAATTTCTGAATGAGTGGCGAAATGTCTATCCGCCTGGGGACGGCCGCTGAGGGGCATCTATAGGTTTTTCGGGACCGGCAAGAAGAAAGGCACAAGGACGGCAAAATGGGAAAGTTCAGTGCGTTTGACCTGACAATTCTGGTTCTTTATTTTGTCGGAACGCTGGGGGTCGGTGTTTTCTTTTACCGAAAGAGCCGTTCCACGGAGGGATTTGTCGCCGGGCACCATTCGCTTCCGGGCTGGCTGACCGGCTTGTCCATTTTTGCCACGTATCTGAGCAGCATCAGTTTTATCGGGATTCCGGGCAAGGCCTATGCGGACAACTGGAGTTTTTTTACGTTCAGTCTGTCGCTGCCGATAGCCGTTTCCATTGCTTATCGTTATTTCGTTCCGTACTACCGGCGGAGGACCGAGGCCATTTCCGCCTATGAGGAGCTGGAGCGGCGGTTCGGCTATTGGGCCCGGCTGTATGCCAATCTCTGTTTTCTGACGACGCAGATTGCCCGAATGGGGGCTGTCCTGTATCTGACGGCCGTGCCGATGCAGATTCTGCTCGGTTGGGATATCAAAGCGATTATTTTCCTGCTCGGAATTTCCGTTGCCGTCTATACGCTGATGGGGGGGATTACGGCGGTGATTTGGACGGATGCAATTCAGAGTTTTATTCTCATCGGCGGGGCTTTTGTTTGCACCCTTGTGATGCTTTTTTCCGTGTCGGGCGGTCCCGCTCAACTGCTGTCAACGGCCCTGGCGGAGGGAAAGTTCTCCCTCGGCAGTTTCGGTCCGTCCCTGCGGGAGGAGACGTTCTGGGTCGTTCTCTTTTTCGGCATTGTGCTGAATCTGCAGAACTTCGGCATCGACCAGAACTATGTCCAGCGGTACAAATCCTCCAAAAACGACCGGGAGGCGGGCAAGAGTCTGCTGCTGGGCGGGCTGCTGTATATTCCGGTCTCGGCAATGTTTTTTCTGATTGGTTCGCTCCTGTTTGCGTACTACAAAATCCAGTCGGCGGAGATTCCGCCGGCTGTGGCGGCCAAGCCGGACTACATTGTTCAGACCCTGCCGGCGGGGCTGAGGGGGCTTTTGATTGCGGCGATTTTTGCCGCGGCGATGAGCACCGTTTCCACCAGTTTAAATTCGGCGGCTACGCTGATTATGTCGGATTTCTTTAAGCGATTCAAAGCGGATGCGACAGACCGGCAGTGTCTGAACGTGCTCTATGCGGCCACCGGTTTGTTCGGCCTCTTCGGCATTCTGGCGGCCTTCGGGATGAGCCGATTCGGCGAAGGATTCAAGACGTGGCAGACGCTGGCGGGCATTTTCAGCGGGGGCATGCTCGGACTGTTTCTTCTGGGCTTGATGTCCCGAAGGGCGGGGAATCTGGCGGGCGGAATCGGAACGGCGCTGGGAATTCTTGTCATCCTCTGGATGACGGTTTCCAAAATGTTCCCAGACCTTTTTGGGCGTTTTGCCTATTCGTGGAATGATTTTTTGATTCCGGTGATTGGGACGGCGGTGATTCTTCTGACAGGCCTTGCCCTCCGCCGGGTAAAAGGAGCAAATAAAAAAGCACCTTGTTCGGAGGAACAAGGTGCTTGAAGAGACGAACAATTAATGTGTCCGGCGTTTTTGGGCGGCTGCCAGAAGACCGCTGAAGGCCAGCAGCAGGAGCGATGTCGGTTCAGGAACCGCAATAATTCGCGGTCCGCGTCCGCTTTCGGCGGTGTAGATTGCCCCGCCTGTATCTCGGGAACCGCACAGAACAAACGTTGTGTAAGCCCTTCCGGCTGCAAGGTCATCGAGCAGGTGATTCAGCACGTCAAATTGTTTGATGCCGGGTGTGCCTTCCACCGTTCCGCTGTTAAACAGATAGTACTCTATGGAGACAAAAGCTGACGCCGGGCCCAAGTTATCCGCAACGACATTACCGGTCAAGTTCATTGTTCCTGTATCGACCCACCGAAGCCCGGCGGAACCATACCAGTAGCCGGTATCGAACCCTAATGATTCCACTTCCAGAACGGCACTTGTAATTGTTTGGCCGGATAAGGCGACTATCGGAATTTCGAAGATGGAGATGGTGTAGTCGTTTCCGTAGCTGCCGCCCATAGACAAACCGACTCCCATTTCATTGGTTTCGGTTGTGTAGCCGTAGGGGCCGTATTTGCTGTTCCATGAATACATCGCATCGCCTGACGGCGGGGTGTAAAGCGTAATGGCTCCGAACGAAATACTGCTTAGACAAGCCGATAAAAACACGGAGACAGCCCAACCTTTGTTAGACATAAGAACCTTTCTAATTCAAGAAAGTCAGGAGGAAAATGATTAGATTCTGCTCTGAGGACCGCCCCCATTGTTTATCTATATTTCCTCTTTCTTGTGCTCTATTTTTGCCTATGTTAACAAAAATGTCTTCTTGGGTCAAGAAATTACTTTGAAATTTTTGGAATTGGAAATGATTCCGACCTGTCTGTCGGGGTCATTGTGATAGATTTGATGGTTCCGTCGGTGTCGTATTCGACGAGGTCCGCAGCGATTTTTCGGCTGCCGGAGTAGGGGCCGTCTCCTTCGACGTTTTCCCAGCGATGATAAAAAATGTACCAGCAGTCTTTGGGCGGTACATAAACAAAAGAATGATGACCGGGACCTTTATAGCGGTCGCTGCTGACAAGAATGGGCCCCTTGTAGTCCCAGGGGCCGACAGGGGTTTTCGAGACGGCATAATGGACCGAATAGGAGCTGTGCCGCCAGCTGCCGTGACTGTAGGACAGGTAATACAGGCCGTTTCGATAATGGACAAAAACCCCTTCGGTAAAATTCGGCGGCGTCTGCACGGGGATTTGCTCTTTGAGTCCGAGCAGGTCGTCAGTCAGTTCGAACAGACGCAGGGTTGAGCCGGCGCTGCCGCCGGCGTAGAGATAATACTTTCCGGAGAGAGGGTCTTTGAAGACCATTGGGTCAATCGCTTCAAAATTGGGGTCATTGTTGTCGGACAGCAGGGGCCGCCCGGAATCCGTGAATGGGCCGATTGGATTTTTGCCGAGCGCGACACCGATGTGAGAGGGTTTGGGGCCGAGTGAATAGTAGAAATAAAATGTGCCGTCTTTTTCGATGAGGCAGGGGGCCCAGCCGCTTTTGCGTTCGGTAAGCCATTCGATTTGGCTGATGCTGAAAATTGGTCCGTGTCGCTGCCAGTCGAGCAAGTCTGCAGAAGAATAGGCAGAAAAGCGTCCCCGGGCGGACGTAGGGTAGAGGAAAAGGCGGCTGTCAAACCAGACGGCGTGCGGGTCCGCCCCGTCAAAGAGCGGGTTTTCCGTCAGGGCCGCCGCCGGCACGCAGGAAAGAATAGTGAGGAGGACTATCCGTTTCACAGACACTTCTTATTGAGCGGGCTGAACACCTTCGGTCGTCATAAGGACGCGTTTGAGCGTGCCGTCCGGGTTGTAATAAAGATAATCAATGCAGACGGAACGGCGGAAACTGCCTCCATTCGGCTGAATGCCGCCGGTGTGGTAGATGAAGTAGTGTTTGCCCTTGTACTCGATAATGGCCTGATGATTGGTATTGCAGTTGCCCGCCAGTTCATTCAGGATGCCTTTGAACTCCCACGGCCCGGTAATGCTTTTGCTCATCGCATAGGCGGTCTTTTCGGGAAATTGATAGGCATAGGACAAGTAATACCAGTCGCCGTGTTTGTGAATCCAGGGGGCTTCCGTAAAATGAGGCAGGGTATCAATGGTGTGGATGGGACCGTCCAGTTCAATCATATTGGGTTTGAGTTTGACCCAGCGGCATTTCGTATTGCCCCAAAACAGATAGGCCTGTCCGTCCTCATCGATAAAGACGGTCGGGTCGATGTCATCCCAGGAGATGCTCACGTCCGTGGTCATATCGTTGGTAATCAGGGCCGAACCGCGGGCATCTTTGAAGGGGCCGGTTGGGCTGTCCGAAACGGCTACGCCGATGGCCTTGCCGGGGATGGTTTTGTGAGTGACGGCGACGTACCAATAAAATTTGCCGTCGCGGTGGATAACCTGCGAGGCCCAGGCGTCATCCTGTGCCCATTGGAAATCGCTCACACGCAGGGGAACCGGATGTTCGGTCCAATGAACCATGTCGGTGGAGGAAAAGCACAGCCATTCATGCATGACATAGCGGTTTTGCCGGTCGGGGCATTCATCGTGGCCCGTGTAAAGATAGACGGTGTCTTGATAGACCAAAGCTGCCGGGTCGGCGGTGAATTTGTGGGTAATAACGGGATTGTCCGCGAGGGCGGCGATTCCGAACAAAAGGGCAAAAGACACAGCGGCGGCTCGGCTTGGTCTGGTTTTAAGAAGATGCATAGAAACCTCCGATTTCAAGTTCCGTTTCGATTTTGCACGGCATCGTAGCCGCAGAACGGTTTTCTGTCAATTTTTGACGTCAAAAGGGAGTATAATATCAAAAAAGTGAAGCACCAGTCATCAGAGAAAGGAGGTTTGATATGAATCAGACGGAAAAAATGGATTCGGGTTTGTTTTGGGGACTGCGGCAGCTGTTGGGGTCTTGCTGTTTATTCCTGTTTCGCTTTGGGCTCATTGCGATACGTTGGATGGGCCGGTTGTGCTTGAAGCCAAGACGGCACTGGAAAAAGGCGATATTGGGCCGCTCCTGAAATGGGTTGGAAAGGAGCAGGAGGAAGAGCTGAAAACAGCGTTCCGAAAAACGCTTGTTGTGAGAGTCCAAAGCCCTCAGGCAAAAGAACTTGCAGATCTGTATTTCTTTGAAACCCTCGTCCGTCTTCATCGGGCTGCGGAAGGGGCGCCTTATACCGGTCTCAAACCTGCCGGGCAGACGGAGCCGCCTGTGGCGGCTGCGGATAAGGCGATTGAAACAGGAAATGCCGAAGAGCTTGCAAAAGAGATGGGCCGGGCGGCTGAGAACGGCGTCAAAGAACTTTTTTATCGTTTGATGGAAGTCCGGAAGCATAAGGATGAGTCCGTCGAGGCCGGAAGAAAGTATGTGGCGGCTTATGTGGCTTTTGTTCATTATGTCGAAGGGCTGCATAATGTGATTCACTCCGGGCAGGAGCCCGCTCAGAGCTCAGGGCACGGTGAAGGCCATACTCATTAACCACCTCTCTTGTCAACAGGAGCATGCAAACAGCCGACTTTGGGGCTGTTAGGGAAGATTTTGTTTCATCTTTGAAGGCATTTCTGCTATAATTATCTCATTCCATCCGATAGTTCGGGGCGGGGGAGAAACGCATCGATTGAAGCACCTTTGTATTTCCAATTAAAGATGTAAAATATCTTTTTATAATGTTTTTTTAAAAATTTGTTTTCTTTTGTCTAAATTTTGATTTTTGAGGGCACTACTTGAGGAGGGGTTAAATATAGGTGCGCTTAATAGTGGACAAAAAAGACCAATTAAAATCAGATGAGTTCTTGAACCTGCTTATGCAAAAGCAGATGCGGATTTACGCCTTTATCCTCAGCGTGGTCCGCAATTTCGAAGATGCGGATGACATCCTGCAGGAAACGGTTCATACGATGTGGCAGAAATATGAGGACTGCCGGCCGATCGAGGATTTTGTGGCTTGGGGAATTCAGGTGGCCTACTATAAGATTCTCGAGTACCGCAAGAAGAAAGAGCGGAATGTGCATGTGGATTTGCACAGCGGGCTTTTTGACCAGTTGATGGCGGCCAGCCGAACGCTGGATAAAGAGGGCGAGGAGGTGCTGGAGAAACTCAAACGGTGCCTCAAACAGCTCAGTCCCCGCGGCCGACGGTTTATTGAACTGCGCTATTATCAGGACCTCAAGCCCAAACAGATTGCCGTGCTGCTGGGGCTTTCCGTCCTGAATGTGTATAAAATTTTAAGCCGGATTCACAGCCAGTTGGTGCAGTGTGTCCGGATGCATCCATAGAACGGGGACAGCGGATGGACGAAGTGCAGCGTCAGGAACTGGATTTGCTCTTATATCAGATGCTTGAGAATGAAGCATCCCCTGAGCAGATTGCGCGTCTGAATGCAATTCTCTCGGAAGATGCCGAAGCCCTGCGCTACACGATGGATTTTTACCTGGTGGCCTCGGCGCTTCGCAAGAGCACCGTCATTCCTTCAGCATCGCTGGGCACACAGGATGAAATTGATGAGCAGTTCCATCTGCTGAAGATATTTGCTGAGGAGGAGCGAGTGGCTCCTTCCATCGAGCTGCCGGAGGAAGAAGAGGAGCCGGCAGCGGAACCGGTCCGCCGGACGGCTGCATTTCGTCCGGACCGGCAAAAGGCGGCGCTGTGGGTCCTGGTGGCCTCTATGGCGGCGCTGGTGGTCTTTTTTGCCTCCATCAAGTTCCTGCCGGAACGTGAACCGGTGGCGTTTGTGGCGGAGACCGTTGAGCCCAGGTGGCAGAATGGAGAAGAAGGACTGAAGGTTCAGGATTTGCTCTACAATACCGATGAGCCCAGAATTCTTCGGTCGGGAACACTGGAAGTTGAGTTTTATTCCGGTGCGCGGGCGGTTATTGAGGGACCGGCCGAGTTTGTCTGCAAATCCGACAATATGCTTTCGCTGGCGTACGGGCGGGTGTATGCCCGGGTGCCGGATTATGCATCCGGTTTCACGGTGCTGGCCAACGGAATGCGGATTGTGGATTTGGGTACGGAGTTCGGCGTTCTGGCGAATGTAGACTGTTCGGTCGAACTGCACGTAACCAAAGGGAAAACATCGCTTGTAACGGGCCGGGGGGAGCAGGATGTTTATTCCGTTCAGGCCGGCCAGGCCCGACGAGTCCGCGACGGCGGTGCCACCGTGGAGGAAATCGCCCTCAAAGAGGCCGGTTTTGTCCAGCGGATTGACA
The DNA here is from genome assembly GCA_029552545.1 of Planctomycetota bacterium. Lineage (GTDB taxonomy): Bacteria > Planctomycetota > Phycisphaerae > Sedimentisphaerales > Anaerohalosphaeraceae > JAHDQI01. The sequence continues at coordinate 42,684 of JAKPDO010000019.1, forward strand.
CCAAAACCCAGATGGTCTGGAAAGGGCAAAAAACCCTCAATCTGGCGGATATGGTCGGCGGCGGCAACGGTCTGGGAACCGGTTGTCTGGAATGCGGGATTGACCCGGCGAATGCCCGGGGAATGCGGATGGATGTTTATTATTACGAGCGGTTTCCGGAGGCGGACAACCGCTACAGAACTGTGGATTGGCATCCGTTTATCGACGGCGTCTTTGTTCCGGACGCTTCTCAGGGGCCCCAAGTAATCTCCAGCCGAGGGGATATTTTTGACCAGTGCCCGAAAACCAACCGGCACTACTATGTGAGTATTGTCAACGGAACGCAGCAGTCATTCGGCAGCGGCGGTCCCGGACTGGCATTGAATGGGGTTTATTATGGCAATGCGGAAAGTCCGGCGATTTTTATCCACGCCAATCAGGGAATTACGTTTGATTTGGAGGCGATGCGGCAGGCCCTCAAAGGCATCGGGATTCTCCGGTTTGAATCCGTTGGGGGCATATCCGCCACCGCGCCGGAATATGGTTTAGCGGATTTGTATGTCCTGGTGGACGGCAAGGTGCGGTTTTTCCAGCCGGCCGTTCAGAAAGGTCAGTTCTGCCGCATTTCCATCCCGTTAGAACCTAAGGACCGCTTCCTGACCCTGGCGGCGGTCACCCATCCGGGCAAGCAGGTGCCTGCCGGATACAATGAAGAGCACGGAGACTGGTGCCTGTTCGGGGCGCCGGTTTTGCGGCTGGAGCCATAAGCGTCAAGAAAAAGCCAAACTGGAAATCGAAACCTTAAATTAGTGAGAGAGAACAAATGATGTACCGAAACAACCCCATTCAACGTCGGCCCCAAAAGGGATTTACGCTGATTGAACTGCTGGTGGTGATTGCCATTATCGCCCTGCTGCTGAGTGTGTTGATTCCCGCCCTGAGCCGGGCCAAAACCTATGCCCAGAAAACAATGTGTGCCAACAATCTTAAGCAGCAGTCTCTCGGAACGCTTCTGTATGCCAATGACAACAATTCGTCGGTTCCGATTTTTAGCTTTCCCGGGAACTGGCTGTGGGATATGGTGTTTGAGGCGACCAATCAGATGTCTCGGTATGCGGGCTTCGATGACAACAAAACGTTCTTTTGTCCTGCCAACAAGCTCAAAAAGTCTGATGATGCCCGTTTCTGGCAGTTCAGCTGGCTGTATGGAAGCGGTCCTTACCGGAGCCCTGTGCCTCTTCGGAATGAAGATACCCTGAATCAATCGCAGCGGCTGAGCTATTATCGGGTGCTTCCGTATATTTATATGTTTGATAAAATCGATGCCAACGGAAATTCCCGTTTGCCGGCCAATCTGGATAATCCGAGAGAACAGGCCAAGTGGATTCGGAAGATTTCCCATGTTCAGGCAGCCAGTTCTCGGATTATGATTATGGATGCCGTGCTCAGTGATGGTACAAGCCGGGTGGGAAATCGGTTTGATCAGCTCACGCAGGGGGGGATTGATGACCCGCAGATGAGCGACGGAACCCTTTGGGACAATACGAATCACTATTCCCGGCAGCGCAACAATGCCGGACTGCTTCCGGAAGGGGCCAATGTGGCCTATACAGACGGGCATGTGGATTGGCGGCGGTTTGACCGGATGAATGCTCGTCTTTCCTACGGTATGTGGTTCTGGTGGTGAGAAAAACGCTGCGTTCTGCAGGGTTGAAAAAAACGCGGAAATCGTTTTTTGGGAGGGTGACCGTTGAGACAGTTGAAAGGAGTTTGCTGGAGCGGCAGGGCGGCCGCGGCGGGAATGCTTTTGTGGGTTGGAGCTGTTGTTTGTGCGGCTCAGCCGCCGGTCAACCTGACGGTTTATACAGACCGGCCGACGCATTCCATCAGCCCGATGATGTATGGTCTGTTTTTTGAGGACATCAATTTCGGAGCAGACGGCGGTTTGTATGAAGAGAAGGTCAAGAACCGCTCGTTCGAATTTCCCGATGGAATGATGGGCTGGTCAATTCTCCGGCGGGAAGGGACCAAAGGGGATGCCGCCGTCATTTCGAAGCAGCCCTATAAAGAATCGGATGCCCGCGCTCTGCGAATCACCGTGGACGAATCCGGAAAGGGGTTCGGGGTATCCAACGAGGGCTTCCGCGGCATCGGTCTTCATCAGGACCGGGAGTATTATCTTACTCTCTTTGCCCGGGTTCCGAGCGGGACCTCGATGCCGCTTCGGATTGAAGCCGTCCGTCCGTCCGGCGAGCAGGTGCTTGAAGGGACCCTCGAAGTCAAAGGAGCGGACTGGGCGTTTTATCAGATTACAATGAAGGCGGCCGCAACCGAGTCGAAGGCCAGACTGAATGTGCTGGCGATGTCGAAGGGGACGGTCGATTTGGATATGATTTCGCTGTTTCCGGTCGATACGGCCCGGCAGGCCGACCGTCCGATTCCCGGACTGCGGAAGGATTTGGTGCAGATGCTGGCGGAGGTTCGGCCCGCCTTTCTGCGGTTTCCGGGCGGGTGCATCGTGGAGGGCTCCACGCTGGCGGTTCGCTATCAGTGGAAAAACACCATCGGCGACCTTCGCGACCGCAAGACGATTATCAACCGATGGAACACGGAGTTTCGGCATCGTCTGACCCCGGATTATTATCAGTCGTTCGGACTGGGATTCTTCGAGTATTTTCTGCTCTGTGAGCAAATCGGGGCGGAGCCCGTTCCGATTCTCAACTGTGGAATGGCCTGTCAGTTTAATTCCGGCGAGGTCTGCGCACTGGACAAACTCGGGCCTTATGTTCAGGATGCACTGGATTTGATTGAGTTTGCCAACGGGCCCGCCGACAGCACGTGGGGCCGGGTGCGGGCCCAAATGGGCCATCCGAAACCGTTCGGTCTGAAATACATCGGAATCGGCAACGAGCAGTGGGGGCCGCAGTATATCGAACGCTACAAGGTTTTTGAAAAGGCGATTCGCGAAAAATATCCGGATATTAAGCTGATTGCCGGCTGCGGTTCGGAGCCGGAGATTTTCCCCAACGGCCCGGCCGAGATTGCGTATCTCTGGTCGCAGTGGCGCATTTTAAAGCCCGATATCGTCGATGAGCATTTTTATCGGCGCTATCCGCGGTTGTTTGAGCTGCTCGATCACTATGATTCCTATGACCGGCAGGGGCCGAAGATTTTTGTGGGCGAGTATGCGGCGATGTCGCACGGCGTCGCCAGTCCGGAAAACCGCAACAATCTGATTTGTGCGCTGGCGGAGGCGGCGTTTCTGACGGGGCTGGAGCGCAACGGTGATGTGGTTGTGATGACGGCGTATGCGCCGCTTTCGGCCCATGTGGACGCCTGGCAGTGGAAGCCGAACCTGATTTGGTTTGACAATCTGACCTGCTTTGGGACACCGAATTATTATGTGCAGAAGCTGTTCAGTCAGCACAAAGGGACGGGCTATTTGAAAAGCGAGGTGAAATCGGAAGGGCCGCAGCGGCTGTATGTATCCGTTACGCAGGAGGCCGATGGGCGGGTCTATCTCAAAGCAGTCAATCCGTCCGATAAGCCGGTTTCGGCGGACATACAGCTTCAGGGAGGCAAGACGTTTTCCCCGAAGGCCGAAGTGGCTGTGCTCAGCGGCCGAGCGGAGGAGGAGAATACGATTGACCGTCCGCAGCAGGTTGTCCCGAAAGAAAGTGAATTTGACGGCGTCGGCAGCCGATTTTCATATGAGTTTGCTCCCTATTCGCTGACGGTGCTGTCGCTGAGACCATAGTGTGTGGAAAAAGCGTGTGAAGTGTGGAGTGTGTGGTTGGGTTTTTCAAACAGGGAAATTCACTTTTTTGGAGGTTGTGGAAAGATGAAAAAGATGTGGTGTGTGATGATTGTTTTGGGATTCGTTCATGCTTCAGTTTGGGCTGATTTGCTTGCCCACTGGACCTTTAATGACCCTGAGCTGGGGGCAGCTCCGGAAGCGGCTCTTCCGGATTCAGATGGACGGACGGTATGGCGTCAGGCGGCAACGGATCATTCCGGTAACGGCAACCACCTGACCACTTGGGAGTATGCTTGGGCGGGATTCAAATGGGTTTCGGATAGTCCCGCCGGTGATTTGAGCATTCTCAATACCGGCAGTTATCCGGCTGCTTTTACCTGGTCAGCCCAAAGCCAGCCGACAGGCGTTGATTTGGAGACGATAACCCCGAGCGCCTGGACCATTGAAGCTGTCGGGAAGCTGGATTCTCAACCCTGGGCGGCTACGATTATTGGACGCGATGGCCGAGATGTTTCTACAGTCGATTCTCGAAAAGCTCCTCTTTATCTTTCAGTCCGTAATTTTAACTATGGGGCCGGCAATGAAGTGGTTGCGATCGAGTATACCGACGTCTCCGGTTATACGCATGAGGCAATTTCAGCATTAGGTGCATTTCAGCTTGGGAAATGGTATCACATAGCCGCTGTCTGTGACGGTTCAACCTTGAAGCTGTATCTGGGGGGTGTCTTGGTTGCCCAGACTGACCTGACCCTTAGCGGAAGTCCGAATACCGCTCTGGCTATCGGCGGCGGTACGCCCGGCGGTGATAACTGGCCGGGAACCTGGTCTGTTGGTCGCGGAATGTGGAATGGCTACCATGCAGACCGTTGGTATGGTGCAATTGACGAGGTAGCTATTTCAAACGCCGCATTGGATCCGTCTCAGTTTGTCATTGCAATTCCGGAGCCGGCCACGATGGTGTTGCTGGGACTCGGGGCTCTGATGCTGGGACGCAAGCGTTCCTGAAAATATTGAATGTTCGTGAGTCAGGACACTGTTCTTTAAGGAAAAAGGGTACGTGAAGGAAAGGGCTTTGGAGGGTGTATCTTCAAGGCCGCGAACCCAAGAGGTTTTTTGTGGAGGTATTCTTATGAAACGATTGTTGATTTTGGTTTTGGCGGGTCTGCTGGCCTGCCCGGTCTCGGCGGCGCTGCGGCACCGCTACAGTTTTACGTCCGACGCCAGCGACTCTGTGGGTGGGGCGAACGGAACTTTGGTGAACAATCCGGTGATTTCCGCCGGACAAATCCAGTTTTTCGGCGGCACGGATGCGGCGGGTGCTTATGTGAATCTGCCGGCATCGACGATTGCGATTAATACGTATCCGGCGCTGACGCTCGAACTGTGGGCAACCCAGAACACCAATAACCCGTTTACGATGACGGCGTCTTTTGGAGATACCTGGTCCAATGGATACGGGCGGGATTATGTGATGTTTGCAACCGGTGCACAAGGCGATAATCTGGGTTCTCGTGTGGCTATTGCCAATACGCCCAACAGTTCAAACCCTTGGAATTATGAAACCGGGGTGGACGGTCCGGAGTATGCAGACGGGAAACAATATCATTATGTTTTGACCGTATCGGGTACAACGATTTCCTACTACATCAACGGCGTTTTGATTGGCTCGGCGACCGGAGATGACGTTCTGGCCAATATCAGCACAGCCAAGGCCTATTTGGGCAAAGGCGTTTATAGCGTGGACCAAACCTGGACAGGCCTGGTCAATGAGTATCGAATTTACAACCATGCCTTTGGGGAGCCCCAGTTAATCCTGAGCAATCAGCTGGGGCCGGATCTTTATCAGGACTGTGCGATTTTAAGTATGTCTCCGGCCAACAATGCGCAGGATGTTCCCTACAATCCTTATACCCCGCTCAGCTGGACGGTCAATTCGGGAATCAGCGTTGATCATTTTGAAGTCTTCATTTCCACAGACCCGAACATTGTTGACCCCAATTACGCTTTGACCGTGAATCCGGGAACCCCCTATGCCACCACGACGGCTCTGTCTCTGAATGCGACCTCTCTGGTGAAGGAGAAAACCTATGCCTGGCGTGTGGACGTGATTGAGTCCGGTACAGGCAAACGGTTTGTCGGTCCGATGTACAAGTTTACAACGGCTCCGGAAGGCCCGATCTTTACGGTTCAGCCGGTTCATACAGCCGCCTTCCCGGGTGAAACGGCGGTTCTGTCGGCAAAATTCCTGAGCACCCAGTCGGCGACCGTTAAGTGGTTCCGCAACAATGTAGAAGTGACAGGGGCGGATCCGGATGTGACGATTACACTGACCAATGTTGGGGATGAGTGGATCACTACACTGAGTATCGCCAATCTGGAAGTGGCTGATGAAGGCGTGTATTTTGCCCGGGCGACCAATACCGGCGGAACCAAGGAGTCCAATTCGGTCCGTCTGGCGGTCAAGCGGCAGCTGGTTTACTATCCGTTCAATGGGGATTCAAACGACTACTCCGGCAGCAATAACCATGGAACGCCTACCGGAACGGGCTTCAGTTATGCGGCGGGTAAAGTCGGTCAGGCTATCTTCCTGTCCGGCAGTTCGACGTATGTGGATATGCCGGATGTGTTTGACAATTTTACCGGCGGACTGACCTTCTCGCTGTGGGTGAATCCGGCGGCGGCTTCTGACTGGGCTCGGTTTATTTCGCTCAACAATGGTCCCAATGCCGACAACATCTTTTTCAGCCGTGTCTCGACGGGTACGACGCTGCGGTTCCATGTGTATCGCGGATCTTCTTCATCGGGCGGTATTCTGGATGCTGTCGAAGCTTTGGAACTGAATAAGTGGCAGATGTTTACGGTGACGATGACCGAAACGGGTGCGGCGGTGATTTACAAGGACGGCATTCCGGTGGCCAGCGGGACGGTTCAGACACCGAATGTGGTTACCCGTACCAACAGCTGGATTGGACGCAGTGCCTGGACAGCGGATGCCTACTACAACGGCGGTCTGGATGAAGTGCGGATTTACAACTATGCTTTGACGCCGGACCAGGTAGCCGACCTGTACGTAGCCGATACCGGTCCCTTCTGCCGGTGGAAACCGACGTATGACCTCAACAATGACTGCGAAGTGACTTTGGCTGATTTTGCGCTGATAGCTTCTGAGTGGCTCAAGTGCGGTATCTATCCGGCCAGTGCCTGCCAGTAATCGGCAGGATTTTGCCGACCTGGTTTTAGTGAGTTGAAGTTTTCACCGCTCCGGCGCGGCTCCAAACCGTGCCGGAGCGGATTTGTGTATTCTGCGGGGGGAATGAAAATGGATTGTTTCTTGCGATTGGGGGTATTATGAAAACACAAACGCGGGTGGGGTTTTTTTTGGTCTTTGTCTTTTCCTGGGGTCTGGCCTCAGGAGCTCTTCGCCATCGGTACAGTTTTACTTCGGATGCCTCGGACAGTGTTGGTACAGCGCATGGAACATTGATGAACGGAGCGTCTGTATCGGGCGGGCAGGTGATTTGTGACGGGGTGGATGATTATGTGAATCTGCCGGCCGCGACAATTGCTGTTAATACGTATTCGGCGATTACCCTCGAGCTGTGGTCCACTCAGCCGCTGCTCAATCAGGGCTACTCTATGACGGCGGCATTCGGCGGCCGCTATACTAACGGCTACGGACGCGATTATCTGATGTTAGCTACAACTCGCGGGAATGATGTTTCACGGGCGGCCATTGCCAACACAGAAAGCAGTTCGGCTCCGTGGTCGTATGAGGTCGGCGTCAACGGCCCGGAACTCAATGACGGGCAGGAGCATTATTATGCCCTGACCATCAACGGGACTGTGCTGGCCTATTATATCGACGGGGTCCTGCAGGGCACGGCGGAGTTGGGCACAACCACCCTCAGCCGGCTTCGCACAACCTATGCCTATCTGGCCCGCAGTCTCTACAATGCCGACCCGTATGTGCAGTGCTCCATCAACGAGTTTCGGATTTGGGATTCGGCCTTAAGCGCCGCCGAAATTGCTCAGCATGCTTCCTGGGGGCCCAATGCCCTCAGCGAGCCGCTGGTTCAGTTTACCGAAAGCGACGGACGGACGGTCCTGTTTACCAGTCAGCCGTTCCGAACCGACAGTTATACGATTCAGCTTCTGGCTGCACCGACGTCCAATGTGGTCATTACGGTTCAGCCGCCGGCCTCTCTGACCGTCGGAAATGGCGGCGGACAGCCGATTGTGCTCACCTTTACTCCTGCCAACTGGAATCAGCCGCAGACGGTAACGGTGGGGATTGCCGATGTCGGCTCGGTGGGAACAACTGAACGAATCGTTCATACGGTTTCCAGCAGCGACCCCGCCTATAACGGCAGTCTCTATGAGGTCGAGGTTTCCATTTATGAGGATGTCTGCGGTGTCTGGGGCTATGTGGAGGCCGACTACAATCTGGATTGCCTTGTGGATTTGGAGGACCTGGCAATTTTAAGCCGGGTCTGGCTGACTACAGAAACCCCGCTCGATTTGGAGCAGCTGGCGGGGGACTGGCTGCGGGATACGCTGGTCTATCAGGAAGACGTCTATGAACGTTCCATTCAGATTTCTCCGCAGCCCTTTGCCGTCAATCCTTCGAATGTGCTGAATACGATTGATGAGAAAGTGTACGGGCATTTCCTCGAACACATCTATCATTCCGCCAACGGCGGTCTCTGGGGTGAACTGGTTTGGAACCGCAGTTTTGAGCTGGATGCCTCCAGCGGCGGCGGGTTGTGGTCGATTGAAGGCGATGAGCTGGTTCAGTCGTCGCTTTCGACGGATGTCCATATGGAGTTCGGCGACCCGTCCTGGGGGGATTATGAATTAACGCTCGAGGCGAAAAAAGACGGCGGAAACGAGGCCTTTCTCATTCTCTTCCGGGCCTCGGATGCAAACAATTTTTATTGGTGCAATATCGGCGGCTGGAACAATACCCAGCACGCCATCGAAAAAGAAGTCAACGGCGGCCGAAGCGTGGTAACCTCCTATGTTTCCGGCAGCATTTCCACCGGAGTCTGGTATTCCATTCGAATCCGCTGTGAAGGCAATCGGTTCCAGGTCTGGCTCAATGATACCCAGCTGTTTGACTATACAGACAGCAGCAGTCCGCACCTGACCGGAATGGTCGGATTAGGAACGTGGGCGACGCAGGCCCGCTATCGAAACATTCAGGTTGTTTCGCTGACGGATTCGACGGTCCTGTTCAGCGGACTGCCGACCCTGCCGTCGGGTCAGTTTGCGGCGAAAAACTGGACGTTCTTCGGCAATGGTACGGCCTCCGCGGATACCGATGCCCTCAATGACAGCGTGAGTGTAAAAATTACAGCCGCCTCTGCCGGTGCAGGCCTTCAGCAGGACAACTTTAAGTTTGTCCCGCAGGTGTACAGCGGTTCGCTGTGGATGAAGGGGACGCTGGCCGCGGGTGTTCGCGTCCAGCTCATGGACGGTTCGACCGTGCTCGGGCAGGCGGATTTGCCGACTCCAACAGCTCAGTGGACCGAATATCCGTTCCAGATTGTCTCGAGCGGCACGACCAATAACGGTTCATTGCGGATTGTTCTGCTCGGCACCGGAACGGTATATATCGATCAGGTGAGTATGATGGGAGCTGATGCGCTGGCGGTCGGCGGCTATCGTCCGGACCTGCTGGCGGCGGTGGAGGCCCTGCGTCCGACGATTATCCGCTGGCCGGGCGGCTGTTTTGCTTCGCTGTATCTCTGGAAGGACGGAATCGGCCCGCAGCATCAGCGCCGCAAGTACAGTGCCTATATGTGGGATGACCAGGACACCAACTCCTTCGGAACCGATGAGTTTCTGCGGATGTGCGAGCGTATCGGCGCCGAGCCCCTCCTGTGCATCAACACCGGTGTTCTGAACAGTGCCTGCGGTGCCCCGGCGCAGTGGAAGTTAAGTCCGGATACGCCGGAAACGTATCTGCAGTACGCCCTCGATTGGATGGAATACTGCAACGGGGATGCACAGACAACCTATTGGGGTGCTGTGCGGGCGGCCAATGGTCATCCGGAGCCGTACAATGTGGTGTATTGGGAACTTGACAATGAGACCTGGGCGGCCGGATCGGCGGCCTATATCGCCCGCGTTCAGCTGTTTGCCCCGGCTATGCGGGCCAAGGCGGATGAATTGGGGGTGCCGATTTATCTGATTGCTGTCGGCAGCGGCGGCTATGACCAGAGCTGGAATCAGGACATTTTGAACGGCTGTGCTTCGCTGATTGATTTTATCAGTGTCCACTACTATGAGGACCCAAGCGGCTTTAAATCCGGGCCGGTGAACTATGAGAACTATCTGGTCAATCTGGCCGGCCGAATTGCTGCCTCCGCCAATCCCAATATCAAGATTTACAACTCGGAATGGAACGCCCAGAGTACGGATTGGCGGACCGGCCTGTTTGCCGGCGGGATTTTGAATACCTTTGAACGGCAGGGGGCCAACTTCAGAATCGGCGGTCCCGCTCTGTTCCTGCGGCACACCTCGGCCAGCGGCTGGGATAACGCCTTTATCAATTTTGACCATACCGGCTGGTTCCCGGCTCCCAATTACGTCGTAATGAAACTGTGGCGCGACCATTACGCCCCGTATTGCGTTCAGACAACCGGCCAGGACAGCAGCCTGAATGTGGTCAGTGTACTGTCGGAAGATGGGCAGACCTTAACCATTCGGGTGGTCAATCCGGACCCGACGGCCAAATCGCTGGCGTTTGAGATTGACAGCTCCTTTGTGCCTCAAACGGCTGTGATGCATTATGTCGCGCCGGGCAGTCTGTATGCCCGAAACACGCTGGCGGAACCGAATGCGGTGCACGTCCAGGCCAAAGTCGTCGGTGTAAGCGGTCAGACCCTTCGCCTGCGGATGCCGGCCTATTCCGCCGGTGTGATTACCGTCAGCAAACAGTAAAACGGTCTTTTTTCGGCAAAGTCAGCAGGGCTGCTTCGCTTAGCGATGCGGCCCTGTTCTTTTTTAAAAGGTGATTTTTACGCCGGCATAAAACGTTCTCCCGGCGCAGTAGGGGAACGAGTTGGGTGTGCCGGTGTAGGCGAACGTGGGAGCGAATTCCTTGTCATTCAGGAGGTTTTCTCCTTTGAGCATCAGGGTGGAACGTCCTTTTTTCATTCCCGTCCAGTCCGAGATGTCTATTTGCAGATTGACGGACAGCAGAGTGACGGCCTTCGGGTTTGGGTTGACGTTCAGCGGCGAGTCCACCTGCGGCGGTTTGCCGAAGTGGGTCAGAAAGATTCCCACAGACCCTTTTTCCCATTCGTAAGCGGTCCCCGTTTTAAACATGTTTTCCGGCACGACGGTGGGATTCAGTCCCGCATCGGCCTGATTTTCCTGATGCAGGTATGACCCCAGAATCTGCCAGCGCGGCGACAAATAGTGCTTCCATTCGAATTCGAGTCCCTTGAAGGTCTGTTTGCCGCCGTTCATATAGGACCACGGTGAGACGGAGGTGTCGTAAATAATCAGTTTTTCGATGGTGCTTTGAAAGACCGTCAGAGCCGCAAAGGTTTTTTCCGTGTGATAGAACAATTGTGCATCATAGGTGGCGATGGTTTCCGGTTCCAGATTGGGATTGCCTGTCAGAATCGGCGGGTCATACAGGTCCGATTCCATCGCCACGGGGGCCCGAAAGGCCTCTCCGTACAGCAGCTTGACTCCCCATCGTTCGAAGGGGGTCAGAATCAGACCGTGACGAAACACAAAGTCTTCTCTGCCCTGTCCGGATTCGTTCCATTGGGTTCCGGTAATGAACTTGGCCCACGTCCCGAGTTTATAATCCGCCTGTGCGTAGGCGCTTTGGGGGTAATATTTGTAGGGCGGGATGGACTGGAAGTGGTCCTTGTCTGCACGGAAGTTCCGCCGCCGTTCTTTCAGATAGCCGAAGACCAGGTTGAGGGCCTCGGACGGCTCGGCATAAAGGGTGACTTCTCCGAGCCAATCCTCGCTGTTGGTGCCAATTTTCAGGGGAGCAGGGCTGGACAGACTGTCTTTCTGCTGGTTGTAGGTCAGATTCAGTTCCAGTTCAACCGAGTCCGCCAGAGGATGCCGCCAGCCGAGATTGGAGAACAGCCGGCTGGTTTGTGATTCGTGGTGCGGATTGGACCAGAAGGGCATCACACCCATCGAATAGGTGTCGATGTCGGCGGCAAAAACGTCCGCGGTGAAGTCCTCGTAAGACAAATGCAGTGTTCCGGAAAAGTTCCGACTGTGGCGGTCATCGCGGCCCGGTACTCCCAGACCGTCGAACATCTTGTAGGGTTCTCCCTGCTGACCGAGCGACTGAAACGTTCCGAACAGCCCCAGCGAGCCGAACCGTCCGCCTCCGGCAAACGTACCCTGATAATACCCGTAAGAGCCGCCCATTCCGGAAAGCGTCCATTCGGGTTTTTCGGGGATGCGTCGGGTTTTCAGATTGACTACGCCGGTAAAGGCGTTGGTGCCGTAGAGAACCGAACCGGGGCCGCGGATAATCTCCACGCTCTCCAGCGCCGCCAGCGGGTAGGCCATATAGAGAGGAAAGTTGTAGCCGAGCGCACTTTCACGGACCGGCCGGTTGTTGATGAGAATCAGCGTATGCATTTCCGCATGGGTGGACATATTCCCGCGGAAGCCCGCCAGGTTGTCGGAGAAGACAAAGGAACTGCGGGTATAGATGCTGGGCTGCCGCTGCATCAGCCCAAAGAGCGTGCGGTCGCCGAAGAGGTTCCATTCCTCCTGCGGAACGATAACGGCTACACCCGGGGCTTCAAACAGAGTCTCTTCTTTTTTGGATACCACAGAGATATCGATATTCAGCAGCTGTTCCAGTGAGAGATTGTAGAGGTCGTTTGATTCAAGACCGGATACGGAATCCCCCCGTACAACGGTACTCATAAGAAGAAGCACAATCCATTGCGCCGCTGGAGCCCCCTTTTTTTCCGGCGCCGACCGCATAAGGGTTCCCTTCGAAGAATCGGATTCTCGAAACAGAACACCTTGGTTATCGGCAAAAAAAACGACCGGTTTAAGTCGATTTTTTTGCTCCCTTATCGGACTCTGGAGGAACAAAACACACGTTTTGGAGCAAATATTTGCTGTTTTTCCTCTTCAGGAAATCAAAGCACATTATATCGCAAGGTAAAAAGGACGATTTTTCGTTTCGAGGGTCGGCGGCCGGGGAGATTTGCAGAGTAAATGGAAACAGGAGGTACAGTATGAATCGTCTTGGGATATTGTTCCTGGGGGTGCTGGCAGGGGTTTGTTTGTCGGGTTTTTTAGATGCAGCTGAACCGGCTGAGCCGACACCGGATAATTTTTTTGATATGTCGCTGGAACAGTTAATGGAAGTCCGGCTGGATTCTGTGGCCTCTCTGACCAAATCATCGCCGCGTCTGGTGCCGGCGGCGGTTACCACCATTACAGAAGAGCAGATCGAGGCCTCCGGCGCCCGAAGTCTGTTTTGAACTGCTGGATATTTACGTTCCCAACCTGCAGTGGCTTCGCAATACGTGGGAGCCGGATAATCTGGGACTGCGGGGAATCATCAGCGACCGGGACGATAAGTATCTGCTGACCGTGAACGGGAAAGTGATGAACGACCGAATGCATTACGGGGCAATCAGCGAGCGGGACCTGGTGCTTCTGAAGGATATTCACCATATTGATATTATCCGAGGGCCCGGTTCCGCTTTGTACGGTCCGGGGGCGGTCTCGATGGTCATCAACATTGTTACGCACAGCGGGCTGACGTTTGAGGGGACGGATGTGACTTTCCGCAGCGGCGCGGTGGAGGAGTTTTACTCAACGGAAATTCGGCACGGCCGCCGTTTTGCAGACGGAGACAGCGGACTGTTTACCTATGTGGGCATCGGTAAATACAACGGAGCGGACAAGTATGATGCCCCCGTGCATTATGGATTTGATTTTCCGACCACGTCTGATTTTGGCTGGAATGAGTCTCCCGGCGCTCCGTATCTTCCGGGAGACGGTACGGCCGCCGGGGAAGCGATGACCCGTATCAATATGCCCGCAGATCAAGCAGCTGCGCGGGGATTGCCGCCGATCAAATTGTTTGCTCAGTACGATGAGGGAAACTGGACATATTGGCTGCGCTATACGCGCGGCGGGCAGCAATTTCCATGGGCGACGGGGGCTTTGGCGCGTGTTCCTTACGGATGGACGGATTATATCAGAAGCCGCATGACGGGAAACTGGTTACCGATTTTTCCCCCGGACTGGAGCGGAGACTGGGGGGATCCTGGTATTATCTGGTATCCGGAGTATGAAGCATCGTCGCCGCTGGAACAAAATTTTTATCAGTATCAGCAGCTGACGGGATATGTCGGATATGAGACGAATTTGTCTGAACAGACGGATTTGAGTCTGGCATTCAGTTATGATTTGTTCGATTATCGGCGCCGGACTGTGAACTGGTTTAACGAGGTCTTTCGAGAAGATGAATACTACGGGCGGGCCATGATTCGCCATTCCTTCAATGACTCTCATGGGGCGGCCTTGGGGGTTGAGGTTTCGCATCATGAACTGGGACTAAAAGCCCATGGATATCCGGATATGGATTTTACAGATGATGCGATGGCCAATGCCGGGGTTCCAATGAGCCGCTGGTCGACAAATTTATATTCGCTGTTCGGGGAATACCAGTGGACAATCAGTGAACAATGGACCGCGTTTTTTGGGGGACGTATTGACGATCATACTTACAGCAGCCGGCTGTTTTCTCCGCGGGCTTCGCTCATTTATGCTCCTACGAAACGAGATGTTTATAAGCTTTTATGGGCGCGTTCCGTGCGGACAAATTTTGAAGAAGAAATGCGGGCGAATGCATTGGTCAATCTGCCGGACGGTGACCCGGAAATTCTGGATAATGTTGAGCTGCGGTATGAACGTGTCCAGAGCGAGAACCTGGATTTGGCAGCTTCGTTATTCTGGCACTATAATCTGGAATTGATTTCCTATTCGGCGGCCGCCGGAGCGGCTGTGCCGGTGGGGACTCAGCGAAACTGGGGGGTTGAATTAGAGGCCTCTTATCATACAGAAGCAACACGATTCACCCTTTCACACGGATTTGCCAAATTGTATGATTTTTCGCTGGCGCCGGGGCAGACCACCATTATTACCTCGCAGGCCTATGGGTATGGGGATGACGGGGCCTTGTGGTCCAATCATGTGACGAAGCTGACCTTTCAGCACAAACTGACCGAACAATGGTCCGCAGACGGTTCGATGCGGATTTACTGGGGATTCGGCGGTCTGAAAGATTTTGACGAATACCAGCTAAGTCAGAACGAGTATTATCCGATTGATCCAGACTGGAAGCGCGGCTACCGGGGCAATTATTATCTGAATTTAGGACTTCAGTATCGACCCAATCAAAACCTAACCTTTCGAGTTGATGGGATGAATCTGCTTGGAATTTTCGACAAGGATTTGAATAAGCGGAATTATGGTGCCAGCGGGGCATTTCGTTCCCATGCACCGTCGGTTGGGGTCTCTATGACCTATAAATTTTAAATACAAAGCATTCTTTGTTTTCGTCAAAGTTGGGGGCATCCGTCATCGTTTCAATTTTTTTCAATTCAAAGAGACATAAAATCTTATTATATAATAAGATATAATTATTTTAAAAAGTCTCGAACCAAAAGAGTTTTTCTAAATATATGATTATAAAGATATAAAGATATTAGTATGTATGAGGACAAAATTATGGATGCGAAAATTGCTCAAAAAGCGGCGGCGGTTCTGAAGGCGGCGGCTCATCCGATTCGCCTTCAGATTATTGAGGCGCTGGCCCACGAAGAGCTGTGCGTCAATAAGATTATGGAGCGAATCGGCTGTCCGCAGGCCGTAGTCAGCCAGCAGCTGGCCATCCTGCGGGATAAGGATATTCTTGAGTGCCGCAGAGAAGGGACCAATGTTTTTTACCGCATCAAAAATAAAAACGTGATTCATCTTCTCGATTGTGTTTATAATCATTGTGAACCCTGATTCCATCTGCGGAGGCCATCAAATGAGTCGCAAGATAGTGATCGTCGGAGGAGTAGCGGGCGGGGCTACAGCGGCGGCACGGCTTCGCCGTCTCGATGAACAAGCCGAAATTATCCTGCTCGAACGGGGACCCTACATTTCCTTTGCCAACTGCGGTCTGCCGTATTATTTGGGGCGAACGATACCCAATCGCCAGGATTTGCTTTTGCAAACGCCGGAAAGCTTCTCCAAGCGGTACCGAGTGGATGTCCGGGTTCAGAATGAGGCCGTTCGGATAGACCGTGCCGGCAAACAAATCGAGATTCTGGACCGCCGCAGTGGAAGGACATACAGGGAATCCTACGATTTTTTGATCCTCTCTCCCGGGGCTGAACCATTCCGACCGCCGATTCCGGGAATCAGCTCAAAACGGATTTTTACCCTGCGGACTGTTCCGGATGTGGATGCGATTGATTCGTTTATTCAGACTAGTCGTCCCAAGCGAGCTGTGATTGTCGGCGGGGGATATATTGGGCTGGAAATGGCGGAAAATCTTCGCCATCGCGGTTTGCTGACGGCTGTTGTCGAATTGGCCCCATCTGTTTTGCCCGCCGCTATGGACCCGGAGATGGCCTTCTATCTGCAGGAACATTTGCAGCAGCAGAATGTCGCCTTGTGGCTGAATGACGGCGTTGCGGCTTTTGAGGAAACGGCCGACGCTCTTCGCGTGCGTCTGAAATCCGGGATGCTTTTGCAGTGCGACTTTGCCATTTTATCCGTCGGCGTCAAGCCGGAAGTAAAACTGGCCAAAGAGGCCGGCTTGAAACTGGGGGTTTTGGGGGGAATTGAAGTGTCGGATACCCTGCAAACAAGCGACCCGTCGATTTATGCAATTGGCGATGCGATTGAGGTAAAACATCCGGTTCTTGACGGTGCGGCCCTGATACCGCTGGCCGGTCCGGCGAATAAGCAGGGACGGATGGCGGCCGACAATATCTGCGGTCTAAATCGCCGGTACGGCGGCACCATCGGGACCGGCATTTTGAAGGTTTTTGACCTGACTGCGGCGATGACGGGAGCTTCGGAAGCGGCCCTGAAAAAGGCGGGAATAGACTATGAGAAAATCTACCTGCATCCGGCCCATCATGCGGGTTATTATCCCGGGGCGGCTCCTTTGCATATGAAAGTGCTGTTCAGCAAACCGGACGGGCGGATTCTGGGTGCCCAGATTGTCGGCCGGGAGGGGGTGGACAAGCGCATCGACTTGCTGGCGGCGGCGGTTCAAAAGCGAATGACTGTTTTTGACCTGATGGAGCTGGAGTTGGCGTATGCTCCGCCGTACGGCAGCGGCAAAGACCCCATTAACATGGTCGGTTTTGTCGGGGCCAACGTGCTGGATGGGACGATGCCGCTGGCGCATTTTGAAGACCTCCAGCAGGGAGATTTTGTTTTGGATGTCCGCACGGACGGGGAATGGAAGCGCGGCCATGTCCCGGGTGCGGTCCATATTCCGCTGGACGAATTGCGGCAGCGTCTGGGTGAGCTGCCCAAAGACCGCACGATTTATCCCTATTGCGGCGTCGGGGTGCGCAGTTATGCGGCCACACGGATTCTCCTGCAAAACGGATTTCATGTGCGCAATCTGAGCGGCGGCTATCAGACCTGGTGTTCGGTTGCCCGCCGGCAGACAGCGGATTCCCAAACGGCCAAACAGTTGAAAGAAGAATTTTGTGTTGTCTGATTGCGGAGAAGAAAGGAGCAGCAATGGAATTCAGGGATAAAATTATTGCTTTTTCAGCGGACCATCCCAAATGGATTACTTGGACGATGGTTCTGTTCACGATCGCCTGTGCTGTGATGATTCCGATGATCCGGGTCGATACGGACCCGGAGAATATGCTTTCGTCGGATGAACCGGTGCGGGTTTTTCACAATCAGACCAAGCAGTGGTTCGACTTGAGCGACATTGTGGTGCTGGGGGTGATTAATGAAAAACATCCTGCGGGCGTGTTTAATGCCGCGACACTTGCCCGCGTGTATGAACTGACGGAATTTGCCAAGACGCTTCGCTGGGACGACCCGAAAAACCCCGGCAAACAGGCCGGTGTGGTGGAAGTGGACATCATTGCTCCTTCGCTGATTGACCATATCGAAGGGGGCGGCGGGATGGTGCGGTTTGAATGGCTGATGCCGCAGCCGCCGAAGACGGACCAGGAAGCGTTGGAGATTCGCGACAAGGTGATGTCCAATCAGCTTCTGCGCGGCACGATGGTTTCGGAAGACGGCAAGGCGCTGATGCTGCTTTTGCCCCTCACTGACAAACACCTCAGTTATCGGGTGTACTCGGCCCTGAATAAGAAGATTGCGCAGCTGGGCGGAACCGAGTCGTATCATATTACCGGTCTGCCCGTAGCGGAGGATACTTTCGGGGTGGAGATGTTCATTCAGATGGCGGTTTCGGCGCCGCTGGCGATGCTCACCATTTTTCTTCTGATGCTGCTGTTTTTCCGCAAGCTGGTGCTGATTCTTTCCCCGATGATTATCGCGATGGTGTCGGTGATTACGACGATGGGGCTTCTGATCGGGTTCGGCTATCCGGTTCATATTATGAGCTCGATGATTCCCATCTTTCTGATGCCGATTTCAGTGGTTGATTCGGTCCATATACTGTCGGAGTTTTTTGACCGCTATACGCGAGAAAAAGGCCGCCGGCAGACCATTCTCGAAGTGATGCACATCTTGTTTGTTCCGATGCTGTACACATCGCTCACGTCGGCGGCGGGCTTTCTGTCGCTGGCCCTGACGCCGATTCCGCCGGTGCAGGTATTCGGTGTGTTTGTGTCGATCGGGATTATGATTGCCTGGGTCTTTACCGTAACGTTCGTTCCGGCTTATGTGATGCTCCTTCCGGAACGAATGCTGGCCAACTTCGGTCTGGCGGTGCATCAGGAAGAGGCCCATACCTGGCTGACGCGGCTTTTGGCCCGCACCGGACGAATGACGGTTCGGCAGGCCAAGCCGATTCTGGCGGTACTGGTGCTGCTGTCGGCGGGGGCTGTGTACGGCATTACGCAGATTGTCATCAACGACAATCCGGTCAAATGGTTTTCCATGCGGCATCCGATTCGCCAGGCCGATATTGCCCTGAATAAGCATTTCGGCGGAACCTATATGGCTTATCTGGTGCTCCGCGGTCCTGAAGAACAGACCGCCCAGGCGGGGTTTGTTCAGGAAGTTGAACAACATCTCCGGCAGCTTGTCCAAAGCCGCAAGGCGGAAGAACCGTCCATCGAGAAGGCCGCCGCCTCGGCTGTGAACAAACTGCACGAACTGGCGTCCAAAGGCCTGACGGCGTCGGCTCTGATGGAAGAGATGAGCCGGTTTGCTCAGACCCAGATGGAGCAGGCCTCTGATGCGGATTTTTACGGCTGGCAGGAACTGGAGGCCTTTTTCGGGGTGGAGCGGGAGCGGCTTCGGCCGTTCAAACGGCCGGAGGTTCTGGTCTGGATGAAGGAGCTTCAGACCCATCTGGAAAAAGCCGGCCTGGTCGGCAAGAGCAATTCCATTGCGGATATTGTGATGAAGGTCAATCAGGAACTGGTGGACGGTCGGCCGGAAAGTTTCCGGGTTCCGGAGAAACTCGAGCAGGTGGCGGAATGTCTGATCCAGTACCAGAACAGCCATCGTCCGCAGGATTTGTGGCATATGACGACGCAGGAAATGACCGAGGCGGTTATCTGGATGCAGCTGACCAGCGGCGACAACCGCGATATGGAGCGGGTCGTGCGGGCGGTGGAGGAATACTGGAAGAACAGTCCGCCGCCGATTGCCCTGGAGCATCAGTGGGCGGGGCTGACTTATATCAATATCATCTGGCAGAACAAGATGGTCTGGGGGATGCTCCAGTCGTTCCTCGGCAGCTTTCTGGTGGTTTTTATTATGATGGCGATTTTGTTCCGTTCGGTCCTGTGGGGTCTGGTTTGCATGATTCCGCTGACCATCACGATTGTGATGATCTACGGTCTGATCGGCTGGCTGGGCAAGGATTATGATATGCCCGTGGCGGTGCTCAGCGCCCTGACGCTCGGAATGGCGGTGGATTTTGCCATCCATTTCCTCGAACGGGCGCGGGAGCATTACAAAAAGGTCGGGTCGTGGGAGAAGGTATCCGAGGAGATGTTCGGCGAACCGGCCCGGGCCATCACCCGCAATGTGCTGGTGATTGCCATCGGCTTTCTGCCGCTGCTGGCGGCGCCGCTGGTGCCGTATAAGACTGTGGGCATCTTTCTGTGCGCAATTATGGCCCTGTCGGGTGTGGTTACGCTGCTGGTGCTGCCGGCTTTGCTGAAAATCGGAGAAAAAGTCCTGTTTCGCCCGCTTGCCCAGCCGGTCGGTGCGAGCTGCAACTGCGGATTCTGTCTGGTTATTTCGCTTTCAACCGTCGTCCTGATTGCACTGAATGTTCATCAGTACTGGCACGTGGGTGTCGGGAAACTTACCTGGATTAGTCTGGGCTTGATTCCGCTGCTGGCTCTGACCTGCGGGCTGCTGTCCCGCCGGCAGGCCTGCCGGATAACCGAATCAGAAAAACCTGTTTCTTCCGAAGAAGGGAGGTAAAATATGACGGTGGAACGAATGCTGCGCGGGATTGCAGGGTTTTTTGTCCTGCTCAGTGTCGGGCTGGCGGTTGTGCACAGTCTGTACTGGCTCTGGTTTACGGCCTTTGTGGGAGCCAATCTCCTGCAGTCGGCCTTTACCAATTGGTGTCCGATGATGACTTTCCTGCGAAAACTTGGAATTCGAGGATAGAAAGGAGAATGCTATGAAAGCACTCGTATGTTGGCTGACGGTTCTGCTGACGGCCGGTTTGGCGGCTTTGCCGGCGGCGGCTCAGGAGGCAGAAGCGGTCCCTTCTGTCGATGAAATTGTCCAGCGGGCCAATCATATGGCCTATTATCAGGGCCTGGACGGCAAGAGCGCCGTATTGATGAAGATTACCGACAAAAACGGCAATGTCCGCACCCGGGAGTTTATCATCCTGCGCAAAAACGGTGACGGCGGCAACCAGAAATATTTCGTGTATTTCCTGCAGCCGCCGGATGTCCGGAGGATGGTCTTTATGGTACACAAGTTTGCTGCTCTCGACAAGGACGATGACCGCTGGCTGTATCTGCCCTCGCTGGACCTGGTTAACCGCATCGCTGCCTCGGATAAGCGAACCAGCTTTGTCGGCTCCGATTTTCTCTATGAAGACGTTTCCGGACGAAGTCTGGAGGAAGATGTCCACGAGCTGACTCAGGTGACCGAGGAGCGTTTTCTGATTAAAAACACGCCGAAAAATCCGGCCTCTGTTGAGTTTTCCTATTTCACGGTGGAAATCGACCGCAAGACCTATATGCCGATGAAGATGGAATATTTCGACAAAAGTGGCACCCTTTATCGAGTCATCGAGGCCAAAAAGGTTGAACCGATTTCCGCCAAAGAAGGCGACCGGCAGGTGGAGTATCTGACGGTGACCGAATCGGTCGTCAAAGATCTCAAAACCGGCAGCACGACGGAAATGAAGTTCAGCAATGTCCAGTACAATCTCGGGCTGAATGACGATTTGTTTACGGAACGCTATCTGCGGCGTCCGCCGCGGGAGGCGATGCGATGAGAACGATTCCGGGAGGATGTGCAGCGGCAGTCTTGCTTTGGACCATTGCGGCGGCAAGCGGCGAAGAGGTTCAGAAACAGTCGTTTTGGAGTCAATGGGCCCCGCCGGAGGTGCACGGCTTCTGGGAGGCCCGCGGGGGCTATCGCCTGCAGAATGACCGCTATCAGAAGGATATGTCTGTGATGGAAACCCGCTTCCAGCTCGATTTGTTCACCTATACAGACTGGGCGGAGTTCAAATACAAAGGCGATGTCTTTGGGGATTGGGTTCAGGAAAAGGGCCGCTACCAGACGCGCGAGACGTGGATGTTTTTCCGTCCGAGCGATACGATGGATGTAAAACTGGGCCGACAGGTTCTCACCTGGGGCACGGGAGATTTGCTGTTTATCAATGACCTGTTTCCCAAAGACTGGCAGTCCTTCTTTATCGGCCGCGATTCGGAATACTTAAAAGCCCCCTCTGATGCGGTCAAGGTGAGTTTCTTTCATGATTTGGCGAATCTGGATATAGTCTATACCCCCCAGTTTGACAGCGATCAGTTCATTCGGGGTGAGGGAATCTCCTACTGGAATTCGAATCTGGGAAGAACGGCGGGGGAGGATGTACACATCCATACCGACAAGCCCGACCGCTGGTTCCGGGATGATGAAGTGGCCCTGCGGCTGTACAAAAACATCAACAATTACGAGTTTGCCCTGTACGGTTATCATGGGTTCTGGAAAAGTCCTGCCGGGCAGAATGCAGCCGGTCTGGCAACGTTTCCGGATTTGAATGTGTACGGCGCCAGCGTCCGCGGGCAGGTCGGCAAGGGCATTGGGAATGCGGAAATCGGCTATTATCAGTCGCGCGATGATGAAAACGGGGATGACCCGATGACGGCTAATTCTGAGATGCGGTATCTGCTCGGCTATACGCAGGAAATCGGCACGGATTTCACGGCCGGAATGCAGTATTATGTGGAGCAAATGCTCGATTATGACGCCTACAAGCAGTCGCCGGGAATGACGCGGGATGAGTTTCGCCATGTTCTGACGCTGCGGCTGACCAAACTGCTGATGAACCAGAACCTGACGCTTTCTTTCTTTGGGTATTATTCGCCCTCCGACAAGGATGCCTATCTGCGGCCGAACGTGCACTACAAAGCCAGCGACCGCTGGTCGATGGAAATGGGGTCCAATATCTTTTTCGGCGACTATCGAAACACCTTCTTTGGGCAGTTTCGGGACAACACAAATCTTTATGCAGCAATACGTTATAGCTTTTAAGGGCGCGAGTTGTTCCTGTGATTCCAACTGGCCGATTAGCGAACCTTTCTTTTCTATCAAAGAAATGTTATAATAGACAAACAAGAAAGACTTTGTTTTTGGAGGTATTTTAACGGGAATTGGAAAAAATCAGAGAGCATATTAAGGTCCAGCAGGAACGCGCCATTCTTGTCGGGGCCTATCCGAAGGATAAAAACGGTCAGAACAAAAATGATAATTTGGCGGAATTGACGGCCTTGGCGGAGAGTGCCGGGGCGATAGTCGTAGGCCGCCTCCAGCAGCGGCTCAGCCGCATCAATCCCTCTACTTATATCGGCAAAGGCAAGGCCGAATATCTTTCCCAAAAGGTTCAGGAAACCCAGGCCAATCTGGTTATCTTTGACAACGACCTGACGCCCGGACAGATTCGGGAGCTCGAAAAAATCGTCAAAGTGCGGGTTCTGGACCGCAGCGAACTGATTCTGGATATCTTTGCCACGCGGGCACAAACCAAACAGGCCAAACTTCAGGTGGAGCTGGCTCAGCTCGAATACACCTATCCTCGTCTGACGCGGATGTGGAGCCATTTGGATAATGTGGCCGGTGCGGGGGGCGGTACGGCGGCCGGTGCGGTCGGCGGTATCGGCACACGCGGTACCGGTGAAAAGCAGCTCGAAATCGACCGCCGACTCGTCAGCAAACGCATTACAGACCTAAAACGCGAACTGGCCGAGATTGACCGGCGGATTCTGCGGGAAATCGCCGGTCGAAAAGACTTTTTCAAGATTTGTCTGGTGGGCTATACCAATGCGGGCAAAAGCACCCTTCTGAATGCCCTGACGGGGGCCGATGTGCTCGTGGAAGACCGTCTTTTTGCGACGCTGGATACCCGCACCCGCAAGTGGCGGATTGACGGCGGTCTGGAGGTGCTTTTGAGCGATACCGTCGGGTTTGTGAGCAAGCTGCCGCATCATTTGGTTGCTTCGTTTAAGGCCACGCTCGAAGAGGCCGTCCACGCCGACCTGCTGCTTCACGTGGCGGATGCCTCCAGCCCTGAGGCCTTTGACCAGATTCAAAGTGTCCAGAAGGTTCTGGAGGAAATCGGCTGCGGCGGAAAACCTGTTCTGCTGCTGCTGAACAAGTGCGACCGTATCGCCGACGGAGGGCTGTTCGATTCTCTCCAGTCTGTCTATCCGGATGCCCTGTGCATTTCGGCCCGCTCCGGACTGAATCTGGATTTGCTGGCGCAGCGGGTTCTGGATTACGTCAAAGGACAGAATATCTATATCCGCCTTCGCTGTGCACCTTCGGAGGGCAGGATTATTACGTTTCTGCGAACGCATGCGGCGGGTCTGAAGGAATGCTACGATGAGCAGGGGGTGCTTCTGGAAGGGTGGCTGGGCCGAAATCAGCTGCCGCATCTGCGTCATTTGGGAGCCCAGCCCGAAGAAGTCTGCCTCTAATCCGTCCGGCAAACCTGCGAACATTTCTTGCCAAACACCGCTTTGTATGCTTTACTGTCGGTATGTTTCGACAGGTAACGATTATCGGTGATGGTGCGATGGGGACCGTCTGCGGGATGCTGCTGTGCCGCAACGGGGTCCGGACAACGCTGTGGGGGTATGATGCCGCTCAGCTGGCTCAATTTGAGAAAGCGAGGGAAAACACCCGCTTTCTGCCCGGCTATCGGCTGCCGGAGGATTTGCGGCTGGAGCCGGATGACTCCAAAGCAATGGCAGGGGCCCAGCTGCTGGTCTCGGCGGTTCCCTGTCAGTATGTTCGCTCCGTTTGGAGCCGCCTGAAGCCGTTTGTGCCGCCGAAGGTGCCGATTGTCAGCGTAACCAAAGGGCTCGAAAACGGCACCCTGCTTCGTCCGTCGGAGATTCTGGCGGACGTCCTCGGAGCGGACCGAACGTTTGCCGCACTGTCAGGGCCGACGATTGCGGAGGAATTGATGCGGGGACTGCCGGCTACGGCGACGGCGGCCTGTGAAGATTTGCATCTGGCAGAGGCGCTTCAAAAGACCTTTTCGACTCCCTTTTTCCGAGTTTATACCAACAGCGATTTAAAAGGGGTGGAGCTGGCCGGTGCGATGAAAAATGTGATTGCCATTGCCGCCGGCGGAATTGACGGCATCGGGGCCGGAGACAATGCCAAGGCCGCTCTGATTACGCGGGGACTGGCGGAAATCAAGCGGCTGGGCGTGGCGATGGGGGCGCAGGAGAGCACCTTTGCGGGCTTAAGCGGGCTGGGCGATTTGGTCACAACCTGCATCTCTCCAAAAGGACGCAACCGTACCTTCGGTGAGCGAATCGGACGGGGGATGACTGCTGCGGAGGCCCTGGCACAGACGGCGGGCGTTGTGGAAGGGGTGACGACCTGCCGTTCGGTGGTGGACCTAGCGGCCAAATGGGGGGTGGAGATGCCGATATCCGAGGCGGTGCTGGCTGTTGTGTCCGGCCGGATGACGGCAAAGGAGGCCATCTCGGCTTTGATGAGCCGCTCTCTGAAGGCCGAGTGATTTTGTTCAAAGAAGACATTTCTCTCCCTCATTCTTTCTTTTTCTTCTTTTTTTATAGGACTAAACTCTTCCGCCCTTTCTCCTTCTCGGAATCTCTGTTCCTGATTTTGTTTTGAAAAACCGTGCATTGACATTGGGTGCAGATTCCGACGGCCGTTTTAAGAAAAGTTTCCGCGTTATTATCAGACGGAAAACCTGCCGGCACGACAATTTGCCGGAAAGAGACGGAAAAGGCGAACATTATGTACACTTTAAATACCCCGGCGGTATTGTCGGAACAAGCTCTCAGGAAGCGTGCTAATGTTGAAGGGGATTCCTGACGACGAAAGAGCAGAGACAAAATGTCTTTTGACGGTTTTATGTATGCGAAGGCACGGGTGGGGGAGCAGACAGGGAGTTTAGAGGCCATGTGCCAGGGAACTGAATATGTTTGGTAAGAAGTACGGTCCAATCGGAGTGGATTTAGGCAGCGGTCATCTGCGGGCGGTTCAGCTCGGACAGAACGGTCAGGGTCTGTTTCTTCAGGCCGGGGGAATCAAAACCAAACCGGAGGAAATCAAGTTCGGCACGCCGGACTGGCAGAGGTGGGCGCTGGAAGCCCTGCGGGAAATTGTCCGCGAAAATTCCTTCAAAGGAGCCAAGGTGATAACAGCCCTGCCGTCGGATGATTTGTTTATCGACCAGGTCCGGGTTCCTCGGGCCTCTTCGGCAGCGGCGATGGAACAGGCCGCCTTTGCCAAAGTCCAGTCCAAACTGCCGTTTAAGCCCGAAGAAGGACTGCTGAAGTACGTTTTGGCTGAACCTCCGGAAGCCAAAGGGCCGGAAGTGGAGGTTGTTGTGATGGGCGCAGGTCGGCTGGCGCTGGAGGTGCATTTGGCGATTTATGAACAGGCCGGCCTGGAGGTAGCGGGGATAATCCCGTGGCCGCTGGCAATGATCACGAGTTATGCAAGGTTTTTCTGCCGGCGGAAACACGAGCAGGACCGCGTGTCGATACTAATGTCGGTCGGCACGCATCACTGCAATGTCGTCATTTGCCGGGGGATGGCCCTTCTGTTCGCGCGGGTGGTTCCCATCGGATTTGCTGAACTGAATAACGATGCCGGTCTGATGCATCGGCTGACTGCCGAGCTGGATGCCTGCGCCCGCTATTATCAAACGATGCCGTCTGCCGCCCCGATTGAGCGGCTGGTTTTCCTGGCCGGAAGCGGAGTCAGCCGTGCTGTCTGTGAAGGGGTTGCGGGGCTGGCCCAGCGGATGCAGATTGCCGCACAGGTCGGCGATGTGCTCTCGGCCATTCGCGTGGACCCGGTGGAGCAGAAGATGATGATTGATCGGCGCAATTCCAAGGTGGACTGGTCTCTGGCCTTTGGGCTCAGTTTACAGGGAGTGAAAGGGTAGAAAACAGAACCGTTCTGATTGGCGGAGAATACGGATATGGCAACGATTAATTTTGTACCGGATGATTATATTCAGCAGCGGCAGTCCAGCCGCGCCAATTCTCTTTATCTGATTCTGCTGGTGGCGGTTCTGTGCGGAATCGGGGCCACCTTCTCGGTTTTGAAGATGCGCCAGCGTTCCGTTCAGGCCGAACTGAACCAGCTCAGTCAGCAGCTCAACCAGGCCAAAGAACAGATTGCCAAACTGGAAGAGTTAAAGAGCAAGAACAAGACCCGTATGAATGTAATGATGATGACGGCCAACCTGATTGAACCGGTGCCGCGCAGCATTCTCCTGGCCTGCCTGACCAACAATCTGCCCAGCGGCGTTTCTTTGACCGCCCTCGAAATGAAGGAAAAGGAAAAACCCAAAACGGCGTCTCCGGCACCTTCCGCCGCCAAGCCGGGAGCCGCCAAAAAGCCGGCTGCTGCTGTGAAACCCGGTCCGGCATCCGCCAAGGCGGCCGCAGAGACGCCGGCGTCCCCTCCGGAATCGGAGGTGACGCTGACCATTCAGGGGCTGGCGCCCAGCGATATCGAGGTGGCCAATTATATTGCCAATCTCAATGAAGCCGTTCTGTTTGACCAGGTGCAGCTGGTCCAGAGCGAGGAGCGAGAAGTGGAAGGACTGAAGTTTCGGGAGTTTCGTCTGACCGCCCGAATTCGCCCGGACCTGAAACTGACCCGAAAGGATATTGAGGAAATTCGCAAAAAACGCGACCAAACCATCTGACCGAAAGGGGATGTCCGATGAACAGCGGAATTCGCCATATTATCTTTTTCATTATGATTATCGCCATGGTGTACGTTTCGTACGCCTATATGATTCGCCCGGCCAACGAGTATCTCACTCAGCAGCGTCTGCAGATGGAGGCCGGACGGGCCAAACTTGAGGAACTCCGCCGGGCCACAGCGGCCTCAGAAGACCTCAGCGTGCAGCTGGAGCAGATGGAAAAGATTATTCGCGAGTTTGAGAGCAAACTGCCTCCCAGCAGCGAGATTCACACCGTGCTCGAAAACGTCACCCTGATTGCCCAGCGGCATGGGCTGGTGCCCAAGATGATTCGAACCCTCAAGACGACGACCAACGGCGGATATATTGAACAGCCCCTCGAGATGGAGCTTCACGGAGATTTTAACTCCTATTACGCCTTTCTGCTGGAGCTGGAACGGCTCGACCGGATTACGAAAATCCGCCAGCTCGAACTGAAAAAGAAATCCAAGTATGAAGGCCAGACGGAGGCCAAGTTTGTTATGAGTATTTTCTTCCAGAATTCCAAAGCGTAACGGACCGCTTTGATTTGTTCGGCAGCGGTCCCTTGTATGAGGAGAGTACTATGCTGTCTTTTTTGCGTGATGGAAGTCAGACCCCGGCAGCCGCCCAGATGCAGACCGAAGGAGCTTCGGCTTCCTCGTCGCCGGCGGCGCAGGAGTTTCTGCGTCCGGCCGTTCGGAACCAGACGGTCAAGCAGGGAACTATTTTGCTGGCTGTGTTGTTCCTGGCCGGCGGTGCGGCCGTCTGGTGGATGATTAAAAAGTCCGGTCTGTCCCAGGCCCAGGGGGCCACAGCAGCGGAAACCTCCCACATTGACCAGATGCTTTCCGAGCTGAAAAGTTTCCAAAAAGATATGGATTCCCAGATGAATTCCGTTGCCGGCCGGTTTTCTCAGATTTCGCAGCTCGGTCAAATCACCGTTGAGGAACTGAAGAAAAATCCGTTCCGTCAGGAATGGACGCCGGTTTCTCCCGGCGAGGATTTGTCCTTCAGTCAGTCGCTCCTTCGCAAAGAGGAAATGCGCCGCAAAGCCGCCGGGCTGAAATTGTGGAGCATCACCGCACGCCCGGACCGGTCCTGCTGCATGATCGGCGACAAGGTCCTCTATGTCGGGGATGCCGTCAGCGGATTTGTGATCAAAGAGATTCATCCGGACCGGGTGGTTCTCGGCTGGGAAGACCTTACAGTGGAGCTGAAAATCGAGGAATGAAGCGATTATTCGGAAAACAGAAACCGGCCTCGGAGCCGGTGGCCCTGGCCGACCTCGAAGAGCAGAACGGCCAAATCGAACTGGCCCCAGGTCTGAGGAATCTGTATTGTCCGGAGCCCAAGGCCGCTCTGCATGTCCGCGATTTGGCGGATGTGCTGGCGGAGATGGGGGTTTTGACCGCCGAACAGCTTCAGGAACTCCGAACGGAGAAAGTCCGGGGAGAGGAGCTGGAAAAACACCTCAAAAAGAAGGGCATTTCGCCGGAGGCGATTCTGGAGGCCAAGGCCCGGCTGTACGGCTATGAGTTTGTCCGGCTGGACCCCGAAAAGGTGGACCGGGAGATTTTCAAGAAGCTCGACAAGAACTACATCCGCACCAATCACCTGATGCCGGTGGCGGTGGAGAATGATACGCTCGTGCTGGCCGCCAGCGACCCGGCCAATGTCTTCGGGTTTGATGATGTCAAACGGCAGACGGGAATGAACATTCGGGTGGTTGTCTGTATGCCCGAAAACATCGAGGCCGTCTGCGACGCCTTTGATGAAAGCAAGTTCGATTGCAACGTCGATGAAATCATCAGCGATTTGGGCGAAATCGAACTGGTTCAGGAAACCGAAGAAAGCATTGAAGACCTCGAAAAAAGCGCCGGTGAGTCGCCTGTCATTAAGTTCGTCAATTATATCCTCAGCAATGCCCTGCGGGAAGGGGCCAGCGATATTCATATTGAACCGAAGGAAAAATACACGAAAATCCGCTATCGAATTGACGGCGTTTTGTTCGAAATCCAGCAGGCGCCGGCCAAAATGCATCCGGCTATTGTTTCTCGCCTGAAAATTATGGCCAATCTGGATATCTCCGAGCGGCGTGTTCCGCAGGACGGAAAAATTGCCGTGATTATGGGCGGGCGAGGTGTGGATTTGCGGGTGTCGGTGCTGCCGACCTGCCACGGGGAAAAAGTCGTCGTTCGTCTGCTGGACAGCAAAAGCATCATGCTCGGCCTGGACAAATCGGGTATGGAACCCCGAGTGCTCAAGGCCTTTCAGGAGCAGATTGAACTGCCGCACGGCATTCTGCTGGTGACAGGCCCCACAGGCAGCGGCAAAAGCACCACGCTCTATTCGGCCCTGGCCCAGATGGACAGCGAGCGGCTGAATGTATCGACGGTGGAGGACCCGGTAGAATATCAGCTGGAGTACTGCAACCAGGTTCAGGTGAACGAGAAAGCCGGAATGACGTTTGCCGCGGCCCTGCGAAGCCTGCTTCGTCAGGACCCGGACATCATCATGATCGGCGAAATTCGCGACCAGGAGACCGCCCGCATTGCCGTCCAGGCAGCTCTGACAGGCCATTTGGTGCTGTCTACACTGCACACCAACGATGCTCCCAGCAGCGTCTCTCGGCTGGTCAATATCGGTGTCGAACCGTATCTGATAGCCGCTTCTCTGAATGCTATTCTCGCCCAGCGTCTGGTGCGCCGAATCTGCGAGAACTGCAAAGAATCCGTTCCTGTTCCGGATTCGGTGCGCCGGTATTTCGAGCGGGCCCGGATTGAGATTGGCGAAATGATGCGGGGCAAAGGATGCGACAAGTGCCGCCAGAGCGGCTATTCCGGCCGGGCAGGCATTTTTGAACTGCTGGTGGTGGATGAGAAGTTCCGCCAGCTGATTCACGAAGACCCCTCCGTCCACAGCATGCGGAAGGCCTTTGCCAAAAGCGGCTGGCCTACGCTGTTTGAAGACGGTCTGCAGAAAGTCAAAAAAGGAATTACCACCATTGAAGAAGTCCTTCGGGTAACGGAAGAGGTCCGTCTCGAAGAAGAGGAACCGCTGGCCAAGACAGCCGTTAAAGCTGTTTCAGAATCATCGGAGGTTTCCGAGAAGAATCCTTCGACGGAAAAGAAACGAACGGAACGAGTGAGGAAGAAAGTATGATTTCAGTCAAAGATATCCTGGCGATTGCCATTCAATCCGGTGCATCGGACGTGCATATCAACACCAATCTGCCTCCGGTGATGCGCATCAACACGGAGCTGATTCTGATGGATATGCCGGAGGTGTCCGCGGAGGATGCGGCCGCGATGGTGCTGGAGATGGTCGGACCGGAAAAATTCAAGAAGTTTGAGGAAAAGCGCGACCTGGACTTTTCGACCATGATTGACGACGGCAGCCGATTCCGCGTCAATGCCCATTACCAGAAGGAAAGCATCGCCATTTCTTTCCGTGCCATTTCCAACAAAGTGCCGGATATCAACGACCTGCATCTGCCGGAAATCGTCAAGGAACTGACGGACCTGCCGCGCGGTCTGGTGATTGTCACCGGTCATACCGGGTCGGGCAAAAGCACCACCCTGGCCTCGATGATCGGCGTCATCAACAAAAAATACAAAAAACGCATTATTACGCTCGAAGACCCCATCGAATATCTGCTCGAAAATCAGTCCTGTATGATTGAACAGCGGGAAATCGGCTCGGACTGTCCGACCTTTGCCTCCGGTCTGCGGCATGCCCTGCGACAGGACCCCGACATTATTCTGGTCGGCGAAATGCGCGACCTGGAAACGACCAGTGCAACCATTACCGCCGCCGAAACGGGCCATTTGGTTCTGTCCACCCTGCACACGGTAAACGCTTCCCAAACGGTGGAGCGTATTATCGATATTTATCCGGCCAGCCAGCAGAACCAGATTCGGGCGATGCTGGCCAATACGCTGCAGGCTGTCATCTCCCAGACGCTCTTCCGCCGCATCGACCAGCCGGGGATGGTACCCTGCACGGAGATTCTGCTGTGCACCTCGGCGGTGCGCAACTGCATCCGTGAAAACCGGATTTATGAGATTCCCAATATCATCGAAACGTCCCGCCGCCTGGGAATGCAGAGCATGGATTTCAGCATTCAGCAGATGTATGAAGCCGGTTATATCGACCGCGAAGAGGCGATTAACCGCTCCAGCAATCCGGCCAAGATGGAAAAACTGCTCTCGCCGGCCGCCGTCCGAAAAACCGCACCTTCTGCTAAAGCCAAAGTAACCGCCTGATGGAGGATGAACAGATGAATATTTTGGAGAAACTCGGTACACAGACCTCCCGCTCGCAGCGGCTGGAAGAAGCTGCAGCCGTTTCTCATACGGCTCCCAAACCCAAGTCCCATGGATTTCGAATCGAATTCGGACCCAGCCGAAAAGATATTCTGAACTTTACCAATCAGCTGGCGGTGATGCTGCGGGCGGGCATCAGTCTTCAGGATGCCCTCGAATCCATCGGAGCCCAAATCCAGAAACAGAAGTTTCGCCGGATTGTGCTCGACCTGAAACAGCAGATTGAAGCAGGCAAGAGCTTCTCGCAGGCCCTCAGCGCCCATCCGGAAGTCTTCAGCAACCTCTACATCAATATGGTGGCGGCCGCTGAAATTTCCGGCTCCATGAGCTCAATGCTTCAGCGTCTGGCCGAATATCTTGACCAGGAGGCGGAAACGCGAAGCCAGGTCATCAGCGCCATGATTTACCCGATTATTATCGGTGTGATGGCGGTCACCTGTGTGACGTTTCTGCTGACCTTTGTTCTGCCGCGGTTTCTGGTTGTTTTCGAAGGCAAAGAGCACCTCCTGCCGGCCCCGACCAAACTGATTATGGCCCTCAGCACCGGCGTTCGATCCTATTGGTTCATAGTCTTTCCGGCAATCGGGATGATCTTGGTCGGCTTCTGGTATTTCACCCGCAAAACCCCCATCGGGAAACGCTGGTGGGACCGCACCAAACTCCGCATCCCTCTCCTGAGAACGCTGTGTCGAAGTCTGTATATTACCCGCAGCATGCACACGATGGGGGTGCTGACCAATGCGGGTGTTCCCATCCTCGATACGATTTCGATTACCGCGCAAATCACCGGCAATACACTCTATGAGGGGATGTGGAAGGGGGTGTTTGAAGAAGTCCGGCAGGGCAAGAAGATTGCCTCCAGTCTGGCACAGTTTACCCTGATGCCTTCCAATGTGGTCCAGATGATTCAGTCCGGCGAGGAATCCGGAACCCTCGGCGATGTCCTCAATGACATCTCCCAGTTTTATGCCCGAGAGCTGCGGACCGTCATCAAAACCGTAACCAGTATGATTGAACCGCTGATGATTGTCGTGATGGGTTTGCTGGTGGGCTTTATTGCGATGAGCATTATTCTGCCCATCTTCAAAATGTCCAGCGTTGTCACCAGCGGCTGATGCAGGAGGTTTATCCTATGACCGATGCAAAAAACCGAAGGAGTATGGGCTTTACCCTGCTGGAGGCTCTCTTTGCCGCCGTTCTGATCGGCCTGGCGATTGCCGCGCTCTTGGGCACCAGCAGCGCCTTTACGATGAAGAACGCCGCCGGCGTAGACCTGTCTACGGCGGAGTTTCTCATTGAGGAAATTCGGGAAATGACGGCTTCAGAACCGTTTGATACTCTGCCGGCCTATGACGGCCAGTCCTACAGTCCGCCCATTGACCTGCAGAAAAATCCGCTGGAGGATTTTGCGGCGTTTACCCAGCAGATTCAGGTGGATTACGTGAATGCCTCGGATTTAACCCAAACCGTTACAGGTCCCACCGATTTTATCCGGATGACTGTCACGATTCTCAAAAACAGCCGGCCTGTCAGTTCGGCAAGCTGGATACGTGCTCGCCTGTAAGCGTACGGGAGACTGAGTATGAAAACACTCCGTTCCGTTCCAAACGGCTTTACGATGATAGAGGTCCTGATTTCGATGACCATCCTGGCCGTTCTGATGGCGGCCGTTGCGGTGGCTTTCGATGCCTCGATGAAAAACTATAAGGACAACGAAGGGCTGGCCAAACAGATGAATATCGCCCGTGCAGCCCTCCTGCGGATAACAAACGATATCCGCACCGCACGCGGAATTGTCGCTGACGCGGACAATACTCAGTGCAGCATCGACAAAAACGGCGACGGCGAAGCGGATATCACCTATCGATTTGATGGAAACCAAAAGGTCTTGTATCTGGATGTTTACTCCGCCGGCTCGACGAGTTCCTATGTCCTTTGCAAAAATATTGCAGGGATGACCTTTACACGGGCCATGGTTCCCGGCCAGCCCACCCTTGTCCGCAATGTCCGAATTACAATGACCATCACTGATGACGCGGGCCAGATGGCCAAGAAACTGGTTGCCGCCGCAGTCGTCCGAAGGAACTTATAAAATCTGCCTCTGTTTTTTCAGTCGTCGGTTTGTTTCGGATTGTCTTCTTCTTGCTCTGCCTTTAGCGGTTCGGCGGCTGGAGGCCGGCTCCTCTTTCTCCAATCCATAGTTTAAAAATCTGTGTAATCTGTGGTTAAAAGACCGCCTTTTTGCTTTTCGACTTTTTTTTGCACATTGTCCGACGAATTGGTACAGTACTTTCACGTCAAACACGGACCGCCTCGGGCGGAATCTTAACCAAAGAGGACCGGCTATGTCGATTACTGTGGAAGAAATCTTTGAAACCGTCAATATGACGCTTCGGCAGAACTTTGACATCCGCACACTCACGCTGGGCATCAATCTCAAAGACTGCATGGATCGCGACCTGGACCATTTCTGCGGTCGTGCCGGCCAACGCATTGAACAGATGGGCAGGCGGCTCAATGTTGCTGCCGACAAAATGCAGGCCAAATACGGCATCCCTATTATCAACCGCCGGATTGCCGTTACGCCTGTTTCAATTCTTCTGGAGCCGCTGCCCAAAACCAAAACCGTTGCCGTTGCCGTCGCTCGGATGCTCGACCGCTCCGCCGCCGCCGGCGATATCGACTTTATCGGCGGCTTCGGAGCCCACGTCCAAAAAGGCCTGACCGCCTCTGCCGAGAATCTGATGCAGGCCCTGCCTGTTGCTCTCTCGCAGACGCATCGGGTCTGCTCCTACTTCAACATGGGTTCCACCCGTGCCGGATTAAATATGACTGCCGTCGAACGATTCGGCCATATCCTCAAAGAGCTGGCCTTCCGCAGCAAAAACGGCATCGGCTGCGCCAAGGTGGCCGTCTTTGCCAACGTGCCCGATGACAACCCCTTTATGGCCGGCGCCCATCACGGGGCGGGCGAGCCGGATTTTGCCCTCAATGTCGGCATCAGCGGTCCGGGCGTCGTCAAGGCCGTTGTCGAGCAGAATCCGGACTGTGATTTGACGGAGCTGTCCGAAGTCATCAAACGCACCGTTTTTAAGATTACCCGCGCCGGTGAACTCATCGGACGTGAAGTCGCCCAGATGCTCGGGGTTGAATTTGGGATTGTTGATATTTCGCTGGCCGCCACTCCGCGGGCCGGGGATTCCGTGGCGGAAATCATCGAGGCCATGGGCGTAAGCCGAATGGGTCGGCCGGGTACCACCGCCGCTCTGGCTTTGCTGATTGATGCCGTCAAGAAAGGCGGCTCGATGGCCTCCGGACATGTCGGCGGTCTTTCCGGCACTTTTATTCCCGTCAGCGAAGATGCCGGAATGATTCGGGCGGTGCGGCAGGGGGCCTTGACACTCGAAAAACTGGAGGCCCTCACCAGCGTCTGTTCCGTCGGGATGGATATGTTCGCCGTCCCCGGCAGCACGCCGCCCGATGTCCTCAGCGCCCTGATTGCCGACGAATTGTCCATCGGCATCATCAACAACAAAACCACCAGCGTGCGGGTCATTCCTGTCCCGGGCAAAAAGCCGGGTCAGATGGTTCATTTCGGCGGGCTCCTCGGCTCCGCCCCTGTTATGCCCGTCAGCCGTCGTGCCTCGAGGGCCTTTGTCCTCCGCCGTGGACGGATGCCCGCCCCCATCCACTCGCTCCGCAATTAATCCCCAGCCGTTTTTCAGGAAGGAGTAACGTCGCCTCTGGTTTTGTGAACAGCGAATTGTTATTTGACATGCCCGCTGTGTCGTTCCCGCATTTTGCCCTCCGAAACTTCGGGGGAGGAAAAAAGGAAGCCGTCATTCCCGCGCAGGCGGGAATCCGGCATTGTTCTCTACCCTTTTTCGAGGAAAAACAGCCGAGTTGCCGCAGCGAAATCAGCCGCACCTGTCAGCCGATAGGCCGGATGCCGAAGAAGCACGATAGATGCTGCAGGATTCGCTGCAGGGCCTGTTCGTGAGTCAGCCCCGTCAGCGGAATGGTCAGGTCGGCGTGTTTTTCATACAGAGGCGTCCGCTTTTCGTAGAGCGTCTGCAGCGTCTGGCCCGGTTCGATGACAACCCCCCGAGCCGACATATCCGCCAGCCGCTTCTGAAGCGTTTCCAGCGGTACCTGCAGGTATAGGGCATACCCGTTCTGCTTCAGATGCTTCATTGCCGATTCATAGTAAACCGCACTGCCGCCGGTGGCGATGACTGTATGATGAACATCCAGTTGGGTGAGGTATTCCTCCTCCAGTTTACAGAAACCCTCCAGACCCAGTTGGGCAATCAGTTCCCGAAGTGTCTGCCCCTGACGGCTCTGGAGGACTACATCTGTATCCAGAAAATCCCTTCGCAGGGCCTTGGCCAAAAGGACCCCCAGCGTACTCTTGCCTGCTGCGGGCATCCCAATCAGAATCAGATTCGATTTTTCCATCGCTTCGCTGCCGGAAGGTCTTCCGGTTTTGACAAAGAACCGTTCGGCAGATGCCGTAAAATCTCCTTGGCAAACGTACTGGACCCAATCGACTCCGGTTCGTGGGAGTCCGAGCCGAAGATCAGCCGAACCCCAGCTTCCAGGGCAATCTGGTAGAGCCGAATCCAGAATGAAAGACCATTCTGGGCCAGCCGGGAACCGGTCAGTTCGTTGATTTCCCAGGCAATTTCGTTCCGGGCAGACAAGGCTGCCGCTTTCTTAAAAACCTCCAGGGCTCGTTCCGCATAGATATCCAGATGCATACAGGAGGCCAGCAGCCGCCCCGGGTGTGCTAATGTATCAATCGCCGGGTTGGAGACAATGCCTAACAATGTTTTTTCCCAGACCTTAAGAAACGTTTCTTCATCCAGTCCCCGCTGTTCAGGTTTCCAGGGGTAGTGGCCTTTGGTAGGAACATAATGAAAGCCGGCGATTACATAATCCAGATCTGAGAAGTCCTGAACCATCAGTCGGCCGTCATCCCGCTGTCCATCGACGTCGATTTCGGCTCCGATGATGACTTTGCAGCGGGGGCGGAACTGTTCAACCAGACGGCGGATGTGTTCCACAGGGGCCTTTTTGTCCGGGTGAGTCGTATGGTCTGTAATGGCAATCATCCTCAGTCCCGCCTCATCCGCCCGTCGGCAGATGGACTCAATCGTCATCGTCGGGGCGTGCCCGCAATATTCCGTATGAATGTGAAAATCGTAGTCAATTTTCATCGTTTTTTCCGTGGGTTCAACACTCATTTTCCGCGGGAATAGTTAACCATATTTTTTTGAAAAATGCGATAAGAAATTGCCGGAACGATTTGTTTTGGACAAGATGATATAAGAATAAAAAAACCGCCGGTTTTTCAGGCCGGCGGTTTTTCTTTGCTGTGCGGTTTCTTACTGGACGATTTTCAGCACGCTCACGGAGCGGGCGGGCAGGGTGAGGGAGATTTTGCCGTCTTTGACCTGAATGCCGTCCAGCGGGGCTGGTTTTACGGTATTCGGCTTTTCAAAGGTGTTGTGGGCCTGCATGGTCTCGGCCGTCAGGACCCGGCCGGTGGCCGAGCCGATTTTGAACCCTTCGACATTGCAGTTCAGCGGAGCCGGCTGATTCGGATTCAGGTTGCAGATGGAGACATACACCGCCCCGTCCTTGCCTTTGGAGGCGGATACATGAAGAGCCGGAACCTTTTGATTATTGAAACCATAGTCCTCACAGGTCAGTTCCGTCGGCAAAAGCCGTCCGCCCTGATGGACCTTGTACATTTCAAAGACATGGTAGGTCGGCGTCAGGACCATCTTGTTGCCTTCCGTCAAAATCATCGCCTGCAGAACATTGACGGTTTGGGCAATATTGGCCATTCGAACACGGTCACAATGGCGGTTGAAGATATTCAAAAAGATGCCCGCCGAGAGGGCGTCGCGCAAAGTATTCTGCTGATAAAGAAAACCGGGATTGGTGCCGGGCTCGGCATCCCACCACGTGCCCCATTCATCTACAAACAGGGCCACGCGTTTCCGCGGGTCGTATTTGTCCATAATCTCCTTGACTTTGCGAATCACTTCATCCACTTCGAGAGAGTTTTTCATCAGGGCAAACCACTCTTTTTCATCAAACTGCGTCGCGCTGCCTTTCTCGTTAGGTCCCCACGTTCCCGTGCCGCGAACGTAGTAATGCTGAGCCAAAGCATCCATATGACGGTGGCAGTTTTTCATCACCACCTCCGTCCAGTTGTAGTCGATGCCGCCCGGGCCGCAGGCGATTTTGACAATCTGATTGCCGGAATAATTTCGGACGTATGTTGCATACCGTTTAAAGAGGTCGCTGTAGTATTCCGGGGTCATATTGCCGCCGCAGCCCCAGTTTTCATTCCCGATGCCGAAGTATTTGACTTTCCAGGGCTTTTCGCGGCCGTTGGCCCGCCGCAGATTGGCCATCTCGCTGTCGCCGTCGAAGGTCATGTATTCCACCCAGTCCTGCATTTCCTCAACGGTGCCTGAGCCGACGTTGCCTGCTATGTAGGCCTGGCAGCCCAGCAGTTCGCACAAATCCAGAAATTCGTGGGTTCCGAAGGCGTTGGTTTCCGTGACCATGCCCCAGTGGGTATTGACCATTTTCGGGCGCCTGTCCCGCGGACCGATGCCTTCTTTCCAGTGGTACTCGTCGGCAAAGCACCCGCCCGGCCAGCGCAGGACGGGGATGTTCAGCGCCTTCAGGGCCTCCAGCACATCCGTGCGAATGCCGCGAATGTTGGGAATCGGCGAATCCTCTCCGACCCAGATGCCGTCGTAGATGCATCGGCCCAGATGTTCGGAGAAGTGCCCGTAGATTTCCGGAGCAATCGTGTCTTTGGGCTGGTCGGCTCGAATGGTCAGCTGGGCCGGCCAAGCCGCCGCCGACAGCAGCCCGACCATCAGAAGAATCCCCGGTTTTCCTATCCCGCCGCGTCTTTTGCTTTCCTTCATTTTTGTCCCTTTCCCAAATTGTTTCCAGTTGACGATGTCATTTTTTGACTTATTTCATCACGCCCTCGACAAACTTAAACTTTTGTCCCCCGACGGAGGCATCCACCATCAGGCCGCGGTCGGCCATAATGAAGACCGCCATTCCGTCTTTGTAGTCCGACTTGGCGGCCGCTCCGACCGTTACAGCCGTAGCGGTGGCCTGTGCCGAAAAGGCAAACTCACCTGAGCGGAAGCGGTCCAGGTCCTGTTTCTGGCGGAAGAAGACGATTTCGCGGAAGAATTCTCCTCCAAAGGAAAAGCCCAGCGTGGCCTGCGACAGACTGGCATAACCGATTTTGCGTCCGTGTTCAAAGACCTCGCCGCGCCCGTAGGCCCCGCCGACCCAGAACGCTCCTTTGGTTACACGTGGAAACACCGCATATCCGTAGGCGTTGTCAAAAAAAGACTGAATGCTCGGGTCTGCGGATTTGAACAAGGCAATCGCCTCCCGTATCTCCGCACTGAGGACATCCCGCGTTTCTTTCTTTTCCGGGACGGTAGTGCATCCTGCCGAAAGGGTCAGCAGGATGACAGTCGAGAAGAGATACCGTTTCATACGAGGACTCCTTTCTTTTTCCTTTTTTAAGGAACGTTTAACCGTATCCGCAAAGCGTGCAGATTCACGACATCTTCCTGATTGTAGTCGAGCAGGGTCTGCAAGGCCTCCGGGTCGCCGTTGACTGTATAATCCCGCCACAGCTGTACCGCCATCCAGCCGTTGATGTCTTTGAGCCGGCGGCCGATATTCAGTTTTTGTTCGACCCGTTTCAGTCCGCCTTTGAGTTCCTGCTGCCAGCAGGAAAACATCAGGTCGCAGTGAACAAAGGATTTTTCCAGATGGATGCCCAGACGTTTGCGCAGAAACGGCAGGTCAAACCGGTGCCCGTTGTAGGTGTAAATGGTCTTCACGCCCTCCAGGGCGGCTCGTATGGACCGCTCCTCAATGCCCGGACTGACCAGCTGGATGACTTCGAGCATCGGCCCCCGTTCCAGCGCCAGCCCGACGACCGTAATTTCCGCATTTTTAGGGCTCAGCCCCGTTGTTTCAATATCCAGATAGCACCGCATAGGAAATCGCTTCTTTTCACCGAAAGACCGAAGGATCTACGTTTTCCGCAAAAGAGCGGCATATCCGCCGTCATGTCCAAAATCCGTCTGTGAGCCGCAGGAAGGCAGGGTCAATTCTTCCTGCTCCAGCGTAAACAACGGATGACGCGCCAGAAAGTCCTGAACGACCTGCTGATTTTCCTCCGGCAGGATGGAACAGGTTGAGTACACCAGCGTTCCGTGTTTGCGGACAAACCCGGCGGCCTGTTCGAGCAGGTCTTTCTGGGTTTGAACCATCTCGGGGATGGACTCGGGCTTGAGCCGCCATCGCACCTCCACACGCCGGGCCATCACCCCCGTATTGGAACAGGGCACATCCAGCAGGACGGCTGCCACCTTGTTTTTGGCTCCTAAGGCCTCCTTGATTTGTTCCGGCCGAACACACTGCACACAGCTGATTTCCAGCCGCCGGCAGTTCTCTTCGACCTTTTGGAGCCGCCGGCTGTCGGCATCCACCGCCAGAATCCGTCCCTGGTTTTTCATTTTCATTGCCAGCTGAACGGTTTTTCCCCCGGGGGCGGCGCAGAAATCCAGCACAACCGAGCCCGGCTGAACCGGCAGCATCGAAGCCGCCCGGGCCGCCGTCGGGTCCTGGATGAAGAAATACCCTTTTTGAAACGTCCATAAGTCCGGCAGGTACCGATGCGTATGAATGCGCAGCATCGTCTGTTCGGCGTTCAGTTCGGCATGGACGGCCTCCGATTTGAGCAGTTCCGCCAAACGCGGGGCGGTGGTTTTCAGCAGATTCGGCTGCAGGATGATAGCGGGAATCCGGTTGGAAGCGGCACAAACGGCCGGCAGATTGTCCGCCCCATAGGCCGCCAGCCATCGTTCCGCCAGCCATTTCGGAATCGAAAAAGCCATGCTGCAATACTCGAGCATTTGGCTGTCCGGGTCCGGCAGGAGCGGTTCTTTCAGCAGACATCCCGTGCCGGCCTTGGCGGGAATCCACCGGCGCAGGTCGCTGCCTTCCCGGGGACAGCGGCGGTTTTCAATCAGCCGCTGCACACGCCGCAGGACCGCATTGATGAAGCCGCGCCGCCGGGCCTGTTTGCCCGCCAGCGAGGCCGTTTCATTCACAACGGCATATTCCGCTGTATCCGGGCAGAAAAGCAGCTCAAACGCCCCCAGCCGCAGAAGCGTCATCAGGTCTTTTTCCACAAAAGACGGCTTCAGCTCCGCCGCCGCCGTCAGGACCGTATCCAGCAGCGTTCGGTTCCTCAGGACCCCCAGCACCAAATCCGTCACCTGGCCCCGTGATTCGGCTTCGGGCAGAGTTTGTTCCAGCAGTTCAGAGGCGGTGTGCTGTCCCTCTTCCCAGCTGAGCAGAATCTCTGCCGCCAAACCGCGATTCGAGGACCCAAAAGATTTCATTCGAAGACTCCCTTCAGAACTTTCTCCAGCGGCAGGAATAAATCTCCCGGCTGGCAGGCCCGTCCGTTGACAAAAGCACTGAACGGCATTAGGTCTGACCCGGCCGGCTTAATCCACTCGATCCGCACGGCATCCTGTCCGCACCAGACATCCAGATTGTCATTGAGCATTCCGCAGGGCTGATAGGCGGAATTGCTGGCCGGAACCGCCCGGGCTTTCTGGATAATCACACGCCAGGAGCGGCCCGTCTTGCCGGAAACATAGACCGCCTGCGCACCCGGCCAGGGCCACAGGGCCCGGATTTGATTGACGACCGCTGTCGCCGGTCGGCTCCAGTCGATAAACCCATGCTCTTTCTTCAGTTTCGGGGCATACGTGACGGCGGATTCATCCTGCGGGATCAGCACAACCCGTCCGGCCTCGATGTT
This sequence comes from Planctomycetota bacterium, assembly GCA_029552545.1. Lineage (GTDB taxonomy): Bacteria > Planctomycetota > Phycisphaerae > Sedimentisphaerales > Anaerohalosphaeraceae > JAHDQI01. The sequence continues at coordinate 84,275 of JAKPDO010000019.1, forward strand.
GTCCAGCGTTTGCATCAGGACCGGCACCGCCAGGGCGGCCAGGCGGTCGTGAAGGGTCTGGGCATTGTCCTCCGGCTCAATCGCCAGAGAGGCCTGCGCCAGGATGTCGCCGGCATCCATCCGGTCGGCCAGCGTGATGATGCTGATGCCGGTTTCCGTTTCGCCGTTCATCAGGGCCCAGTGAATCGGGGCGGCCCCGCGGTATTTCGGAAGCAGCGAAGCGTGAACGTTGATGGCTCCATACGGAAAGAGGTTGATGACCAGCCGGCTGATTTTCTGACCGAAGGCGATGACCAAAAGCAGCTCGCCTTTGCAGGCGGCGACCTTCTCGGCCCATTCCGGATGGTTGATGTTCTCGCTTTCCCGGCAGTCCAGTCCTTTCTGTTCACACCAGAGCCGGACCGGCGTCGGCCTGGGCTGGCGATGACGTCCTGCCGGACGGGCCGGCTGCGTGAAAATCCCTGCCAGGGTATGCCGGCTTTGCAGGACGGCCTCCAGACACGGAAGCCCGAACTCCGATGAGCCGAAAAATACAATTCGCATTCAAACAGACCCTCAGTATGGCCGTTGCGGTTCGAGAAAACAGATTCTGACCGGCCATTATAGAGCCCGCCGGTCGGATGCACAAGTGCCGCCTTTATTTCGTCCGGTTTTCGGCGGACGATTCGATATGAAAGACCTCCCGAAGTGGCCGCTGGACGGGGCTGTTGTCCGGATTCGACGGCATAATCTCCTTCATATAGGCCCACCATTTCTGACAAATTTCCGTTTTGGCGACGGCATTCCACCGCTGTTCGTCTTCGATTTCCGCATAACCGAACAGCTGATTCGTCTGCGGGTCCAGAAAGATGGAGTAGGTCTTTACGCCGTGTTCCAAAAGGGTCTGCTCCAGCTGAGGCCAGATGGGATTATGACGCTTTTCGTATTCCGTTTCCTGTCCGGGATACACCTGCATCACAAATGCCTTGCGAATCATCCATACCCTCCTTTAGTTCAGCTGAGCTGTTTCCGAAGCGGCGTGTGCCGCAGCGGATTGTTTCTGGCGGGGTTTTGGAAAATCGGAAATGCCCAGAAGCCGGGCGATTCGCCGCGGGATGTCCGTGTTGTCCAGCACGCCGGTAAAGTGTTCCGCCCCGGGCCCAAAGGCCAGCAGAATCACCGGCCCATTGCTGTGATTTTTGGAGGACCATTCGGTTTTCATCCAATTGGGTTTCAGCCCGCCTCCATAAAGGGTCAATCCGCCGGTTTCGTGGTCGGCAATCACCAGAACGAGTGTTTGTTTGTCGGCGGCGGCAAACTCGAGCGTCTCCCGCACCGCCGTATCAAACAGCAGCGTCTGGCGGACGGCGGCCTTGGTATTATTCGAATGACAGCACCAGTCAATCTGGCTGCCTTCCATCAAAAGAAAGAACGGCTTTTGCGGGGAACTGCCTGACAGAATCCGCAGTGCCGCCCGCGTCATCTCCGCCAGAGTTGGTTCCGGCGGCAGGGTGGTCATGGCATCTGAGGCAAAGAATCCCAGAACTCGTCCGGAGGGGGCTGTCGCCAGCTGTTCTCTCGTAGAAACAATGCGCCAGCCCGCCGATTCGGCTTCCGCCAGCAGATTTCGCCCGTCGGTTCGAACTCCTTGCGGCTGCGGCAGCCAGTATTTGCGTCCGCCGCCCAGCAGGACGTCCGCCCGGCTTTCGAGCAGCTGAACGGCGATTTGGGCCTCCAAATCGCGGTCGTGAATATGAGCAGCCAAACCCGCCGGTGTGGCATGGGTCATTGTGGAAGTGGCAACCGCCCCGATCCGGTATCCGTTCTGCTGCAGCCGTTCGGCTATCGACATCCAGGTTGCCCCTTTGGAATCCTGTCCGATTCGGTCGTTGCGGGTCTTGATGCCGTACATCAGGGCCGTAATGCCCGCCGCCGAATCCGTCACCTCTCCGCGGATATTGTGCGTGTACACCAAAGCCGTATAAGGCATACGTTCCATCCACAGCCGCCCGTCCGCCCCGACCGCCGCCTGACGGGCCAGCGCAATCTGGTTGATGCCCATCCCGTCTCCGATGCACACAATGATATTTTTGGGACGCTCACCGACGGGATTGGAAAAAGTTTCTTTGTCTGTCGGCGGCTGATAGAAGGAGATGTCTGTTTCCGCCGGTGCGACATAGTGCCAGACGGTCGAACAGCCGGCAGCAGCAAGGCAAAGAACAGAAAGAGTCAAAGCAGAAAAGCGGGTTCGAGGGTTCATTGTCATCGCAGAATTATCCTTTCGCACGGGCATACCAATCGGGGTCTTGAGCCAGTTTCGCGCGGGCTTCTTCGGTCATCAAGGCAAAGGCCGGATAGGTGGATTCCCACGCCCGCAGCGTAAAGGGCGTACTGCGCATCTTTTCCACCTCAATGCCCGCATCCTTCAGATAGGAGCCGTAAATATGGAGCGAATCGCTGATATCGACATAACGGCCGACGCGGACCGGTTTGCCAAGTTTGCCGGCCAGTCGCTCGGCGATTCTCCGCTGAAGGTCCGTCAGGGCATAGGCATTCATAAACCAGGCCTTGTATAAATCCCGGCTCCGCCAGTGGGTGTTCATATTCAGCACAAAGCCGCCTCGTCCGTCTTCTGTCAGACGGCACCAGATGCGCTGCAGGCAGGGCGGGTCGGCTGTTTTCGGGTCCGCCGTGGGCATCCAGGTGATTGCCTGGGCCCGTCGGGTATAGTGACAGGCCGCCAGGGCCTCAATCATCGAGTCGATTTGGTTGACGGGGGCAAACGGTCTTGGACTGTTGGGATTTCGCAGGTCCTCCGTCGGACAGTAGGCAAACAGCCGCTGATGATAAGTGTAGGTCCACTTGCCCGCCGCCGGGTCAATCCAGTGGTCGTGGATGCCGTCCACCACCTCCTGCCGATACGCCTCCAGTTCCTCCGGTCCGCCGGGGAAGTTTTTGTGAATCCGCGGTTCCCGGAAGGGGTCGCTTACGGTAATCATCACGGTGGCATCCTTGCTGGGCGGGTCGCCCGGGCGGTCATACTGGGTCGGAATCGTCAGCCCGTAATCCCACACCGCCAGCACCGCCTTCTCCCACGCCTCCGGCAGGCAATCCGCCGAAACCGTCAGGACCGGCAAATTCCCGTCTGAAGAACAAGATGACATCGAAAATCTCCTTAGGTTAAAGGCCCAGTTCCTCTTTGGTCAGGCCGAGAGACTCTCGCTGGTCTTCCGGGATTTTGGTTCGCAGCAGTTCGCGGGCGGCTTCCGCATTTTTTGAGTTGGGGCAGTTGCGGATAATCTGCCGGCATAAATCAACGCCTTTTCGATAGGAAATGAATCGTTTTCCGGCGGCCTTAAGAAAAAAGTCTTGTGCGGCCGCCAGCTCGTTGGCTCCGCAAATATCATTGTACTCATCGTTTTCCGTCGGCCCTCGAACTGCTGCTGGAGAGGGTGCAGGAACCGTTCGCGAATTTGGGTCAGCGGGTAAAACCGGGTGGTTGGGGTCCGCGGGTTGGCCTGTCTCGGGTGTAAGTCCTTCTCCGGAACCGACAGGGGCCTGCGGTGCCGGCTTTGTAAAGGCAATGCCGGTCAGGTTTCGCAGAAGCATCGGAAGCATAAATCCTTCTGCGGAACCGGCGAATCGGAACTGACCGTTTTTGTCAACAACAACTGTAAAGGGAGTTTTCGCATCCAGAACCAAATCCGGCGTATTGGCGGCGGCATAGAGAATCGGCAGAGGATGCGGATTTTCATCCAGATATCGCTGCACAGCAGGTTTTTGGTCGGGCTTATTGGTGATAACACTCAGGAAAAGGATGTCTTTTTTGCCGGCTTTGTCTGTCTGGGCTTTGAGGGCTTCCAGAACCTCCAGTTGTGCGGCAAGAGTCGAACCGGTTTGCCCTTCCGGCAAAACCGCTGTCTCTTCGGCAGCGGCTGTCGGCTGCGCTTGCCGAGCCGGGGTGTAAAGCAGCGGCTGGTTGGTTTCCTCCGGCTTTTTCTCTATCAAGTTTTCCGCCGGAACCTCCCAAACGAAAAGACATAAGACGGCTTCGCTTGGCTGCTGATATTGGAAAGGTTTTCCATCCAGAAAGGACCCGTAAAACGGCTTAAGAGTTTTCCCAATCAGGTCATTTCTCAAAGATTCAGGGTTAAAGTCCAGCTTTCCCGTCGTTCCGTAGAGGGATTGGCCGGCTGCCGGCTCCGGCGTCATTTCGCCTCCGGGGGTTCCTGCGCCCATCGGATTTCGTTGCATGGTTGGTCGAGGCGGGCGCGGCTGAATTGGTCTCTTCGAGAGCAGCAGCGAGAAGAACTGCTGGGAAATCCAGGCATCCCGGTTGGCGGCATCCGTCCGGCAGGCCCGTGCGCTGGATGTAAGGGCTGATTCCACAGCCCCCGTGCAGTACTCTACCCAGCCCTGCAGGAGCATATAACGGGCCTTGGCAGGGTCCTCAAACATCATCATATGCCGGCGGCTGTCTTCGAGCAGGACGGAAGCCGATTTTACGTAAATTTCACCGGGATTTTGGTATTCGTTGATTTGGGTAAAAAAGTCATCCAATGCTTTTTCCAGCAGTCCGGAGGCCTCCTGGGCCTGCTGCAGAAGTGCCTGCCGACGAGGGTCTTCTGTTTGTACCGCTCCTCCCATCTGTTCGGGGCTCCGAGGTCTGCGGGCCGCTGCGCCAAACACATCCGCCGTCGGCAGAAAAACCGGAAAGACAAAGAAGAGAATCAAGAATTGTCTATAAAACATTTCTTTTTTCATCGAAAACTCCTACCCGTATTGTGCGTTCTGGATTCCCACCCGTTTAGGATTATTTTATCGCAGCATTGCTGAAAAAGAAACCTTTTTTTGAAACCGTTCCGGGCGATCCACGCCCGCAGAAGGGAAATGCCGTTTGCTTTTTGCATCTTCTAAAGGTAGGATAAACGGCATCTTAGGACAGCTGGAATGTAAAGCGTATGTTTACGGGCATTGTAGAACAGACAGGTCTTGTTCGAGGGACTCGTCCCCGCGGCGGCGGACTTCAGGTAGAAATTGACTTGGGAGCCCTTGCGGAAGGGACCCGAACCGGCGACAGCATTTCCGTCAACGGGGTGTGCCTGACCGTGACGGCTCTGCAGAATACGACGGCTGTCTTTGATGTGAGCCCGGAAACCCTGCGGCGCAGCACCTTAAAAACGCTCCGCAGCGGACAAAAGGTCAATCTCGAACGGGCGATGCGGGCCGATGGGCGTTTCGGAGGCCATTTCGTGCAGGGTCATGTGGACGGCATCGGCAGGATTGCCGAAATCCGCCGGCGCGGGGACTTTGCCGAGTTTCGAATTGAAGCGCCGCCCGCTCTTCTGGAGCAAATGGTTGAAAAAGGGTCTGTCGCCGTGGACGGCATCAGTTTGACAATAGCTTCTTTAGATGAAAAGAGCTTTACGGTGGCCCTGATTCCCGCTACGCTGGCCCAGACAACCTGGAAAGAATCCAAAACGGGGGATGAGGTGAATATTGAAACGGATATTCTGGTCAAGATTGTCCGAAACCTGCTGCACAAGACCGCCGGATCATCCGCCGCACTGGACCCGGAGGTCCTGCGTTCGTGGGGGTATTCACCCAATGGCTGAGCATACGCTGGACAATTCGGCTTCCAACCCGCTGACGATTGGGATTACGATGGGCGACCCGGGCGGCATCGGGCCGGAGATTATCGTGAAAGCCCTGGCGGACCCGCTCTTGCGCCGGCAGGCCAAATACATTATTTTCGGTCTGGATGAGCAGCTGGAATATGCGGCGGATCTGGTGGAAGTGCCGCTGTTTTGGATACGCCATCCGCACGAAAAGATCAGCCGTGATTATCCGCGTCAGGTGGTTGTAGCCGACTACGACGAATATTCTCTGCCTTCCTATATCCACCGGCCTACGCGCATCAGCGGGGAATGCTCTATTCGTTTTTGCCTGGATGCAGTTCAGGCCGCCCGGGATGGAATTATCGACGCGGTCGTGACCGCCCCCATCAGCAAGACCAGCTGGAAACTGGCGGATGCTCCCTGGCCCGGTCATACGGAAATGCTGGCGGATCAGTGCAAGAGCCCCCGCAAGGCGATGATGTTTGTCGCCGGTCCTCTGAAACTGGCTCTGGCGACGATTCACGAGGCCCTTTTTGAGATTCGCCATAAGTTTACAATCGGCTGTGTTTTTGAGCCTATTGACCTGCTGAACACGGCTTTGCAGGATTATTTCGGGATTAAAAATCCGCGGATTGCTGTAGCGGGACTCAATCCCCACGCGGGCGAAGACGGCCAGTTCGGCGACGAGGAGCAGCGGATTATTCGTCCGGCGATGCTGCTGGCGCAGGAGGTCGGCATCCGCTGTGAGGGGCCGTTTCCGGCGGATACGCTCTTTGTCAAAGCCGCGCGCGGCGAGTTTGACGGCGTCGTGGCGATGTATCACGACCAGGGTCTGATTCCCGTTAAGATGCTTGCCTTTGAGGAGGCGGTCAATGTAACCATCGGCATCCCCATTATCCGTACCTCGCCCTCCCACGGAACGGCGTTTGATATAGCAGGCAAGGGGATTGCCAGCGAAGCCAGTATGAAGCAGGCCATTCGCACGGCGATTGAAATGGCGACGATTCGGAGAAATCGAAAGGCCCAAAAAAACGGCCATGCAGACCAAACAGGAAATTGAACAATTGCTGGCGGCGGCAGGCACCCGTCCCAAGCATCGGCTGGGGCAGAACTTCCTGATTGACCTGAATCTGATGCGGGTTCTTGTCCAGTCCGCCGGTATGCATTCCGGCGATGTAGTGCTGGAGGTCGGCTGCGGCACCGGTTCTCTGACGGAGGAACTGCTGCTGCACAGCGGCCGGGTGGTCGGTGTCGAGTATGACCCTGTTCTCTTCGGCATTGTTCAAAAACGCCTGGCACGCGAAGAAAGTCTTACGCTGTTGTGCGGCGATGTTTTGGAAAGCAAAAATACTCTGAATCATACGGTTCTGGATGCGCTTCAAAAGGCCCTGGAGGAAACGGGGGGGCGGCTGCTGTTGGTCTCCAATCTGCCGTACAATGTGGCCTCCAGTGTGATGGTCAATCTGATTGCAGGGCCGCTCACGGCTGAATCGATGACGGTTACCGTCCAGAAAGAAGTTGCCGAACGGATGGCCGCTGTTCCCGGACACAAAGAATACGGCCCGTTAAGCATTTTGATGACGGCTACGGGAGACCTGCATTATCTCAAGCATTTGCCCCCGACGGTCTTCTGGCCGCGCCCGCAGGTGGACTCCGCCATGGTTCGATTCGTCCGGAATCCTCAAAAAGCCGCCCAGATTCACAATATGGATGTTTTCCGGCAAGTCGTGCATTTATTTATGAGCCACCGACGCAAAATGCTCAAGGCCTGTGTCCATTTTGCGGAGGGAGAACTGGCTGCGGTACGGCACTGGGCAGAGGTTTTTGCAGAGGCCTTTGTGGATGGGCAGAGCCGCCCCGAAGAACTGTCCGCCGCCGACTACATCAATATCGCCAATCTCTGTTTTGAACAAATCCGGTAAATTGCCTGCTTTACGCGTTTTGTCCGCAGCATTTTTTGTATTTTTTTCCGCTGCCGCACGGACAGGGGTCGTTGCGTCCGACTTTGGGCTGTTCGAGACGGATGGTTTTGACCTTGACTTCTCCCTGCGGGGCCTGGGCGGCGGCCTGCTGACGCTGGGCCATCTCGAACTGGCCGACCTGGTCATGCTGGGCCTGGCTGATGTTCCAGACGCTGCGCCGCTGCGCAGTCGGCTCGACCAGCCGCACCCGGAAAATGACATCCGTTACCTTGTCATCGATCGATTCGAGCATCTGCTCGAACATCTGATACCCTTCGTGTTTGTATTCAATCTTGGGGTCTTTCTCCGCATAGGCCCGCAGCATAATGCTTTCTTTCAGCCGGTCCATCGCATACAGATGGTCTTTCCATGCCGCATCGTGAATCTGCAGGAGGACGTATTTTTCCAGGTCGGTCAATTCCCGGCGCAGGAAAGCCCGCGCAGCGGTCAGGAGGTCTGCTTCGGCCTGTTTTTTGTCGGACCATTGGTTCGGGTCAAAGGGGACTCCGAACCGTTCCGCGGCCTGCTGCGCCAGCTGTTCGAGAGAGGCGGCCTGTTCCGTCATCCGGGCGATGTCTTCCTCCAGACCGCCCCGATGATACCGTTCACTGCAGGCCAGCAGCTTCCGATAAAGGTCCTGCGGTTTGGTATTTTGTACCTCTTCGAGGGTCAGGCCGATTTGGTATCGGCGGTTGGCCCATTCGACGAGGGCTTCCATTCCGTACACATTCGGCCCCTGCGGTCCGAATGCCATATTCATAGCAAACTCCACCGGGTATTCGATTTGGCGGCGGATGTATTTTTCCCGCACCTTTTCAAGAAGCAGGGAGCGGACTTGTTCTTTTTTCTTCTCTTCAAGCCCCTCCGCCGGCAGGTCGATGTCAAACTTGTTTCGGGTCCAGGCGCGCAGGCTCTGCCGGGCAAAATCCTCCCGGAGGAAATCGGCTAAACGGGCGGCGTCTTTCTTTTGAACCAGCTGGCAGGCCGAGTCAATCAGCGTTTGTTCGATTTCTTCGGCGGACATCTGCCGCAGTTTGGAGCCCGACAGATTGACCTTAAAGGCACTCATGGCCCAGCGAGTCAGCGCATCCAGTTTCCAGGTGGTCGGGTCGTTGTAATCTTCGAGATATTCGCCCAGAGCGATGGAGATTTCGCTGGACAGATTTTTGCAGGCGGTTTCTTTGATTCGCTCCTCGATTTCCTCCGCCTCCATCCCTTCGATTTGACGGGCGTCCAGCTCGACGGAGAATTCATTTTTGGCCCATTCCGCGATGCATCGGTACGGATACAGCGGGTCGAGCATAATCTGCAGCGCCTTGTCGATGACGGCTTCGAGCATTGACTCGATGATGCCCTGAAGGTCTTCACCTTTGAGCAGACTGCGGCGCCGGGCATAAAAAATCTTTCGCTGATAATCCATCACCTCGTCGTATTCGAGCAGGTTTTTGCGGATTTCAAAGTTGCGCTCCTCGACCTTCTTTTGCGCCTTTTCAATGCCTTTGCTGATGCGCCGGTGCTGAATCGGCATTCCCTCCTCCCAGCCCATAATCGGCATCGAGAGGGCCTTGATGACCCATTCCGGCGAAAAAATCCGCAGCAGGTCGTCATCAAAACTCAGGAAAAAGACGCTCGAGCCCGGGTCGCCCTGACGTCCGGCACGTCCCCGCAGCTGGTTGTCGATACGGCGGGCCTCGTGGCGTTCGGTGCCGATGATATGCAGTCCGCCGACCCAGCGGTCGCCGCGGCGCAGCTGGAAGACCTCCGCCAGCGGCTCGTTCGATTTGACGGTGAGTGTTTTTCCGGTTCCGTTCTGGCGAAGGGTATAAATCTGAACGCCTTTTTCTTCAGGACTCGGCTCGGAATGAAGGACCTCCCAAAGGACTTCGGGAGCCAGTTTGATGTCGGTGCCGCGTCCGGCCATGTTGGTGGCGATGGTGATGTTGCCGCGTTTGGAGCCGTCCGGGGCGGTATGCTGCTGACCGGCCTTTTCGACGATGGCCGCCTCGCGGGCGTGCTGCTTGGCGTTCAGAACCTCGTGCTCCAGACCGTGGCGTCGGGACAAGGCCGCCGAAAGGGCTTCGCTTTTTTCAATGCTGACCGTGCCGACCAGAACCGGACGGCCTGCCGTGCTTGTGCGGTAAATCTCCTCTACGATGGCGTTGAATTTCTCGCGTTCGGTCTTGTAAATCAGGTCATCGCGGTCTTCGCGGATGCAGGGACGGTTGGTCGGGATAACCACCACCTCCAGTTTGTAAATCTTCAGGAATTCCTCCGCTTCCGTGGCGGCGGTACCGGTCATTCCGGCGATTTTTTCGTACAACTTGAAAAAGTTCTGCAGGGTGATGGTGGCCAGGGTTTGGGTTTCTTCCTTAATCTGGACGTTTTCTTTGGCCTCGACGGCCTGATGAAGCCCGTCCGACCACTGCCGGCCGTGCATCAGACGCCCGGTGAACCCATCGACGATGATGACTTTGCCGTCCAGAACCACATAGTCCTTTTCCCGCTCGAAGACCACATGGGCCCGCAGGGCCTGCTCGAGCATATGAGGCCAGTCCATATTCGAGCCGGTAAAAAACGAGCCGACGCCGGCCAAATCCTGCGCCGTCCCGATGCCTTCGTGGGTCAGGTGAACGGATTTGGAATCCTTTTTGACGACAAACAGCTGCGGAATGCCCAGCAGTTCCGCTTCTTCTTCGTCGAGGTCAAACGGGTCATAGCGGAACTTGGCGAGCATTTCGGCCAGGTCTTTTTCGGATTTTCCGGCCGACGCCGCCCGCTGCCGCAGATAGTCCTGGTCTCCGAGCCGGCTGAGCATCGAGGAATAAATCTGTTTTTGTTTGCTGACCAGCTGGCGGGCGACCGAGTCGGCTTTTTTATAACGCGATACATCGTCAAAGGCCGGGCCGGAAATAATCAAAGGGGTTCGGGCTTCGTCAATCAGAATGGAATCAACCTCGTCGATGACAGCGTATTCAAGCGGCCCCTGCACCATCTGCTCCAGCGACAGCTTCATATTATCGCGAAGGTAGTCAAAGCCGAATTCATTGTTGGTGCCGTAGGTAATATCGCAGGCATACTGGTTCCGCCGTTCGGGGCCGACGGTGTCCATATCCGCCTGAATGGCGCCGACCGTCAGACCCAGGGCCCGGTAAATCGGTCCCATCCATTCCGCATCCCGTTTGGCCAGATAATCGTTGGCCGTAACGATGTGAACGTGTTTTCCGGTCAGGTGAACCAGATAGGCCGCCAGCGTAGCCACCAGCGTTTTTCCTTCGCCGGTAGCCATTTCAGCGATTTTCCCTTCATAAAGGACATTTCCGCCGACCAGCTGGACATCAAAATGCCGCATCTTGACGGTCCGTCGGGCGGCCTCCCGCACCACAGCAAAGGCCTCCGGCAGAATTTCTTCCGGACGGGCCCCGTTTTGAAGCCGCTGCTTAAACTCGGCAGTTTTGTTTTTCAATTCTTCATCCGTCAGGGCTTGGAATGCCTGTTCATATTCCCCGGCGGCTTTGGCCGTTTGCATATAAGCCCGTACCAGACGTTCATTGCGGGAGCCGAATAATTTTAAAAGCCATCGATTCAGACTTGTAATTGCCATGAGTTTATCCTGATATTGTCAATTCATTTTCTCAGCAATGTTTTATTTCCTTATATATAATAGATTCCGGCGAATACAGCAACTTCAATCCGAATCCGTACCCCCCGGAATCTTGCTTGCATTGAAGAAAGGGACACGGTAAATTAATCCAATCTTTTTTTGTAAGGGAAAAATCGTATGCGTCAATTAACGATAATGGGTGTCTTGTTATTGGTGTCTGCGGCGGTCGGTTTTGGGATTGGTTTGTTGGCGGCTAAGCCTAAAATCAATGCGGCACGTTCAGAAACGGAAGCGATTAAGATTCAAATGCAGAATCTCGAGTCCCAGTCCCAGGCAAAACAGCGGGCGGCGGATGATGAAATCGCCAAACTGAGGGCCGAGTTAATGCGGACCCGCAATGACCTGGCGCGGGCTAATACGGATTTAATCAAGGCCAGAACAGATTTGGCTCAGATGAAGACAGCCCTCGAACAGACGACGGCTTCCGGATCGGCTCCCCAGCCTGCTCCGGAAAAGGACAAAACCATTGCCTCCGCCTCTTCTCCGACGGCAGCCCCGGCTTCTGCTCCTGCGGCAGGTTCTCCTGTCACGGCGGTACCAGGCTCATCCTCTTCTGCGGGACCGGCGGGTACCCGTGAATATGTGATTAAGGAGGGAGACAGCTTCTGGAAGATTGCAGCCACCCAGTTGGGCAGCGGGACCCGTTACAAAGAAATTCTCCAGTTAAACCCGCATCTTTCTCCCAATAAGCCCTTGGAGGTGGGGGCCAAAATCCGCATTCCCGCCAAGTAGCCGAAACGGTTCGTTTTGGAAAGACGGGGATTCGCTGCGGCATCCCCTTTTAAAAGGCGGTTTTCAATTTGTTGATGTGCACTGCCGACGGTTGGTCAGTTAGAACAGGAATCGACGACCGATGAGCAAATATCTTCTGCCGTGGACAGTACCCCTGATGCTGACAGCCGCCGGAGCAGGGCTTCTGGCCGGGTGGATTTATTCTTATTATCATCTGTCGGTTCCGATGCGGCTGCCCGGAGAGGACGGCCGGCCGAGTGCACTCTCCTTCGATGCATCTTCTGCCCGTTCCAAACAGGGGACTTTGGAGACGTTTGACGGAGCTCCTGCGAGAATCTCCGGTTCCTGGCCGACTTTTCGCGGTAGCAATTATGATGCCGTCAGTACCGAATCGGTTCCTCTGATTCGCTCTTTTCCTTCCAGCGGTCCGAAGGAACTGTGGCGTGTTTCTTTGGGTGAAGGATACGCCGGGCCGGCTGTACGAAACGGACGCGTCTTTCTGATTGATTATGATATGGCCCGTCAGGCCGATGCGATTCGCTGTTTTTCTCTGGAGGATGGGCGGGAAATCTGGCGGTACAGTTATCCGGTTGCGGTGAAGCGCAATCATGGAATGAGCCGAACAATTCCGGCGGTCGATGACCGATACGTTGTGACGATTGGACCCCGCTGTGATGTAACTTGCCTGGAAGCGGAAACAGGACAATTTCGGTGGGCGATAGACCTGGTTAAGGAATACGGGACCCAGGAGCCGCTCTGGTATGCCGGACAGTGCCCGCGGATTGAAGATGGAAAAGCCGTTCTGGCCCCGGCGGGAAAAGACGTCCTGATGATGGCGGTGGATTGTGAAAGCGGGCAGGTCGTCTGGAAAACCCCCAATCCGCGCCGCTGGCAGATGACGCATTCGTCCATTCTTCCGATTTTCTATGAGGGGCGGCGAATGTATGTCTATTGTGCCGTAGGGGGAGTTGCTGGAATTGCTGCAGATGATGGAACGCTCCTGTGGGAAACGGATGCATGGACGCTCCGCATCCATGTTCCGACGCCCGTTTGGCTCGGTGACGGCCGATTGTTCTTTTCCGCCGGCTACAATAAAGGCAGTATGATGATGCGTCTTGTCAAACAACAGGACACAATTTTGCCGGAGGTGTTGTTTGCTCTCCCGCCGGAGGTGTTTGGGGCTGACCAGCAGACCCCGATTTATTATCAGGGTTTTTTGTATGGAGTCAGGCCCAATAAAGAGCTGGTTTGTCTTGATTTGGACGGTAAAATTCGCTGGTCCAGCGGACCGCAGAACAAATTCGGCCTGGGCCCCTATATCATAGCAGACGGAATGATTATTGTCCTGAATGATGAAGGGGTTTTGTCCTTAATCGAGGCCCGTCCTGATGAGTTTGTTTTGCTGGCCAAGGCCAAAGTTCTTGACGGGCCTGAGAGCTGGGCACCGCCTGCTTTGGTCGAAGGACGTTTGCTTGTTCGGGATTTTACAACGATGAAATGTCTGGATTTGCGGAAGCGGGAATGATTGAGCCGATTTGTTCTTCGGGGTACAATAAGCTGCGAATAGACCAGCGAGGTTGAATGAGACAGCGTTCATACAAACAGGCGGCAAAAGTGGAGGGGGGGCTGATCGCCGTGCTTTTGGCCTTGACGGCCTTTGGAGCAGGGTTTTTGGCTTATTGGTTTGTGGACCGCCGTTTTATCAGACAGGACGTTCCGCAGGCGTTTCGGTATTCGATGGAGGAATTAACGGCAATCGAGCCGTTTTTACTGATTTATCGACAAATCAGACCGCCTATAGAAACGGGTCTTCAGACGGCTGTCGCTTTGGACGTGGATTCCGAAGGAGCTGTTTGGGCCGCAGGGGACCAGAAGATACTTCGGTTTGCCGCGGACGGCCGAAAAGACACAGAGATTTCCCTGTCCTCCAAGCCAACCGCCGTAAAAGCGGCTGATGGGGTTTTGTATGTGGCTCTGACCGACCGGATTGAAATCTATTCTTCGTCCGGCCAGAGGGTATCCGCATGGGCACCGGTGCGAACGGCCTTGCTTACTTCCATTGCGGTTGGACCGGAGGATGTATTCGCAGCCGATGCCCTCAACAAGGTGATTCATCGTTTTGATAAGCAGGGCAATTCTCGCGGTCTGCTCGGAGCCAAAGACTCTCAGCGTGGGATTGAAGGGTTTGTGGTCCCCAGTCCCTATTTCGATGTTTTAATCGGTCGAGACGGCCTTTTGCGGGCAACAAATCCCGGGCGTCAGCGTGTGGAGGCCTATACCTTTGATGGACATCTCGAATGGCACTGGGGAATCCCTTCCGTAAAACTGGAGGGCTTCAGCGGCTGCTGCAATCCGATAGCCCTGGCGCAGCTGCCGGACGGAACCTTTGTGACCGGCGAAAAGGGGCTGGTTCGTGTGAAGGTTTATGATGATCAGGGCCGTCTGCTCGGGGTTGTGGCCGGGCCGCAGCAGCTGGGCTGGAAGGGGCCCATTCGGGTTTGCGAGACACCCGAGGAGTGCGGCAGTCGGGGACTGGATGTCGCCGCAGACGGGCAGGGGCGGATTTATGTGCTGGAACAGGTTCGAAATACCATCCTGATTTTCGAGAAAAACGAATGATCGATTTCCGATTGTCTAACGACGGTGCGGATGTTTCGCGGCGTCTTTTTTTGAAGCAGGCGGCTCGTGCAGGCGTGTGGGCGGCTTTGGGGGCGCTGTCCGCTTTCTGGGTTCGAAGCCGCCGGGCCGAGTGGGCCGGATGCATTCATCCGGCGATTGCGGATTGTCGGCGGTGCTCTTCTTTCCAAACCTGTTCGCTTGGGCAAGCCGCGGAAAGAAAATCCTCTTCGGAGAAATCCTATGAATCATCCGCCCTCTGAAACACTCAGCCGCCGCCGTTTTCTCAAAGACGGTCTCTGGACGGTTTCGCTGGCTGCGGCAGGGGCGGCCGCGGCGGCTTTGGCCTCGCGAAGCCGGGCGAAAGAATGGGTCTGGCAGATTGACCCCTACAAATGCATCGGCTGCGGCCGCTGTGCGACGCACTGTGTCTTGAGCGAATCCGCGGTCAAGTGTGTGCATGCGTTTGAAATGTGCGGCTATTGCGATTTGTGCACGGGCTATTTCCATCCGGACCCCAAAGCCCTTCAGACCGGCGCCGAACACCAGTTGTGTCCGACCGGAGCCATTCGGCGGCGGTTCATCGAAGAGCCGTATTTTGAGTTTACGATTGATGAAAGCCGCTGCATCGGATGCGGCAAGTGTGTAGTCGGCTGTGCCGCCTTCGGCAACGGGTCGCTGTTTCTGCAGATTCGCCATGACCGCTGTCAGAACTGCAACGAGTGCGCCATCGGGCGGGTTTGTCCATCCGGTGCGATTGTTCGGGTTCCGGCTTCGGCTCCCTATTTATTGAAGGTTCGCAATCCATGAGTCGTTTGGGACGGGCTGGAGTTTGGATGGGGCTGATTCTGTCGGCTGCGGCGGTGCAGGCGGCCGAGCGGTTTCCTCCGCCGCAGTTTGAGACCGATTATCAGATGCCGACGCTGACGACTCCGCCGCCGCGTGCCGCGGTGTGGGAGTTTGTCGATGTCGGCGTGCTCGCCGCGGCCCTCGGGCTGGCTTCCTGGCTGACTTTGCGAAAGCGAAGCCGGCGCGGGATTGCCGCCTTGTCTGTTTTCAGTCTGCTGTATTTCGGTTTTTGGCGGCAGGGATGCATTTGTTCGGTCGGTTCGCTGGGCAATGTTGTGCTGTCTTTGTTTGATTCTTCTTATGTGCTGCCGCTGACCGCCGCAGCCTTTTTCCTCCTGCCGATTTTCTTTACGCTGTTTTTCGGGCGGGTTTTCTGCGGGTCGGTTTGCCCGCTGGGGGCGATTCAGGACTGGGTGGTGTTTCGTCCGCTGTCTGTTCCGGCCTGGCTGGAAACAACCCTTCGGCTCGGGGCCTGGCTGTATCTGGCGGCGGCGGTGCTGTTTGCGGCAGTCGGGGCCGGACTCCTGATATGCCGATACGATCCCTTTGTTGCGTTTTTCCGGCTGGGGTTCAATACCCCGCTGTGGCTTTTGGGGCTTTTGTTTTTGGGGGTCGGGGTGTTTATCGCCCGGCCGTACTGCCGCTTTGTCTGTCCGTACGGGCTGCTGCTGCGGCAGGCGGGCCGTTTGTCTTTTTGGCATGTGCGGATTACGCCGGATGAGTGCATTCAGTGCCGCTTGTGTGAGGATGCCTGCCCCTTTGGGGCCATTCAGCCGCCGACGGCGCCCTGGCCGGAATCGATGCGGCCTGCGGAGCGGCGGCGCCTTGTGTTTCTGTTTGGGCTGCTGTTGGTGCTGATGTCACTGGGCGGCTGGCTGGGGTACCGCGTACACGCCGGACTGGCCGCCGCCCATCCGACGGCGGAATTGGCCCGGCAGGTCCGCCTTCGGCAGGCTGGACTGATTGCGGAACCGACCGATGCCCTGCGCGCCTTTGACGTGTCCGGCAGAACCCTGCAGAGTCTCTGGACCCAGGAAGCCGATGTTTTTCGGAGGTTTGCCTGGGGGGGACTTTTGGCGGGTGTCTTTGTCGGATTTGTCGCCGGTGTCAAGCTGATTCAGATGAGCATCCATTTCAAACGGACGGATTATGAGGCCGACCGGGCGGGCTGTCTGGCCTGCGGACGCTGTTTTGCCTTCTGTCCGAGACATCGGATTTGGGAAACCGGCAAGCCGACCGACAGCGGAGAGACATCATGAACAATCACGATGAGTCCAAATATCTTCTTCCGCAGAATCCGCGGTATCAGGCGGCGGTCAGTTCGCTGATTGTCTCGGCGGTCTTTTTGACGATAACAGGTCTTTTGCTGGCCGTTCAATTCTATCATTTGAAAGGAACAGATGAACGCCGCAGCCAAAAACTGGAGGCCCTTCGCCATGTGTATCAGGCCGGCGGGACGGATGAAGCCCTGGCGGAGGAGATTCGACAGCTCGATGTCCGCTATCGTCGCGACCATCTGGCACGCCTTCAGTTTCTGCATCGGGGCAGCGGGTTGTTTGTTTTGTTTGGTGCCGTTTTTGTCGGGACGATCCTCTGGGTGCGGTCGTTTCATCAGAAGCCCCCGCATCCGGAGCCGCTCGAAGACCGAACGGCCGCACAGATTCAGGCCGCCCGCCGGGCACGCTGGGCGGTTTCCGCCGGAACGGCTGTTTTGGCCGCAGCGGCTCTTTTCTGGTCGTTTCAGGGGTCTCAACCTCCGCGGAAGTCTGCGGGTGGGGAAGAGTCCTCCGAGAGCCGGCCGGCGTTTGCCTCTTGGGAGCAGATGAACCAAAATTGGCCGGTCTTTCGCGGTCCGCAGGGAGCCGGCATTTGTCGGTTTGACAATATCCCGACGGAATGGGACGGGGCCTCGGGGAAAAATATTCGCTGGAAAGTGCCGGTGGAGCTGCCCGGACACAATTCGCCGATTGTCTGGGAAAATCGGATATTTCTGACCGGTGCGGATGCAAACCGGCAGGAGGTGTACTGTTTCAATGCCGAGGACGGCGCGCTGCTGTGGACCGGGCAGGTGCCCCTGGCGCCGGCGGATCAGCGGGAGGAAATGACCATTATGGAGGACACCGGCTATGCGGCCTCGACGGCGGCCGTAAATGGTGCATTTGTGGCGGCGATTTTTGCCGACGGCCAGGCCGCCTGTTTTGATTTCGACGGGCAAAGACAATGGGTTCGTTCGCTCGGTGTGCCTTCCAGCGCCTACGGATACGCCTCTTCTCTGACGGTGTATGAAAACCGCCTGATTATTCAGTTCGATCAGGATTATGAGCCCGGACGGAGCAAGCTGATTGCACTGGATATGGCTACCGGCAAAACGCTCTGGGAACGGGAGCGGCCGGTGCCCAATTCCTGGACATCCCCCACGGTGGTGGAATGGAATGGACAGATGCAGATTTTAACCAGCGGTTCTCCCTGGCTGATTGCCTATGACGCGGCGGACGGACGCGAATTGTGGCGGCTGGATTGTCTGGGCGGCGATGTGGCGCCTACGCAGATTGCTGCCGCCGGACGAATCTTTGCGGTTTACCCTTATACCCATCTGGCTGCCGTCCGTCCACCGCAGGCCGCTTCGGAGCAGGCACAGCCCGAACTCCTTTGGAAAGCCGAAGGCAGCATTCCGGATATCTGCAGCCCCGTCAGCGACGGCCGTCTGGTCTGGACGCTTGATTCGGAAGGCGTGCTGGAATGTTTCGATGTTCAGGACGGCAGCCGGCTGTACAGTCAGGACCTTCAGGCCATGTTCCATGCCTCTCCTGTTCTGGTTGGTGATACCCTCTATCTGCTGAGCACCAAAGGGCGGATGATTCTGGTCAGGGCCGCCCGCACGTTTGAACAAATTGGACAAAATGAGCTGCCGGAATCCTTTACCGCCTCGCCCGCCTTTGCGCCCGGGCGCATCTACCTGCGGGGCAGCCGGCATCTGTACTGCATTGAGAATCCGCGATGAATGCTTTGACGGAATCCTCTGTCCGGGAGTTTGTGGACCGGTGTGTCGAGCAAATCGGCAGCACCCCGGATAAGACGCTGCCGCTGCTTCAGGCCGTTCAGAAGCAGTACGGCTATCTGCCCCCTGAAGCCCTGCAGCATCTCAGCGAACGGCTGGCCCGTTCGCCCGCTGAACTGTGGGGAGTTGCAACCTTTTATGACCAATTTCGATTCAAACCCGCCGGTCGGCACCGCATTCGGGTCTGCGTCGGGACGGCCTGCCACGTCAAGGGAGCCGGAGAGGTGTTTGAGGCCTTTCGGCGGCATCTGCAGATACCCCGGGAGGAAGATACCGATTCCCAGCGGCTGTTTACCGTTGAACAGGTGGCTTGTCTGGGCTGCTGTATGCTGGCGCCGGCCGTGCAGATTGATGATGTGATTTACGGCTATCTGTCGCCGGAGAAGGTGCCGTCTGTTTTGCGGGATTTTTTGAGCCAGACGCAGACAGCCGCAGGCGCGGCCGAACAGAAAAGACTTCCCGGCGGAACCGGAGAAGTGCGGATTTGTCTGGATACGAGCTGCCGGGCGGTGGGAAGTCATCGGGTTTATCAGGCGTTTGAGCAGGTGATTCGGCGGGACCGTCTGGGAGTGCGGCTGCGTGACGTGTCCTGTCATGGGGCCTCCTATCTGGCCCCGCTGGTGGAGGTGGAGGCCGGAAGGCGGGTTTATCGCTACGGATGTGTGAAGCCCTCGGATGCCGAAGCGATTCTGCATCGGCATTTTCGTCCGCAGACCCTCACAGCTCGGGTCGGCTCGGCGGTTCGCCGCTTTCTGGATACGCTGATTGAAGACCGGATCGGAGAACCGCCCGTTCGATTTGAAACGACGATTCGGGATGAGGACTTGAGCGGCTATGTAAAGCCGCAGGTGCCGATGGCAACTGATGGAGCCGGGCGGTCCGGTCCGCTGGATTGGGAGGATTTTCAAAAACAGGGCGGTCTGGAGGCCCTGCGAAAGTGTCTGTTCGAAAAGAGCCCGCAGGAGGTTTTAAACGAAATTGAGCAGAGCGGCCTGCGGGGACGAGGCGGAGGCGGCTATCCGGCCTTTCGCAAGTGGCAGGCCGTGCGGGCCAATCCCGAAACGCCCAAATACATCATCTGCAACGGCGACGAAGGCGACCCGGGCGCTTTCATGGACCGGATGCTGATGGAATCGTATCCGTTTCGGATTTTAGAGGGGATGGCGATTGCCGCCTGGACCGTCGGGGCCTCGCAGGGCTATCTGTATATCCGGGATGAATACCCGCTGGCGGTGGAGCGGATGAAAGAGGCCCTGAAGATTTTTTCACAGCACGGCTGGCTTGGCGAACGCATCGGCGGCACGGATTTTTCTCTGCATCTGGAGATTTGCACCGGCGCCGGGGCTTTCGTCTGCGGAGAAGAAACGGCGCTGATTGCCAGCATTGAAGGACGGCGGCCGATGCCGCGGCTTCGTCCGCCGTACCCGTCTGAAAAAGGCCTGTGGGGCAAGCCGACGCTGATTCATAATGCCGAGACCCTCTCGCTGGTGCCGGCGATTGTTCGGCAGGGAGCGGCCTCGATGGCCTCCATCGGAACAGCCGGCAGCCGCGGCACCAAGGTCTTTGCACTGGCTGGGAAGGTCAGACGAGGCGGACTGGTGGAAGTCCCGATGGGGGTTACCATTCGCCGGATTGTCGAGGAAATCGGCGGCGGGACGGCCTCCGGCAAGCCGTTCAAGGCCGTGCAAATCGGAGGCCCCTCCGGCGGCTGTATTCCGGCGTCGATGGCGGATATTCCCATCGACTATGATTCGCTCACGCAGGCCGGGGCAATGATGGGCTCCGGCGGGCTGGTGGTGCTCGATGAAAGCGACTGTATGGTGGAAATCGCCCGGTATTTTCTTGAGTTTACGCAGCGGCAGTCCTGCGGCCGCTGTACATTTTGCCGGGTGGGAACCAAACGGATGCTCGAGATTCTCGAGCGGATTTGCCGCGGCGAGGGAACAGCGGCCGACTTGGGCAAGCTGGAAACGCTGGGGCATTTGATTCAGGCCGGCAGTCTGTGCGGACTGGGTTCAACCGCACCTAATCCGGTGCTCTCGACCCTTCGCTATTTTCGGGATGAATACGAAGCGCATCTGCAGGGCCGCTGTCCGGCCGGGCGGTGTCGGGCGTTGATTCATTATACCATTACAGACCGCTGCATCGGCTGCACGCGCTGTGCCCAGCATTGTCCGGCAGGGGCCATCGACATGCAGCCCTATCAGCAGCATCAGATTAATCGCGACAGGTGTATCCGCTGCGGGACCTGCAAGGCCGTTTGTCCGGCGGATGCTGTTTGTGTGGAATCGGGATGATGATTACGCTGGTGATTGACAATCGAACGGTGCAGGTGCCGCCGGGAACGACGGTTTTGCAGGCCGCCCAGTCCCTCGGCATTTCTATCCCTGCGCTCTGCTATCGCCAAGACTTTGAGCCGTCTTCCAGCTGTATGGTGTGTGTGGTGGAGGTGGAGGGCTTCAGCGGACTGATGCCTTCCTGTGCGCTGATGGCAGAAGAGGGGATGCGGGTGCGGACAAATACGCCGCAGGTTCTGGCGGCTCGCCGCGCTGCGCTCGAATTGCTTTTAAGCGACCACATCGGCGATTGCGAGGGGCCGTGCCGTTCGGGCTGTCCGGCGGGGATGGATATCCCGCGGATGATTCGATATCTGGCCGCCGGAGAATGGACAAAAGCGATAGAGATTGTCAAGAGAGACCTTGCTTTGCCTGCGGTGTTGGGCCGCATCTGTCCGGCTCCGTGCGAAAGGGTCTGCCGACGCGCCCGTCAGGACCAGGCCGTCTCAATCTGCCTGCTGAAGCGGTTTGCCGCCGACAGAGATTTGCAGTCCCCGACACCGTATCGACCCATTTGCAGGCCCTCCAGCGGAAAGAAAGTTGCCGTTGTCGGAGCCGGTCCCTGCGGGCTTTCCGCGGCGTATTATCTGGTCCGGCACGGGCATCCATGCGTGATTTTTGAGCAGAAAGACAAAGCCGGCGGGATGTTGCGATGCAGGCAGCTGCAGGAAAAGCTCCCGGAAGAGATACTGGAGCGGGAAATTGGGCTGATTTTTGATTTGGGGGTTTCTTTCCGCCCAAACCAGAAATTAGGACGCGACATTTACCTGGAGAATCTGCGACGGGATTTTGATGCGGTTTTTCTGGCTGCTGGGCAAGGGGCGGCGGAGGAGCATTTGGCATCCCGGCTTCGAATCAAGGACGGACATATAGAAGTGGACCATTCAACCCTTCAAACCTCAATGGAGGGGGTCTTTGCTGGCGGGGGACTTATCGGCAGCCGCCGTCTCTGTGTGAGGGCTGCTGCGGACGGCAAGCTTGCTGCCCTCTCTATCCACCAGTATCTTACGGAAGGCAGGGCGGCGGGAGAACCGTGGGAGTTTCACAGTCGTTTAGGGACATTAACGGAGGAAGAATGGCGAAAATTTGTCTCTTCTGCTGATTTGATACCCCGTGTGGAACCGGCTGAGCCCGAAGCGGGTCTTTCGGAGGAGGAAGCGGTCAAAGAGGCCCGCCGATGCCTGCACTGTGACTGCCGGAAAAAGAAAAACTGCAAATTACGTCAACTTTCTACTGAACTAAAGCTGGCTATCGGTACGTATAAGGGCCAACGGAGACAATATGCGCGTGCTGACTCCCACCCGGAGGTTGTGTTTGAATCCGGCAAGTGTATTCAATGCGGACTTTGTGTACAGGTTTTAAACAGAAACAAGGTTCCGGAAGGCCTGACCTTCCGCGGCCGGGGGTTTGGGATGCAGGTTTCCGCCGCTTTGGATGAGGCCCCTGATAAAGCGGCGGGGCAGGCGGCTCGTCTGTGTGTGCAGGTTTGTCCGACCGGTGCATGGGCCCTGAAAAATCGGTAAAACAATGGAGTAACAATTTATGATGCGAATGGAACGGAAAGGTTTTTCTGCAGCGGTTAGTTTTTTTCTTGGACTTATTTCAATAACACTTGCGGCGGACTGGCCGTGCTGGAGAGGGCCGAATCACGACGGCACCTCTTCGGAGACGGATTGGGACCCGATGGTTCTGTCGGATTCCACCAAGCCCCTTTGGACAGCTTCTGTAGGCACAGGTTTTTCAGCGGTTTCTGTGGCGGAAGGCAAAGCTGTGACGATGGGGAACATAAATAAAAACACCGATGTCATTTGGTGTTTCGATGCCCAAACCGGCACACTTCTCTGGAAGCATACCTATGACGAACCCCTGACCCCCAACCTGTATGAGGGGGGACCGAATGCGACTCCGACCATTCATCAGGGGAAGGTCTATACCATCAGCAAGACCGGCAAGGTTTTCTGTCTGGACCTCAACAGCGGGGCCGTGATTTGGCAGCAGAATGCAGACCTTAAGAAACCGGAGTGGGGCTATGCGGGTTCTCCGCTGATTGCGGGCGATCGCATTTTTTTGAATGCGGGTTCAACGGGTGTAGCCCTGCACAAAGAGACCGGCGCCGTCCTTTGGCAAAGTGAGAAGGAACCCTGCGGGTATGCCACCGCCGTGATTTTTCCCCGACAGGACCGGTTTGAAGTCCTCTTGTTCAGCAAAGACCATTTATACAGCGTTGCACCGGAGGACGGCCGCGTTTTGTGGGCGTATCCGTGGAAGACTGACTGGGACGTAAACGCCTCTGATCCGGTTGTCTGGGCTGATGAGATTCTGATTACCTCCGGCTACAATCGGGGGGCTTCGGTTCTGAAGGTCACGCCGGAAGGGCCGAAAAAAATCTGGGAAAACAAAAACCTCCGCTCGCAGCTTTCCGGGCCGATTCTGCTGGACGGCTGTGTGTATGGGATTGATGAGAATCAGCTGGTGTGCCTGGACTGGAAAACCGGTCAGGTGCAGTGGACGGAAAAAAGCGTCGGCAAGGGCACGCTGATGGCAGCGGCGGGCAATCTGATTGTTTTGAGCGAAAACGGCCGCCTGATGATTGCTCCTGCTTCCCCGAAAGAGTTCTCCGTGATTGCCTCGGCCCCGATTCTCAAGGGCCGCTGCTGGACAATGCCGGTGTTGTCCAATGGCCTGATTTATGCCCGTAATGCCAAAGGCGATCTGGTCTGCATCGATGTCCGCCGCAAACCGGCTGCCTCCTTGTTGGATTCGCCGCCGATTCTGGCCGCCGCCGAGATGGCCGAACCGTCCGCAGGGTCGGATTGGGCCTGTTGGCGGGGGCCGAATCGGGACAATCGAAGCCCGGAGACCGGCTTGCTGAAGGAATGGCCCGCCGAAGGCCCGCAGCTGCTCTGGAAAGCTGACGATTTGGGCGACGGTTACTCGTCGGTTTGTGTGGCGGAGCGGAAGATTTTTGTTACAGGGCTGAAAGATAAACGCGGCGTCCTGACTTGTCTGGATTGGGACGGCAATCGGCTCTGGACTGCCGACTACGGTCCGGAGTGGACCGGTTCTTTCCCGGGTGTACGCGGAGCCCCTGTTGCGGCTGACGGCCTTCTTTATGTCCTTAGCGGTCAGGGTCGGCTTGTGTGTTTTTCTCCTGAGACCGGCCGGGAAAAGTGGGCGGCGGAACTGTACACCGAGTTTCAGGGGCCTTTGCCTCGCTGGGGGGTGTCGATGGCCCCGGTTGCAGCGGAAGGGAAAGTCTTTGTGACCATCGGCGGCCCGAAAACCACCATGGCGGCGGTCGATGCCCAAAAAGGACACGTGGTCTGGACAACGGAAAGTTTGAATGATACGGCTTCCTACTGCACCCCGGCGATTTTTCAATGGGCCGGACGAACCATCCTGGCCGGAATGACGGAAAATTATCTCTTTGCCGTCGAAGCCGCCACCGGACAGCTGTTCTGGAAGTATCCGATGAAAGACTATATCAAAGGCCGCAACTGGGGGGTGCATCCCAATACTCCGATTTTTTATGAAGGGGGGCTCCTGTTTGTCAGCGGTTATGATATGGGCTCTGTTAAATTTACCTTTACCCAGGACGGCTGGTCGCTCCAGCGCGAATGGACCAACCAGGAATTCGACTGCCATCACGGAGGCGTAGTCTTTCACGACAGTTATGTGTACGGCTCGACCTGGAAAAATAACGAAGACGGTCTTTGGGCCTGTGTTGATTGGAAGACCGGCGAGCTGATGTATGCCCAGCGGTGGCACAACAAGGGCTCGATTCTCTGGGCGGACGGGCTTTTTTATGCCTATGCGGAAAAACCCGGCGTCATCGGCCTGATTAAGGCCGATTCGAAAGAATTTGTGCCCGTCAGCGAAATGACCATTACGTTGGGCGACAAGCAGCACTGGGCGCATCCGGTTATTAGTCACGGACGGCTTTTTGTGCGGCGGGGCAACACGCTGATGGTTTATTCCATTCGCCAAAATGCTGCAAAAAAGAATGTCAATTAAGGATTGATTCAGATTTAGGAGGTATGGTGAAATGTCTTTGCTTCGTTGTCTGACAGGATTGGGGATTCTTGTTGTGCTGGCAGCTGCTGCCCAGGGGGCTTCTCTTTTTGTGGCCAATCATTCGTTTGAAATTCCGATAATTGATCCGGTGCAGAATCCTTTTTACGCGATTCCGATAGCTCCTTTTTGGACGGAACTGGATTTGGACCCACTGTACAGCTCCAACACGGGAACCTTCCTTAATACCGAACCGAACAGTCCGGCCGGGGATCATATTTTTAATGCAGACGGGGCCCAGCTGGCCTTTCTGAACACGGCCTCTGGCAATGCGTTTCTTCAGACGCTTGCTTCAGTTTTTCAGGTCGGTCGGTCCTATCGGCTGCTGGTGGATGTCTGTCCTTCTACGCGGTTTCCGCCGCGGGCCGAAGAGCCGATGGATTATCTGAGCATCGGCTTCTATGCCGGTGCCGATGCCAATGATTTTCATACGGTATTGGTTCCCGGCTCTGCGATAGTCCGCAACCATCTGCGGACATTTACGCTGTATCTGCCGACGGTTCAGGAAAGCGACCCCTGGGCCGGCAAGGCTGTCGGCATTGCACTGCGGGCCGTCGGCCAGGGAGGCGGATATTGGGATTTGGACAATGTGCGGGTCTATGAGTATCCTCACCAACCGGACCTGACCAACGATGGACTTGTGAATCTGGAAGATTTTGCTGTTTTGTCGGCCGATTGGCTCAAACAAACCTGGTCGATGAGCGACTTGACCGGTGACGGAATTGTGGATGCAGATGACCTGATTCTTTTAGCGGACCTGTGGCTGCAGCAGGATTCTGAATGAAAAAAGAGCGGCTTCAACGAGGCAGGTATGGTTTTACGCTGCTGGAACTGCTGACCGTACTCGGGGTCGTGGTTCTGCTGGTCTCTATCTTGCTGCCTTCGCTTCGGGCTGCTCGTCAGAGAGCCAAAAAAACGGTGTGTCTGTCCAACCTGCGCCAGGTGGGGCTGGCGATACGGGCCTATGCCCACGATTACAATGACACGATTCCCTTCGGCCCGGAAGGGCTGCCGATTATGGGGCATAATTTTTATACGGCCACCGGCAATGTCACCAGTCTTCTGTCGCTGCTGGACGGCCGTCCCGTCGGGCTGGGGCTTTTGCTGAACGGGTATTTGTCCGAACAGCCCAAGGTGCTGTTCTGTCCGGGGGCTGACCAACCCTCCGAGGCTGACAGGCAGCTGGCCAATGTCGGACGCCGGCAGGCCCAGAGCGATTATTATTACCGCCACGCCTCAGTTGCGCTCCTGAGCGGCAAGCCGGATACGTTTCACATCCGGCTCAGCGATCTGGGAAAAAACCGAAACGGCCGCCGCATTCGTGCCCTGGTGATGGACGTGCAGTTTCTGGTGCATCCGTCGCTGGAGGCCTTTGGAGTGTTTACCCGGACCAGTCATCTGCGCAAAACGGTCAATCTGCTGTATGCGGATGGGGCCGTCCGCTCCGCCGACAACTCCGACGACCGCTTTACGGTTGATGTCGGCGCCCGGCCGTATGATGCCCTCGAGGAAATCCTCAAGCGGTTCGAGCTGGCCGACGAATTCGACCTGTCCGGCGACTGAGATTCTCGGATTGAATTGTCCGGCTGTCTCTGCTACAATCTCCGGAATGGATGAAACTTCAACCATTCTGCTGGCGCACGGCGGCGGCGGTCGTCTGATGGAGGACCTTATCCGGCGGGTAATTGTGCCCCATTTCGGACAGCCGAACAAGCCGCTTCTGGATGCGGCTCGGGTGTCGGCCGGCACTCAGCCGCTCTGCTTTACGACCGACAGTTTTGTCGTGCGGCCTCTGTTTTTTCCGGGCGGCGACATCGGCAAACTGGCCGTCTGCGGCACCGTCAATGATTTGGCCGTATCCGGGGCACGCCCGCTGGTTCTCAGTTTGGCTCTGATTATCGAAGAGGGGCTCCCTGTGGCCGATTTGCAGGCCGTTCTGGCCGGGGCGGCTCAGGCGGCGCAGCAGGCGGGCGTATCCATTGTGACCGGCGATACCAAAGTCGTCGAAAAAGGAGCGGCTGACGGCTTGTTCATCAATACCGCAGGCATCGGTCTGCCCTGGGAGAAGGCCCGGCTGGGGTTTGAGCGGATAGCCCGGGGCGATCGGATTCTGATTAACGGTACGCTCGGCGACCATGGAATGACGATTCTGTCCAAACGCGGCGATATCCCGTTTGACGGAAGTCTTCAGAGTGATTGTGCCTGTCTGAACGGTCTGATTGAAGAACTGATTGAAGCCTGCGGGGACGGGATTAAGTTTCTGCGCGACCCGACGCGCGGCGGGCTGGCGGCTGTCCTGAATGAAATCGCCTCCGGCGCCGGGGTGTCGATAGAAATCGAGGAAGCGGCGCTGCCGGTCGAGCCGGCGGTCCGCGCCGCCGCGGAAATGCTCGGGCTGGATATCCTCCATATCGCCAATGAGGGCAAGGCGGCGGTTGTTGTTTCCGAAGAAGCGGCCGGCAAGGCCCTCGAGGTTTGCCGAAAGCATCCGCTGGGCAAACGGGCGGCCCTTATCGGCCGAGTCAGCAAATCCGACGATACTCCGCTGGTGGAGCTGTGTACCCGCATCGGCGGACGGAGGATTGTGCCGATGCCCTATGGACGCGATTTGCCGAGGATTTGCTGATGCACGAAACGGTCGTCGCCGAAAATGTCCTGCGCACCATCCTTGAGCATGCCGAAAAACTGAAGGCCAGACCGGTTCGGGCGGTGGTGTCCTGCGGGCAGTTTAACGCTCTCAATGAAGAGGCGATGAAGTTTGCGTTCGAAACAGCGGCGGCGGGCACAGTGTGCCAGGGAATGCTCCTGCAAATCCGTCAGATTCCGCTTCGGGCGTCCTGTCGGGCGTGTCGAACGCTCTTTGAGCTGAACCTGATGACTCCGCTTTGCCCGCAGTGCCGCAGCGAGGATTTTGACATTGAACCGGATGCCCCGCTTTTGCTGGAGGAAATCGAGTTTGAGGACAAACAATGAAGGTTTCATTGAATCAGAAAATCTTAAGCCGAAACGAGGAAGCGGCCGCCAAAAACAGACAGTTTTTTGCCGAACATAAGGTTTTTTGTCTGAATGTCATTTCTTCTCCGGGTGCCGGCAAGACCGCACTGCTCGAGAGAACCATCCGGGATTTGAAAGAGCGGTACGCCATCGGCGTCATCGAAGGGGATATTGAGACGGATAAAGACGCCCGCCGGATTCAGGCCGCCGGTGCCCGGGCCTTTCAAATCGAGACCAAAGGGGCCTGTCATTTGTCCGCCGAACAGGTCCATAATGCCCTCAAAATGATTGACGCCCAAACGCTGGACCTTGTCTTTATCGAAAATGTCGGCAATCTGGTCTGTCCGTCCGCTTTTGATTTGGGCGAAAGCGGCCGGGTTGTGATTTTGTCCGTCCCGGAGGGGGACGACAAGCCCGCCAAATACCCCGGAACATTTGCCGGTGCATCCGTAATTGTCCTGAACAAGATTGATTTGCTTCCCTATGTTCCCTTCGACCTTTCGCGTGTCCTGGCGGATATTCATACCGTCAATCCCCAGTCGCCGGTTCTGCAGCTGTCGGCTGCTACCGGCGAAGGGATAGACGCCTGGTACGACTGGCTCCGGCGGCATCTTGAAAAAAAGCAGCCGTAGGGCTATAGTACCTCGTCCGAAATTTCATTCAGACGAAAACAGAATTATTCGAAAGGCGGTTATGGACAGTTTTCAATATAGAAAAGGTCGTTTATTCGCGGAAGAAGTGCCCGTAGAGGCCGTTGCGCAGGCCGTCGGCACGCCGGTTTATATCTACAGCAAAGCAACAATTCTGGACCATTTTACCAAGATTCAGAAGGCCTATGCGGGGCTGGAGACCCTGATTTGCTACTCCATCAAGGCCTGCGGAAATATTCACATCCTCCGCCTGCTGGCTCAGGCCGGCAGCGGCTTTGATATTGTCTCCGGCGGGGAACTGTACCGCGCCCGGCAGGCCGGGGCCGACCCGTCCAAAATCGTTTTTGCCGGCGTCGGAAAGACCGACCGGGAGATTCTGGATGCCCTCGAGGCGGGCATTGCTTATTTTAATATCGAATCGGAAGCGGAACTGCAGAACCTGATTGACCTGTGCAAAAAACACGGCAAAAAGGCCAAAGGCGCCCTGCGGGTGAACCCCGATATTCAGTATGATTCGCATAAGCATATTACGACCGGTGTCAAGGAAACCAAATTCGGTGTCGATATTGAACGGGCCAAAAAGGTCTTCGCCGAGTACGGACGCAATGGGGTGGTGGAATTGTCGGCTATTCACGTTCATTTGGGTTCCGGCGGCAAGACCATCGACCCGTATGTGAATGCGGTCCAGAAAATACTGCCGCTGATTGAGCAGCTCCGCAGGGAGGGGTTTCGGATTGACACCCTCGATTTGGGCGGCGGCTACGGGGCCGATTATGAAAGCGATACGGTGCCTTCGGCGGCGGCTTATGCCGCCGGTCTGGTGCCCTTGCTGAAAAAAGCGGGCCTGAAACTGATTCTCGAACCGGGCAAGAGCATCATTGCCAATGCGGCCATCCTGCTGACGAAGGTGCTGTACAAAAAGGTCGGCGGACAGAAAACCTTTGTGATTGTTGATGCGGGAATGAATGACCTGATTCGCCCCTGTCTTTATGAGGCGTTTCATTTTATCTGGCCGACGTCGGTGCCGGAACGCCTGGTGCCGCCCGCCCGCGTCAAAGAGCCCGCTATGCCCGGAATGGAAAAGGTCGATGTCGTCGGCCCCATCTGCGAAAGCACGGATTATTTTGCCAAAGAACGGCTCCTGCCGCCGGTGGAGCGGGGGGACTGTCTGGCGATTTTTACCGCCGGGGCCTACGGCTTCACGATGGCCGGCAATTACAACGCTCGTCCCCTCTGTGCCGAAGTGCTGGTGGACGGCAGCCGATTCGCCGTCATCCGCCGACGCCAGACCTATGAAGACCTCATTGCACCGGAGAAGATAGACTTGTCCTGGATGCCCGGTCAGCCCTCAAAATAGTTTTTGCTTTCTTTTTTCCCCGCGGCTATACTCGCTCTCGCGTCCCAGGGAAGAGTCGGGGCTTGGAGAGGAGTTTGCCTATGTTATCACGTTTGTATTCGGTGACGGTCGAGGGAATTGAAGGGGTGCTCTGCGAGGTCGAGGTGGATGTCTCCCGCGGCGGTTTTGAGCGGCCGGTCATTGTGGGGCTTCCCGATACAGCCGTCAAGGAGAGCGTCGAACGGGTCCGCAGTGCCGTCATCAATTCCGGTTTTCGCTATCCGGATACCCAGTCTCTGATTAATCTGGCGCCGGCGGATGTCAAAAAAGTCGGCCCGGCCTTCGATTTGCCGATTGCGCTGGGCATCCTGGCCTGTAGCGGAGCCCTTTCGCCCGAAGCGCTGCGCGACTATGTTGTCATCGGAGAGCTGGCCCTCGATGGGCGGGTCCGTCCGGTGACCGGCGTGTTGAGTATGGCGATGACGGCGGCCGCCGGCGGCTTTTCCAAAATGATTGTGCCGCTGGATAATGCCCGCGAGGCCGCTGTCGTCAAGGATATCGAGGTCTTTCCGGTCGGTTCGCTGGCTCAGACGGCGGCCCTGCTGAGCGGTCAGCTTCCGATTGAGCCGACAACCGTTGATTTGGAGGCCCTGTTTGCAGAATGCGGCACCTATGAGACGGATTTTGCCGATGTCAAAGGGCAGGAGTCGGTCAAACGGGCCCTGACTATCGCCGCGGCGGGCGGACACAACCTGATGATGATTGGGCCGCCCGGAGCCGGCAAAACCATGCTGGCCCAGCGAATGGCCACTATTCTGCCGCCGATGACTCTGCCGGAGTCGCTGGAAACCACGCAGATTTATTCAGCGGTGGGCCTTCTGCCCAAAGACAAGGCGCTGATTGCCGCCCGACCTGTGCGGGCTCCTCATCATACCGCCTCCGGACCTTCTCTGGTGGGCGGCGGCACCCATCCGCGGCCCGGCGAGCTGTCGCTGGCTCATCACGGCATTTTATTTCTCGATGAGTTTGCCGAATTTCCCCGTCACGTGCTTGAAATGATTCGCCAGCCCCTCGAAGAAGGGCAGGTAACCGTATCGCGTGCCAAGGGGACACTCCGATTTCCGGCCCGATTTATCCTGATTGCGGCGATGAATCCCTGTCCGTGCGGCTATTTCGGTACGTCGATGCGGCGGTGCCGCTGCACCCCAACCCAGATTGAACGGTATATGGCGAAAATTTCCGGCCCCCTGATGGACCGGATGGATATTCATATCGATGTGCCGCCGGTGGAGTTTCGAAAACTTCGCTCCCGCCGCAGCGGCGACGGCTCCGCCCAAATCCGCCTTCAGGTTCAGCAGGCCCGGCAGATTCAGCGGCAGCGGTTCGGTCATCCCTTTATGACCAATGCGGCGATGGGCCATAAGCAGGTCGAGCAGTTCTGCACGCTCGATTCGACCTCCGAGATGATGCTTCGTCAGGCAATGACCGAGTTTGCTCTTTCGGCTCGAGCCCACGACAAAATCTGCAAGGTCGCCCGAACCATTGCGGATTTGGAGGGTGCCCAGAACATTCAGCCGGCCCATATTGCCGAAGCTGTCGGCTATCGGAAACTGGATCGAAAGTTATAGTCAGAAATTTTGCTCCTGTCGGATGAATCGGATTTAATGGAGGCACGGACAGACAATACGGTACAGCCCCGACATTCCGTTTCGCCGGTCTTTCTTTTGATGGTGGTTCTGCCGCCTCTGGCGACGATTTGGCTGGTGAATCGTTTTGTGCCGGAGCCGTCGGATGACACTGCACGGCTTTCCGCCGGGGTCCGAATGCGCAATTTGAAAGCCGTCCGGGCGGCTGCCGAATGCCTGCGCACCGAACATCCGGCGTCGCTGCCGTACCATATCCTTTATGCGGAGACGTTTTTTCAGGAGGATAGCAAGGCCGTTTCTGTTTCGGCTCTTTTCGAAGAATATGCCGGCTGGCTGAAGGATTCGGAGCCGAACCGCCGCGATATCGGACGGCTGGTTTCTGCACTGATTCATATCAAAACCGGTCAGTTCGTTCAGGCATCCGCAGTTCTGCAGCAGATTGAAAATCCGCATTGGCCGTATGTGCAGCTTTTTTGGGGGCAGGCGCTGGCCGGACAGGGAGACTATTCGCAAGCCCGGGCGGCATTTGAAGCGGAAATTCAGAACAGAGGAAACACGGCGGCGGCCGTCAAGGAACTGGCTGACCTGTTTGAGAAAACTCAGGATGCACAGTCTTTGCGTCAGCTTTGCGAGAATCCGCATCTCCGGGCTTTTCTGCCTGCCTATACCGTCCGCCGTCTGGCTCTCCGGAGCGGACAGCCCCTTGTGTATGCCGCCGCTGTTTTTCGGCCGTTTCGGCAGGCGGCTCATCTGTCCGGTATCGCCGCGGCGTTTTTTATCCTGCTCCTCTGGGTTGCTTTTCTGCGTCGTCTGGATTTGTTCGAACCGGAAAAGCTCCGCTGGGTTTTTTTGACCGTTCTGATGGGGATGGCCGCCTCGCTGCTTGTATTTCCTCTGGGAGATTTGCTTGCCGTTTTCTTTTCGCTCCGTCTGAATGTCAGCGCCGGAAAAGATTTGCTGTATTGTATCGTGGCGATCGGCCTGGCGGAGGAGGCCGTGAAACTGCTGCCGGTGCTGGTCATCCTGCGCTTTACAAAAGAAATCAATGAATCGATTGATTATCTCATTTATGCCTCGCTGGCAGCCCTCGGGTTTGCCTTTCTGGAGAATATTCTTTATTTTGACCGTTCCGGACTGACGGCCGTCAAGGCACGGGCGATGATTTGCTGTGTGGGGCATATGTTTTATACTTCTTTGGTGATGTATGGCGTCATTTTGGCCCGCTATGGGCGAACGGGCACCGTCCGGCGCAATGTTCTGTTCTGTTTTCTGCTGGCATCTTTCCTCCATGGAGTCTATGATTTCTTTCTGATGAGCCGGTTTGTCTGGAAAGAGGTCCGGCTGATTGTGGTCGGGCTGGCCTTTCTGGAAGTGCTTTTGTATGTGCGGATGCTGAATAATGCGCTCAATCAGTCCGAGTATTTTGATGAGGCGCAGGCGCATCGTCTTTTTCGTCTGCGCGAACGGCTCGGTGCCGGACTGGTTGGAGTGGTGATGTTGGAGTATCTGGTGGCGGCTCTTGCGGTCGGGCCGTCGCTGGCCTATGAACAGTTTCGCGGAACCATTTCATTTACGTGGGTGCTAGTTTTCTTCTTTGCCTCGGCGCTGGGAACCTACAATCTGCGGCGGGGCTTCTGGCTTCCATGGCTGCGAAAAACGCAGCCGCCCACACAGAATCTTGTTTCAGGAGAACGGTCATGAAAAAGCCGATTCGAATTATGCCCTGTCTGGACATGCAGAACGGACGCGTCGTCAAAGGTGTGCATTTTGTCAATATTCGCGATGCCGGCGACCCGGTCGCCTGTGCACAGGCCTACTGTGAGGCCGGAGCCGATGAGCTGGCCATGCTCGATATTACCGCCACGGTGGAAAACCGCCCGACACTGCTGGAGGTTGTCCGCCGCACGGCACAGGCGGTGACGGTTCCTTTTACGGTCGGCGGCGGCATTACGGATACGGCTTCCGCGGAGGCGGTTCTGGAGGCGGGGGCGGACAAAATCTCCGTCAGCAGTGCGGCCTTCCGAAAACCGTCTGTCATCGGGGAGATGGTCAAGGAGTTCGGCCCCGAGCGCATCACCGTAGCTATCGATGTGGACCGCAATCCGGCTCTGCCTTCCGGCTACGAGGTCTATATTGACGGCGGCCGCACCGCCACCGGAACCGATGCCCTCGAATGGGCCAAACGCGTGGACGGATTTGGTGTTTCCGTTATCCTGCCGACCAGCAAGGCCGCCGACGGGGCCAAGACCGGATATGATTTGCCGCTTATCGAAGCGATTGCACGGAATTGTTCCGCCGAAGTCGTCGCCTCCGGCGGTGCGGGCACGATGGAGCATTTCTATCAGGCCGTTCAGGCCGGCGCCGCCATCCTTCTGGCGGCTTCCGTCTTCCATTTTCATATAATCGATATTCCCCAGTTAAAACAGTATTTAAAAAGCAAGGGTGTACCGGTCATTCTGCCGAAAAAATAGGATTCGAACTCAAAGCCGCCGATAGCTTTGGGCCTAAAAACAGTAGATTTTTTTGAAGAACACCCAGTCTCGGTTCAGGGAAGCATCTAAAATCGTAATTCCGGGCGTTTTGGTGTACCACAGGATTGCGGTGCCTCCCTCGCGGGCCTTCTGTTCATTCCATTTGAGCCATTTAATCGTGTCTATTTCTTTGAAGGAGTACGGTTCCGCGTGGCAGTCTGCAAAGCCGAGCACACAGCCGTTGGCATGCCAATACGCAAGCGGGTCGCTGAAATTGGGTGTCGTAGCCCCGCCCGGCTGGCCCGAAGGTTTGGTTCCCAGAAGGACCCACGTGCCGATGTTAAATCCGCGAGGATCGGCCTCCTCTACCACCAGCAGCCGAAGGGACGGCTGACGCAGTTCACTGATTTTTTTGGCTGTCGGTCCGTACCAAAGCAGGTCGCTGCCGGAAGTGCTGCCGTTGACCATTTGACTGAATGAATAAGTTCGGAAGCCCCCTTGCAGAAAACTCTGTCGATTGTCCTTGGGGCAATGATAAACATCCTCATTTTGAAGATAGGGCCACAACGTTCCGGCTCGGATTCCCCGGATGCGTCCCTCCAGAGTGTATGGAGAAGGTTCCGCCGTCAGGTCTTCATAGAGAGGATAACAGA
Source organism: Planctomycetota bacterium (assembly GCA_029552545.1). Taxonomy (GTDB): domain Bacteria; phylum Planctomycetota; class Phycisphaerae; order Sedimentisphaerales; family Anaerohalosphaeraceae; genus JAHDQI01. The sequence goes on from JAKPDO010000019.1 coordinate 118,906, forward strand.
CCCACGGGGAACTGCTGATGGGGCCGGTATAGCCGTGCGGCAGAATCTGGTCATGGTCGTTGGTGTAGTTGTTCGCGGCAATACTGATTTGGCGGGCGTTGTTCTGGCACACTTTCATAGCCGCGTTGTCCTGAATCTTTTTCAGAGAAGGCAGTAAAATCCCCAGCAGCAATGCGATGATGGCAATGACAACCAGCAGTTCAATCAGCGTGAAGGCCCGACCGGATGTCTTCATCTTCATTCTCCTAAAAGAGAGCGATGAAAACCGCCCCTTTTTGCATCTATACCATCATTTTTATAAAAAAACAAGCAAATATTTGCGGTTTTTGAAAAAGGGTTTCTGTACAAATGAACTCTTTTTTCGCTCGGCCCGGCTTGCTTTTTCTTATTGCGTCTTTGGCTTTTTATAGGACATTTAGAAGTCACGTGTTTATAAGCACTTCCGCCGAGAGGAAAACAGGTTATCTGCACTTCTTTTTTGGCCGATGGATTCAGAAAGACCTCGATGCCGAAGACCTTATCGGAGCATCGCACAAACTGAGGATAGAGAAAATCCAGATATGGCTGCCGTAAGCCGCTCATCTCGAACAGGGCCGATTCTGATTCCGGAGCTGGAACTGGAACACTTTCAGCCGCCGGTTTCGGAGGCCGGTCCGGTCCGCCTTCCGGTCGGCTCCGTTCAATTTGGATGGGTAGGGGCCGGAGCGGCCGGCTGCCGTCTTGCCGAATGGTTTTATCGGCTCGGTTATCGTAAGACGATTGCCGTCAGTGCGGATGAAAAGCATCTCAGAACGCTCAATCTTCCGGACAGACAAAAATGTCTGTGGCCGGCTGCTCTTCCCAAACGCCTTCGCTTCAGCAGTCCGAAGGAATCTCCCCGCACCATCGGGCGGGATTTATTCGGGAGAATGGAAGAGATCTTTGGGGAAGATGCAGATTTTCTGATGCTGTGCCTGTCAGAGGAGGAATCGGAAAAGGGCGGTTTGGTTTGTTCCCTGATGGATGTGGTAAACAGCTATGCCCGCCTGCTCGGTTTTCGACGTCCGGGTCGGACCGCGGGCGTTTTTTTGCTCGAATCGCAGCATCTTCGGAGCAATTTTCACGGGAGTATCCGGCCTATGGTGGCGGCCGGTTCGCAGGTCGGCGGCGGACGCAGACAGGCGAATGAGGATTTCGTTCGCCGCCATGCGGAACTGTTTGCCCTGTTCAATCGGCTCAGCGCCCAGCCGACGCCTTATCTGACATTTGATTCGATGGATTATCTGGATGTCCTGACGGCGGGCGGCTGGACGGTGATGGGAGAAAGCCGGCTGTCTGAACCGCCCGACCGAAGCAGCATTTCCCGAGCGGTCCGGCAGGCACTCGAACAATGCACGCTCGGCGGCCGATTCTCCCTGAAGCAGACACAGGCAGCGGCCTGCCTGATGGTTGGCGGACAGGAGATGATGGCCGATATTCCGGGTCTGCCGGATGTGCTGCTGTATGGCTTCGATGTCCTGACGGCCCTGCTCGGACGAGCCCGCGTGCATCGAGGCATTTACGAGGACCAGGACACCTCCCTTCGCATTTATGTCCTCCTGAGCGGTCTGCAGCCGCAGTCCTGAGCTGTTTTCTCCTCTTGTTTCTTTTCTTTCAAGCGGATAATCTGTCCGTTCGTTCTTTTCAGGAGAAGATAATGCGTGCGGTTGTTCAGCGTGTTCAGCGGGCCGTCTGCCGGGTGGATGGGCAAATCACCGGACAGATTCAGCAGGGGCTTTTGGTCTTTGTCGGCATCGGGGCGGAGGATGCCGATGCAGATGCGGTTTATCTGGCCGACAAGATTGCACATCTTCGGGTGTTTGAAGACTCCGACGGACGGATGAATCTGGATGTGCAGCAGGTCAGCGGCGGCATCCTTCTGATCAGTCAGTTTACGCTATACGGCGACTGTCGCAAAGGCCGCCGGCCGGATTTTACCGCCGCCGCAGGCCCGGAGAAGGCCCGACAAATGTATGAACAATTCATCGAACTGCTTCGGGTGAAAGGCCTGACGGTTCAGACCGGTATTTTTGCGGCCATGATGGAAATCGACTGTGTTCAGGATGGACCGGTGACGATTCTGCTGGACAGCCGCCGACTCTTTTGATTTCAGTATGTGATGCGAAAATCTTTCCAGTTCGGGTTATAGACCATCGGGCTGATTTGCTTGTCCCGCAGATATCCCCTGAAATGCTCGCTGATTTCATCCAGGCAGCCCTGAACGGCTTCGGGGCTTCCCTGGAAGACCGCTTCCACCGTCCCGTCGGGCAGATTTCTCACCCAGCCGGTCAGGTTGTACCGCTCGGCAATCCGACGGGTCGTATAGCGGAACCCGACTCCCTGCACCCGTCCCGAAAAAATGACATGTTCGGCAATCGGTTCCATCTCAATCCGCCCAAATCACACGCCCCTGGGCCCATTGATAAAGGGCTTCCACCCGCTCCCGCATCGTGACCGACAGCGGGACCGTCTTGCGCACCGATTCGAGGAGAAGGTCTGTATCCACATCTTTTTTCTGGTGAAAGGCCTTGTACAGAGCCGAGAGAACGGCCTGCTCAATCTCCGAGCCGCTGAATCCTTCGGCCGCGTCCGCCAGGGCTTCCAGGTCAAACTCTTCCGGCTTCCGCTTGCGTTTTTTCAGATGAATCGCAAAAATCTCCCGCCGTACCTCTTTGTCGGGCAGGCCGACAAAGAAGATTTCATCAAAGCGGCCCTTGCGCAGCAGTTCCGGCGGCAGGGCCTCAATATCATTGGCCGTAGCCACCAGAAACACCGGCTGCTTGTGTTCCTGCATCCAGGTCAGCAGCGTTGCAAACATCCGTTTGCTCAGGCCGCCGTCCGTGCTTTGGCTGGCGGCGGAGGCAAACGCCTTTTCAATCTCATCAATCCAAAGAATCGCCGGCGACATCGCCTCAATCTGACGCAGCGCCTTTCGCAGGTTGTTTTCCGATTCGCCGATGTACTTGTTGTAAAGGGTTCCGCAGTCGAGCCGAAAGAGCGGCTGACGCCAGGCCGCCGCGATGGCCTTGGCACACAAACTCTTCCCCGCTCCCTGCACGCCGAGGATGAGAATCCCTCGCGGCGGAGTCAATCCGAATTCGGCTGCCTGGGGGCTGAAGGCCTTTTCACGGGTTGTCAGCCATTGTTTTAAGTTTTTCATCCCGCCGATTTCGTCCAGCGTCAGGGGGGCCTCGACGGATTCAAGCAGGGCGTCGGCTTCCAGCAGACGGCGTTTGCCTGCAATAATCCGATTGACATCCTCATCATCCAGCCGGTGATCTCCCGCTACGGCCTCCTCCACCACACGGCGGGCCTGGCGAATCGAAAGCCCCCGCAGATTCCGAATGATGGCTTTTAGCCCTTCTTTGCTTAGACCGATTTCCAGCGGAGTTTTGTTGTGGATTTGACGCAGGGTGTTCCGAAAAATATTCTCCAACTCTTCCTCACTCGGCAGCGACAGTTCAAACCGCCGGCTGTAGCTGCGGATGCATTCCGGCAGACAATCCTCCCCGTCAATCAGAATCAGAACGCTCTGATTGAGTTCAACCCGATGAATGGTGTCCCGCAGCATCCGCAGGATCAGATGAGACTGGAGATATCTGCCCAAATCCAGTGCAACGCAGAACGTGCGGGAAGGCAGGTTGCAGAACTCCTTGAGCCCTTCTTCCGGAGACGGGTTTTCCGTTTTGCCCCCCAGCACCGGATGCAGGCCGTCTCGGCTGCCGCGTCCGGCGGACCAAATCCGCATCTTCCAGTCCAGTTTTTGAGCGGCCTTGCGAATGAGCTCAAGGGCCTGATGCTCCTCATACGTGACAATCGAAAGGCAGCTGACTCCGCCTTCCACCAGCCGGAGCAGTTCCTGAAGATCATTCATCGCTGTTTCTGACCTGGCCATCTTAATTTTTATGGTACCGGCAAACCGGAAAAATTCAAGTTCTTTCAGCGGCTGCTTCGGACGGCTTTTTTAAGAGAACTGCGGCCGGACAGAAACCGTAAAAATACTATGAAAAACGGAAAAACAAAGCGATGGTTTCTATGGTTAGGTTGTGTTTTGCCGACGGCTGCGGCGGCACACACCCGCAGGGAGGCCGCAATGATTCCTTATTCGCTGACGAAGTACGCACAAACAGTCTTGAAAATCAAAGACCCCAATCAGCTTCTTTCGCTGCCGGCGGCAGTCTTCGGGGCCGGCTGCTACTGGGGAGTTGAACAGGCCTTCCGTGAGGTTCCCGGCGTGGCGGCCACAGCCGTTGGGTTTATGGGCGGACGAATCGAAAATCCGACGTATGAGCGGGTCTGCCGCGGTGATACCGGCCATGCGGAAGTTGTCCAGCTGTGCTATGATCCCAACAGGGTTTCTTATGCACAGCTGCTGACGGTCTTTTTTGAAATTCACAATCCCACCCTCAAAAATCGGCAGGGCAACGACATCGGCACGCAGTATCGCTCGGTCATTTTTACCCATAATCCGGAACAGGAAAAAGCCGCCCGGACGGCCATAGCCGACTTAAACAAAAGCGGCCGGTATCGTCGGCCGATTGTCACAGAAATCGTTCCGGCCGGCACATTCTGGCCCGGTCCTGAATCACACCAGCGCTATCTGGAAAAAAATCCGGCGGGCTATTGCCATATTCACTTTCCCGTCCCTGTCATCGAAGAGCTGAAGAAGTCTGTGACCGCAGAGCCCAATCAGGTTCCGCCGAAAAAGGAAGATTGACTTTTCGGCGGCAGTGCCGTTCAATTTGCGGCCATGAAATACAAAGGAATCCTGTTTGATTTGGACGGTACGCTGGTCGATACGCTCGAGGATTTGACTGCTGCAATGAATTGGGCGCTTCAGCAGCTCGGTCTTCCGACGCATACGCCGCAGGCCTGCCGAGAGATGATCGGTTACGGTACCCGCGAATTTGCGCGCAGGGCCTTGCCGGCCGGGCAGGAACATTTGACCGAACGGCTCCAGTCCTTGATGCTGGAGTATTATCACCTTCATTGTCTGGAGAAGACCCGCCCCTATGACGGTCTGCAGGAGGTTTTGCCTCGGTTGAAACAGCAGGGGGTTCGGTTGGCGGTCATCTCCAACAAAAACCATCCGCAAACGGTCAAGATTGTCGAGTATTATTTCGGCCCGAATGCCTTTGATTTTATCTGCGGGATGTCGGAGGGCTTCCGTCCCAAACCCGCCCCGGATATGGCTCTGGCGGCCTTGAAGGCCCTCTCGCTAATTTCGCCGCAGACCCTTCTTGTCGGGGACAGTGATATGGACATCCTGACGGCCCAGGCCGCCGGCATCGAGCCGGTCGGCGTCAGCTGGGGATTTCGTTCTGTCGAACGGCTCAAGGAAGCCGGGGCTGCGAGGATTTTAAATCATCCTCAGGAAATTCTTACCCTATTATGATTGGGCTTGACGTTTTTGGGTTGGTTTTTTGCAATACTAAAAGAAGGATGCTCCTGCGAGAAATTCACCTCTTAAGGGTTCTTTTGTGCAGAAGATAAAACCGAAGGGGTCGGGAGGGAGAAACTATGCGCGACCCATGTCAATTTTGTCATTTGCGGGTCTGGAAGGAGAAGTTTCTGCAGCAAAAAAGTTCCTCACTCAGGAGAAAACCCGCATTTGAATCCGCTTGAGGAAGAGGAGTTGCAAAAGCAGTTTCCCATTCTTTTGGGGTGGATGGAAGTCATAGAGAGCCACTCGGATGCTTTGTTTCTTTTTGATGAACACTTTTCCTGCATTTATGCCAATCGGGCTGCTGTCTCTTTTTTGCGAGAGGTTGGAGAGTGTCGAAGATCCTGGAATCTCTGCGATAGTGCTCAGAACCAGCCGGAGCCGTTTTCTTTCTGGCTTCAGAAAACACAGCAGGTTTTCCGCAGGGGCAGACGAGCACAGTACATTTGTGAATGGCAGCATGGAGGTGAGAGAAAAGCTCTGAAAACAGAGTGGATTCCTGTTCGAAATTCTGAAAAGAATGTTCTTGCAGTGATTCTCTTGTGCAGAGACATTACAGAATTTCGAAAATTGCAGGAACAGCTGGCGGAGCAGGAAAACAAATACAAAGAACTGTACAATCAATCCCCAATTGGCCTGTATCGAACACGGGTCAGCGACGGCAAACTGCTTGAATGCAACAAAGCCCTGGCGGATTTACTGGGCTATGGCAGTGTAGAAGACTGCAAAGAGAGGCACTATTCTGTTCAATATTATGTCCAGCCGCAGCAAAGACAAATTTTATTAGAACGTCTGCAGAAAGAGAAAAAAATCACGGATTTTGAAATTCAGGTCCGCCGGGAGGATGGAAAAATTATTTGGGTGGAAATAACAGCAGATCTGCATCCCGACGAGGGATATATTGAAGGAGTTATGAGGGAAATTACTGCAGCCAAGATTCTTACAGAGACAGAGAAGAAGATTCTTGAACTTGTGATGAAGGGCAAAAGCAGCCGACAGATTGCCAAAGAGATGTTCCGCTCCGTAAGAACGATTGAAGACCATCGTGCGCATATTATGCACAAACTGAATGCTCATAATCTGGTGGAATTGGCGGCCATAGCCCGGTCACTAAAAAAATGAAAAACGACAAAAAAGGGGCTTAATGACTTTTATGGAAAATCCCGTAGTTTCCACGATTGTATGGTCAGTAGAGATTGGTTAGTCTTGTTTCTAATACATTTGTAAAGAGGAGAGGGTGAGGAAAAATCTTCCCCAATCATCTCCTCGTGAATATCCAGAGAGTTTTCGTTTTTGGAAAGGAGTGAGGAAATGAAGAATGGGATTGTATGTCTGTCAGCGGCTCTAATTCTTTTAGGGTCGCTGGGGGCGGAAGGGGCACTGTATTTTAGTCCTGATCTGTCCACAATCGCGGGGATGACCAAAACATGGGATGCGGCAAACACAACTTCATCGGGCCTGACCGCACAAAATGTCGGCACGGCAATCCGTTTTTCCTGTCTGCTTCAATATGGGAACGGAGTAGGAGATGGATGGGCCTCGATGGGAGTCGGTTACGGTTGGCCGCCGCCGGCAGGGCTGCAGGATTTGAGCGGATATGATGGATATGCGATGAATTTCCTGAATACCAACAACAGCGCCTGGTTTGTCAATCTGTATATGAATACCGGCTGGACCGACCCACCCTACAATGAACCGGATAATTTTTACCAAAACGGCTGGGTTGAGCTGCTGCCCAATCAAGTTACAACGGTCATCCTCGATTTTTCCGCTGTAGGGGCTGTGAATCTCCATCATGTAACCAATATCGGATTCCAGGTTGGAGCCAATATGGATGAATATCCCTATTGGTCTCCGACGAATCCCTCGAATCCGGATTGGTATCACATTGATGTGTCCCCGATTCCCGAACCTGCAAGTCTCGGCTTAATTGGGCTGGGGCTTTGGATGGTCGGGCGGAAAAAATAAACGTTTCAGGCAGGGATTCGCCTGGGAAAGAGGTTCCTTTTCAGCAAGGGACCTCTTTTTTTATTAATATGAAAATTTGTTCATTTTAGAAAACCTTGTCGAAAAAGGTCTTTTTTGGTAGATTGCCGGCTGGCGGATTACAGAAAAAACAAGGTCCGGAATAGAGGTATTTTATGAAAGTTTTGCTGGTCGGCGGCGGGGGGCGTGAACACGCAATTGCCTGGAAGTTAAGTCAATCCAAACAACTCAAGCAGTTGTATATTGCCCCGGGCAATCCCGGTACGGCGGAAGTTGGCATCAATGTAGATATTGCCGACACCAATCTTGACGGCTTGGTTTCTTTCGCTAAAGACAAGCGGATAGACCTGGTGGTGGTTGGACCGGAGGACCCGCTGGCCGCCGGGCTTGTAAACCGGCTGGAAGCCGAGGGTATTTTGGCTTTTGGTCCAACTCAGGAAGCCGCACGACTGGAGGCCGACAAGGCCTTTGCCAAACAGATTATGCGGGCCAACAGCATTCCGACTGCCGAAGCCAGAATCTTTACCCATTTTGAAGATGCCAAAATGTATATTGCCAGCCGGGATGAACCCGTCGTCGTCAAGGCGGCGGGTTTGGCCAAAGGGAAGGGAGTTTTTGTCTGCGATGACCCTGCTGACGGCATCCTGGCCGCCGAGAAGATTATGGTCAATAAAATCTTCGGCGATGCCGGCAATACCATTGTGGTGGAAGATAAGCTTCTCGGACAGGAGGCCTCGATTCTGGCTTTTGTGGACGGGCGGACGATTTATGTGATGGAAAGCGCGCAGGACCATAAACCCATCGGGGAACAGGATACCGGGCCGAATACCGGCGGAATGGGGGCCTACAGTCCGGCTCCGATCGTCACGGATGCCCTGATGGACCAGATTATCCGGGAAATTCTTGTGCCTCTCGTCGATGGAATGAACCGCAACGAAACGCCCTATAAGGGGGTGCTTTATGCGGGGCTGATGATTACGCCGGGCGGGCCGCGTGTGCTCGAGTTCAACGCACGATTCGGCGACCCGGAAACCCAGCCCATCCTGATGCGGATGAAAAGCGACCTTTTGGAGGTGATGGAGGCCGTCTGTCGAGGCCGTCTGTCGGAGGTGACGGTGGAGTGGGACCCGCGTCCGGCCGTTTGTGTTGTGATGGCCTCCAAGGGATATCCGGATGCCTACGAAAAAGGCAAGGTGATTACCGGTCTGGAGGCGGCCTTTCGGCTGAAAGATGTCAAAGTCTTCCAGGCAGGCACGGCCAAACGCGATGGACAACTCGTCACGGCCGGAGGGCGGGTGCTGGGGGTGACGGCGATGGGACCGACCATCGCCGACGCAAAAAAACGCGCCTATGAGGCCGTTTCGTTGATTCATTTTGAAGGAGCTTACTATCGGAGGGACATTGCAGATAAGGCCCTGCGGTAAAAAGGGGAGTTGGTTTCCTGATGAAAGGCAAGTCCTATATCCGATGGTTTCATCCGCGGCGGCTAAGTCCGTTTGCAGAGCGATTCATATGGATAGGCGGTTTCCTTGTCTGTATGCTGCTGCTGTTTTATCTGGCCTCTGACTGGATTTTGAGGCCCAAACTGCGGCGTTTTCTGGAAGCCGACACCGGTGCTGCGGTGTTTCTTGAACATGTCCGATGGAAAAGCCCTTTGACGCTTCGGCTCAGCCGTCTTGTTTTGGCGGAAGAAGCCGCTCGACCCCAGGAGACACTGATTTTCTGGGCGGAACAGGCGGATTGTGTCTTGTCCTGGAGCCGGCTGCTGCGACTGGATGTTCAGCCTGAACGGATCCGTATTAAAAGAGCCGCGGCGGAACTGCGGTACGACGCCGAGTCCAAACGGTGGAATCTGAACTGCCTGAAACCTGCCGGAAGAGGAAAACGGCTCGTCCGGATTCCTGACATCATTATCCAAACAGGCCGGCTGACTGTCCAAAGAATCGAAGGGGGAAAACGGCAGACGCTGGCAACGGTTGATTTTCAGGGGCAGATGAAACAGGATGCAGGGGTGTATCGGGTGCTTCTGGAAGCTTTGCAGACCGGAATTTTTGCCGGCAGCCGCCTCGAAGGGGTCTGGCAGCCCAAAGACGGCCGAGGACGTTTTGAAGGAAGCGGACAGATTCGGATGCCGCTGATTTATATCTGGGGGAATGCCTGGAATCTGGATGATATTCGGTTTGCCTGCAGTTATGACAGCCAGCAGTTCCGGATGGAACAATTTTCCTGCCGGCTGGGCGATGGGCGGGTTGTTTTTCGAGGACAAATCGGAGGTTCTCCGGATCAAAAAATGCTGTCAGCGGAGACCGAGTTGGAGAATCTGTATTTGTCTGCGAGTTCCCGGCCGGACCGGATTGTTTATTCTGAACCGGTTCTTCGAATGATGACCAGCGGGCTGGAGCGGTTTCTGCGGCGTTATCAGCCCGAGGGGAGTGCGGATGCGTTTCTCCGAATTAACGGCCCGCTGTCAGATTTAGCCCAAAGCCGGCTTGATGGAAAGATTGTCTGTCGAGATATCGCTGTTTTGGACCGGAAATTTCCTTATCGGCTTGAGCATATCCGCGGCGATATTGAATTCACGGGCCGGAATCTGCATCTGAAGGATTTGCAGGCACAGAACGGTGCTTCACAATTTACCATCCGCGGGCAAATCACAAATTTCGGCCCGAATGCCGAGATTCAGCTTCAAGTTGCCTCCGAGAAGGTGTTTCTGACAGAGGAAATCAAGCGGGCTCTTCCGGAATCTCTGCAGCGAAAATGGTTTGAGTTTGCCCCTTCCGGAACCTGCGGTTTCGACTATCAGTTTACTCGAAACGCAAATGCAGAACGTTTCTATCAATCCATCATCCGTTTGCAGGGGGTCAATTGTCTGTATGACCGCTGTCCTTATCCTTTGACCAGTTTAACAGGAACTCTCGTTATTGAGCCGAATTCTCTGATGCTGCAGCAAGTTGCCGCTCAGTCGGGACAGGGAGAGGAAATTCGAATCGAGGGTTCAATAAAAAATTTGCGAAAGGCGCCGGCTTGCGACTTGAAGATTACTGCCCGAAGACTCCCTTTCGATGCGAGACTTCGCAGTGCATTTCCAAAATCCATCCGTCAGGTTTTGTCTGAGTTTGAGGCGGACGGCGTTGTGGATTTGGATGTGCAGGTGAAGGGACTTTATGAAGAGGATAAGCCCCTGCCGGTTCGCGTTTCGTTTGCTGCAGAAGCAGAACGTTTGCGCTGGAAGCCGTTCCCGCTTGATTTTCAAGGCGTTTCGGTTCAGGGCTCAGCGGAGAATGGAAGGGCGGAATGGCGGGCGGCGGCTCTTCTACCCGACGGCGGAAGCGGACAGCTGGTAGGATGCTTCTGGAATTGCGGCAGAGAACCCAATCAGCCGGGGATGCAAATCGCGTTTACCGCAGAGGATGTTTCCTTGAATCCGGCTTTTTGGACGGCGATGGAAAACACGGGACTTTATCAGAATGTGCTGTCGGAAATTCGTGCAGAAGGAATTGCTGACGCAGCAGGAAGATTTTATTTGAATTGTCCTGACCGGGATAGTTCTTTTACCGATACCCATCCACTGCAGGAAAGTCAAATCTCTTTGACGGTTCGTCTGAAGGAAGGGGAGCTTTATCATCCCGGCGGCGGCTGGCGGACGGGGTCGGCTTCCGGGGTTTTTTCTCTCGAAGATGATTCTTTTACATTCAGCGGCTGGCGGATTTCCAATGTGCCGATTCGGGAGGTTTTTTCTGCGACACCGAAACAGGGCGTTCGGATGATTTCCTCTTTGGAGCCCTTTGGGCGGGCAGATGTGCAGCTCGATTTTCTCGAATGGACTCCCCGCTCCTCTCCGCCTTTGCGGCGTGCAGAGGGACGGATTGAGCTTCATCAGAGCGGATTCAATCGTCTGGCTGTCTCCGGTGCAGAGGGCTTTTTCGAAGGCCGTTTGCGGTGGACGAAATCCTCGCTTCTGCCGGAGGGCGGGGGACGTTTTCGGCTGGATTCGGCGAATGTGCGAAGCTGCTTGTTGTCGGAGGCGGAGGGAAACTGGGCTGTCGATCCAAACACCGGTTTTCTGAGCGTTCGGGACCTCCGTGCACGATGCGGTCCGGAAGGCCGTTTTCTGGCTAATCTGCAGATGAAGACAGATGAACCGCTCCTGCCTTTTGAGGTTAACGCAGTCTTTGAGGATATTCCTCTGAACCGGTTTTCGTCTTCTCCTGAACTCCGGAACGGGCAGCTGGAAACGAGCGGACGCATTCGGGGGGCTGCCGACATTCGGGGAAAAGCGGGGCAGCTGGAGGACAGCGAAGGCCGAATTACGCTCGAAGCCGACCAGTTAAAGATTGGCCGGGAGTCCTTGCTCGGCAAAGCACTGATGGTAATGCAGCTGCGTCAGGCGGATGAGTTTCTGTTCACCCAATTATTTGCCGAGGCCGCTTTAAAGGGGTCCGTCATTCATTGTGAGCGGATTCTTCTGGCCGGCAAAAACGATGTCTATCAGGGCCAGGGCCGTTTCAGCTTAAAAGACGGGACCATCCAAATGATTTTGACCGCTTTCGGAAGGCGGAAAAATCAGGAACCCACCCTCCTGACCGGACTGGCGGAAAATCTCGGAGCAGCACTGGCTCGCGTCGAAATCAGCGGTACACTTGCGCAGCCCGTCATTGCACAAATTCCGCTGCCGCTGCTGCCTCGACCTTTTTAAAGCGGCTTCCTTCCGACCGAAGATTTACTGTTCGAAGACAGAGGAGACCTCGTCCGTCATTACAACCGGGATCATCGCCTTCGGGTCATCCAGAATTTTCCCTTTGACGCCGACGATTTTGTCTGTCAGCGATTCCATTTTGGACTGCTGAGAAGGATCTTTGGTAATCAAATAGCAAAGGATGCGTTTGTTCTGGTCCAGAATGACAAATCGCCGCGGACCGACGCGTCCGGTGTAAATGTAGGAGGGCTTCAAAACTCCTACAAAGAGATACTTGGCCTCCGCCGGGACGGCCTGTTCCCGCTGGGCCTGCTGTGCAGCGGCAATCTTGGCCTTTGTTTCCTCCAGCATCTTATCCTGAAGCTGAATCTGCTTGTGCACTTCAACGGCCAGCTCATAACTTGCAATCTGCTTCAGGAGCGATTCGGCGTAGATTTTTGCCCGGTCAATGTCCGGTGTCTGGAGGATTTTATTCAGTTCCTCTTTAATGGCGGAGTAATTCTGTTCGGGCAGCGGTTTCTTGAGCTGTTCTTCAATATCCGCCCTCAATTGGGTGCATTTCTGAACGGCCAGAGTGTCTACGGAAGGTGCTGCGGGTGCAGGAGGAGGAGTCGGCTGGGGTTGTTCGCTCTGTGGTGTCGAAGCCGGCTGTTCACCCGGAGCGGGTGTTGCAGGAGTACTCGCCGCCTGGCCGGCGGGAGTTGCTGGGGTTGGAGCCGCCGGCTGGGCTGCTGCAGAGGGCTGCTGGGCTGCAGCCGGAGCGGACGGAGCCGCGGCTGGTGTCGGCTGAGCGGGTTTGGCCGCAGAAGCCGGACCGAGCAGTTTCAGATGCTCCATGCTCACCCACAAGTAGGCATCCGCCGGGGGTTTGATTTTGTAATAATCTGCATCCAAATCCGGCGGCCCCATCAGCTCCACAATGTCCCCTTTGTACAGTTTGACCTGTTGCGAGTGGGAGTGAAGCGGCTCGACGAAGTCAGACCCAGCCCAGACCCGCACATCATCGCCGGTCAGAACACCCACTTTCGGGTTATTCGGGTTCAGTTGGACATACGTTTTCGAAATCCACGAATAGCTTCCCTCCGGCGGGACAATCTTGGCCCAGGCATTATGAAGAATATCCACAACGGTAACCTTATCTCCGGCGTTCAGTTTCCCGCATCGATAATAACTTGTCCCAGGACCGGAGCGAATATTAACATCGGTGCCCGTTACTTCCGCGATTTGCGGAAATTCCATTTGGGCAAGTTTTTCGACCAGATTTTCGGCGGGGGCTTGAGCCGGGGCCGGGGTCTGAGCCGCAGGTTCCGTTGCTGCTGCGGCCGCCGACAGACTCCACAAAAGCCCGACGATATAAACAATTGAATTTGTGCCGATGATCATGTTTTGTCTCCATCCAAAACCAATTCCTGCCTCCTAAAACGGAGGTTTTTGTTCCTGTATTGTGTTTTTACCTTAACATGATAGAAACAGCGTGTCAAACGCTTTCTGAATTGATACAAGACAAACAAAGGCGACATTTCAGATTCCGCCTTTTTTATTTTTTATCGGCAATTTCATCAAAAGTTCAAAAATGAAACATCTAAAAAAAGAGAGCGGAAAATTTGCCCGCAAGCCTATGTTTTTATCGGACGTTTTGGGCCTTTTTTTATTTTTTAGCAGCGGATAATCCTGACAAAGCGCCGGTGGACCAGGCAATTTGAAGATTGTATCCGCCGCAGGGGCCGTCTGCATCAATGACTTCGCCGGCGAAAAAAAGATTTGACTGAAGCCGTGATTCCATTGTTGTTGGGTCGATTTCATTTCGGCTCACCCCGCCCCGCGTAATCGTGGCCTGCTCAAGAGGGGCCGTTCTCACAATGGTCAAGGGGCAGCTTTTAAGCAGATTCAAGAGGTTTTTTCGCTGCAGACGGCTCATTTGGGACACCAAAACCTTTTCGTTCCCCAGCAAAAGTGTCTGCATCTGCTGGGCCATCTGGCGGGGCAGAAAGCCGGACAGAATACCCGCCGGTTCTTTCTTGGGATGGGTGGTAAATTCCGCTAAGAGCCGGTTTTCGAGGACCTGACTGTCCAGTTCCGGAAGCCAATCTATATGGACCGGAACCGGTTTTTCGTTGTGTGAAAGGATATCCGTCAGATGGCGGCTCAGGTCGAAGACGGCCGGACCGCCGATTCCGTCTGCGGTAAACATCAAAGGCCCTTCTGATTCCCATCGGCGTCCTTCAGCAGCGGCCCGAATCCGAACATTTGGGATTCCCAGCCCCTGTAAGCAGCCGGGCCACTTTTCCTCTGTGACCAGCGGACAGAGGGCTGGTTTGGGGGCAATGATGGAATGGCCGAAGTCCGCTGCCAGACGATATCCATCGCCGGTAGAGCCGGTCATAGGCCAGCTGGCTCCGCCTGTGGCCAAAATGACAGCCCGGCTGAAAATCGTTTCTTTGTTTGTGCGAATCTCAAAACTGTGTTGGTTTGCCGTTATATGTTCTGTGTGTCGTCCGTACAAAAACACGACTCCCAGTCCCTGGGCGGCGTCCAGCAGACATTTACACACGTCAGAGGCCTTATTGCTTACTGGGAAAACGCACCCATCCTTTTCTTCCTGCGTCGGCACATTTCGACTGTGAAAAAAATCCCGAACCTGCTGCGGCGGGAAGGCATAAAGAGCCGGTTTCAGAAAACGGCCGCAAGAACCGTACGCTCGGACAAAATCATCGATGCTTCCCGTATGGGTCAGATTGCATCGGCCCCGTCCGGTTTTCAGCAGTTTTCGTCCCGCTGTGGTGTTGCGCTCGACCACCAAAACCTGAGCCCGCCGCTGGGCCGCAAAAATTGCTGCCGTCAGCCCCGCAGGTCCGGCTCCGATAATGCAGATTTGGGTTTCCATTTTCTTTTATTCAAAGTCTTCAGGGGTCAGGACAATCGATGCTCCCGCCTGAACTGTTCTGTCAAGTATTTTATCTTTGTATCGAATTCGGCAGGCATTGTCTGCTGCCGCGCGGACAACGGCCTTTTCGAGACGGTGCTCTTTCCAGGCAAGGTCAATTTCAAAACCGCCCCGTGCCCGCAGCCCTTGAATACGTCCTTGCGGCCATTGAGCGGGCAGCGCCGGCAGCAGTTCAATGAGCACCTTTCTGTCCGGCGTGCGGATATGAGACTGGAGCAGCATCTCCGCAACGGCCGCCGTCCCTCCGAAATTGCCGTCGATCTGAAACGGCGGATGGTTGTCAAAAAGGTTCGGCAGGGTGCTTTTGGCCAGAAGGGCCTGAAGGTTTTCATAGGCCTTTTGCGGCTCGTGAAGACGCGACCAGAAAAGAATCATCCATGCCCGCGACCAGCCCGTGTGTCCGCCGCCGTGCGTCAGCCGGTATTCAATCGTTTTCTTTACCGCCTCCGTTATTTCCGGATGGTCGTAAAGGTTGTACTGGCGGCCGGGATGCAGCCCAAACAAATGCGACATATGCCGATGTCCGGGCTCGGCCTCTTCAAACGGAAGTGCCCATTCCATCAGGCGGCCGTCCGGCCCGATTTGTGTCGGAGCCAGTTTTTCCAGTGCCGTCTGCACACGCCGGGTGAACTCATCCTGAATGCCGAGAATCTTCGCCGCCTCGAGTGTATTGCTGAATACATCCCAAATAATTTGCTGGCCCATCGACGGCCCCATGGACACGGCAATTTTTTCTTTGGTGCTGCTCAGGTAGAGGTTTTCAGGAGAGGTTTCCGGCCCGGCCGTCAAAAGCCCCGTTTGCGGATGCGGCGTCAGATAGTCCAGATAAAACAGTGCCGCCTCCTTCAGGAGCGGATAGGCACGTTCCCGCAGAAAATCCTTGTCCTGTGTAAAGCGGTAATGCTCCATAAAATGCTGACTGGCCCAGCCGCCCCCGTGCGGCCACAGTCCGTACTGTACATTTCCGAACGGGTCTGTGTACAGCCATGCATCGGTCGTAAAAGACGCACAGAATCCCCGGGCTCCATAGAGCCGCCGGGCTGTTTGACGCCCGTTCGGCACCAGTCGCTCAACGAATTCCAAAAAGGGAGTATGACATTCGGAAAGATTGGTTACCTCCGCAGGCCAGTAATTCATTTGGATGTTGATGTTGATGTGATAATCGCAGTCCCACGGCGCTGCAATCATATCGTTCCAGATGCCCTGCAGATTGGCGGGCATACAGCCCGGCCGCGACGAGCTGATTAAAAGATACCGGCCGAAATGAAAATACAGGGCTGTCAAACCGGGGTCATCAGCCCCGTCTTTCACCGCCTGCAGACGGGCATCCGTCGGTTTTTCGGAGCAGTCCGGACCGGTTAAGTCCAGGAGGCACCGCCGGAAAAGACGCTGGTGTTCGGCGATATGCTCGGCCTTGAGCTGTTCATAGGGTTTTGAGCAGGCGGCCTTAACCTGCTGCCGACAGACCTGCCTGCGGTCCCGCGGCAGCGGTTTGGCAGGGTCTTTCAGATTGTAGTCTGTGGCCGCCGCCAGATAGAATGTCGCCGAATCAGCATTTTCGATAACCAGCTGATTCTTGTCCGAACGGACGCGTCCTCCTTCCGTCTGTACTTTCAGCAGACAATGCCACTTGACGCCCTGTTGTCGGCCTTCGTGTTGGGCCTGCCCGTACATCTCAATGGCATCCGGCCCTGCGGCGGCGGTTGTAAAATCGGCAGGCCTTTCGAGGGCGGCTTTCAGGTTTAATTTGCCGGGCTTGTCGCCGACTACTCGAATCACCAGGATATTGTCTGCAGGCGACGAAAAGACCTCTCGAGTATAATGGACCCCTTCGTAAACAAAGCGGGTTGTCGCAATGGCGGTGTCCAGGCACAGTTGACGACGATAGTCCTCCACCGGTATTTGCTGCTGCTGAACCAGCCGCACTTGCCCGGCCATGTGACCGTGACCGGAATAATTGGTGACGGACACAGCCAGAACATTGGGACCTTCCCGAAGCAAACGGCTTGCGTTAAATGCATAGGGTCTGTTCCAGATAGCGGTACGTCCCAGTTCTTTTCCGTTCAGATAGATGATTCCCCTGTCATTAATCGGCTGAAATTCCAGACGAGCCAGCCCTTTTTCGATTTGTTGAGCCGTCAGGTTGAACCGAGTGCGGAAAACCACGGTTTTTTCAGGCGGTACGTCCAGGGAGAGGGCCGACGGCCAGCCGTTGTCATCGAACGTTTCCGCCAATTGAGAAGTGTCAACCCCGGTCAGTTCCGGTCCGCGCTTCCAGCCCTGAATAGACAGAGGAGATACTGTCGGCTGCTCTCCAGTTTCCATCCGAAGATAGAGGTCTCCGAGTGTCTGATAACTTCGAGGCTCAATGGGCCGGCCCATTACGGCTTGAATTGTCTGCTGAGCTTCGGCGTATTTGCCTTCAAACCAGAGGGCACGGCTTTTTTCAACCGCTTCCCGAAAGCCCTCTTTGGCCTGAGGCACCGGAGGACCCGCCCAGACTGTTTCTTCGTTGAGCTGAATCCGTTCTTCAACCGTGCCGCCGAAGACCATTGCCCCCAGACGGCCGTTTCCCACCGGCAGGGCTTCCGTCCATTCCTCCGCGGGCTGGGAATACCAGAGTGTGAATTCCTCCGCCGAAACTGTTGAGCTGATACAAGCCAGCAGAACAAAAAGTGTTTTCATGAAAAACCTCCTCATTACTGTTTCCCCGACAAAGCAACGAATCCATCGTACCCGCTGTGGACGAGTCTTTCAAGAAAACATCTTTTCAAAATGGACTTGCCGGGTATAATATTCCTATCGGTACAGACAAAAGAGAGAGGTTGCAGATAAAGAGGTTGTCCATGGCTCGGCATTCGCGTCTTGAAGTTCTTGGTGTGATGAAGGAAATCGGTTTGGTACCCGTTTTTTATCAGGCGGATGCAAAAATCGCGGTTCAGGTTGCTCAGGCCTGTGCGGAAGGCGGGGCTCGCTGTATAGAGTTTACCAATCGCGGCGATCGGGCCGTGCGGGTTTTTGAGGAGTTAACCCGCTGGCGGGATGAGCAGAAACCGGAGGTCATTCTGGGTGTCGGCTCTGTTGTAGATGCCCCCACGGCGGCCCTGTATATCGCAGCCGGCGCGGATTTTGTTGTCGGGCCGCTGCTCGATGAGGATACGGCCAAACTGTGCAACAGCCGCAAAATCCCCTATATGCCCGGCTGCGGCTCCGTCACGGAGATTCACCGGGCCCATCAGTTGGGTGTGGAAATCTGCAAAATCTTCCCGGGCGGGCAGGTCGGCGGGCCTGAATTCGTCAAGGCCGTTCGCGGCCCCTGTCCCTGGGCGGAATTGATGCCTACCGGCGGGGTCTCTCCAACCCGGGAAAGTCTGTCCGCCTGGTTCAATGCCGGAACCGCCTGTGTGGGAATTGGGTCCAACCTCATCACCAAAGCCCTCATTGATGCCAAAGATTTTGCCGGCATTACAAAGGCCGTTCGTCAGACCCTTGACATGGTTCGGGAAGTCCGCCGCAAAGCGTAGGGAATGAAAATCGGTATGTTCTTCCAATAGGAAGGTGCTCACGCTCCCCATCCGTCTGCACCCAGTAGTGTTTTCCGTCTGGGTCAATCTGAATGCGGAAAACCCGTCCTCGGATGCGCAGGTTCTCGATTCCCATCCCCGCTGTGTACGGATGTCTGACAGGACAGATGGATAATGTATCTCCCTCCATCCGGATTCCGAAAAGCCCCCAGACGACGGTTTGAGCTCCCGCAAGGGCGGCAATGACATTTGCCCGTCCGTCGCGTCGATAATCCCGGCTGTCGGCCCGAACGGCCTGCGGGATATACGGAAACGCATTCCACCATAGAATTCTCTGTAAAACGTCGATGCCTTTGCGGGTAAATCCGGCTGACAGCAAATCTGCCGCCAGTTCCGGTGCATCGCCGGCGTACACACCGGGGCCGCCCCAATCAATGTCCGTTGGGTCATACCCCTTATCCATCTTGGATAACGAATGGACTCCCCATTGGGACAAAAATTCGTTTTCATTCAGCCGCTGAACAATTGCCTCGGCCTGTCTGCCTCGAACGAGGTCGGCCCGCAGCAGGTCGAAAATCTGGATCGAATAGCAGGTCTGCGGCTTCCGGTTCGAATCCAGCGAAACAAACCACTGATCCGTTTTATCCCAAAGGGTGTCCAGGATTACGGACTGGAGCTGTTGAGTCCGAACGGAAAAGTCAATTGGGGATTCTTTTCCGGCCCATCGATAGATCTGTTTCATGATTTGATAGTTTAGAATCCGTTCAAAGTTCGGGCTGGGTGTATAGTGCTGATAGGCCTGTGTGCGGCGCAGTTCCAGCAGGTTTTCATTTGTCCCGTAGTCAATCAGCACCGGCGGCTGTGTCAAGTCTTCTTTTTCGAACACATATTCCAGGAAGACATCCAGCAGGGGGCGGCCCCGAATCGTTTCCTGCAGAATGGACGCATCGCCCGTCAGGGCGATATAATCGTGCATCAGCAGGGCCATGCTGTAATAGTTATAACTGTAGCCGACACCGATTCCTTCTCCCGTCAGGGGATGCAGGGCGTAATGCTGACTGTAATCGGCCTTCAGCGAAGCGAGCAAAAGCGCTCGAAGTGCTTGCGGGTCAGCCGTTGCAAAGAATTTGCTCAGATAGGCATCTCCCCATAGATAGTTGCAAACCGCTCCTCCATCGAGACCGGACTCCGCATACCACGGGTTCAGAATAAAATCCTCCAGTTCCCAGCGGGTGGTTAGAAAGGTCAGCAGACATCGCTGATAAAACTTTTGAAGGGCTTGGTTATCCGTAATTAAAACAGGCAGACGGCTTCGAAGGGTGCTGACTTTCTCGCTCCAGGTTTGGTATGCCTGTTCGATTTCCTTCTCAATTTGGTCAAGGAGCGAACAGGCCGATTGTCGGGTTGTGTTCGGCTGCCCGAGGACAAAGACTGCGGTGATTTGGCAGGAGCCGCCGGGCGCTATTTCCAGAGGAAATACCGGCCGGTTGTCTGCAAACCGGCTTGGAGCAGGGCGGAATACGGCGGAAAGTTCCGCCTCGGCTGCACTCAAAATCAGGGTGCTGTCTGAGACGGATAACGTTGTATCCGGCCTGCCGGCGGGAGGGACCCATCCCCAGTCCCGGCTGAATCCGATTTGGCCCGACAGCTCAAATGAAAGGATGGCTTGAATGGGACGACCGGCTTTGTTTTCAAGAGAAAGCAGAAAGGCAAAAGCCCGTTTCCGGCTCAAAGGGACAACCTGTCCTGAAATATCCAGTCCGTCTGCAGTTCGCCCTTTTAGAACGGTTGCCGCCGGATACCAGATATAGGTTTCGGCAGGAATAGGGTGTCCCTGAAGCATCCAGGTTCCGCAGATTGGATTGCCGACAAAAGGGGGAGAAAAACAATTGCCAAAACCTATTTGCTTCGTATCGGGCTGGATACTGATAGACCCGCTGAAGTTATAGAGATGACGTCCTTCCAAAATCATGGCATCGGAAGAGACAGCGAATTCTTCCAGCCGCAGATTTTTCGGCAAAAGACCTTCTGCGGCCTTTCCGGCTGCATTCCCTGCCAGAACCGCGAGAATCAGCAAGAACCGTTTCATAATTCTTTATTGTAAAAAGTGAGGGCATAAAAAAACAGGAAAAGAATCCGATTCTTTTCCTGTTTCCAATGTGTTCGTAAAAAGAAGAGTCCGTTCTTCTTTTGAGAGTGGTCAGCCCTTATTTCCGGCTGCGCCGCAGGGCCAGCAGTCCGCCGAGCGTCAGCAGACTCATCGTGGCCGGTTCAGGAACCAGCCGCAGCGGTGTCGGCATCGAAGCGCCGCCGATCCAGCCGCCCATATTGGCGATTTCCGTGCTGGACAACGCGCGATTCCAGGTGGCGATGGTCGAGCAGTAACCCCATTTCTGGTTGCCCCAGTTCCAGTCACCGGCAAAGAGGTGGAACCGGTCGGTGTACAAAGAATAGCGGCCGTCAACGCCCAGACCGGGTGCATCCAGGAACAGCGTTCCGTCCAAATACACGCGGAAGAAACTGGCGTTGTCAGCGGCGATTACGACGCGGTGCCAGTTTGTGGCGTTGAAAGTCTGAGTGGACCAGCCGGCTGCATCATGGCCGACCTGATACACTCCCGCACTGACTTCCTTGAAAAAGAGTTCCGCTTCACTTCCAATCGGGTCCCAGGCGGTCTGGAACAAACTGTTCAGGCCGCCGGCCTGAGTCTGCTGGTAATCGAAAGCAATGGTATATTGGTTGACATAGCTGCCGCCGCCGTTGGCCGTGAAGGCGGGATTCACTGTGATGTATTTGTCAGCGCTCCAGATTTGAACCTGCAGGTTGCCGCTGTAAGCAGTGGGATTGGCTTGCGTTCCGATTTCAATCCAGGGCCCCACAACACTGTGGTTGCCTACGGTTCCGCCCAGCGGCTGTCCGACAACCCCCGTCTGCCAGTTGGCTCCCCCTTGGAATGTCCACAGGCCGGTCAGGCCGACGGGAGAGACATCGCCGATTGCAGCAAAGGTCGCTGAAACCGCCGCCAAAACCAGAACACATCCAAACAATACTTGCTTTTTCATCGTCTTTCCTCCACTCAAATAAGGTTCATTTGCTTTCTCATTTCCGCTGTCGGAAACGTTCTTGTTTTTGTTATCGGTTCGTCCGGCTGCTTTTTCACACACTCCACACGAAGGCATTCCTGCTGTGCCGGACCGTTTTCAGCTTGTTTTTGTTATTGCCATGGAGCAACGCCGCTGATGTTATTGAACCAGTTGCGCAGCCAGCTTTCGGCGAAGAGTACCAGGTCGTTCATGTTGACATAGCAGTCTCCGTTCAAATCCGCTTCCGGAGCCGGCAGCCCCATCAACACCGCATGCGTGCATGTGTAGGGCTCGGCTGTCTCGTACTCCATTCCGGATGCGATGTTGAACGTCAATCCGCCGCCCGGCACCAGCCGTTTCTGGGTGGACAAATACACATCGCTGAAGGCAAACTCCGGCATTGCGGCGGCTCCACCGCTTCCATAGACCCGAACATAGACGTTTGTATCGGCGCTGGTGGCGGTATAAGTTGTGCCGATCAGCTGCCACTTGGACGCCGGGATGCCGGTGCCGCCGGACAGATTTCCGGTGGCATCAGCAGCGGCCTCGGCGATTTTCACATAGTTCGGATTGCCGCTTTGGATTGCTGCGTGAATCACCGCTCCGTCTGTGACCCCGGCCGGAATTCGCCACAGCTCAAGATGCATTTTTGGGGCCGGATTCGGCCAGGCGGCTGTACCGTACTCGCTGCTGTTGACGGCGCAGGCCATATCGAGGTAGTACGTTGTTCCGCTCTGGAGGGGGCCGACGACCTGTCCGAGCACCAGGGTCTCGGATGTGTAAATGCACACATCATTCATTCCGGGACTCGGAAGCGGACTGCCGTAATAACCCGCCGCCCAGATGCCGCCCTGGTCGGCTTCGTTAAAGCCGGCGGGTACTTCAAACAGCCAGCCGGGCGGAGCCGGAATGTTGTCCGTAAACCAAGCACCCCAGTTATCCGATTTCGAAATGCTGTTATAGACACTTTCGTAGGGGGTTCCGATCATCCACTCAATTTCTTCAAATCCGCCGTTGGCCAGCAGATTGTCCCGGCTTTCCGGCCAGTCCGTCGGCATCTGAGTGCCCAGATAGACGTATCCGATGTAGGCAATCCCCGGCTGCTGAATTTCCGCTGTATGTGTGTTTTCGTAAGAGAGCTGGACGGTAATCGGTTTGCCGGCATCCGCCGCTGTTGCCGTATACGTTCCGTAAATCGGACGCCACCGATTCCGCGACAGCGGACGCTTGAAGGAGGCGACCGTCTGACCGTTGATTTGAAGGGTCAGTGTGACCGTATCTTTCCAGCCGTCCCAGTCTTTGGCCATCACATAAGCCATTGCATAGTAGGTTTGTCCGGCGGCTGCGGGTGTGCCGGCGGTCTGCTGGAGAACGGCCGCCGGGTCGTTGGTATAGGCGGCTACCGTTCCTCCCAGCGGGGCCAGAACGGGCTGGCTGTAGTTCATTACGCCGATGTTCGTGGCACCGGGTTTATGAACCAGATAAATTCCCTTCTCCCCGCCGCTGCCGCCGACAAAACTCCAGCCGGTCGGATTGACGGAAAGTTTCGATTCGACTGCCGCCGGGTCCAGAAGCGACAGGTCATAGAAGAAGTCGCCGTTCACCAGCAGGCCGGTGTTGCGCGGTTCCTGAACGTTAGCGCTGTCCATCCACCCTTCTCCCAGCGTTATAAGGTCTTCGCTGTTCACAATGGTATCCCGGTCGTAGTCTCCCGGCAGATAGGTCGGGTAATGCTGAGAAGTATTGGCCTGATCGGAAATCGGGTTGAACTCGTCAATATACACACGCGTATCGGGCTGACCGCCGACAATCGAAATCTCCGTCCAGACTTTCTTTGAAGAACCCGGATACGGTTTCGGGTAGGCGAATTTCAATTCCTGCCATACGTAATCCGGTTTTGTCAGCGGCAGACGAACCTCACCCAGATAGGTCAGATTGGCAGGGTTCATCGGGTCGGTGCCGTCCGTATAACTGTAAGACCGGACCAGCAGGCTGGCTCCGCTTCCGTTGACGGCGGCCACGCGTGCATAAGTCTTGAAAAAGTTTTTGGACAGCCAGCCGTGCGTAGGACTGACAAATTCCTGATACCCTCCGTTGCTCGGAATGCAGATTGCGATGCCCGATGTAATATAGGGGGCAAACACAGCCGTTTGCGGTTCACGCCCGCTCCAAGACGGGTCAATCCACGCCATTCCGAATTTTTGGACATCTCGGGCGGCCTTGGTGTAGTAAGTCTCTCCGGGCTGAATATTCACAAACCGGTACCACTGTTGGCCGTCGCTCCAAAGGGCGTAGTGTCCGCCCGGAATCATGACTGCATTCGGCCAGCCCGGCAGCTCTGCGTCTTTGATGTACCACACGGAAGCCGTGTTGTTGCTGCTGATGTTGATATTTTCACCCGGCCAGTAGTCAAAGGACGAGAAGGAGGGGCCGTACAGCAGCCGCCAGCCGCTGGAGTTCCAGGCCAGCCGCGTTTCACGGGTGAAATAACTGTCCGGCAGCGGCTGAACAGAGGACACTGTCAGAGGAGTGGCTGTTTTGTTCGCCAGTTTGGCCACTTCACCGGCGGGCAGATACGAACCGCACCAGACGGCGATTTCATCCAAAGCGCCGGAAAATGCTCCGGACAGGCCGGCTCGAGACGCAATGTATAAGGGAGTTTTGGCGGCGGGAACCTTCGGGGCAATATAGCGGGAGGTAAACCGAAGCGTTCCGTTTATGTATTTTCGAAGGACCAGTTTGTCGTACGTGATTGCCAGATGGTACCAGCTGCCTAACGTCCGCTGCTCTGCGGTTTCTGTTCCGATGTTCTGATGCCAGGCCGAATAGGACTCCGACCACAGGTAGTCCAGAAGGTCATCGCCGGTGCCGTTGGGATTTCGGGCCAGTTCTACATCATAGGCATCGGTGTACATCAGATACCCCCAGTCTGTTCCAGGAGCATTGTCCCGCCGGACCCACATTGAAATTGTGAAGGCATTCCCGAGGTCAAAGACATTCGGGTCGCTGTGGGCGTCATTCGGGTCCACATAAAGGAAATTGATTTGATTGGGGTCGTTCAGAACGGGATTGAACAGCAGAGCTGTTCCGGTGCCTCCCGGACCGGCCGTCCATTGCGGCTTGTGAATACCGTCCACGGCCCGAAGGGAGGCGTTCAATCCTTTTCCGCTCGCATCGAGAGCGGTTGTTCCGCTTCCCTCATTCAGCGGCCAGTAGGCGGCCAGCTCAGCTCTTACGGAAGCGGCGAGCACGAGAAAGACCAGAACCCCCAACGCTCTTTTCATCATTCCAAATCTCCTGATTCACTATGGGTTAACGGTTTCACCACGGTTTTGACTGAAAACGGTTTTTACCAGATTGGATTTAGATTTTCATGGCCCTGATACGGTTTGGCATATTGAAGATAGGCCTTCTCTTCCGGCAGGCCGCGCATGGTTTCTACATGGCCGTCCACGAAAACCAGGTTGGCCTTGCCTTCATTTTTCTGCGTGAGATTCACGTTGTGATACGTGGCGATATTGTCCGTACTGCGGCCGGGATTTGGAGCCATCCACAGGGCGTTGTCATTCAAAATGGCCCGGCTGTAGTTTTCACGGTAGCCGTTGTCTATGTTCAAGGTCCACAAATTTTCTTCGGAGAAAGCAAAGCACTGAGCGGGCCGAGTCACGCGGGTCAGTTTCAGCGAAACCTCTTTTTCGTAAGCTGTTGAAAAAGTGATTCGCAAACCCGTTTCCCAGTCAAAGCCCAGAAAATAATTCATCGAGTAGCTGTACATCGGGTTGAATGGTACCGTGGTTGTCTCCGGTGCACCGCACTGGGAGCAGCCCTCCCGCAGGGCATATGTCTTGAACGTCGGGCACATATGCACATTTTTGTCCGCCACATACGGCCAGAAAGAACCGTCCGGCCAGTCCTTGGTGTAATGCCATCGACACCCCGAAGCACAGGCCCCGTTGTTGAGAGTCCGCCGTGAGTAAAGCCAATAGACTGCAAACGGTGCTTTGTGATTGTTGTCCTGGGCATACCCCTGCAGAGCGGTTCCGTAGTTCTTCAGATTGGTCGAGCAAATCAGCGTTTGAGCGGACAGTTTTACACGGGACAGGGCGGGAACGATGATTCCCATCAGAAGAGCGATAATGGAGATGACAACCAGCAACTCGATCAGCGTAAACCCTTTTGTGGCTTTCCGCATCTTTCCATTCCCCGTCTTGAAAGGTTTTGTACAGGCGCTTCCGTCAGCACCGTACTTTGCCTGAATTATATCATTGCAAATATTTTCAGTCAATATCTTTTTTGCACAAACTTTTGTGCAGCAATTGTCCAAAAAAATATCACTCCTCGTTTTCCCCTCGAATGTCGGATAAAATCCGGAAGATTTGTTTGCCGAAAACGATGGGGGGTTCTCGGCCGGATTTTTATGCCCGTTCGTCCGAAAAAAAGCCCTCCCTGCACCCCCAATCCGCAAAATTATAAGACGATATAAAAGACCGGATTCACAAAGATTTTTCGCTTATTGATTCATTCGGTTTCGCACAGGTTTTCATATCAAGAAAGTGATAGTCTAACCGTTTCGAAGGAAGAGGGGTGTCTTTGTGTTTAATCTTTTTCCGAAGCATTGCCACCGCCTCGCGTGCCATCTGGGTTTCCGGTTCAATAATCGCCGTCGAACACAAGCCGACACGCTGGTCTGTTTCGCCGGCGAACGTAATCACCGACAAATCACGGGGGATTTGAAGATTCAGCCGGGCTGCTACCGCAAAAATCGCCGGAATGGAATACCCCCAGTAAAACAGCATCGCCGTCGGACGTTCAGGTTTTTTGAGGACCGAATAGAAAAAATCCGCCTGTTTATCGATGGATTCCTCCAATTTCAGTTCCGCGGGGGGGGTAATATCATAGGGGGGCAGGCCCGCATTCTGCATGGCCTGCTGATACCCGCCTCGACGGTCGGCGGCACTGTAGTGGGCGTTGGGTTTTTGGTTGTATGAATAAATGTCACAATAACAGATTTTTCGATGCCCCAGCTCAATCAGATATTCTGTAGCCCGCTTGGCGGCCGCAAAACTATCCGGGTACACCGCGTCGTATTCCAGTTTGTCATTGAGCCAGATTTTCGGCATCTGGGTGTCATAAATGGCCTGCCGGACCTTAGGCGGCATATCCTGAAAGAAGTTGATAATCAGGCCTTCCGCCATCAGCGAACGGAATATCATCGGCAGTTCCTGTTCCTTGACACTTTCTTTCGGAATCCGTGCCAGCAGCAGGTGCTTGCCCTGTTTTTCCAGATTCAGGTGAATTTCGCAGACCAGTTTTTCAGGCAGATAACTTTTGTTTGTAAAATCGCCGTGGAGCAGAGCCACACAGTTAAATTGTCCCGTTTTGACACCGACGGCATAGGCGTTCGGGATATATCCCAGTTCAAGAGCGATTTTTTTGACTTTTTCCTGACAGCGGCGGCTGATACGGTACTGGTCGGCCTTGTTGTTCAGCACGCGCGACACGACCGATACATCTACCCCTGCATAATAGGCAATTTCTTTGAGTGTAACCGACATAGTCTTTTTTCCGCTCCTTACTCCCTCCTCAATTCGAACAGATGGTCTGCTTCCGACCTTGTTTGTTTCAGCAGGGGACTGTACGACCAGCACGTAATTTTCTTCAAATCCTTGCGGAATGTCATCACGCGAAGCCATGCCTGGCCGCCGATTTCTCGAATCGGGGATTGATAATTGACCAGCATCTGAATTACGGATGCTCCGTTGTCGGTCGGGGAAATCAAAAGCCCTGTCCCGTCTCCAATCACGTGCCCGCTGACAACCAGAAAAACATTGTCGTGTTTTCGGACAAGTTTGTCCCAGATTTCCTGACCGTCATTGCCTGTCGGCCGGGTCGGATAGGAGTGCGGATTCCACTCCTGTTTGTCTCCTTTGGTTTTCCAGTCATACCGGCTGTCGTCGTAGTACAAATACGCGTGAAGGATGAGGATAGCATTTCGGTCTGCGTATTTTGTGAGAATCTCGGAGGCCCATTGCAGCGTTTCATCCGTCGGAGCCCATTCAAGCGTCAGAATCAGCCACCGGCTGGAGCCCGGCGCTTCAAAAAGGTGATAGGAATTCGCCGTTTGACCGGCGGTTTTCACACCTGTCAGCCCGGACCAGCCGGCAAGCCGTTCATAAGGAAAGTATCGGTCCAACCCTGTGCTTCGCTCGGCGGCGTTGCCGCCGGGACCGCAGTCGTGATTGCCGGTGCACATTGCATACGGAATTGTCCCATCCAGTATTTCCAGTGCACAGGAGGCATTTTCCCATTCTTTATCACTGTTGGTGTTTGTAATGTCGCCCGGAAGCAGAACGTATTGGATTTGGAGTTTCTGGGCCTGATTGCGGATCCACTGGGTCTGGAGTTCAAAAAGTCCGGGATAGGTGTCATTGTAGTACTGCACATCCGGCAAAATCACCAGCGACCAGGAATCTTCAAAAGAAGAGGGAATTTCGACATTTTCTGTCTGAATGTACCATTGGCCTGAAAACACGGCTCCAAGCGCCCCCAGATACCAGACAAAAGTATGCACCATTCTTCTTTTGTTCCTCGATTGTTTCGGGTTTTTCGGCAGTATAGCGTGCAGGGAAAGGACTTGTCAATGAAAAAGCACAAATCTTTGTGCTTACATTGCTGAAAACAACAAAGAAGACGGATTTTTAGGGATTCAGCCATTGGCTGACGAAGACCGCAAGGTCTTTGATATCAACCTGCTGGTCCGGCGGGACATTCAGGTCGCAGAAGGGGTTCCAGTTGGATTCTCCGTCCTCGCTCAGCCAGGATTGGGTAAAAATAGACCAGTCAGTCTGTTCAATTTGCCCATCATCATTCAGGTCTGCCGAACGGGTCAGATCTGAGGCAAAATAGCCGAGCAGATAGCACATCTGGGCCTGCCAAGGGAGACAGGGCTCGAGCAGCCCTGCATTCTGGAGATTCATATAACATTTCCAGGGGTATCGGATGAAGGATTGGAGAAAACTCAGATGGTGATTGATGTTTCCGCACAGATATCCGGGGACCGGATTGAGGTGGTCAAACCAGTAAAAGGAGTACAGATCTGTCCCGTGCAGATAGTCTCCGAAGCCGGTGATAAAGACCCGCGAAACAGGATTGCGTCCGCCGATCCAATCGAGCACATCCAGAGCGGCGTCCAGGTACGCTCGGCTGCCGGTTCTCTCATAGGCCCACAGCAGCACATAGGCATTGCCGCACAGCATTCCGCTTGAGCCCCAGTACAGGTCGTTGTACATCAGCATCGGGATATTGTAAGGATTGCAGTCCCTTCGGTTGACCAGAGCGTCGGCCTCCGTCAGAAACGATTGAATGAGGGCGTTTTTGATTGTGCTCGAGACCGGACGGTCTGTGCGGATGTAGTCCATATAGGCCTTGCTGATAGCGCTGGACCCGAGCAGTCCGATATAACCGTAGTAGGAGTTTCCTCCGAATGCGTTCAGGGGCTTGGGATTGGAGGCCGAGTTGTATCGACTCTCAAAGTAAGTCCGATAAGTTGAGTTGCCGGTGGCGATGTACAACTCCACCGCCGCCAGTCCCCGGTAGGGCAGGTCATTGGTTATGCCGTAGGACCAGGTGCTGCCGCTCGGTCCGGTCGGGTTGTACGTGTTCGGGTGGGCGGTCAGCCACCCCCACGACAATTCGGCCCGGCTGAGCAGTTCCTGGGCGTAGGGTTCCATTCCTTCGATGGTTCCCAAAATGCTGTAGGCTTTGGCGAAAACGGCCGCCAAGACACAAGCCGCTCCGCTGGAAACATCTGAAACGGTTTGCCGCTGAAGATTTCCGTCATTGGTGATGACAATAAAGTGCACGCTGCCGTCCGGATTCTGCATCTTTTTGAACCATTCGAGCTGATACTGAATCAGCAGAATCAAGTCATTGGTTAAGCCGTCGGATTCGGGAAGATGAAGCACACCCGGCCCTGTTTTCTGTCCGAAGCTTCGGAGCGTTTCCAGCAGAAACCACAGAGCACCCAAATTGTTGTGGACATCCAGATGCAGATCGCCTGCATCAAACCAGCCGCCTCGGACATCCCGCGTTTCAATTCCGATGTTCAGGGGATCGTAGTCGTACATTTTTGCAGGATTATTGTCATCATAATCATAGCGGCAGGTCTCATTGTTGGCATAAATAGCGGGGCGGCTGTGTCCTTCGGCAAAAGGTTCGGCAATCTCATAGCCGCTTCGGGCATAGTAGAAAAAACGCAGGGCATCGCGGAACGCCCGATTGAATGTTTTGGGGTGAATCGTAAAAACCGGTGAACGCTGACCGATTTCCGGCACCTCAATCCAGTACCGTCCCGGTGTATTCAATTCCGTAAAATCTGCGTGATATACAATATCCCCGCTCAGGTTCCAGCTGCTTTCGCAGGCATTCTGCAGCAGAAGGGGACCCTGATAAACAGGGCGCTGAGCGGCTGCATCAACGACTTGGAAATAAGAAGGAGGCGAAGAAACCGCTCCGGCTTCATAGCTGACCACGGCCAGCTTCCTCTGGTCGGGCCGATATCCAAGCTGATTGACTTTCACCATGTCCGAATAAACACAATCGATGCCGGGCACGAATCGCATCTTTTCAATATAGAGCGTGTTGGTTTGACTGTACCGGCCGGCCCCCTCGAGAGTCAGGATACTCAGGCGAGTCAGGTCCAGATTGGGATTAACCGCCAGAAAATCGGACATCGGGATATATACATCCTGCCATTGAGCGGTGGACGGCTGAACATAACTTGAAAGCAAAACAGATGCCGTCTGACTTGAATAGATGCTGCTTTGGCCTGCGTAGGTTCGATAAAGATTCAGAATCTGCTGATCATCTGTGAGACGGATTCGCAAATCAGCCCCTGGTGCGACCTGTCCCCATTTCACTCGCAGATGCAGAAACGGATTCGGTGCGGTCCGAAGCAGATTGACCGAGTGGCCCCAGTCCAGTTTGAACTGGATGTTCCACCATCCGCCCGGCAGAGTGCTCTCGAGTACCAGAGAGCCGCTGCCGATGGACATATTGACCGGAACGGCATTTTGGCAATGGACGAAAGTGGCCGGACTTCCCAAATACACATACGATTTGTTGCCGTCCCAGCAGGTAAACGTCTGGAGGTAGGATTGGACCGGGTCAAAAAAGTTGATGCCGATGCATTCTTGACCGCCGAACACCGGATGCACCGTCATCCAGCAGCAGACAAGGATAAAAAACCGCAACCGGGTGTAGCGAAAAACTCCATCATGTTGACGACGGTCTTTTTTCATTCCTTCCCTCCTCACAGAAAACCAAATCTCGTTTTTGTTTGAAGACGAGTTCCTGAATCGGAGTTTTCAGCTTCGCAATTCGATGGTATCCCAGAAGGCACCCTCCCAGGCCCATCCGTTCGGCTGATTGACCACTTCCAGTTTTCCTTTTCGGCCGGCCAGCGGACTTAAATCCACCTCTGCATCCATCCAGCCGTCCGGGGCGTTTTTTGCATCGACTTCCCGGCGGAAAAGAACTTCTCCGTCAAATCGCACCAGCAGGGTCCAGTCGCCCATCGAATGACGCCCGACGGAAAGAACCAGCCGCAGTTTTCCGTCTTTGGGGATTTCCACCTCTTTCCAGATTGAACAGCCCGTGTTTTGGTTGAGGGGATGAGTCACCAAAACATCTTTGCGTCCATTTGCCTCTTTGCGGTAGCCGGGGGACATGGCCGGGCCGCAGTTTTCCACCGTCCAGCCGGGGGCGACGGGGTCTCCGCTGATGCGTGCCTCCGCCCGCAGCCGGCTCAGTTCCGCAAAGGTGTAGCGGCTCTGGGCTGTCGGCCCCGGCTGATTGGACCGTTCCAGAGGATTGGGAGAAGCCGGCAGAACAGGAATCACCAGCACCTCGTTTCCATAGCTGTCTGATTCCGTCCAGCCGCCCCATCGATACACAGCCAGCCGAGCCAGTTTTTCACACGTGTCAAACAGATTCGGCAGGTCGTAGGGGGTATGCAGAAACTTCCGTTCCCGGTCAATCTGTTTGTAGGGTTCGGGGATATTCAGCAGGCCCTTGATGGTAAACAGAATGCCCGCCGCTGTAGAGGCATTGCAGTCGGAATCCTGCCCGCACTGCATAGCAATCCGAATCGTTTTTTCAATGTCACCCCGCCCGTACAAAAGACCGAGCACCACGTAGGCCCCGTTGATTTTTGCATCGATGTTAAAATCGCCTTTGTCGCAGCTGAAGAGGCGATAGGCCGGATTCTTCTGATACTTTTCCTGAATGCGGTTCCATGCGGCTTGCCAGTCTTCCGGCTTTTCCCGGTGCCACTGAAGGACATCCCGAACCGCTTCGGCATACTGACTTTCTGCAGGAATATAGGCCAGAGCCGACTCAATCAGCTTCTCAATGTCGCGTTCGACAAAGGCCAGCGAATACATTGCCGAAACAAATTGTCCGCCGTAGAGCCCGTCACCGTAGTTCATGATTCGCCCAAAAACATTTCCCAGATACACGGCGTGATTGGGCAGGGCGGGGCTGATCAGACCTGCAAAATCCGCCTCAATTTGATAGTCAATATCATCCGCATGCATATTGTGCTGCGGATGCCCGCTGTCCGGCGGAGCAATTCCCTGCCGCAGATTTGTTCGTCCGGCGTCATTGGCGTGCCAGAGCGGATATTGGGTGTTTGCAAAATCAAGCCCCGCCCGACGAACGGATACATCGAACCCTTCGTTTTGCAGGGTTCGCAGGAACGTCATCTCTACGTAAAGGTCATCCTGCTCAAAGGCCTGCTGAATCATTTCCGGTTTCCAGACGGGTACGGCCTCGTCCGGGATTCTCTTGTTAAGATATTTGAACTCGACTGGAAACCCCCAGCTGACGCCGACCATCTGTCCCAGCCAGCCCGCCGTCATCTTGTCCCGATAAGTGAGCATCGGGATGCGGATATACTCTCTCGGCTTTTCGGTTTCCGGGAGGGAAATCCCGTTGGCCGCCGCCAACGATGTCTCCGCATCGTCCAGACCGTCATTCCAATACAGTTCCGCCAAATAAACCCCGCCCTGTCCCCAGCCGCAATGGCTCACGTACCATTTGCCCTGTGCATCTCGAATCACCTCGGCGGCGTGGGAATTCAGGCGGCCTGCCAAATCGCGGATGTCCCAATGGAACGGATCTTGGCTGCGATACACGCAGGTGCCCCGATAATCGTCCCGCGGCCCGATAAACAGATAGTACACGTTTCCGCGGCGAATCACTGTCGGCGATTCCGTAGGTCCCCCCCAGGTGCCTTTCGAAGGGTCGGTAAAAACAACCCTGCGGGGTCCCCAGTGAATCAGGTCCTTGCTCGTGCGGGCGGCGACAATGTGGCTGCCGCCTTTCGGGTCGGAGGTGGCGGTGTAATACATCACCCATTCATCGCCCAGCCGCAGAATGAACGGGTCGCGGGCATCGTATCCGTCCACGACCAACGGATTGGCCGGATGACGCTGCCAGTGGACAAGGTCTTTGGATGTCGCCAGATGAATTTTGTATTTCGAATTGTCCACATCGCCGGCACAGTAAAACATATAATACAAGCCGTTGTGTTCGATGACGTGGGGCGCCCACAGATGCACTTCGTTCCAGCTTGCATCGACCGTCAGGGCAAACGGCTGTTTGCGCCACGGTTTCTGCGTCAGTTTGTCGGCGGTCGCATGGGCAAAGTTATGCTCATCCAGAGGCCCTAAGGGTTCTGCATGGGTAATCCCGTACAGGTGCCAGGTGCCGTCTTGTCCGCGAATGAAACAGTGATCGTTGATATACCATGGGACGGGTTCCCCGACGCTCGGGTCATAGATTTTCACAAAGGGGCCGCATTGGACCTGTCCTTCTGCGGACGAGACCGAACAGGCACTCAGCAGAACAAGACCGGCGGTTGTCATAAAGAAGATCGGGCGCATACAGAATTCTCCCTTTAGAACCAGACTTTTTTGACATCCAGATAGTCCATCCCGAACATGTACCGCTGAATCGCCGCCGGGTTGCTGCCGGCAATTTCCGCCGTGAGGACATGCAGCCCTCTGCCCAGCGTAAACCGGCCCAGGACAATGGGTTCGGTTGCTATCACGCCGTCGGGGTAAAACAGGTCTATCGGCTTGCCGATTTTTTTGCCGTCCAGATAGAACTGGACAATCCCGTAATCCGCCGCTTTGGTCAGGCGTGTCGTCAGCTGATACCGTCCTTTGCGGGGAATTTGGATGCCGATTTTCAGTTGGGCGCCCGGCTGTCCGACCCACCACAGCTGGGTATCATTTTGCCATTTGTCCTTGGGAAAAGCCCCCATGTGCTGTTCTTCGAGCTGACCGACCGGCTTTTCAAGGACATAAATGCCCGCAATGTCCATCGGATAGGTTAAGCGGGTATAATAGTCAACACGTTCCTGAGGCGGAAGGGGACCGTATGGGTCACGCCCCTCTGCAGACAGATACCAATAGGCAGTGCAGGCATACTGAGTCGGACGCGTATTGGAAAAGTATTTTTCGATGCATCCCTCGAAGGAACGCTGAAACGGAACCTGGTCGGCGATGTGCCAGCGGTTGACGCTCACATGTCCCTTGTTGCCTTCACTGAGGGGCTGGTTGTGGAAGGCGTGCTCAAACAGGGTCGGGTCGCTCCAGGCGTAGCCGAAGTAATCTTCGGAACCGGTGCCGTACAAAGAAGGGAATTTTTCTCCGTCCACAAAAAACTTCTCATCCCCTTCACCCCACCAGCCCCCTCGCGGGTTCCACACCATTAAAGCGACTCCCACAAACCGTCCCCGTCCGTCGGTTTTCAGCATCGGCCAGTCGATTTGCCGCTCTTTTTCCGTCGGCAGGAAAGCATCTCGATGCCACTTGGCGTGAAAATATCCGTATGAACCCGCCGGCATCGAATGAGGGGCATGCGTGATTTCAACCGTGAGACGCCGAACCTGTTCGCCTTCGTTGAGCAGTTCGATCGCAGCGCTCTGTTCAAACGGCATATACCAGTTCGAGTAAAACTCCTGCTCATTCATCCCCATCGGCAGGGAGCGGTAGGGGTTCAGTCCGGGGCCCGTTCCGAAGAAATCGCCCAGCGGGCTCCAGACACTCGGATTGGATTGATGGTCCCAGAAAATCTGAATTGTCATCTCGCGAAGGGCTTTTCGCCTTTCTTCCGTATCGTTCGGAAGGTCAGGACGAACCTTGATGGAGGCGATGGCTCTTTTGCCTTCCAGGACAATCTGTTCCTTCTTTCCCGGCTGCAGGTTTATCGTGTAGGTTTGCGTAATCTGTTCCGGATGACTTCGGAAAGAACCGGGGCCGACATGCAGCAAAAGGTCATTCACACGGTCCAGGGCGGCGTTGTCTTCCTCACTCATCTGCATCGAAAAGGTCGGCACACGCGTGCCTTTCGGAAAGAGTGTGTAGGTGAAATGGTGAAATTCCCCATAATCTCTATCGGCAATAATCCTGCAGGATTTCTGGAACGGAATCGGCGTATAGTTGTTTTTCCCGTTGGCGACGATATGCACAAGAGCAGGACGATTAAACGGTGCAACCTTTCCGCTGAAGTAATCTGCAAAGGGCAAATCGACCGCCGGCTGTTCGGCTCCGTCCAGATAGATTCGGACATGGCCTCGCTGCGGGGTGGCCGACCAGATTCGCCAAATGCATCCCGGTCCTTCCATTTCGGCCAGCACCAGCTTGTCGTTTTCGACACGAATCCATCCCCGTCCGCCGAAGCCGTCATCGTTGGCATCCCATTTTACGTATTTGCCTGTTTTTTCATCATACCGGCTTGAGCGGTCATAACTGGACCATTGCCGGCACACGAGCCCTTCTTCCGGCAGACGGGCCAGCCCCTCTAAGTCCGTCAGTCGGTTCACCAGGTCTGCATACCTGTATTCGGTTTGAGCTTGTCCCCATTGTGCCCCAAGAAAGAAAAGAAGAAAGAAGATTCCAAAATCCTTACATTGCTTCATCTTTTTGCCTCACTTTCTACGATTTTTACAAAATTATAGACAGGAAATCGTTAGTTTTTCTTGCCTTTATACAAAGGAAGAGAGATTTCTTCTGTGTCCCGCTGTCCATTTTTTTAAGAAATTATAATCCATCGGCCCTTCAATGGCAATCCCGAAAGAAGAAAATATTTGCATTACGCAAAAGTTTGTGCTAAAAGATAGGTCTTTCCGGCGACGGTTGTTTTTTTGCCGGGGAGAATCCGAGGATTCCGCAGCGGCCCGGCAGAAAGCCAAGCGGGCGGTTCGTTGAAATTGGATGCAGAAGAAAATGATGAGTACGAACTTAAAACATCAGAAAAACACGGCAAATAAAAGAGGGGATACTCCTTCTTATGTCGATCGTTTTTCGTTCGAAGGATTGACCTCAGCACCCGGCGGGCCGCTTCTTTGTTTATGGGGATTTTATGGAAAATCGGGAGGTCAAATCGTTTTGGCTGCGGCCGTTTTTCTATTCATGCTGCACAGAGTGTCTTTGGCTGCTCAGGTTCGGGATGCCTATTATGCTCATTCTGTTCGTACGGATCAAACCGGGGTGATTGCCCCGTGGAGCCAAACTCAGAACGGACCTTTGGATACGCGAATCCGCATTGCTGTCGAAGTTCTCAAACGGTATCCCTGGGTAGATTCAGGAAAAGCGGTGATGGCCGCCCCTGATTTTATCTATAATTCCCACTGGAGCATCCAGGAGGACGGCACGATTCTCATTCCGCCGACCAATGACTGGATGTGCGGGGATCTCAGTCAGCGGGCTTGGAGCATCATCAAGGGCCTGACTGCTTACTATCAGTACAGCGGCGATCCGATTGCATTTGTTTATATTCCCTTGACGGCTGATTATATCCTCGATTATGCACAAACCAGTGAAGAACACGACTGGCCCCGGTTTCCCATTGCCACACCGACCAGCGGTAAGGCCTACGGCAAATGTATTCAAGAAGCCCGTAATCAATTGGATTTATGCGCTGTGATCGGAACGGAAATCCTTCGGGCTTATAAATTGACCGGAAAGGAACGATATCTTGAGGCGGCACGTCGCTGGGGCGATTTGTTTGCCCGGAAGTGCAATTTGGATCCGTCCATGCCTCCCTGGAACCGCTATACCCATCCGGAAGGAGTCGGCTGGTCGGATGAACTGACCGGCAGCACCACCCTGATTCTCGAATTTCTTGATGAACTGATTGCGATGGGGTATACCGGTGAAAATCGCCGAATTGTCCAGGCACGCGACGCAGGAAGCCGGTATGTACGAACCCTGCTGGAGACTCGTTGGCTGGAGAACGACACCTGGGGTCGCAATTACTGGGACTGGGACAATCCGGTTCTGTGCGGAATTGTATCGATGTGCGGCGACTATATTATGAAGAATCCGCAGGACTTTCCCGGTTGGCGGACGGACCTCCGAAATATCCTTACGCTGATTTTTCATCGCAACGGCACAGATCCCTCCTCCTGCGGAGATGTCTATCATGGGGCCTGGGCCTTTCCTGAATCCTCCACCTGCTGCGGGACTTCCCTGTCCTATAATCAATATACCGCCGCTCCGACCCTTTTGCGGTTTGGGGTGTTGGCGGATGATGACCGGATTTTGGAGATAGGCCGACGGATGCTCATTATGGCAACGTATGACAGTCGGGAAAACGGCGTGGTGTACGACGGTCTCTTCGGCCAGCAGGTTGCAACCAAGGAATGGTCCAATCTGGCGCATCCCTGGCCCCTCTGTCAGACCTTAGAGGCGATGGCGTGGACGCCTGAGCTCTTCGGTCCCAAACGCGAAAATCATATCATGCGGAGCACGTCCGTTGTCAATTCGGTTATTTATGAGAAAAATCGGATTGAGTATACAACATTTGATGCGCCGGAGAAGACTATGGATGTGCTCCGTCTGAGTTTCCCGCCTTCCGCGATTCTTGCTGACGGAAAACCGCTGCCGCATGTCTTTTCTCTGAATCAGAACGGCTATACGGTCCGGCCTCTGCCCGACGGCGATTTTCTTGTTCAGATTCGTCATGATCGGGCGCGTTCGGTGGCGGTCATCGGTATGGATGACCCGCAGGAACAGGTTGACGACAAGGAACTGACTTTTCCCGGCGGATGGAAGGAGGTTTCCGATTCGAATGCCTTTGGCGGAACGCTTCGAGTTGCTTCCCGGAAGGGGGCGGAGATGACCTTTGCCTTCAGGGGCAACCAAATTCGTCTGCTTGGAAAGGTCGGACCGACAGGAGGGCAGGCGGACGTTTATCTGGATGGCCGGAAGCAAATGACGCTGATTGACAGCTGGAATCCCGCAGTGCGGTATCGCCAACAGCTGTATTCAGCAAGCGGTCTGCCGAACAGCGAGCACGAAATTCGAGTGGTTCTGAAAGGCAAGGGCAATCTGATTTCCAAAGGCACGGAAATTGCTTTGGACAGCATTCAGTTTTCGAATGCTTCTGCCGAGCCTGATTTCGGAAGCGGAGGCGGTCCAACCGGTGCCCAGCGAATGATTTTCGGTTATCCTCACCGGCAGGATTATGTGGATTCCCGAGGCCGGACTTGGCGGCCGGCTACGGAATGGGTTATTCGGAGCGGCTACGGCAGGGATACTGTCAAAGAGGCATGGTGGACCCGGCGGCGCAGTATGTATATCGGAAATACAGACGACCCGGAATTGTACCGTTACGGTGCTCACGGACAGGAATTCTGGGTGAACCTCACCGTTGGTCCCGGAACCTATTATGTCACCTTGAAATTTGCAGAAACCCCGCTTCATTGGTTTCTGGAACGCACTCAGAACAACCAGCGCATTTCTCACACCATTTCCGCCTGGCTGAACGGAAACCAGGTTCTTAGCGGTCTTAACATCGAGAAAGCGGCAGGCGGTTTATTTCTTGCAGTGGATAAAACGTTCACGGATATTGAACCCCAAAACGGAATCATTGAGGTTCGGCTCAAAGGAGAGGATGAACAGGGGGCTATTCTGCAGGCCCTCGAGTTGGGACCAATGAGCGAGCGGCCTCAGCAGAGACAGGGAAAATGAAGAGCCGATTTACCCCATTCTGGTTCGATGGACACTGCAAAGCGGCTGACAGGCAGGGCAGAAATTCCGCTTTTTTGAAACGACTGGTCTTGCTGCTGGGGGCTGTCTGGACTCTGCCGGCTGCGGCGGAGGAGTTTTGGATTCCCGTGATTGAAGAGCCCTGGCGTCAAATTGCGGGCAATCCCGACCTGGGCGAATACACGGACGAAAAGCAGCAGCCCGTAGATTTTGCTCTTTGGCAGGCCGCGGATGGAACCTGGCAGCTGTGGTCCTGTATTCGGTTTACGAAACTGGGCGGCCATACCCGTCTTTTTTACCGCTGGGAAGGAAAGCATTTGACCGACTCAAACTGGGCTCCGATGGGAATTGCTATGACGGCCGAGCCCGAACTCGGAGAACCCCTCGGCGGTCTGCAGGCCCCGCATGTGGTCCGATACAAAGGCAAATACTGGATGATATACGGGGACTGGGACAATATTCGGATGGCCGTCAGCCGCAACGGCAAGGACTTCAAACGATACGATAAGGGCCGAATCCTCTTTACAGAAGGTCCTCGGGTCAACAACCGCGACCCGATGCTGCTGTTTACCCGAGGCAAATGGCACTGTTATTACACAGCGTTTCCGGATGAGCGGGGGTATGTGTACTGCCGAACCTCAGACAATCTGCTTCAGTGGTCAGCTCCGGTCATCGTCAGTTTCGGCGGCACGGCCGGCAGCGGCCCCTATTCTTGTGAGTGCCCCCACGTGGTGGAAATTCTTCCCGGCCGTTATTTTCTTTTCCGCACGCAGTATTACGGCCCGGGTGCACAAACCACGGTGTATGAGTCGCAAAATCCCCTCCTGTTCGGCATTGACAATGATGCCGGCTTCAGGGCTCGTCTGAATATCTGTGCCCCCGAAATTGTTTTTCATCAGGGACGGTATTATATCGCCGCACTCAATCCGAATCTGGACGGCATCCGCATAGCCCGTCTCTATTGGAAAAGTTTCGGGAAGCCGGTTTTTGATTTTGACAATCCCCAGCACCGCCGACTCTGGACGCTGCTGGACGGCGATCTCGATTCCGTTTTCACCGACAGCCGACGGTATGGTCTTTATCCGAAAACCCGATATTATATCAGCACGGCGGAGAAAGTCGGCTCTGCTCCGGATGATGCCCGGACGGCTGACATTGAAAGCCCGCCGTTTACGCTCGAAAGCCCGGAATGCATCGTTTGGCTGTCCGGCGGACAGGACCCGCAGCGGCTTTATCTGGTCTTTTTGGATGCTCAAAACGGTCAAGAATATCTCCGTCTGACGCCAAAGGGACAGGACCTTCTTGAACCGATTCTTGCGGACTGCCGCTTGTTTGCAGGCAAATCCGTCAAAATTCGAATTGCGGATCACTCCTCAGACCCTTTTGGACGCATTACATTCGGCGGGATTTATGAGCGAACACCCCAACAGGATCGATAAGAAAGGAACAAGATGATGAGAATCAGACGCCGTGATTTTCTGACCGCCGCTGTCCCGGCTTTGCTGGGGGCGGGCGGCTGCGCACTTTCGAAATCCGCCTCCCAGGAAAAGAAATCCGGACGGGTCCTTCGTTTCGCCCATTTTACGGATATTCATATGGAGCCCAAACGAAAGGCCCCCGAAGGACTGGCCAAGGCCCTCCGCCATATGCAGTCGCTCGAGGACCGGCCTTCTCTGCTTATCACCGGCGGAGACCATGTAATGGATGCCTTTGCCGCCAAGCCCGACTGGGTGGCTGTTCAGTATGAAACGTTCCGCACCGTGATGCGGGAGCATTGCGCCGTTCCGGTTCGATACTGCATCGGCAATCACGATGTCTGGGGGTGGAACAAGGAATACAGCCAAACCACCGGACAGGAACCCTATTGGGGGAAAGACCGGCCGATTCACGAATTCGGTCTGCCCGGCCGCTATTATGCTTTTTCCGAAGGCTGCTGGCATTTTATTATTCTGGACAGTACGCATCCTTCCACGGACAACTATGAAGCCCGTTTGGACGAAGAGCAGTTCCAATGGCTCCAAAACCAGCTGCAGACCCATCGTCATCAGTATATTGTAATTGTTTCGCATATCCCGATTCTTTCTGCGGCGGTTTTTCTGGATGGAGATAACGCCAAAGACGGCCATTGGTCGCTGCCCAAGGAGTGGATGCATTTGGACGCCTGCCGCCTGAAAGACCTTTTTAAGCAGTATCCCAATGTCAGGCTCTGCATCAGCGGCCATCTTCATCTGGTGGATCGCGTCGAATACAACGGCGTCGTGTATATCTGCGACGGAGCTGTCTGCGCCTCCTGGTGGAAGGGGGATTATTACGAATGTGATGAAGGATACGGTGTCTTTGACCTCTACGAAGACGGAACCTTCCGCCATCAATATCTGTCCTACGGCTGGACGGCGGCACCGGACAGGAAAGGTGAGGTTTGATGCAGGGGGAAAAGATGGGCTTGATTTTCGAGGAAAAAGTGCGGTAGGATAAATCGTCTCAAATAATAGGCCTCCTCAGAAACAGGAACTGCGGATGGAAATACTGCTGGGAATGAAGAATATCAGCAAGTCGTTCGGACCGGTCGAGGTGCTGAAAGACGTTTGTTTTGACCTGCGGCCGGGCGAAGTCCATATCCTCGCCGGTGAAAACGGCGCCGGCAAGAGCACATTGATGAAAATAGTAGGCGGGGTCTATCCGGACTACACCGGTACCATCGAGGTCAAGGGCAGACCTGTCCGTTTCCGTTCTGTGCTTGACGCCGCCGCAGCCGGCATTGCGGTGATTCACCAAGAATTGTCTCTTGTCGGTTCGATGAGTGTTTATGAAAATATCTTTCTGGGACGGGAAG
The DNA here is from genome assembly GCA_029552545.1 of Planctomycetota bacterium. Classification (GTDB taxonomy): domain Bacteria; phylum Planctomycetota; class Phycisphaerae; order Sedimentisphaerales; family Anaerohalosphaeraceae; genus JAHDQI01. The sequence continues at coordinate 160,493 of JAKPDO010000019.1, forward strand.
TGCATCGAAAGGGTTGGGTCTGTCATGTCCGCATGCGTTCTTCCGCCCGGTCGCTGCTGGAGGAATTGGGCCTTTCCATCCGGGTTGATGAACCGGTGGACCGCCTGCCCATCGGCCAGCAGCAGATGGTCGAAATCGCCAAAGCCCTGTCCTATAACGCCGATATCCTTGTGATGGATGAACCCACCAGTGCGTTGACGGAACCGGAGGTCCGCAAATTGTTTGACATAATTGCCCGTCTTAAGCAGAAGGGCTGCGGCATTATTTATATCACCCACAAAATGGAGGAAATCTATCAAATCGCCGACCGCATCACCGTGCTTCGCGACGGACGGTACATCGGCACAGAGGAGGCCGCAAAACTTTCCTCCGACCGGCTTGTCCAATGGATGGTCGGGCGGGAGATTCAGCAGCATTTTCCCCGACATCAGTCTCAGCCGGGCCCGGTTCGGCTGGAGGTGTCCGATTTTACGGTCCCTGAACCGGCGGGCGGCCCGATTCCCTGGGTCAACCGCGTCTCCTTTACGGTTCATGCCGGAGAAATCGTCGGATTGGCGGGCCTTCAGGGCTCCGGCAATTCTCATCTGCTTCACGGTCTTTTCGGTTCCTACGGACGCCGCGTCAGCGGCACGGTTCGAATTGACGGACAGGTTATGCCTGTGATTAATCCGGCGCAATCCATCCGCTCCGGTTTGGCTCTTTTGACCAACGACCGGAAAACGACCGGACTGATTCTCGGAAGAGATATTATCGAAAATGCCTCCCTGGCCTCTCTGCGGCGGTTTTCCCCGGGCGGCTGGATGCGGCCTCGTCTCGAGACTGAAACGGTCAGCCGAACCCTTCAGCGGCTTCGGTTGAAAGCCGACCGTCTGACGCTGCCCGTGGAAGCCCTCTCCGGCGGAAATCAGCAGAAGGTTGTTCTGGCCAAGTGGATTCAGACCGACCCGAAAGTTCTCCTGCTTGATGAACCGACCCGCGGCGTGGATGTCGGCGCCAAGCATGAGATTTATCAATGGATGAATGAGTGGACAAAGGCCGGTATTGCCATTGTTTTAATTACATCGGAAATGCCCGAACTGCTGGCGATGAGCGACCGCATCCTCGTGATGCACCGCGGCTGTATTACGGCGCATCTGACTCGTCAGCAGGCCACGCAGGAAAAAATCCTCCAGGCGGCGCTCGGGCAGACCTTGCTCGAAAGGACTATTTCATGATGCAGACACGTTCTTCAGTCTCTCTGGGTTCTTGGCTGGCCTCCCCGACGGTTCGGGCACTGGCGGCTTTGCTGGTGGTTTTTGGGCTGGGTCTTCTTTTGCACGCAGACGGTGCTTTTTACAAGTGGCACACGCACCGGGATATGCTCCGGGCGGTTTCCGTATACGGCATTCTGGCCTGCGGGATGACGGTGGTCATTATTACCGCCGGGATTGATTTGTCAGTCGGCAGCGTCCTGGCTCTCGTTGCCGTGCTTTTTGCGATGATGACCATCCATTGGCAATGGTCCTGGATGTCAGCAGTTTCTTTGTGCCTTTTGGCCGGCATCGGCTGCGGAGTCCTGTCCGGCTGGCTTATCGGCCCGCTGCGGATTCAGCCCTTTATTGCAACTCTGGCGATGATGGTCTTCGCCCGCGGAATGGCCAAGTGGGTTTCCGGCGGACAGAAGATTTCCACCGCCGTCCAGCAGCCCGACGGAACCTATCAGTATGTGCCGGTGCCGGAGATTTTTCAGATGCTCAGTGCCAAAATCTTCGGCGGAAACCTGACCGTCGTGACCCTGATTATGCTCGGCTGCATTATAATGACCTGGATTCTGCTCAAAAAACTTCGCTACGGACGTTATCTTTATGCTGTCGGCGGAAATGAGCAGGCCGCTCGATTGTCCGGCGTACCGGTCAATGCCGTGAAAATCCTGGCTTACGGTCTGGCAGGCCTGTTTTCTGCAGTTGCCGGAATCTGTCAGGCCGCTCAGGAGCTTCAGGGAGACCCCGAGGCCGGAGGCGGGTATGAGCTGTCCGCCATAGCCATGGTGGTAATCGGCGGGACAACCCTGCAGGGCGGGCGTGGCAGTATCTGGCTGACCCTGATCGGCATTCTAACCATCGGCTATCTGGAGAAAATCCTCAGCATCAACGCCGTCGGAGAAGACAAACGGCTGATGCTCACCGGTTTGATCATTGTGGCGGCCGTTCTCTTGCAGAAAAGCAAACGCATTTGATTCAGAACATATCCGGATGTCAACCAAACGGAAAGGACAGAGAAGATGAATAAAGTTGCTGCTCGAATCATTGGAGTTGGACTGGGACTGCTTGCCGTCTGGGGCTGCACAAAGAAAGAATCTCCTGCACAGCCCACACAGGAGAAAGCTCAGTGGACGATTGGGATGAGTCAGTGCAATCTTGGGGAGCCCTGGCGTGTTCAGATGAATGCCGATATTCGCCAGGCCGCTCAGGAAAAGGGCAATCTCCGGGTTATTTTCAAGGATGCCCAAAACGACACCCTCAAGCAGCAGGCCCAGGTCGAAGAGTTCATCAGTGCCGGTGTGGATTTAATCATTATTTCTCCCAAAGAAGCCGCTCCGCTGACTCCCGTTGTGGCACAGGCCTATGCCAAGGGGATCCCCGTCATCGTTCTGGACAGGCGGGTTCTCGGCGACCAGTACACCTGCTTTATTGGGGCGGACAATCGGAAAATCGGTCGTGCGGCCGGCAAATGGATTGCCTCCAAGCTCGGCGGAAAAGGCAAAATCGTCGAACTCAAAGGACTGATGACCTCTACGCCTGGCCAGGACCGACATGCCGGTTTCCGAGAAGGGATCGAAGGGACCCAACTGGAAATTATCTTTGAAGCCGATATGAAATGGCTTGAACCCAATGCCCGAAAGGAAATGGAATCCGCTCTGGCCCGCTTCCCGCAGATTGATTTGGTCTATGCCCACAATGACCCGGGAGCCCACGGTGCTTATCTGGCCGCCAAGGCCGCCGGACGGGAAAAGGATATCCTCTTTGTGGGAATTGATGCACTTCCTCAGGAAGGACAGGCCTATGTCAAACAAGGCATCCTCGCGGCCAGTTTTGAGTATCCGACAGGCGGCCGTGAAGCCGTCGAAACCGCCGTCAAGATTCTTTCCGGACAGTCTGTTCCGAAGGAAATAATACTGGACTCGCGGGTCTTTACGCCGGAAAATATTGACCAAGGCGGTGAATGGCTCGGAAAAGAAAATTAAAGGAATCCTGGAAAAGACAGCAGAAAGGAAGCGGCGATGAAAAAGGTAGTGGATATCTACATTCCTCTGGATGCACGGGAAAAACCCAACGAAGTCGTCATGGCGGTTGCCAAACCTCAGCTGGAGCATCTGAAAAAGGTGATTCGCAGTCTGGGCTGGCAGCCGAATGTCCTCAATCCTGACAAGCCGGTTTCGAGTGTGGCCGAAGGTCTGCGGGTGATACGAAAGGCCAAGGGTAGCCGGTTTATCAATTTTATGGCCGGCTGGGCCTATCCGGATTTCTCCGTCAGTCCGATGTGGCAGCTGCCCAAAGACACACCCAAGCTCCTTTTGGGCAGTGCCATTCCGGATTTTCCCGGAGCCGTGGGACTTTTGGCGGCTGCCGGCGGCACGGAGCATGTCGGCATCAAAACCAGCCGGCTGTTTGTGGAGAAGTTTGAGGAATACGATACCTATCGAGAGGCCCTCGAAATCTTCCTGACCAAGGGCCGCTATGCCCCCAAATATCCCAAACCTATTGAAATCAAGGTCTCCGATGCCAACCGCAAAAAGGCCCAGAAAGTCAAAAAACAGCTGTCCGGTATGGTGTACGGAACCGTCGGTCCCCGCTCGATGGAGATGTGGAACAAGATATCCGAGGCCGATTTCCTCCGCTATTTCGGCATGGCCAAACTCGGCTTTGACGGCCTGCGTCTGCTGAAGATGGCCGAACGCATCCCCGATGAGCGGGCGCAGCAGGCCTTCGATTTTCTCGTTCAGAATAAAATGCGTTTTGTCCTCGGCACCAATCCGGAAACCGAATTGACCAAAGAGATGGTTCTGTTCCAGATGAAGGTGTACTGTGCCTTGCTGGAGCTCAAAAAGCAGTTTGGACTGGATTTTGTCGGCGTGCAGGACCAGCTGGACTGGATAGAGCATTATCCGGCCACCGATTTGACGCTGGGCATCCTGAACAACCGCCTTCGTCCGGAGGGGGACGGCTCGACCTTCGTCGCCGCCACCGAGGCCGATGACGGGGCGGCCCTGACGATGCAGGTGCTCAAACTGCTCACCGGCGGAAAACCCGTCGGCTTCAACGACCTGCGGTACTGGCAGCCCGACACAATGCTTTACTGGTTTGTCAACTCCGGCGCCCTGGCTCCCTATTTTGCCTACGGACGCGACGATTCGCTCGAAGGCGCCTGGTCGGAGCGCCAGACACCGATGTACTTCAAGGCCGGCGGCGGCACCTGTTCCGTCGTAGTCCGCAAGCCCGGCGTCGTCACCTGGGCCCGCTTCAGCTATCGCAATCATCAGCTGTATCTGTGCGCCGGACGCGGCAAGACGGATGTTCCGTCGGAGGAAGAATGGCTGCGCCGCACCGAGCGGTGCAGCCGCGACTGGCCGCAGTGGTATCTCAAACTGTGCGGGCGGATTGAATGGAAGGTCAACACGAACCATCCGATGACCGTTTTCGGCGATTATCTGGCGGACTTGAAGGCCCTGGCGGAAGAGCTGAATATCCCGTTCGAGTGCTACGACTTCATGACGCCGGCGGAGATTGATTAGACGGCACTTTATCCCTGCGGCACTGATTTTACGGGGCGATGTTGTTTGCGAAACTGGCTGGGCGTAAGCCCAGTCAGTTTTTTAAAGGTTCGGTTAAAGTAACTCAGATTCTCAAACCCCGATTCATAACAAATCTCCAGACAGGTTTTCTCTGTCGTGGAAAGCAGCCGTTTGGCCCAGCGGATGCGAAGTTCGTTCAGATAGGCAACGGCGGTTGTCTGCATCCGTTCCTGAAACAGATGGCACAGCCGGGATACGCTCAAATGGGCCGAGCGGGCAATCTGCTCCAGCGTGATTCGTTCGCGAAAGTGCTGACGGAGGAACTCCAGGGCCGGCTGCAGCCGTTCCAGCCGGCTCGGTTTTCCGGCAGTCGAAACGCAGTCAATCAGCTCCCGAACCGCCACGCTGAGCCAAAGACAGATTTCCTCCTGGCTTTGCAGAGCGATGACTTTGCTGATATAGGAAGCGTTCTTTTCCAGCAGCGTTTCCGGGTCTGCTCCGGCCTCCGCCGCCGCCCGGCTCAGAATCCCCAATAGCTCCGTCAGACGAATCTTCAGAATATTGACCTGCCCGGGATAGTGGTAGAGTATGCCCGCCAAAAGCGTATTCAGCAGGTCGTCGGCGGCGGATTTGTCGGCAAGTTGAACCTTGGCAATCAGCCGTTTTTCCAGCTCAAAAGGGTACCCCTGTTCCAGGCCGGCCTGTTTATGTTCCTGAATGAGTTCCCCGATATGGGCCTGCTGAGCGGTCTGCCGCCGTTTCCATTCGATCACATGCGGGTCCAGTTTCGCCGTTTCATAGACGAGGATAAAAAGAAACTCGACCGCCTCATGCAGGAGCCGTCCGCTGGTAATCGGCAGAGAGCGGGCCTCATCAAAGAGCCGCTCGGCGGGAAAGCGAAGTCCGGCCAGCCGTTTGAGCATATCCTGTCCGATGGTTTCATTGAACGGTTCTGAAAGGCATTTGCCTGTCAGCATCCCGCCCAATGGGGTCTCTCGATGCATAATCGGAATGCAGCTGAATAAAATGCCGGCATGGCACAGCGTTGTATAGGGCTGCCCTGTTTCAAAAGCCATATGCAGACTGCGAAGCCGCTCCTGCAGACAGCGTTTCCGTGCTGCGGGATTTTTCCGGATATAGGAGCAAAAAGTCGGCTCGCAGGAGTCCGAACACAATCCATGGATTCGCCTGCCGTCTGTGCCGATTGTTTCGATTCCGAGGCCGTAATGCCTCCGAAACCGTTCGTGAATGGAATCAAACAGGTCTCGTTGGAGGAAGGAAGATATTTTGCAGACATTGTTTGTCTTGTTTTTGGCCATAGCAATATAATATAATAAAAAAGCAAAAAGCAATATTTTAGTGCATTATAATGTGATATTTCTGAAAAAAGAACAGCAATATTGTACAAATAAATAAGAAAATAAGCAAAGCATCATATCTCTCGATTTGATTCAATACAGAAACGTTTTAGACAGAAGGCGATTGTCAGTGTTTTGGAGGTTCGATGAGGACATCTGCTTTATTAAAGGAACCACAAAGGGCCCCTTCGGCGGAAGGGAAGCTGCACCAGCTTGTCCGGCAGGCCTACCGGCAGGGCCGTCGGCTGGCTGCACCGCTGGTGGGATTTCCGGCCTGCAGCTGGATGGGCGTGTCCATCAAAGTAGCCCAGCAGAATTACGGCATCCATTACAAATGCATCGCTGCGATGGTTGAGAAACTCCGTCCTGATGCCGCCTTTATGATGATGGACCTGTCCGTAGAGGCCAACGCCCTCGGCCTTCCGGTTCGATTTCCCGTTCACGATTCGAGCACCGTCGAATATCACCCGGTTCAAACACTTGAAGACCTCCGCCCCTTCCGCCAAATTAACATCCTGCAGGATTCCCGCATCTGTTCCTATGTCAAGACTGTGGAGATGCTTCGGACGGGTCTGCCGGAGGAGGTTTTGGTTGGGGCTTATGTCATTGGCCCCTTTACGCTGTCGGGGTTGCTGGCCGGGGCCGAACAGATTGCCGCGGATACCATTCTGGACCCCGAGAAGGTGGAAACCCTTTGTCGGTTTTCAACCGGTGTCATCCAGCCCTACGCCAGAGCGCTGGTTCATGCCGGGGCGGGCCTGCTGTGCATTCTTGAACCGACGGCGGCGATTATCGGCCCCGCTGAATTCGAGCGGTTCAGTGCCGCCTATGTCCGGCAAATCATTGATTCTGTCCGTCATACCGGTGCGGACACGATTTACCATATCTGCGGCAATTCCATGCACCTGATTGAAGCCATGGCCCGCTCCGGCGTATCCGCCCTCAGTTTGGATTCACCCCAAATCGGCGTCAATCTTCCGCTGGCGGCGCAGAAAGCCGGCCCGGACGTGCTCGTTATCGGCAATATCAATCCGGTGGCCGTGATGCAGGAGGGAACCCCGGAGCAGGTTCGTTCGGCTTGTCTGGAGCTGCTCGAACAGATGCAGGATTATCCGAATTTTATCCTGAGCACCGGCTGCGATTTGCCGCCGGCGGTTCCTTTGGAGAATCTTCTTGCTTTTATGGAAACAGCCCGCTACTGGCGATATAACCCGTCAAAAAACCGAAAATGAAACATTGAAAAGGGGACTTTCAATCGATATAATTCACTTTTTATGAAAACTTCTTTTGGGAGTTTGCTATGGCTGATTTAAAAGCACTGGCACAGGCTGTTATTGACGGCAACCCGACCGAGGCCGTTCGGCTGACACGAGAGGCCCTTGAGCAGGGCATCCCGCCCAAAACCATCCTCGATGAAGGATTGATTGCCGGAATGGATGTAGTCGGAATTCGCTTCAAAGCCAACGAGGTCTATATTCCTCAGGTGGTGATTGCCGGACGCGCGATGAAAATGGCGATGGAACTGCTCGAACCGAAACTGGCTGCCGCGGGGGTGGACCCCATCGGCAAGGCCGTGATTGGCACGGTCCAGGGTGATCTGCACGACATCGGCAAGAATTTGGTAGCCATGATGCTCAAGGGAGCCGGATTTAAGGTGGAGGACCTCGGTGTCGATGTGGACCCCGAAACCTTTGTAGAAAAAGCCAAAAGTACCAATGCTCAGATTGTCGGTCTCAGTGCGCTTCTGACGACAACTATGACAGCGATGGACAAAACCATTCAGGCCATACGCGAAGCCGGTTTGTCCTGCAAAGTGATGGTCGGCGGAGCGCCCGTTACCCAAAACTTTGCCGATAAAATCGGCGCCGACGGCTATGCACCCGATGCCGCCTCTGCCGTTGATTTGGCCAAAAGTCTCTTAAACTGAATACCCTTTTTTCAGGTCCTATAAAGGGGCTTTTAGGCCCAGTTCTTAAATGCGACAAGGCCTTTTCGAATCGAAAAGGCCTTTTTTATTGGACGTTTTTCTTGTTGTCATTTTTCCTTTGAATTCCCCCGTTTTCCGGTCGAAAAACAAATCACAGATACGGTTTGGCCATGACAGGAAAAGGATTGAAATCAAGGTGGAAAAGAAGCCGCTTTTGCCGAGAAGCAGCGGCGGTATTTCTCTTCGGGCTGCTGGCCGTGCTCGGAATAGCGGCTGGTTCAGCGGCCGTTTGGTATTGGGGACTTTCTTTTTATCCGGCCCTGACTTTGACAGAATTGCTCTCCAGTCCTTTGCTGTCTTTGTTGGTCCTGGCTGATGCCGTCGGGGTTGTTTTTTTCTGGCTGCTTGCGGTCAGCGTGATTTATCGTCTCCGTCGGAGAAAACGCCGGCTTCTTCTTCCGGCTGAACAGGATATGCTGGCTCGAATCATTGACGGCTTGTCGGTCCCGATGTTTGTCATCAATCAGGACCATGTTGTTACTCATTGGAACCGGGCCTGCGAAAAATTGACCGGTCTCTGGGCCGGCAGAATTCTCGGAACCCAGCGCCACGGTCAGTATCTCGGAGATGAAAAGGGATGGACCCTGGCTGATTGGATTCTCCGACAGACTCCCGAAGAAGAAATCCGGACTGTTTACGGCTCATCTTTCAAACCGAGCGGCCTCCTCAAGGGTTCTTTTGAAGCCCAGCGGTTTTTCCCGCATCTGGGGTCGGCCGGCAAATGGCTGGCTTTTACGGCGGCCCCCCTTCGGGACATGAAAGGCAATTTGATTGGTGCCATCCAGACCCTCCAGGATATTACCCAGGCCAAACAGCATGAAGAGGCGCTTCAGACGGCTTTGCATACCGTTGAAAAACTCCTTCAGCGAACCCCATTTGGCCTGTTTGTCGTGGACAAAAAACGCATAATCCATCGGGCGAACAGTGCTGCTCTTCAGATTATTGGCAAAAAGGCCGAAGACGTCATCGGAAAAACCTGCTGCGGCCTTCTCTGCGGCCAGAATGAGCCTGCTTGTCCGGTTTTGCATGAAGGACGCACTTTCGAGGGGGAACGTGTTTCCATTCAGGGACCCCAAGGCAGACCGATTACGATTCTGAAGAATGCCTTCCCCGTTACCCTCGAAGGCGAAGAAATGCTGATCGAGGCCTTTATTGACATTACAGAAATGGAAAAGGCCCAGGAGACTGTTCGGCGGGAATCGGCCAAACTGTCTTCTATGATTGCCGGAATGCAGGAAGGCGTTGTGTTTGCCGATGCCGAGGATACCATCGTAGAAGTCAATCCGTATTTCCTCAAAATGGTCGGGAAAGCCCGTGAAGACCTGCTCGGAAAAAAGCTGGCGGATGTTCACCCGCTGCAGATTCAGGCCAGACTCAAACAAATGATTCGCACGTTTCGCGAAAATCCTCGCAGTGAACCGGTCATGATTCGCCGGGAACTTTTCGACCGAATCGTCGAAATGCGAATTCAGCCGATTTATTGTGATAATGGGGTTTATGCCGGAGTGCTGGCCAATCTCATTGATATCACCGAACTGGTCAAAGCCAAGGAATTGGCCGAAAGTGCGAATAAAACCAAAAGCCAGTTTTTGGCGAATATGAGCCACGAAATCCGAACGCCGATGAATGCGATTTTGGGGTTCTGTGAGCTCCTGGCGGCCACCGCGCTGGATGAGGAGCAGAAGGATTACGTGAATGTTATTGCCAACAGCGGCCGCAACCTCCTGCAGATTATCAATGATATCCTCGATTTTACCAAAATCGAAGCCGGCAAACTCACCATTGAAAAGGTCCAGTTTGCCCTCGAACCGTTCCTTCGGCACATCGAACAGATGATGAAACCCATCGCCGCCAAAAAAGGCCTCGATTTTGAATTCTTTAAAGGCGACAATCTGCCGGAAATCGTCGAAACCGACCCGGTTCGGCTGAATCAGTGTCTGATTAATCTGATTGGAAATGCTGTCAAGTTTACCGAAACCGGCTATGTTCACGTCACAGTTTCCTGGGAAGACCGCCCGGGCGAAGATGGACGCCTGTGTATCGATATTGAGGACACCGGAATCGGAATCCCCAAGGAAAAGCAGAAGCTGATTTTCGAGTCTTTTACGCAGGCCGATGCCTCCACGACTCGCAGATTCGGCGGAACAGGTCTGGGGCTGTCTATCACACAAAAATTAATTCATTTGATGGGCGGAGAACTGTTCCTGCACAGTCAGCCCGGTCAGGGGTCCATTTTTACGATTTCTCTGCCGGTCAGTCTGACCAACGCTCCGTTCCAGGGAGAACTGGATTTCAGCACCGATACCCGCAGACCGGAATACTCCGCCGGAATCCGCAGCGATCAGCTTTGGGCCTGCCAGAATGAAGATTCTGAACAGCCCGCATGTGTCCTTGTAGCTGAGGACAGTCGAGCCAACCAGATTTTTATGAAAAAACTGCTCGAACGCTACGGGTTCGAAGTGACGTTGACCGCCAACGGCAAGGAAACCGTCCGAATGGCTATGCGGAAAGAGTATGATTTGATTTTCATGGATATGGAAATGCCTGTTATGAACGGGTATCAGGCAACCGGTATCCTCCGGAAACAGCAAATCAAAACCCCAATTATTGCGTTAACGGCCAATGCCCTTCAGGGAGACCGGGAGAAGTGTCTGGCAGCCGGTTGCGATGATTACCTGTCCAAACCGGTCAAGGCCGAAGAGCTGGCCCAAATTCTCGAAAAGTACCTTTCCCGGCGAATCAAAGCATTAAATGAACAGACCGAACATCTTCGCAGGCAGGCCGACAGCTTGACCTCGGAGGCAGCTCAATCTCTGCAAAAAGGCACAGCATCTCAAAATCAGAATCTAAATCACGCTCAATCTGAATCTGACGATAGAAAAGGGAAGAAAGAAAAGTAATTCCCCCCGTGCAGCTCTTTATCGTCGGGTTTCTGAAAACCTTCGACAAAGATTGCCCAAGCCATTATAGCATATCAATATCTGCATTGTCCTGTTCTGTGGGTTTACGAGTCCTGAAAAAACACCGCTTTTAGTATTAATTCAGAGGTTTTTTATTTATTTTTTTAATCCTTGACACACGGATTTACCGATGGATAATTTAGGCAATCTGCCGAAGTTGGTTAAACCAAGGAAGGCCTTTTTTGATGAGGGAACAAAAATGGAGAAAATGAAGGAACTGTTTACAACGGGGGAAGCAGCAGACATTTGCAAAGTAAGCCAGCAGACGATTATCCGATGTTTTGATTCCGGCCGTCTGGAGGGTTTTCGTGTTCCAGGGTCCCGGTTCAGAAGAATCCCGCGGGAATCCCTTATTAAGTTTATGAAAGACAACAATATCCCTCTGGATAATCTGCTTGGTGACGGCAAAATCAAGGTGTTGATTGTCGATGATGATGATGAAATCGTTGAGTTGATGGTGGATGTTCTCAGCCGGGATGGTCGGTTTGAGATTCGAACCGCTTCCAGCGGCTACGATGCCGGAATCCAGACCCAGCAGTTTCTTCCGGATGTCATCCTGCTGGACTACATGCTTCCGGATGTCAATGGAAATATTGTCTGTCGCACCATCAAGAACAACCCGAACTTTTCCCATATTCACATCATTATTGTCAGCGGCGTAGTCAATCGCGAAGAAATTGATGATTTGCTGGCCGCCGGGGCTTCGGAGTTTATCGCAAAACCGTTCAATATCGCTGAAATTACCGAAAAAATCGCACGGCTGGCTCGAACCTAACGCGCTTAGGAGAACTGTCCCGCGATGCCTTCCTCCGCCAATAAACTTGCTGCAGCCCGTCAGGTCGAGATGATCGTGCGTCAGCTGGAGACCCTGTCTACTTTTCCGCAGGTTGCGGGGAACGCCCTCCGTCTTCTGACTGCGGAATGGCCCCCGGAAAACTCCGAGTTTGTCGAAATGCTCAAGGCAGACCCGGCTCTTTCGGCCAGAATTCTTTCGACTGCTTCGCAACAGATAGGACCGGCGGCAGAGCAGCCCCTTTCCATTGAGCAGGCCGTTGAGGTTCTCGGCAGCGAGCAGATTCGGGATGCTGTTCTTTCGGTGCGGGTTTTTCAGGCCTTTGAAATACCCGCTGCAGAGCAGGAGGAGTACGATTTTCGTCATCAGCTGGCTCTTCATGCTTTGGCAACCGCCTGTGCCGCCGACCAACTGGCCCAGGAGGCCTTGCCTGCTCCTCTGCGGAGCATCGCCTTTTCCGCCGGACTTCTTCATGACCTCGGGAAACTGGCTCTTCTGGAGGTAATGCCGAAAAGTTTTTTGCAAATGGTCAGACATGCCCAGTCCGAGGGGGTTTCTCTGATTGGCATTGAACAGCATCACCTCGGTCTTGACCATACCACCATCGGAAAGCGTCTGGCGGAGAAGTGGAATCTTCCAAGGCCGATTCAAACCGCCGTCTGGCTTCATCACAGCGATACAGAAGCCATGGCGGCTCATATTCCCTTTATTGAAGTGGCTTCCCTTGTTCATCTGGCGGATTGTTTGGCTCGCAAAGCCGAAATCGGCGTTTCCGGCTCCTATGACACCGTTGAAGAAGCTCTCTTAACCGCGGCACGGGTTCGTTTAAGTTCAGACTTGCTTGACCGCGTATTCAGCGAACTGCCCGAGCGGGTTCAGAATCTAAGCCGCCGGCTGGGGCTCCATACGCCGGCCGCAGCCCGCCATTACTACGGGGCTATCCACCAGACCGCCGCGGAATTGGCCAGACTGAATCTTGATTTGTCTCAGACCAGCCGTCAGTTCCAAATCAAAAGCCGACAAGTGGAGCTGCTTGACCAATTCCTCGGACGCGTCAAACCTCAGGATACCCTCGAGTCGCTCGCCTTTCATTTGGCCTATGTTTTGTCTGATGCTGTACAGGGGGCTGTTTGTGTCCTTCTCCAGACGGACCTCGGGGAACCATCTGTTTGCTGCTTTACGGTGGACCGGCAGGGAAAACAGTATTCGGCCCTGCTTCAGCTGCCCGCGGGGAAAACGGTCGCCGCTCGTCAGGAAAAGGAGGAGTTTTCCGTTCGGATTATCGATGCAGAGCTTGACTGGTTTTTTGATAAGTTTTCTGCTCGACTCAATCCCGCCATTTCCTATTCGGCCCCTCTGGCCGTCCCGGGGTTTCGGCTCGGCAGAGTCATCTTCGAGTTGGCTCAGGCGGACCGTCTTGAAATGACAGCAGAGACAATCGGCCCGCTTTGTCAGGCCGCCGCTTCTGTTCTTCAGACGGCGGATGTAGCGCGGCGAAATCTCGAATTGTCTGAACGTCTGGCCGAAGTCCTCGGCAATCTTAAGATGGCGCGCCGTCAAATAGCCCAGATGGAGGCCATCCACAGTGTTGCCGAAATGGCTGCCGGTGCCGCTCATGAATTAAATAATCCCCTTTCGGTGATTTCGGGCCATGCTCAGTTGTTGGCTTCCTCCGAAACAGACCCGCAGCGGCAGCAGGAACTTCGCATTATTCAGGAGCGAACGGAGGAAATGGCGCAGATCCTCAAAGATTTGATGTCCTATGCCCGTCCGGCGCAGCCCGAAAAACATATCCATTCCGTTCTGGATTTGGTGAATGAGGCGATACGGAGAACGTGTAAGATTCACAATCTGCCGCAAATGGCCGTTCGCCTCGAAGGACTTGATTCTTTGGCGGATGTGTATGTCGATTTTGAGCAAATTGTAGAGGTTTTGACCCATATCCTTCTGAACAGTCTCCAATCCTACCCCGGAGAAAACGGTCCGATTCGCATTTCCAGAACCCCTTTGCAGCCCCCGAGCGGGGCGGCATTCAGCATTTCCGACCAGGGATGCGGAATGGACCCCAAAACATTGGCCAATGCCTCCAAACCCTTCTTTTCGGCTCGTCCTGCAGGACGCCGTCGGGGAATGGGACTGGCCCGAGCCCAGCGGCTTCTTCAGGTCAACGACGGCTCTATGATGATTACCTCCAGAGTCGGGAAGGGCACCACAGTCACTATTACGCTTCCCGGTACTTAAAAATAGGAAACTTTCCTTTATTCGCTCCTTCTATCTAAACTCTTAAAAGAAAGATTTTTTATTTTCTCTATTTTAACAGTAAGGTAAGTCCTTATTTTGCAAATAGATATAAATGAATTAAAAGGGATGGAGGTTTTTTAGAAGTTTTTCTTCTTGATTCTTCCTTTCTGAGATGATAAACTCATCTTATCCGAAATTGGGGCGGAGGAAGAGACAGTTAGCACGCAAGATTGACTGAGCTTTTTTTGAAAAGTTTTTGCAGATGCCATTATTGAAGATAAAAATTGTCTCTTTCTTTGCACTGTTTGTTTTCTTGGCAGTGGGGGTTTCCTCTTTCGCGAGTGTATTTGAGCCGGTCTGGCGGGGCAGTGATAAATCCGTCTTTGCAGAGTGGGACAGCTGGAACAATCGTACCCTTGTTTCGGGCGATATGCTTTTCCCCCCGGATTTGACGGGGTTTGGAGAGGGGACCAAAAAGGCAATTGCCGTACAGGCCTTCCAGGAAGGGTATTATCTTGGCGAGCCGGCACAAGTCCTCGGTGAATACAGCGGCCGACAGAGCGTCCTCAAGCTGAACACAAACGGTCTTTATATCACCTTGCCGAATTTTATTGCGGGAGAAAAATATACACTTGTTCGTTTTGTAATCACCTACGAGGATACATTTGCTTCTTTTGCGGGCTTTCGAGTTACTGGAATGACCGATGAGGGCGTGATTCCCGCTTATAACAATGCGGTGATGGCCCCCCAGCCGCTCCTAAGCATCCGGCAGGACAACTGGCTTACGGAGGTTTACGAGTTTACAATGGAGCCCAGTCCCCAATGGGAAACCTTCTATTTGCTGTTTACCCATTATCCAAGTTATCCGTATTTGTCGGATGCTCCGTATATCGACGCTTTCAGTTTTGATACCGTTTGCATTCCTGAGCCGTCTGGTCTGCTTTTGCTGACGCTCGGAGCCGCCGTCTTTTCCCGCTTCCGCCGGTAACAGCTCAAACCTTTTCAATGTCCTTGCCTTTCCCTCTTTTGAAGATATTGTATTTTTAAAACCCTCTGCTGAAAAGGAAAGGAAAGCACGGATGATAACGGATTCGCTTGAGCACGCCTTTCGGTACGAAACAATTGACTCCCGAATTGCCGCTGGATTGGCTTTGCTGAATGAAGAATATGTCCGCACAGCTGCTGAAGGCCGCTATGAAGTGCAGGGAGAAGATTTGTTTTTTATTGTTCAGGAATACGCAACATCGCCGTTCGAGCAGGGGCGTCTTGAGATTCACCAGAAGTATCTGGATATCCAATTCATCACCTCCGGACGCGAATGCATCGGCTATGCCCCCCTCGAAGGTCTTGATGAACTGGAACCCTATTCGGAGTCCAAAGATATCGCCTTTTACAGCTCGAACAGACCGGTCAGCCGGCTGGTTCTCGAAACCGGGATGTTTGCCGTCTTCTTCCCGCAGGAACCCCACATGCCCGGCCGTCAGGCGGCTGATAAGCCGGAACCGGTCAAAAAGATTGTGGTCAAAATCCGTATGAAATAAGCCCTGCAGCGGACGGTTTTGTCCGGACGGAAGCTTGCTGAAATGAGCCGGATGCAGTAGGATAGGACTTTATGAATCAAACCCAGCGCAATCTGCTGCTGAAAGTGGCCAAGGATGCCGTACGGGCGGCTGTGAAAGGTCTGCCCAAACCGCCGCTGCCGAAAGTGGATGACCCTGAATTGATGGAGCCGCGCGGATGTTTCGTGACGCTCAAAAACGGCGAAGACCTTCGCGGCTGCATCGGGCAGTTTGAAGCCGACCGTCCCCTCATCGAGATGGTCAGCCGGATGGCCGTTTCCTCCGCCAGGCACGACCCTCGTTTTGCAGGGGATCGGATTACCCCTGCCGAACTGCCGCAACTGCATATCGAGATTTCCGTCCTGTCGCCGATGGTTTTGACCAATGACCCCCTCAAACTCGAACTGGGTGTTCACGGCATCTATATTACGGATGGTTTTCGCTCCGGCTGCTTCCTGCCGCAGGTGGCGACGGAGACCGGCTGGTCCAAAGAAGAGTTTCTGGATTTCTGCTGCACACACAAGGCGGGCCTTCCTCCGCGGGCCTGGCAGAAAGACCTTTCCGTTCGTGTTTATCTGTTTACCGCCGAGGTCTTCGGGGCCGATTGGACCCAGATTGAGGATTGAGTCAGATGGCCTGCCGAAGATGGTTTCTTTCTTTTCTGCTGATACCGGGCATCTGGCTCTGTGCGGGCTGCAGTTCGTCCTCCTCTGTCCCCGCTGGGCAGAATTCCTTATCTTCACCCGAAGGGCTTGCGGAATACCTCCGGGATTTGCCGGCCGTTCAGCAGGTGCAAATCTGGGAGAATCCTTACGGCCCGGGCCTTCAAATCCTGACGCGTCATTACGAAATCTATACCACACTCGATGACCCTCTGATGCTTCGACAGGTTCCTTCCTTTGTCGAAAGTGTTTATGCGGAATATCAGGCCCAGCTGCCGGACCCCGTCAGCACCGACCGCCGGTTTGTTATTTATTTGTTCGCCCAGCGTTCCCAGTGGGAGCAGTTTACCCGGGACTTCACCGGTCCCAACGCAGATGTCTATCTGCGCATTCGGAAGGGGGCCTATGCCGTGAACGATGTCTGCGCGGCCTATCACATCGGACGCTCCCAGACGTTTTCTGTCATCGGCCATGAGGGCTGGCATCAGTTCAACAGCCGCTTTTTTGCGTACCGGCTGCCCAGCTGGCTCGACGAAGGGGTGGCGACGCTTTTTGAAACCTGTCAGTACCGTCAGGGCCGATTTGTCTTTGAGCCCCAGCGGAACCTTTATCGTCTCGGAGCCCTCAAGGAAACGCTGCTGACCGGACGGATGATTCCGATTGAGGAGCTGCTGGTACTCAATCCTGGGCAGGTTCTCGGCGACAACGGCGGGCCTGATGAACGGGTCACGGCCTTTTATGCCCAGACGTATGCTCTCGTGCGGTTTCTGCGGGAGGAGTTTTACGGCTATTACCTTCGCAAATATCATACTCTGATGGCCGCCGCCCTTCGCGGAAACTGGCCGCTCGACGAGCTGGAGGCCCGCATTGCCTCTGACCGCAATCTGCCGCTGACTGTCGCCTGGAATCAGCGGGTTTCTCCGCGGCTGTTTTCCCTGTATATCGATTCTGACCTGAAGAAAATCGAAAAGGAATATCGGGCCTTTTGCGAAAAAATCACGTATCCGATTCGACTCCAGTATTCCCCATGAAACCGGACGGCACCTTCATTCTTGCCTCCGCCTCTCCGCGGCGGAAACTTCTTCTCCAGCGGGCCGGATACCGCTTTGAGGTTATTCCCTCGCGGGTGGATGAATCCAACGTGGACATCTGCGGGTTGACGTGTGAGCAGGCGGCCGCTCGTCTGGCTCTGGCCAAGGCGCAGGATGTGGCCGCCTCGTATCCTGATTGTCTCGTGCTGGCCGCCGACACGGTGGTTGATTCCGACGGCACCCTCATCGGCAAACCTGCCGACGTTGCCGAGGCCGAAGCGATTCTCCGTCGGCTCTTCCGCAAGCCGCACCGAGTTATTACAGGAATCGCGCTGGTCCGGAAGTCCCGAAATTTGGAGCTCTGCGAATCCTGCATTACCTGGGTATACCCGAAAAAAATCACGGAGGAGCAGTTGGCGGCCTATCTGGCCTCCGGCGACTGGCAGGGCAAGGCCGGCGCCTACGGCATCCAGGAAATCAACGACGCCTTTGTCGAACGCATCGACGGCTCCTTTTCCAACGTTGTTGGTTTGCCGATGGAGCGGGTTCAATCCCTTTTGAAGCAATGCGGAATCGTTCCGATCCCTACAAAAGTTGGCTGAATTTTTTCTTTTTAGTCGAGAGCGAAAAAAACCGGACGAGGGAGGGGTTCGACATCTCGTTGGGACTACGGAAATCCGGGAATCCGCAGCAGCCCGTTTCCCTGCCGGGGACATTCGTGTTGTTCGGCTCGGGTCTGCTGTTTCTACGGCTGTCGAAAAAAGACCGTTGGGACGCTCTTCGACTTTGGAAGTTTGGCTTTTTAAATGCCCCCGTCGACGATCCAGCGATTGGCAGGAGGTATTCTTTTCAGCGCGAGATTGTGTTTTTTAATTGTTCCGTTTTTCAGACGGATTTCATAAGGAACAAATCGGGCTGACGAACCTTCAGACAAGAAAGACTTTCCCAGCGAGAGAATTTCCAGGCCGCCTAAATAATCTTTTATGTTCTGAGGGAGCGTGGTCATTGGCAAATAACGAAGAACCTCCTCCCAGTTTTCCCGGGCACAGGCAGTGAAAAATCCTTCTGCGGCCTGCTCAGGGGTCATATTTTCATAGGATTCGTTATCGGGCAGAACTTGTGGAGTGAGAAACTCTACTGGTTGTTGAGGCAACTTCAACGAGAAGAGGTCTTCTTGGAGGAAGGGATTATATTGAATATCTGTAGTTTCGAAGACGAGGATATCTTCATTGTCGGTATGGACGAAAATCTGAAACTCTTCAAGCCGCTTGGTTTGCGGCTCAAAACGGTAGATTAGGGTACGGTCTGAGTCTTGAATGAATTTATTGTGCAGATAGTCCTCTCGATGAACATGGGCCGGGCTGAAACGCTCCAGAATAAGATGTTTTTCCCCTTCGATTTCTCTGTGATAGACAGAGATGCTGTCCTCTTTATTTTGGATGGCGGCCAGAAGTTCATTTTCCAGTAAACGATTGACCGCCATCAGGCGACTGAGCCATTCGCTGTCGTAACAGGCATACGAAGCACAATTGCCTTGGGAGACAAACTCGTTTTGAATAATCATAGTGGCTTTCCCGTTATCAACAGAAAGGACTCGCTGGGGCTTGTCAATTCGCATTTGCAGGAAATTGTTATTCTCAAATCTGGCCCACATTTCAATGGGGACAAAATCTGTTTTTAAATCCACTTGCGAAAAGTTATCATGAGGATACGTTCGCATTCGGGCTTGAATGTGAATCGAACGGATGTCTGTTACGGTTTGTATGGCTTGTCCAAGCAGTTCAGCAGCGTTGACCGGTTGAATGGTTTTGTTAAAAAAAACAAAGAAAAGCCCGATGGCGACCGGCACAACGGCTGCGGCGGCGAATTTTCCTATTCTGCTGTACATAAGTGTTTTTCTGATTGAATGAGGATGTTTTTCCTCGCTGGGCAGCCGGGCGGACTGCATGGCCGCGATAGAATCCGTCAGGATTCGACGGTCCATCGTCGGGCTCAGCTCCGCATTCGGCTTATGCTTTTTGATTTGCTGTTCAATGTTTTCTGCTGAGTTCATGGTCAATGCCTTCCGTCAGAAACGTTCTCATCTTTTCAATTCCGTACCGGTAGCGGCTCTGAATGGTGTTTACGGACACATTCTGGATGCATGCAATTTCGCGAAAACTCAGTTCCTGATGGAGGTGGAAAAGAATCACCTCCCGCTGCTCATAAGGGAGTTTCTCAAGGGCTTCCTGTAGCCGTCTGGACTCTTCGGTTTGGATCAGACGTTTTTCCGGATGAACTGTTTCATCCGGGCTGGCGGCCTGTTCATCAAGGGGTACCCCCGACCGTGCTTTGCTGCGGAGTATATCACGGGCCCGGTTGGCCGTACAGACGCACAGGTACCCTTTCAGAGAGCAGCGAAGTCGGAAGCGGCCGGCCGTTTGAGCAAAGCGGACAAACACATCATGAACCGCATCCTCAGCCGAAGATCGATCATGCAGCAGCGACAAGGCCAGCCCGAAAAGTTCGTTTTTGTACCGTTGATAAATTTTGCAAAGAGCATTGGTGCTGCCTCGATTGAATTGCCAAACCAGTATCTTTTCGTCCAGCATCATGATTCCCTCTTCGCTCCACAGGAACCGCTTCCGGAAATACGACGAATCAGAAGTCTATTTTAGTCTAAAAAAGTCGAATGGAGGATAAAAAACTCAGCCGGCAAGTATCCAGTTGCAAAGAGGCATTGAAGGGGAGCGCATAAAAAAAGCCCCGCAGGTCGCGGGGCTTTTGCAGGTCGTCGAAAACGCAAACTAACAAGGTTTTACGTTCATCGCACAGGGGCCTTTTTTGCCCTGGCCGACTTCAAACTGCACCGACTGGCCCTCATGCAGAGAGGCGTAGCCGCCGGTTTTGACCTCGGAATGATGGACGAACAAATCCTTGCCGCCGTCCGAGGGGGTGATGAAACCGTAACCCTTGCTGTCATTGAACCATTTCACTGTACCTGTACTCATTTTTTTACTCCCGGGTTTACAACGAAACCCTGCAATATCTCTCTAACATTCAATTGGAGGGGGAAATATTCCAGAGAGATGGTTAAGAATACTGCCCTTTACATTGTACTTTCATTACCACATTATACGAAATATCGGCCCATCGGACCAAAGAAATAATGAAAAAAAGAAAAATATTTCCTCAAATACACCGCCGCTTTGTTTCGGAATGAATCTAACTGCTTTCTCCGGTTCACTTTAGCACAGAACGCTTCTGGGCATCTTTTTTCACTTTTCCCCCTTTTTATTGCCCCGCCGCTCGGAGAAATGGGGAACACTACGCCTTCATCAGCGCGATAATCTTCTCCAAATCGTTAGGTACCTGAACCGGCGGGTTGCTGAACGGCCGTTTCATCTGGCTGTGATAGTTCACCGTCGCATTCGGGTCCTTGAGCAGATGCCCCGTCAGTACGCACACCACCCGTTCATCCCGTCCGATGGTGCCGTCAGCCAAAAGATGTTTCAGGCCCGCCACCGTCGCCGCGGATGCCGGCTCGCATCCCAGCCCGTATTTGCCGATTTGGGCCTTGGCATCCAGAATCTCCTCATCCGAAACCGTCCGCACGACCCCATTGCACACGTCCAGGGCCCGAACGCACTTTTTCAGATTCACCGGACGAGAGATTTCGATGGCCGAAGCAATGGTATTCGGCCGGTAATGTTTGGCATCCAGTTCCGAATAATAATCTGCAATCAGTTCCTGATCCACGTGGCCGCCGTTCCATCGAAGCCCGCGCTCATTATACAGCTCGCTGAGGGTGTCGGCCCCGGATGCATTAATCACCGCCAGCCGCGGAATCCGCTCAATCAGCCCCAATTCCTTCAGCTCGGCAAACGCCTTTCCGAAGGAGCTTGAGTTGCCCAGATTGCCCCCGGGCACCACAATCCAGTCAGGCACCTCCCAGCCCATCTGCTCCAGAATCCGATACATAATGGTCTTCTGGCCCTCCAGTCGGAACGGATTGAGCGAATTGACCAGATAAATCTTCAGCTGCCGGCAGACCTCCTGCACCTGCCGCATGCAGTCGTCAAAATCTCCGGCAATCTGGAGGGTATAAGCCCCGTAATCCATCGCCTGGCTGAGTTTGCCGAATGCAATCTTTCCTTCGCCGATAAACACCGTCGCCTTCAGTCCGCAGCTGTGGGAATACAGGGCCATCGAGGCCGAGGTATTGCCCGTCGAAGCGCACGCACTGGCCGTCGCCCCGACCATCCGGGCATGGCTGTAGGCCGCCGCCATTCCGTTGTCCTTAAACGAGCCGGACGGGTTGAGCCCTTCATACTGCAGATACAGAACATTCGGCCGCATTCCTAGCTCTGCTGCCAGTCCGCAGCACGGCTGGAGCACCGTCTGCCCTTCGCCGATTGTTACCCGATATTTTTCCTCACAAAACGGCAGCAGCTCCCCGAACCGCCACACCCCCGAGAAGTTCAGCGGATTCTGCCGATCAGCCCACTTTTTTGAAAAATCGCTCAGTTTTTTCGGTACCGGCAATTTGTCCCATCGATAGCACACGTCCAGCAGGTCGCCGCACCGCGGACATTCGAACAAAATTTCCATCCGGTCAAATTCCGCCCCGCAGCGGGGATTAATGCATTTCTGATACGCTTGGGCTTCCTTCACGGTTTACATCCTCATTGAGTTGTTTGATTAACTCCGGCAGTTCCGACAGATATTGTATCCGAAAAACGCCGTCCGGCACTCTTTTTTTTTGGTTTGTATAGGCCTCTTTGAGAACCGGAATCATTCCCGCCCGCAGGGCTCCGCGAACATCCTTATCCATCCGGTCCCCCACAAAAACAACCTTTTGCGGTTCCGTCTGCATCCGTCGGGCGGCTTCCAGGAAAATCCTCGGGTCCGGTTTGCGGAAGGAAAATTGATAGGAATACAGACGCAGGTCGAAAAACTCCAGCAGCCCGACCTGCTGCAAATGGCGGTCCAGTGTGCTGCCGTGCACGAAGGTATTGGACAATATCCCAAGCTGCAGCCCCATTTCCCGCAGTTTCTGAAGGGTCGAGTGTGTCTGCGGCTCGATGCGTCCTTTTTCGGCCAAAGGCCGATACCATTGCCAGTTCAGCTCCTCCCATTCCGCCTCAGAAAGCGTAAACCCCTTTTTCCGTCCATACTCTTTCAAAAGGGAGAGGGAGTCAAAGTCGGTTCCGGTCAGAAACGAATACAGCAAATGCAGACGGATACCCAGGAGGTTCCAGAGCCGATAGACTCCGAAACGGCCGACCGGCTGGCCCCGCTGTTTGAGGTAGTCATACGAAAAACGGGCTGCCTGCTTGAAAAGTTTGCCTGCCTTCAGACGCCCGAACAGCAGCAGCGTCTCGCCCAAATCAAACAAAACCGCCTGAACCGTCCGTCCCGCCAAACCCCTCACCTCTCCGGCGGCAGCTGATTGCCGAATACCTGACGAACCCACGCCTCCATCTCTTCATCCGAAATTGCAGACATCCGGTCCGCACTGTATTCTTCGTCGATTTTGTTCTTAATCGCCGTCACGCGCGGGTCATGCTTGGGGATGTCAATCTGATACCGCGACTCAATCCAGTGCTTGATGCCCGCGGCACCCGATTTGTCCGTAATCGCCACGCCCACCGGACGTTTGAGCAGTTTAAGCGTATCAAAGCAGTTGTAGATTTCCTCATTCTTCAAAAGGCCGTCCGCATGGATGCCCGCCCGCGTTACGTTGAAATCCCGTCCCACCAGCGGGTAATTGGCCGGCAGGTGGAATCCGAGCTCTTTTTGGGCGTACTGGGCCAGTTCGGTGATGGCGGCATAGTTGATTTTCGGATTTGTGCCCGCCAGCTGCGCATGTTCAATCACCAGCGCCTCCAGCGGCGGATTGCCGGTCCGTTCGCCCACGCCGAAAATGGCACAGTTGGCGGCGCTGCACCCATACAACCAGGCCGTCGCCGCATTAATCTCCACCTTGTGGAAGTCGTTGTGTCCGTGCCATTCGAGCCAGGCCGACGGCACCCCCAGCCGGCGCAGCCCCGCCACCAGTTTCGGCAGCGAACGCGGCAGCTTTGCATTCGGATACGGCACCGCAAACCCCAGCGTGTCGCACAGACGCATCTTTACCGGGCAGTTGTACTGCTGCGAAAGTTTCAGCAGTTCCGCCGCAAACGGCAGGACAAACCCGTCATAATCCGCCCGGGTAATGTCCTCGAAATGGCACCTCGGCAGAATCCCGTTATCCAGTGCCGCCTTCACAATATCCAGATAGGCCTGCATCGCCTGCGAACGCGTCATCTTCAGCTTCAGAAAGATGTGATAATCGCTGGCACTGGTTAAAATCCCGGTTTCTTTAAGCCCCAGCTGAGTGACATACTTGAAGTCTGCTGCTGTAGCCCGAATCCAGCCGGTTACCTCCGGATACCGATATCCCTTTTCCTGACAGAGCTGGACCGCCTTGCGGTCCCGGTCTGAGTACAGAAAAAACTCACACTGTCGAATCAGCCCTGTGTCCCCGTTGATTTGGTGAAAATATTCATAAATCCGGGCTACCTGCTCTGCTGAATAGGGGGCACGGGCCTGCTGGCCGTCCCGGAAGGTTGTGTCCGTAATCCAGAAATCTTCCGGAATTTCCATCGGGACAGTGGCTTCTTCGAATTCCAGCTTCGGAAACTCCGTATAAGGGAAGAATTCCCGGTAGAGGTTCGGCCGCTCTACATCCTGCAATTGACTTTTGCTGTGTCCTGCCATGTTCATTTCTCCCGATGGATTCAGGGGTTCCCGTTTACGCTACAAGGCCGTTTGAGCAGACTTTTGACGGCCGCAGTGGCCGAGATGGGAGTCGAACCCATACGCCCAAAACGGGCAGGGGATTTTAAGTCCCCAGCGTCTGCCTTTCCGCCACTCGGCCTTTTCCTACGAATTCCCTACCTTTTCGGTTCTCTTTTTTGGCCGTTGCATTATAGAAAAACAGGAACTTTTTGCAAGGAATATGCCTCCGCTCGAACAGTTTTGATATTTGTTGAACGGCAAAATCCGTGAAGCGACTCTGTGTTCAGATAAAAATATCAAAATTTTCCAAATATCTGATTTTTTCTATCAATCGCAAAGCGGGCAGAAACGACTTTTTTAGAGAGAGGCCTAAAAGGAAGGAACATAGAAGACATTTCTTGTCTTGATAGTGGTCTTTTTGTTGACAAGATTGGGTGTTCTTGATAAGATAGGCAATATAGATAAAAAGGAGGAAGGGAGAAAGCAGATGGAGAGCCGCCGGGCAGGTTGGGGAGTGATTCTCGTGGGGATAATGGGGGTTGCCTCGTGGGGGTATTTTGACGGATATGAACTCAACATCGGACTTCAGGGTCGTTTCGGAAATCCGCCGGAACCTGTAGCTCCCTATCTGGAATCGTATTTTGATGCAGCGGGATATTCGGATGAAATCAATTATGGACCCTCGCTGCTTCATGAGTATGAACCCTATCATGAAATGCTCAGTGGTGAATGGGCTGCCGCAATTTATTATGATGGGATTGATACCGGTCTGATTGAACCCTCTGAGCCGGACCGGGGACGAAAGGCCATGTGGCTGACGAAGCAATTTGTTTTTCCGGACTGGTGGACAAACAGTTTGTTTCATCCGACCGAGCCGATTATCTGCGAGGCATGGAACAACCCGGCCAATCCGGCGGCTTCCTCCAGTGGGCGAGATACAGGGCGGTCGGTGATTGTGAATGATGAGGTGAGCATTACGATCAATTATGAACTGGTTGATCTTGCCGGAATTGATCCAAACCAATACAGCGAAAACAGCCCGATGACGTTTCTTGACCCGCTGACCGGATTGGTGCGGTATTTACCCAGCGACCGATACTGCATCCTCCAGACCTACACGATTTTTAACCGATCCGGCCGGACGCTGACGAATCTGGAGTTTTATCAGTTTCTGCACAGTCATGGAGCGGATGAATACGGGGCTTGCGTGAATTCCACCTATTGTTCTGCGTATTATCCGGATCCCCTGGAATCGTATGTACCGTATAATCCGGTCCATTGTGCCCCGGGAAGCAATACGGCAGGGAATTTCCGGTACGATATCACACAATGGAATACCTATCCCCATGCCCGTATGGACCCGTCCGGTCGGGCTGACCACGTGGATTTCGTTGGATTCAGCAGTGCGGTGGAGCCGACGTGGGTGGATACCGATGTGTATCGGGGCGGGCACTTGGTTAATGAGACCTACAAGCCCGCAGCGGGGACGCATATGAATATTGAGAACCGTAGGTTGAACGGCAAGACCGCCGTTTATCTGGATGAGGTGGGCGGAGCAATGGGCTGGGCTCTGGGGACGCTGGGGCCGAATGAGACGGCCAAGATAACCGTAGCATTTATGTATGTGCGGTTCTATGAGGAGCCGGCTCCGGTGACGCTTAGCAAATCGGATGATGTGGAGCCGGGGGATTGTGTATCACCGGGAGAGGAATTAACTTATACAATTACCTGGACCAATCAGAGCGGAGAAACGCTGAGGGATGTGACGCTGACGGATGTGTTGCCGCGGGCTGTGACGGTTCCGCAGGGAAGCTGGACGTTTGACCCAAATCAGGGCCCCTTTTTCACACTCGACCCGAGCTTTCATGCAGTCTCCTATTCCTATACGTGGTATCTGGGGGATATCGGGCCGTATGAAAGCGGCTTTCGAACCCTGACTGTAACGGTCAACGAATCTGCCGAGCCGGGGATGACGCTGCACAATCTGGCTGTCTTTCGGACGGGGGATATGCGGGTTGCTTACGCGGCGCTGGATACACCGGTTTGTTGCTGGGATGCGACGGAACCGAATGTGATTTATGTGGACGCCTCTGCCGGCGGGTTAAAGAACGGGACGAACTGGGCGGATGCGTATACAGATTTGCAGGATGCGCTGAATCGGGCAAAGGAGTCGGCCTGCGGGCAGACGGTTGAGATCCGCGTGGCACAGGGGACATACGCTTCGGGATTGCAGGAGAGCGATACGTTTGCGATCCCGGATGGGGTGAAGGTTTGTGGCGGATTCCGGGGCGGGTTGGTCGAGCCGGACCGGCGAAATCCGAGACGGCATGAAACGATTCTGAGCGGATATCATCGGCCGGACCCGGTACGTCCGCCGATGCGGAATAAGGCCGTGTGACTATGGGGGATGAAACCCTGCTGGATGGGGTTACTATAACGGAGGCGGCGTCCTATGGGATTTACGGAAATGTGGCCGACTTTGTGGTGGAGAACTGCCGGGTTGTTGACAATCAACAATACGGGATCTTTGCGCAAAACGGAGATGTGTCAATTAAATGGTGTGAAGTTGGAAATAATGGCGTGCATGGCATTTACCATACTGGCAAAGAATATATGAATATAACACAAAATTGTAGGATTCATAAAAATATAGGTCACGGAATTTTTGCTGTAAATACTACGCCCATACTACAAAACACTATCATATCAGAAAATGGATCGGTTGGTGAAAGCACGTTTGGTGTTCTTATAGTTAATCCATCTTATGAACCGGTGATGTATAATAATACGATCGTTTATAACAGAAAAGAGGGGGTCTCCTTTACGGACAATGGAACAACTATCGATCCGAATGATAAGAACTGGCCGGATATTCAGAACTGCATTCTGTGGTATAACAATAGCGGCGGGATGCAAGCGGCCGGATTTGATGCCAATACGCTGCCTCAGTACTGCTGCATCTACAATCCTGCGGATCCGAACGGAACAGATTATACCCTAAACGCCAGAAACAATTTCAGCGGCAATCCAGGATTTGCCTATAGTGATCCGAATAATTTACATCTAGCATATAATTCACCCTGTAAAGACAGGGGCAATCCGTATCATACAATAAACGATGTCGGCTTGTCTGATATGGATGGCGAAGAACGCATTGTTGATAATCGGGTGGACATCGGGGCGGATGAGATTTGCTCCTGTGACGAGGACTTAAGCGAGGATGACATCCGGCATCCGCTGGACTGGGATTCGGACGGGGTTATTAACAATATTCAGTTCGGGGAGTTTTCGAGGGCATGGCTGAGCTGCGAACCCAATTTCCCAGGTGATCCCAATAACTGGAATCCTGTGTGCAATCTGGACAAAACCGGCAACAGTGAACACAAAATTGATTTGGGGGATCTGGCTGTATTCTGTGAAGATAATCCTCAGGTGTGGCTGTGGCGGGCCTGCTGGGAGCAGAGCCGGATGAATTTCATACAAACCACACTTTATCCCATGATCGGTGGCAGAGAATCGATGATGTCTATGCGGGAATTTGTCTTTCCGGCGGAGAATCTGTCGGCAACAGAACAAACTAAAAAATCCATTGAACAGCAGATTCTGAAAATGGAAGAAGCGATAGATTTCTTGGAAAAAATTTGGCTCGGCGAACCAAATATTCAAGAAGAAATAAATCCAGAAGACTGGCAGGAATTTATGAAAGCAGTTTATAAAGGTCTCTTTGAATTGCAGACCCAAAACGTTCAGGTTGAATGACTGCAAATTAATAGAAGGCCTTGATTTAACTGACAAAAAAGACACAATAATATCTGTTGCAGAAAGGGGCTTAAGAATGAAAAGGGTATTACTACAATTTGTTTTTTTGGGTCTTTGCTCATGTGTATCGTGGGGGGCTTTTACCTATACCATTTCAAATGGCTATGAGTACGGAGTTTTGCTTCATAATAATGAATCTCTCTTGGTAACGGGAGGGGGGGCGGATCAAATTGATGCATATGATAATAGTTATATTGAAGTAAAAAGCACCGGACCCTTGCAGCTTGATGTAGGAGGCATAGGAATTTTACTTCTAAACGACAACGGCGCATTGAATTTTTATAATGGAGAATTGGGCAGCTTCCGAATTTACGACAATGCAGAAGCGATTTTTAGAGGCGGGCGAATTGATTATATCCGCAGTTTTCAGTATGTCGGCTGGGTGGGGAGGGATTGGGTGGGTCCGCATATTGAGATTGTTTGTCGGGATTATGTTGCCACTTCGACGCTGGTGACGGGCACGTGGAATGCAGACAACAATCACGACGGCCTGTGGGATACCTTCCGCATTCAACTGCTCAATCAAAACGGCTATTCGCCCGTGCTCAGCAATATCAAGTTCACGGTTATTCCTGAACCGACAACGGTATGCCTGCTGGCTCTGGGCGGGATTGTACTTTCAAGGGCCAGAAGGCCGTCTGGAGGTTTTTGAACTCATTTTAAACACGAAATACGTGGAACGTTTGCCAGCCAACGGGCAATTTTCGACCTGTATTTTTCCATCCACACGGTTCGTCGAATCTGCCGGCAGGATTTCTGCAAAGCCCTGTTTTCCGGCTCGATTTCGAGGGCCAACTCCGCCTGCCGCAGGGCCTGGTCCCATTGGTGCTGCTGAATGCTCAGCCATGCCATTGCCAGATGAAACGCCGGCTGGTCGGGTTTCAGGGAGATGGCCTGTTTGAGGCATTGTTCCGCAGCATCATATTC
Source organism: Planctomycetota bacterium (assembly GCA_029552545.1). GTDB lineage: Bacteria > Planctomycetota > Phycisphaerae > Sedimentisphaerales > Anaerohalosphaeraceae > JAHDQI01. The sequence goes on from JAKPDO010000019.1 coordinate 189,363, forward strand.
CCGCCGCAGCGCCAGGCACAGCGCCAGCCCGTAAAACGCCAGCGGTTCAATCCGGTTCTGGTCCAGCACACGCAGAAAACACCGGCAGGCCGTATCCGATTGCCCCAGCTGAGCGCTCAGCCATCCCATTGCCAGCAGGACATCCGGCTCATCCAAATCCGTACTCATCTCCTGATGAAGATAATACACCGCCTTTTCCGGTTCCTTCTCGGCATACAGCTGAGCCAGTCGAAAACGCGGCCCCTTGATTTTGCGGTCTGCCTCCAGGGCTCGATGGTAGCAGTCGATCGCCTCTTCTCGTCGGCCTACGTTTAACGCTATTTCCCCTTTGTAAAACCAGGCCGGGGCGTAGTCCGGCTCTAATTCAAGCAGCCGATTGAATTTTTCCCGGGCGGCTTCAACGTCCCCCTGCTGAAGCAGAAAAATCCCAAAATCCAGGATTACCTCCAGATTGCCGGGTTCCCGTCGGATTTCCTTCAGGAAATAGCGGCGGGCTTCTTCATACTGTCCGGCTGCCCAGTATGCCTGAGCAATTCGGTAATAAATCTGCGGATGATTCTCGTCCAATTGGGCGGTTCTCTGCCAGCACCAGATTGCCCGCTCGTACTTTCCCTGGCTGAACAAGGCGTTCCCGATATTGTAAAAGCAAATCGGGCAATCCGGTTCAATCTGCTGGGCCAGATAAAACATCTCCTCCGCCTTGTCATACTGTTCCAGTTCCGTATAGGTAATGATGCGGTTGCAGTAGCACGGTTCGTAGCCCGGCTCCATTGCCTCAATCTTCTCAAAAATCTCCAAAGCCAGGTCATATTGGCATGTTCGCGTGTAATCCACTGCCAGCGAATTCAGAATCTCTACGTCTTCCCCGCACAGTTCCATTGCCCGAAGATAGCACTCAATCGCCTCCTCATACCGCTCCAGCGCATCCAGCGTCAGTCCTTTGTTGAAATACCACGCCCCATAGGAGGGGTTCAGGTAAATTGCCTCCGTGAGTTTTTCGAGGGCCTCCTGCATCTGCCCTTTTTCGTAGAGTTCAAAGGCCTCACAGGCAATCACATCGGCCTGGTCCCACGGGTGTTCATCCGGGTCGCGAAACGACTCTTCGTTTATCATAAGTGCTTTCTCCTGAAGGCCTTGCTGTTTATCGAAACCGGACAGACAGCCGTTGGCTGCCTGCTGCTGTTGTATCGGCTTGCAGGGCAGGGGGGTTTTTCTCCGGATGTTCTTTTCGATTCTTTTTCGAGGATGCAAAACTTTTTTCTGGCTTTGGTCCGGATAAGCCCTTATAATCGCATAAGTTAAGAAACGAGGCAGGCGGAGTTGTTTTTGGAGAGGTTTTCTCCGTTTGAGAGGATTGTCCGATAAAAAATCGGCTTCAGACCGCCTCGGAAAGATGGGACCGTGTCTTTGGGTTGGAGCAGAGCGTATGATTCAGGAAATCAAAGGTCAATTAACAGCCGGCAGCGGCAAGTATGCCATTGTTGTCAGCCGGTTTAATGAGTTCATTACCTCCCGCCTGCTTGGCGGGGCGATTGACTGCCTCCAGCGGCATGGGGCCAAAGACGAGCAAATTACGGTTGTCTGGGTCCCCGGAACCGTCGAAATCACACCGGTTGCCCGCAGATTGGCCGACAGCGGCAAATACGCCGCGATTCTCTGCCTGGGAGCCGTCATACGCGGACAGACCACCCACTATGACCTGGTTTGCCAGCAAATCAGCCGCGGGGTCGGGCAAATCAATTTCGAGTGCAAAACCCCGGCTATCTTCGGTGTTCTCACTTGTGAAACTCTCGAGCAGGCCATTGAACGGGCCGGCACCAAGCAGGGCAATGCGGGAGCCGCTGCCGCCATGGCTGCAATGGAGATGGCCGACCTTCTCAGCCGCATTTAAGCGGCGAGGATATGCTGTGTAAGGGGGGAACGTTCTTTTCAAATACTTGTCAGGGATGAGCGGTGGATCGGAGAACCAAAGCCAGGGAGTTAGCCGTACAGGCCATCTGTCAGTTGGATGTGCAGGGCGAACAGGTCCTGCCCCTCCTGCCGCGTTTTTTCCGTGAAAACAGCGAGGATGAGCTTGTCATTCAGCTGGCGGAACAATGGACGCAGGGAACCTGGACCCACTGGCGTCAGTGTGAGGAGGAAATCGCCGCCGCTGCGGAAAAATGGAACGTAAGCCGCCTGTCCATGGTGGACCGAAATATTCTTCGATTAGGGGTTTATCAATTGCTCTTCTGTCCGGACATCCCTGAAAAAGTCGCCATCAACGAGGCCATCGAACTGGCCAAAAAATACGGCGGTGTTCAGTCTCCCCGGTTTGTCAACGGCGTCCTGGATGCTGTATACAGACGGAAAAAGGAATCAGGAACGGTTTCCCATGTCCAGCAGTGAAGAATCCATCAGCACCCCTTCATCCTGCCGTATTCTGGCCGTTCTCAACCAGAAGGGCGGTGTTGGAAAAACTACCACCGTAGCCAACCTCTCCGCCGTTCTGGCTCAGTCTGCCAAACGTACTCTCGTGATTGACCTGGACCCCCAGGCCCACCTGACGATTCATCTGGGAGCCGATGCAGAGACCCCTCCCTCCGGTTCTTATGCCGTCTTGACCGGTGCACAATCCCTCGAGGAAGTTTTGGTACAAAGCCGCCCAAACCTCTGGCTCCTGAGTTCCGGCATTGATTTGGTGGGCGCCGAAACCGAGCTGGTCAATGAAGTCGGACGGGAAACCATCCTCCGCAATGCCCTCCAGCACATCCGGGAACGGTTTGATTACATTTTCATCGATTGTCCGCCTTCTCTGGGTTTGCTTACACTCAATGCGCTGGCTGCTGCCGATGAAGTCCTGATCCCTATCCAGCCCCATTTTTTGGCTTTGCAGGGGTTCGGTCGGCTTCTTCAGACGATTCGGCTGGTCAATCAGCGAATCAACCCGGCGCTGCGGGTTAAGGCCATCCTGATGTGTATGTATGACAGCCGGGCCAGTCTTTCCGTCGAAGTTAAAAATGATATTGAAAAGTTCCTCGAATCCGCCCGTCAGAACCGCACGCCCTGGTCCGGGGCTTCTGTGGTGCCCGTTCAAATTCGCCGCAACATCAAACTGGCGGAAGCCCCCAGTTACGGCAAAACCATCTTCGAATATGAACCGTCCTGTCATGGGGCCGATGACTACCGGGCCGTTGCACAGTACCTTTTTGGACAAATATCGGCCGAGCCGCAGCCCGTTTCTCTGGGAGACACACCTGCTTGCGAACAAACCGATGCGGGGGAAAAAGCACGGGACAAGGCGTAAAAAAAGACCGCTTTGTGGATGAGAAGGAAAGCGGTCTTCCAAAAGCGAATCCAAAACGATTCGCAGATTTTCTAAAGTCCATTATGAAAGGCGGTTGTGTTCTGTCAATCTTTTTTTCGCTTTCCTGGAAAAAAGTTTCTCTTTTTTGAGCAGGAGAGGGTTGACCGGTCAATTTGCCTTTGTCAGGGTCCAAGGGTCTTCCAGAAAATCTGCAATCTTTCGCAAAAAGGCCGCTGCGGCTGCTTCATCGGCTGCACACTGGTCAACGGCCAGCGATACATTCAGCTGTTTTCGTATTGCCGGCGTTCCTTCGTCCGGCACAACCTCGTCCGCGATGTATCCGATGGAGACAATCCCGTTGGCCGAAGGCGGTGCAATGGCATAGAACCACTCAATCCCGTACATCCCCAGGCCGCTTAAAACGAGGGTTGCTCCGTCAAAATCATCCGGGGTCAGCTGATTGGCTCTGGCCCGGCGAAGAAGGGCATCGGATGCCTGAGCAATCTCTGTCAGGGTCATCCGCCCGGCATCCTGAATCACCGGAACGACCAGTCCCTGAGGGGCTGCGACTGCAAATCCAAGACCGAGGCGTTCCGGAACCTCCCATTCTTCGGTTTCCAGGTTCGGCTTGGCGCATACCTGGGGATATGCGGCGGCGGCACGGGCCATTGCACACAAAATCAGGTCATTGGTGGTCAGTCGAACGCCGGTCTGACGACTGTATTCCTTGCGCATCGACACCATGTCCGTCACATCCGCCCAGACCGAAAAATATCCGAAGGCCTTTGTCTGTTTGGCCTCCAGCATGGTTCGTCCGATTAACTTTTGTATCCGCGTCAGCGGCAAATGACCGGCTTCCTTTTCCATCAGTTCTATGAATTCTCCCAAAAATAAAAAATGCTGAATGTATTGTAGCCCCGGGTGTCTTGTCCGCAAACAGTTTTTTCTTGGCTCTTTTGGAGAAACCTTTTATACTGAAAGGGTCCGTGAAAGGAGATAAACCGTGAGATACTTTTTCGCGATTGTTCTGCCGCCGCTGGCTGTCCTTTTGTGCGGCAAACCCATTCAGTTTCTGCTGAATATCCTGCTGACCCTGCTCGGGTGGATTCCCGGTGTGGTTCATGCCATTCTGGTTGTCCATGAACACCTGGCGGATAAACGAGCCCAGCGGATTATCAAGGCCAAAGGCGGCTGAGGAAAGGACCCGCTATGAAAATCAGCAAACAGAAGGCTGAGGCAATACGGCTGATGATTCTGTCTTTGTCGTTTTTTCTTTTCGGCTGCCGCAGCATGGAAATCGGCCTTAAGGAAAAATTCGGTGTTCCCAAGCGCAGTCAGATGGTCACGGAAGTTGCCAAGGCCCGGGATGCTCAGAATGAGGCCAAAGAGCAGGTGGCCTCCGCCCTCGAGCAGTTCAGCACCGAGCTCCGTTTTGAAGGGGGTGATTTGGAGAAAAAGTACAAAATCCTCTCCAGTGAATACGAAAAGAGCCGCTCGAAGGCTTCCGCTGTTTCTTCTCGGATTGAACGGGTGAAGGAGGTTTCCGAAGCACTTTTCCGGGAATGGGAAAAAGAATTGACCCAGTATTCCAGCGACCGTCTTCGCGAAAGCAGCCGCCGCAAACTGGACCAAACCCGCCGGTATTACGAAACAATGATGGCTGCTATGGAGCGGGCACGCGACAAAATGGACCCCGTTCTGGCCGCCTTCCGGGATCAGGTTCTCTTCCTCAAACACAATTTGAATGCCAGGGCGGTGGCTTCCCTTCGGCAGGAATTAAACACAATGGAATCAGAAGTTGCTGCCTTGATTCGTGAAATGGAAGCCTCGATTTCCGAGGCAAACCGTTTTATTGAACAACTGACGCAGGAAGAACCGTAAGAAAAGGAAAGGGGTCCCGATGCATCAGCCCTCCATGCCCCATCCGGGGCATAACAAACATTTGTGTTATCTCATCAACCTCCATTATCATCACACCAACTGGGAGCAGTACAAAAAACTGGTCGAAAACCCCCAGTATATCTGTAAACTGTGCGGACGCACCGCCGCCGACAAAAACCACCTTTGCCGTCCTGTAAAACTCTGAGCCGTTCTGCAGAGGTTTATCAGCGGCGCGGCAGTCCCTTTAATCCTGTAAGAATTGAACCGCCAGTCCCAGCACGCCCTCGCTCATCATCCGGGAGCGGTCCACCCGAACCACCTTTCCGGCCTTAATGCGGGCGTATTGCCCCTTTTGATGAGCCAGCTGTGAGGTTCGCGGAAAATTCAGCTCCACTTCTTGTCCCGGACGTACAGGGGCGGTCAGCGGGATTGTCAAATAGGCCCCACCCTTGCTCACATTTACGCTTCGGCCGTTGAAAAAGCGATTGGCGCCCGGCAGCCAGACGCTCACAGGCCAACTCAATTCCGTACGCACTTCCTTACGCTGTTCGACGAGTGTGCTGTCCATAGTCTTTTCTCCATAAAAGTCATAAAATCACTGCACACTCTATTATCGTCAAAGTTAAAATGGAGAATATAGAAAAAATAGGAAACATCTGTTTTTTTAAATTAGCTCACGCTGGTTTGATTATCCGAAAGATTTTATCGGACGTAAAAGGGGTGTTTTAGCTTTTCATTGAATCAATTTGCAGCAGGGCGACGGGTAAAAAGAGAAAAACCGGTGCCCAGACCCAGACTTCCGGCCAGACCCGTCCGCCAAAGCTTTCTGTTGCGAACAACTTGCAGAGAAAGACAGTCAGAAAACATCCCAGCGTTGTCGTGAAACTGATTACAATTGCAGATTTAATCTCCCGGGGGTCCCGTCGAATCAGAACCGGCAGGGCTGTCATCAGCATAATCAGGTTCATAATCGGGTCGACAACGCGGGAATGCTTTTGCAGAATCAGCTCTGCCAGGTCGGTTTTTCGTGTGCCCGGATAGTGCAGCAGTTCTTCTATCTGCCCCAGGCTCAGGAGCGATTTGTATCCTTCCTGGCGGCGGAGGCCGATGTCCTCCGGCATCAACCCGCTGGCCAGAAAATCAATCTTTTCTACGGAGGTCAGTGAGGCCTGCCCTTCTTCTTCCGGGAGAACATTCATCCGCCGTCCGTTCTCGAGCACCCAGCCCTTGCGATGCGCATCGTACACCGCTCGCTCGGCCTCAACCTGTCCGATCACTGTCCATCGCTGGCTGGACGGTTCTTGCCGCCGGAGAATCACAAAGGCATCTTTCATTGTCCGAGTGGATTCATTGTATTCCCGACCGCAGAACAAATGCCCTTCCGGAGAGCTGATAAACCAAAACGAAAACCGACGCGGCTGGCTGATTTCGTCTCGACCTCTTGTCAGGTCGTTTGCCAGCCGCGGAATCAAAAATTCCTCATCGGCAATTTGAAGTCCCATCAGCAGCACTGCCAGAAACAGAATCGGTGCCAATATGCGTTTGAGACTGATTCCGGAGGCCATTACGGCAATCAGTTCGTTGTTTTTTGTCATCCGGGCCAGCGAAAAAACCGCCGCAATCACGGTAATCATTCCGGCCAGATGCCGAAACCACAGCGCTGTCTGCGGCCCGTAGTACAAAAGAATATGCCGCAGCATCATGCCCTTGCTCTGACCGGATTGCTCAACAAACTCATCAATATTCACAAACAAATCCAAGGTGATGCACATTCCGATCAGGACGAAGAAGGAAATGAAATAACCCACCAGAAAGTTTTTTGCGATATATCGATCCAGCAGCCGCATATCTCTGTCCGCTTTCAAACCCGACTGATTTTCCGATATAAAATCCACGCCAGCATTGTCAGCAAAACCAGCCCGCCCCACATCACGGCGATCCCAACCTCCGGGCCGGCGGCAGGATTCTTGGTCAGCTGCTTGCCCGAGAGAATAAATACAATCAGCAGGGCCCCCGGAATTGTGCTGGCCCCGAAGGCGCTGAGAATATGCCCCCCCCGAAACAGAATCCCCAGACAAATCCCCGTCACAATCAGCGGAATGCACCCCAAGCCCAAAACAAGCCGGGAATGAATCTCACTGGTTAACTGATTGTCCACCTGAACCAGCTGCTCCCGGAGCTGAGTTTGCAAAGCTTGCAGAATCCTGCTCGGTTTGGAAACGCCGAGCCCTGTTCCGGAAGAATCCGTTTTCGTCAGGGTCCCAAGAAGCTTCTCCCGCTGGAGTCCTTCCAGAATCGCTTCCGGTATCGGCAGTTCCGGAATCGCTTTCTGAAGCGCGGTTCCCTTCACGCCGCCTCCCAGCTGCCATTGCGGGGTTTCCAGAATCAGTTCCAGTCCCCGGTCAATTCGGTCATCTTCGAGGGTAATCTGTCCCCGGTCGCTTTCGTACCGGCAATAAACCTCATTGTTGCGATACGGAAGGATTTCCAGCAGCCGCACGGGGCCGGTCAGGTCAATCCGCCGCTCCTGATTCACTTCCAAACCTCCCGCCCGCAGAAGGTATTCCCGTCCTCCGTCGGCGCTGCGAAACCGAATGTATTCCTGCGGTTTTTTCAGCGTCTGACGGCCTTCTTCCGCCAGACGCTCAAGGATGGTCTGAGCGCGTACCGTCAGGGCCAAATCATATATCGGGCCGAACTGAAGTTTGTCCGCCTGAATCTGTTTGAGCTGCTCGATTTTCTGAAACTTGATTTTATCCGCCAGCAGGGGGGGCACACGCCGGCTGACCCCAATCGTACCCACACGAACCGGCTGGTTTTCATCGAAACGAATCGTATCCTCCGTAATCACCGTGACGGAATGATGCTCCCGCCGTGTTTCAATATCCACGATTGCCTGACGAGCCGTAATCATCCGCGGCGGTTTATTCTTTTGAATGTCCAAAATAACCACATCCAAAAGCAGATTGTCTGCAGGAACGGCCTGTTCTGCGTAGATTTTGTACCGCCCTCCCGGAATGTCCCAATAGCCCTTCCGCTGGATATTGCGGAACAGAATCTGCTTGGCATCCGCCCGAACCCGATACTCGCTGCGGTGCACAAAGGCCGGGGTAATGTGGAAACTCAGCAGCAGGTTCGCCAGTGCCGCCGCCAGCGCCAGCGAGAATCCCGGCTGAATCAGCGTCCGAAAGGCAATCCCGCTGGCCCGGCAGGCATCCAATTCTCGGTCCGCCGCAAACCGCCCGTAGGTAATCGCCGCCGAAAACAGGGCACCCATCGGAATCACAAACGTCAGGGTAATCGGGCAAAAGTCCCCGATTAAACTGAGCATCTGACGCGGACTGACCCCGTATTCCTTAATCATCGGGACCAAAAGCCCCGCGCTGAGCATCAGCGTCAGCGCCACGGTGGCTAAAAAGAACACCCGCAGCAGCTCTTTCATCAAATATCGATGCAGCAGAAAAAACATAACTTCTTTCGTCCTCAGTGATTCTGGATATTCGGAGGATTTTACCCTCGTCCGGAGTGTTTGAAAAGCGGATTATCACACGGGACTTAAACAATCCACAGTTTTTTAGAAAAAACTTCTGAACACTTAAGAATATATCCTGTATAAGAATTATTCTTAAAAAAGAAGTCACAAATGCACAAACAGCATAAAAAAGAACGGTTTGAAGAGTTTCGGAAGATTTGCCGAGAGCACGGTCTGAACGTAACCCCCCAGCGCATCGCTGTTTATGAAGCTCTTTCCGGTTCGAAAAATCATCCGAGCGCTGAGGAAATATTCCGCCGTCTGGTTTCGAATTTTCCGGAGCTGTCGATTGATACGGTGTATCGGACGCTGAACACGTTTGCTCACATTGGTCTGATTCGGATTGTCGGGGGGTACGGGGAGGTACGCCGATATGACCCGGATACGCAGCCGCATCATCATTTTCGATGTTTAAAGTGCAGCCGGATTGTTGATTTTGAAAGCCCGGAGTTCAGCCGGTTGAAAGTACCGGATGTTTTACAGCGGAAATGCAGAATTACTGGGGTCAAAGTGGTGTTCGAAGGGCTCTGTGAGGAGTGCCTAAGCCGCTGAAATTTTTTTTGCCATTAAAATAAGAATAATTCCTATATAGGAAAATATCTTATTTAACACTTTTTTGAAAGAAAACGAGTATAGCTCATGCTGCAAGAACTATGGCGGAAAAGACAGGAATTGATGTTAATCGTCTGGTCAAGCTGCTGGTCTGAAACGCCGCCGTCGAATTGAGAACCTTTTATTGCTACCCCATTCTGCGGATAAATTAGGTTGGCCGGCGGAAAAGGCCTTCGCAGAAAAGAAAGCTCACCTTTTGTTGCTTCTTTTATGCGGTAAGCCGGACCGTTTTCGGATTACTTCCTGAAAAGAACCTGTGAAAGGAGCACAAAAGAAAACAGTTGTAAGTTTGTCAAAACGGATTATAATCAAAATGAGTCTGAAAGGAAAAACGTATGGAAGAGAAAGCCTATTCTCTGCCTCTGATCGGTGAAAAAGCCCCTTCTTTTACGGCGGAATCGACCCAGGGTATCATCCATTTTCCGGAGGATTACAAAGGCAAATGGGTGATCTTTTTTTCGCATCCGGCCGATTTTACGCCGGTCTGCACGACGGAATTTATGACCTTTGCCTCGATGCAGACGGAATTCAAAAAGCTCAATACGGAACTGCTCGGGCTGTCGATTGACAGTACCTTCAGCCATATTGCCTGGCTGCGCACCATCAAAGAGAAGATTGTCTATAAGGGAATGAAAAACGTTGAGGTGACATTCCCCGTCATCAGCGATCTGACCATGGAGGTGTCCCGCAAGTTTGGGATGCTCCAGCCCGGAGCCAGCAATACCCAGGCCGTTCGGGCTGTATTCATCATTGACCCCAAAGCTGTTATTCGGGCGATTCTGTTTTATCCGATGGAAAACGGCCGCAATATGGATGAAATCAAGCGGCTTTTGATTGCGATGCAGCATTCCGAGCAGTACAAGATAGCCACCCCCGCCAACTGGCAGCCCGGCGAAGATGTGATTGTTCCTCCGCCCGGTTCCTGCGGGTCGGCCAAAGACCGAGTGGAAAAAGCCGGTCAGGATTACGTGTGTCTGGACTGGTTCCTGTGTTTGAAAAAATGTCCTCATCAACCAGCTGACAGCAAGGAGAATTCATATGGCCAAAATCGCAAAGGACAAAAAAGCAAAGGTGATTGAGGTCCTCAACAAAGCCCGGGCGATGGAACTGCAGGCCATCTCCCAGTATATGAATCAGCATTACGGCCTGGATGATATGGATTTCGGCGAGCTGGCCGCCAATATGAAACTGATTGCCATTGATGAAATGCGTCATGCCGAATCCTTCGCGGAACGCATTAAAGAACTCGGCGGCGAACCCACCGCCGAGCCGGCCGCCAAGACCGTCAAGGGCCAACAGGTCGAAAAAATCTTCCCCTTTGACGCCGACCTTGAAGACCATACCATCGATGTGTACAACCAGTTCGCTGCGGTCTGCCGTGAGAACGGCGACTCCGTCAGCCAAAAGCTCTTCGAGACCATCATCGAGGAAGAGCAGTCCCATTTCAACTACTTTGACAATGTGGACCAGCACATCAAGAAGATGGGCAATACTTATCTGGCTCGCATCGCCGGCACTCCCTCCTCAACCGGACTGGCCCCGCAGGGGTTTGTCATTCGCGAGCAGGGCGGCGGCGCTGCTTAATCCATTGGCGTAGTAGAAACAAAAGGCGGACAGGTTTTCATTGTGTCCGCCTTTTTTACTGGCTTCCGGTTATTTTGTCTGTCCGTGCCCCGGGTGTAAGGCAGGTTTTGTCTTATTCTCTGAAATGGTTTCCTTTGTTCTCTTTACTGTCCTCATCACCAGAAGCAGCAGCAAAATGTTCGGCATTACCAGCACAGTCAGCAGAAATGCGCCGACTGCCGCAAGGATTTTCCATGGAAAGTGCCCCTGTTCCGTCAGCAGCAGAACGGGCTTTAGTTTTTCCATTGTACGTTCGATGGCTTTTGTGCTTTGCTCAATGGCTTTCTGATTGGCCTCAATTGCACGCGTGCTTTCTTCTACTGCCTTTTGATTGGCCTGTATCGATTCGGTGGCGGCTGTTACAGCTCGTGAACTGGCCTCGAGCGATTCCGTTGTTTTCCTCATAGCTTCAGCCGCATCCTCAAGGGATGTCGTAATTTCCCGGATCGCCTTCTGATTGGCCGTGATGGCGGCTGTGCTGGCTTCGACGGCCTGAATATTTTCGGAAACGGCCTGTGAACTGGCTTCTATTTGCGACCGCATTTGTCTGACGGTTCCACACCCAGCCATCCAAAAACAAAATAACCCAAAGAAGATTATTCTTGTCCGCATTATAGCTCTCCTCAATAGTGCCTTTATTGTAGACCTGTTTTTTCTTAAAACAAGGAGATTTAATTGTCAGCATTTATAGACCGAGTATATCATCTATTTTACTTCTTGCAAATCATTTGCAAATAGATTATGGTTTTTATAAAATGAAAACACATCGGATTAAAGATGAATTTCAAACAGTTTAGGAGAAGGTTCTTATGGCGTATGAAAAGTTGCGTTTGATTGCCCGTCAGTTAAAAGAACATTCTCCCTTTACTGTCTTTGGGGCCCTTACCGGCATTGTTTTTATGCTCCTTTTCCGACGACTCGGAGTGACGGGCGGCCATATCCTTTTTTCCATATTCCATCCCCTTCATGTTGTTCTCAGTGCAATGGTGACCGCAGCCCTCTTCCAGCTCCACCGAAAAGCCGGAAATTTTCTCCTGATTCTTGTCATTGGCTATGTCGGCTCTGTGGGAATCGCTACAATCAGCGACAGCGTTATTCCCTTCTTCGGCGAGACGATTCTCGGTGCCGCCGTCCCCACGGAGCATGGACACGACCATGCCTCGGCTCAATCTCCGCAGGAGCATGACCATAAACCCCAGCTGCATCTGGGCTTTATCGAAGAATGGTGGCTCGTCAATCCCGCCGCAATTCTGGGAATTATCATCGCCTATTTTGTCCCCAAGACCAAGTACCCGCATGCTCTTCATGTCCTGGTCAGCACGTGGGCATCTTCCAGTCATATGCTGATGAACACACACGCTGACTGGAGTATTACACTGCTGGTTGGAATGTTTTTGGCCCTCTTTATTGCCGTCTGGCTTCCCTGCTGCATCAGCGACATCGTCTTTCCGCTTCTGTTTGTCCGTGCCGATGGGGCTCATCTCGGTCATCAGTGTATTCTTTGCGGCCGGAAGGAAAATCCGACTCCTTCCGATTCAGCCGAACGGACACATTAATGACGGACGAACACCTCCAAAAAGCTGCACAGCTGCTGGATGAAAACGGGTTGCGGAAAACCCGACCCCGTCTGGAGATTCTCTGTGTTCTTTTGGAAGCGGACAGTCCTCTGACCGGTGAACAGGTTTTTGAGCGGGTGACGGCGGGCTCTGTGGATAAGGCCACGGTCTATCGGACTTTGCTGCTTTTGCTCAAGCATGATATTGTTCACAATGCCTATCTGCGAAACCGCATCCGGCATTTTGAACTCGCCCATCACTGCAAACCAGACCGTTGCCATCCGCATTTCACCTGTCGGGATTGCGGCCGAACGGTCTGTCTCTATCAGGCCATTGTCCCTGACGTCCAAAATCTCCCTGCCGGCTTTCTCGTGCTGCATCGCCAAACTCGTCTTGAGGGGATTTGTGCAGACTGTCGGGTACGCCATTATTCGTAGGGTATTTTTGTTTTTGCTTGATTTTTTCTTCTTCGTTCGCTAAATATCGCCCAAACTGCTAAAGAATTGCGACTCGATAGTCCGACTTTTACCGCATAGATAACAAGAGTCAAAAAGTAATTTCCGGATTTAGTATGCCGAGAATAAACAGATGGCTGCTTGCGCTTCTGCTGCTTTTAATGGCCCTCTCGGGCTGTCAAACTGCACCTAAAACAACGGCTCCTTCGGCGCCATCCTATATGATTTCTGTGGATCAGCTGGCCGTTCGGCTCGGTCTGCACGTGTCCTTTACAAACGGCCGCTATGTAGAATTGACCAACTCAGCCAATCGTGTTGTTATCTTCACTCATCCCGGCGGCAGCGTCTATGTCAATGGAGAAAATATTGGTCAGACCGGTACCGTTATTATGGAGGGCTCGACTGTTTATGTTTCTCAACTATTGCTGCCTCGGATTCGCGCCTCTCTGAAAACGGCAGCCCCCATCACGCCTTCGCCCCGATATACTCCGTCCCCCTCGCGGCCTTCCGGCGGACAAACCGTCGTTATTGACCCCGGACACGGCGGGAAAGACCCGGGGGCAACCAGCTATCTGGGGTATTATGAAAAGGAAGTCAATCTCAAACTTGCCCAGAAAATTGCCTGGCTTCTCAAAAAACAGGGCGTCAATGTGATTATGACACGGAATAATGATACCTTTATCGAGCTGAACGAGCGCCCTGAAATTGCCAACCGTGTTAACGCGGATTTGTTTGTCAGTATTCATCACAATTCCAATCGCAGCCGTTCTCATCACGGCTATACCGTTTATATTGCCCCGAATGCCTCAGAGGCCTCCCGACGAGCAGGGCGGCTCATTGAACGGTATCTGGCACAGACAGGCCTTTCGAGCAACGGTCTGCGAACCAATGATTACCGCGTACTGGTTCGCACCAACGGACCGGCTGTCTTGATTGAATGCGGGTATCTGTCCAATCCCTCCGAAGCCGCAAACCTTTATGATGGAAATTTCCAAAATCGCCTTGCCTCTGCAATAGCTCAGGCCATTCTCGAAGCTCTTTAATCATGAGCTTCTCTTCGGCTTGTCCTAAGTGTGAAGGATTACTGAGCCGAATGTTGGTTTCTTCCTCAACTTCAAGTTGCTCTACAAAACAAGTTCTGCTTTTCTTTTTGAAGTCGGTTTGATATAATTCTTTTTTTCGTAAACCGGGAATAGAACCTGAATAGGAGGATGGAACGTGAGTGAGTATTCCGTTAGCCCTGCCGGGGAAAAGTTTCCCATTCCGCAAAAGGAAGAGTATGCCGCCGAAATGCAGCGGCTGGAACAGCTTGCCGAGGCTGCCCGCAAAGAGGGCAAAGAAATTGTTGTCGTGATGGGCGTCGGCTTCGTCGGGGCCGTTATGGCCGCCATCGTCGCTGATACCGTCGATAAAACCACCGGCAAACCGTCCAAATTTGTTATCGGCTGCCAGCGGCCCAGTCCCCGCAGTTATTGGAAAATTCCGCTGCTTAACCGAGGCGTTTCGCCTGTGAAGGCAGAAGACCCCGAAGTGGACCCGATGATTGCCCGTTGTGTCCTTCAGAAAAAGACGCTGACCGCCACCTATAATTCCGATTGTCTGTCTCTGGCCGACTGCGTCATTGTAGATGTCCAGTGTGATTATACCAAACGCGAGCTGGGCAACCTCCGCACCGGTTCAGCCGACATGGCGGCGCTGGAGGCCACAATGAAAACCATCGGCAGAAAAATCAAGCCCGACTGTCTGGTCCTCATTGAGACTACTGTCGCACCCGGCACGACCGAATTTGTCGCCTGGCCTATTCTTAAGAAGGCCTTCAGGGCCCGCGGGATCGACTCTGAGCCGCTCTTAGCTCACAGTTTCGAGCGGGTCATGCCCGGACGTCAATATGTCTCCTCCATTCGTGATTTCTGGCGTGTCTGTTCCGGCTGCAATGCTCCGGCCCGGGCCCGTGTGGAAAAATTTCTCCGCGAAGTGATCCATACGGAGCAGTTTCCGCTGACGGTTATGGATCGGCCTATCGAATCCGAGACCACCAAAATAATCGAGAATTCCTACCGCGCCACCATTCTCGCTTTTCTCGATGAGTGGTCAGTCTTTGCCGAACGCAACGGCGTGGACCTTATCAAGGCCATCAAAGCCATCAAAATGCGGCCGACCCACAGCAATATTATCTTTCCCGGTCCGGGTGTCGGCGGATATTGTCTGCCCAAGGACGGGGGGCTGGGCTATTGGGCTTACAAACATCTGCTGGGCTTTGATGACGATATCTTCAAGATTACGACATTGGCCATCGACATCAACGATACCCGCGGTCTCCGGGCGGCCACGCTCACCCGCGACGCTCTCCGCAATATGGGCCGCTACATTGCCGGAGCCCAAGTCCTGCTCTGCGGGGCCAGCTATCGCCAGGATGTTGCCGACACGCGATACAGCGGCTCCGAAATTGTTGTCCGCCGTCTGACGGAGATGGGGGCTGATATGCGTGTCCACGACCCGTATGTCGAACACTGGTACGAGCTCGAAAATCAGGATACTTACCCCGCCCCCGGTCATTCTTGGGCGAGATTTTTCCGCAATCAGGAGCATTTGACCGAACTGAGGGTTCAGCACGACCTGCCCGCCGCTCTTCAGGGTGCCGAAGCTATGATTCTGGCTGTTCCGCACGAGCCGTATTTGAACCTGGACCCCGACCAAATCGTTCAATGGGCCGGGGCCCCTCTGGCCGTCATTGACTGTTTTGGAATCCTTGAGGATGACAAAATCCGCCGGTATTTTGAACTCGGCTGTGAAGTCAAGGCCTTGGGACGCGGACATATTCAGCGTATTAAAGAGTCGGTGCGAAGCCGGAAAAAATAGAAAAGTCTGTTACTGCTTCGTGCTTTCCATTGCGGTCCTCTGAATCGGACTGGACAAGACAGCTCGTTTTGCGTACAGTAATTCTTATGAATCCCTATCCATTAAAATTAAAACCGATTTTTAAAGAGCGTATCTGGGGCGGCCAGCGTCTGCGGACCTTATTCGGCAAAGACCTGCCTGCCGGAAAGCCCATTGGGGAAAGCTGGGAACTGGCTGATTTGCCGGAGGATAAGTCCGTGATTGCCAACGGTCCGCTGGCTGGACAGACCGTTGACCGGGCAATTCATTTATTTGGGCGGGCCCTCGAGACAGGACGTCCCGGTCCGTTTCCGCTGCTGATAAAACTGCTGGATGCGAGGGAAGTGCTCAGTGTTCAGGTCCATCCGGATGAGCCAACCTGCCGTCGTATGGGGACAGGGCAGCCCAAAACGGAATGCTGGTATATTCTGGATGCACCATCGGACGGGATTATTTACAAGGGTCTCAAGCCCGGCACGACCCGAGAGCAGTTCGCTCGGGCTGTTGCGGAGGGGACTTGTGCGGAGTATCTGGTGGCTGTCCCGGTGAAACCCGGCCAGTGCCATTTCCTGCCCAGCGGAACCCCACACGCCATCGGCGCCGGTCTGGTCATCGCTGAAATCCAGCAGCCCTCCGATACCACCTATCGCGTTTTTGACTGGAACCGCCTCGACCCCTCCACAGGCAAACCCAGGGCCTTGCATATTCAACAGGCCCTCGAAAGCATTCATTTTGGGGTATCCGCTGACGAGCTTCCTGTGACTACGGTCGGCCGCCTGGTCGATGCCCCTGAATTCAAACTTGATAAAGGGCATCAAATGCCCAAGGGCGAACTCCTGCTCGAATCTCCCGCTCCCAAAGCCGTCCTCTTTTTGACCGGTGCCGGGCTCATTCAGGGCCCTCATTTTGACCCGATTGCTTTCCAAAAAGGAGATACGATTTTAATTCCCGCCGGCGTCGAAGGGTTTGTGCTCTTTCAGGAGGAAACGGAGTATCTGACGGCTTCTGTGTGAAAAAAACAGAGAGGGAGAAACCATCGATGCTGAAAGAAAGCGAAAATCCCCCGATCATCTGGCCTGAGGGACGCTCGATAGATTCCTTCGAGGGAACCTGGTGGGTAGCTCACACCAAAAGCCGCAATGAGAAGGCCCTTGCCTGGCAGCTGGTTCAAAAAGAGGTTTGCTACTTTCTGCCGATGTCCTGGAAAATCAGCCGCAAAAGCAGTCGAACCTTGCGCTCCCTGATGCCTGTCTTCCCCGGTTATCTGTTCTTCTGCGGCACCGAACGGGACCGGCTAGAGGTTCTCAAGACGAACCGCACCGCCGGCATTCTGACTGTTCGCAACCAGTCTCAGCTGGTTCAGGAACTGCTGCCGATTGAAAAGGTTTTGCGGAGCGGCCGGACTGTTGTACCTCACGAGTTTCTTCGGGTAGGGCAGCGATGCCGTGTCGTTGCCGGCCCCCTTATGGGCATTGAAGGGCTTATCGTCCAGACGCCCAGAAAGGCCAAACTGGTTCTTCAGGTCCAAATGCTCGGCCAGGCCGCCAGTGTCGAAATTGATATGGATATGGTTGAACGAATCGAGTAAACTGGTTCCGGTGTTTCCTTTTGACCTTCTGAAACGGAGGTGCTCGATGGAATACAGCATTAGTATCATCGGTCTTCTGACGGCGGTCTGGGGTCTTGTTGTTGTGATTCAGCCGCTCTGGCACAAGACGCTTATCGGCTTCTTCGCACGGGGGCGTCGGGCCTATGCAGCCGTGGTTTTGAAAATCGTTGTCGGGGTTCTTTTTCTTCTTTATGCCCGCCAGTGCCGTATCCCGTCTGTGATTATTGTTCTCGGCATCCTTACCGTCGTCGGCAGCGTCCTTTTCGCCGCTATGCCGATTACCAGAATCCATGCCTGGTTCCAATGGTGCCGAAGCCGTCCTCTTTGGTTTTACCGTCTCTGGGCTGTGGCGGCGGTCCTGCTCGGCATTCTGATTCTTTATGCCGGCTGGCCGGTCTCGTGAACAGCGTTGATTTTTTCCGCTTTTTCTGCTATAATCCCCCTGTCTGAATAAATGGAGTGGCGGAGGAGAATGAGCGGAATGCACACAGTAAGGAGTTTGACGGGAGTTTGTGTCTTTTTTTACCTGTTCGCCTGCCGAACCGCTTATCCTTTGGCCGAATCCGCCGACCCGAACGGCATCAATGTCAAAGTCCTTCACCAAATGGGCTATACGGGCAAAGGAGTGCGTGTCGGCGTGCTTTCCCAGATGCACTGCCGTACGACCCACGAGGCCTTTTTTGACAAAGACCTGCAGGGCAACCCTATCGGCAATTCACATGTCTATTGGTATGATCCGACCTCGGATACAGTCCAGCCCTATGAACCTTACTGGCACGACACTTCTTTGGCGGGCATCATTGCTTCACGCGGGGGCAAAGAATTTCCGCAGCATCGCGGGATGGCCCCCGATGCCGAAATCTACAGTGCCAAAGTCACCCGCCGTGTTTCCGAAACCGACCCCAACCGAACCACAAATTTTCAGTGGTTTCAGAAATCGCTGGATTATTTCCGCTCCAGCCAATGCCGAATCGTCGTCACCGGTATTCAGCTGGGGGCGGATTATGACCAATTATTTCCGTTCACCTTGCTGTACGATTATTACACATACACCCACGGTATCTTTTTTGCCAATGCCGCCGGCAACGACAACGGTTCTGTCACCATCTTCGGTACCGCTTTCAATGGTGTGACAACGGCGGGCCTGATTACGACCGAACCGGATGTCTATCGGCGCATCGGCTCGGCAAGCAATCCCGGCCCGACGCTGGACGGCCGGCGCAAACCCGAAGTCGCCGCCCCTGCACAAAACCTAATGGTCCCGACTGACGGCAGTGATACCGCCTGGGGGAGTGAGGGTACAGAACGCGGCCAAACCAGCTGGGCGGCCCCCCATACCGCCGGTGCCGCCGCTGTTCTGCTGGAGTATGCGGATACCACACCCGAACCGGATGACGGCCGCAGCGTCGTCCTCAAGGCCGTCTTGGTCAATTCCGCCTTTCCGAATATTCAGGACAAAACCGGCCTGGAAACCACCGGACAGCTATGGCATCCGCATCGCGGTTATGGTCGGCTGGATGCTGCCCGCGCCTTTTCGATTCTGAGCAGCCCAAAAATCACAATCGGCCAGGAGATTTCTCAGCCGCGCGGCTGGGCTTTTCAGTCCCTTTCGCCCGGCCAGACCCATATCTACACGCTCACGTCCATCCCCATTGGCAGCCGGCTGGTCCTGACCCTCACGTGGAATCGGCGTGTGCGCTGGCAGGATAAACCGCCCCGCAACAATCTCATTGATAATGGGGAATTGACCGGTTATCTGGCCAACCTCGAGTTGCTGATTGAAGACTCCGCCGGCCGGACCGTTTTTTCGGATACAGGCACGCTCGACAACCTCAAGAAAGCCGACCTGCTGATTCCTCAGACGGGGCTGTACCGCATCCGCATCCGCAATCAGTCTTCGACGGAAACAGCCGAATATGCGGTGGCTTACGAAATCCTCGAACCCCTGACGGCGGATTTGAACCTCGATGCTGTTGTGGATAAGGCCGATTTGGAAATCCTTCTGCAATCCTGGCTTCAGAACCCATGTGGGATTCCCTTTGACGGATGCAGTCGGCTCGACTTGCTGGCCGATGACTTCATCGATTTGGGGGATTTGAAAATCCTGGCTGGTTTTTGGAAAACCAGCGATCCCCGGTACTATGTCCTGCCGTAATTGCTTTTTGGGTGAAGTTCTGTCAAGCCGGGGGTTGTCATTGCTGCAGCGGCGGGGCGATCAGATAGATGGTTTTTTTCTGTCCGGCAAGGTCGAGAACGAGGGTTCCTTCCCCGTAGCCGGTCATGTCCGCCGGCCGTTCTATTGTAAGCTGAATCTGCCCCTTGTCGGCGATTTGCTCCCTGAGCTGATGGAGCACCAGCCCGCCCCCATCAAACTGATGGCCGCCCAGAACCGGTCCGGATGCTGCGTTGTCCATCTCCACCGTCAGAACATACTCTTTTCGCCCCGGCTCAATCCAGACATATTCGGGGGAAATGACGGGTGATTGTTTTTCGACGGTCTGGGTCTGCTGCGCCAGGAGCTGCTGTGCCTTTAGGGCGGCCTCGGCCAGCTGCTCGTCCGTCGCCGCCGGCGGCAAACACACTTTTTGACATTCTCCTGTTGTTTTCTGTTCCGAAGATTCCAATGGGCTCTTTTTGGAAGGAACCCGATATTCGACTCGGCGAATCCGGTCTTCAACCCAAAGCCCTTCCGGAAATTCAATATCTAATGACTTGGCATCGAACGGAATATTCACTTCAATTTGTTCGACCCTGTATTCCGTATAACTGGAATTCGGTATCAGTGATGTATATATCATAGGCACCCAGAGTCCCTGAACCTTGCGCCAATTGAAACTTTGTTCACGAGCGAACATTTTTTTATCAGGGAAAAGGATTTCGTATTGAACAGGAACATAGTCTTTAGCAGGGTCAATCCAGATTCGCAGCCATGGAGATTTGGTGCCGCCATGGATCTGGAATTCGTATACATAGCACTTCGCGGACGCATCATAGAAAACCGAAGCCGTATCGACTCGCTCCCAAAGCCGCTCCCAACTATAGGATGCCATCCCCCATATGGCCTGATAGACAGAATAAAAAAGAGGGGCCTGAATCTGGCCTTTTTGTACAATCAAGCCGTAAATGTCATTGGCTTCCTGGACAATCTGTTTTTCATAGTCTATACCAAAAAAATACTGAATTCTTTGATCGTTTTTTCTGCCGCTTGCAAGGGTACTGCGGACATCTGCAAAACACCCGTTTGGTGCCTGTTTCCAGATAAACGTCCTTTCCGTTCGCAGTTCTTTTTTTTCCTGCTCTTGGCCGATTAGATAGGCTCGGCAGGTGACTGTCGCTGACATATGAACATACCGTGCCTTCGAAGCCTCCATTAAACGAATGAGCTGAACGGCGGAAAGCTCATTCTGCGAAAAGGCAAGTTCTGAGAAAATGAGAAGCGGAATGACGACGGTTGCGGTTTTTTGATTCTTGCACATAACCTGTTTTCTCCTTATTTTCTTATAAGGGAGTTTCCTCACTATCTCCACTAGTTCCCTCCACTAGCTCCAATACATCTTGATACCTGGCTTCCACAGTCCCACGTGCCGCCTGAGGATTGATATACAGTGCATACCCCATTTTCACAAGCACCGGTCAGATGCTGCTGGGGATCGCAGTTATGGGCATTAAGATTTATGCAGAGCTGCCACCAGTGATTGCCGGGTTGACAACTTTTGCCGATGGTTTCGTCCGCACAATATCTGTCAGCCAGATCACATTCTTCCGCAGTTTTGCACGTCGGAATATTTTTGCATACTTGTTTATTTGGTGCGCATATACTTCCCAAAGGACACCCTCCTTTGATATTTTGCATCTGTTTTTGGGACAATTCTGCATAGTACGCGGAGATTTTCTCTATCTCCTTGGAGACATCTGCATCCTCTTTCACGAACCATGCATACGCTGCATGGATGGCGGCCTGCCAGGAAATTTGCTCCGTCAGCAATCTTTCCAGATACTCCTGCCGCTGGGTCTGAATCAGCAGCAGCGTCCCGTCCCAGATTCCCTCCTGTTCTTGACGGAGCATTGTGCAAGAGATTAATCTCGGCTCCTTCGGCCCGTCCAGAATCAGCACGTGCTCCTGCTGCGGAATACACAGCACAAAGTGTCCCAGCATGCCCTCTTTCGGCGGCAGACGATACTGCACAAACGGCAGTTTCACATCAGAAGCCTTCTCCGGCGGAATCTGCATGGCTTGAATAGATATTCCATACAGAGAACATACATTCGAAATATCCTGCAGGGTCGAAGCTATCTGATGGATCTATTCTGTCTTGATTCCATCCTGTCTCTTGTCTTGGAATCAGGTATTTTGCGGTCCTTGCTTATTTTTCCCAAACAGCAGAGACATTCTGCACCTCTTTAAACGCAGAATCGGATTCCTTATATTGAAATATTCGTTTCTCAATTTTATCCATTAAAAGATCCCTATCCTTCAGGTGCAAATTTTTATAACTAAATTGCTCCGGAGGAATCGGCTGATTCACAAGATTTTGAACGAATGTCATTTTCTTTTCCCGGATGAGTCTGCCGGCAGCATCATATTGTTTTTCGATATAGACCTTCGGCAGAAAAACCCCTTCCAATCGCTCATATTGCCAGATGTATTCTGTAAGCAGCACCCCATCGCCCCGAGTAATTTCCCATTTGGTGAAATTATAACCGCATTCTTTCGAGCAGAGTTTCGTTGTTACCACATAATGGTCAGGCTTGTTTCGTTCAAGATTGACCACTGCTGGATGGACAATTTTGAAATACTCTTGATTGTCTCTTTTTCCTTCATAGATCTTATACGAATAGCCGTCGAATTCGATCTTTCCCTCTCGCTGAATTTTATCCAGAATAAATTCGAAACTCTTCCAAGGGTAAGTTCCGCCGGGTGTAAACAAAAATCTGGGGTCATTTGAATCTTTATAAAAACCTGTTAGAGGGTCCTTTTTAGAGGGGATTCTCTCTGCACGGCTTCCCGCTATTTTTTTCTCTTGGGGATTGATGCTTTGGGGCTCTGCCCGAAGAAGATAATCCGGAGTTGCCAGGCAGGTCAAGCGATAAGGATTCGCTCCTTTATTTCCAAGATCCTGCCCGGTAGCAGCGTCCAGGTAACGGCTGGGTTCGGACCGGAACGAGTCTGTATAAACAAATTGTTTTGGAACATCCACGGCAAACTCAAACCGCTCCTGGATGATCTGAAAGACCTCATCCGGACACCGGCCTTTCCCCTCTGTAAACGAATGAAAGATCTCTTCAGCATTTTTTCCCGTATGGAGATAATGGATTTCTACATCGGCCTTCCCTTTCCAGGTTTTGATCTGGTTGTAATTTTCCTGCATACGGGTCCCAAGCAAATTTAAGACGGCTGTCATATCGGATGAGTTTGAAATTTCCCGCTCATTGTTCTCCGGCTCAGATGCGAAAGAAGAAACAGAAAATCCTATCAAGGGTTGTGTGAGAACAATAACAGATACAACAAATATCCCTTTAATCTTTTTCATGGTATATCTCCTGCTCCTATTTTATTTGCAATCACATGTTTCACGATAGTACGTGTCAATCACTTCGCTGCTTGGCTCACATTTCACGCAGCCGGTAAGAAGATTACAAGCGACTGTAAGAAGACAATTCCCGATGCTGAAATCACAACCGGATGGGCCGGAATTCAGAAGGGGCACACAGAACAATTCATCCTGGCAAAGCATACACAGTTGATTTTCCTGAAAAGTTCCGGTGCAAAATTTCCGCTGATAACAAATTTCGCTGCGGATATTCCAATCTCTCTGAGGACATCCTTCATAACATTCTTTGATCTTTAACCCGGTATAATCGACCCAGTGAAACTCCCAGCATTGAGGGCTGAAAAATGGAGGAGTACACCCGGGGCACCTTTCGTTTTCATCTTTCATTTCGCTGCAGCTTTCGGTGTCTGTAATTTCGTCACGACAGGGCTGCACACAATAATGAGAATAAGGATAGGCGAGATAAAAACAGCACTCCTCGCCAGCGTTACAACAGACGCCTTCCTGAAGATCCCCGCAGCAAAATTGATTGGCACGGCAGCAATTTCCTCCGCAATTTCGCGGTCTGCAGCCGCCGTCTAGACAGCATTCTGTTTGCTTATTGCAGGCAGTTCCATCGCCGTACCCGCAGCATACCTGTTGAGAAGTCGAATAACATCCTTTGTTGTCACAACAGGCAAGCCCTGCAACCCCGCCGCACTCCACGCACACATTATTCTTGCAGGACTCACATCCCTTGCATTGATACACACAGTTCGGCGAAACCCAGACATAACACGGCGGGCAGGGCGGCGGGGGATAGGCAAGCAGAAAATCGGTAAACAGAAGCACCGTTGCCGACAGCAGAAATCCGTTATGTCCTGTATTGCTCCCTTGTCTCTTCATCGGCAAACCTCCTTCCCCTCCAGCAGCCGGTGGTACAATGAAGGCAACTTTCACTCAGATGAAGAAAGCATCATAGTTTACCAACTTTCTGGGAGTTGAATTCCCTTGTTTGAATATTTTGTGTTTTCCTTATCATCGTATCTCCCGCAGAAACAATGAGTGATTCAGGGCACCAATTTCTTCTTCTCAAGTTAATATACAGGATAGATTTCTTCCATTCCTCTATCCTCCCGTTTCGTTCTTCACTCCTGCCTTGCTGAAATACTATTGCTCATCCTTAGTAACTTCTATAAGATTACCTTTTTGGTAAATAAACTCTTTGTTTGTGATTCTGTCCTCAATCTTATCACCATCTGCCAAGCCGAGGTTTTTATAGGTGAAGGTTTCCGCAGAGATATCTTCATTTATACGAATATTCTTGAATACTTTTTCCTCAGTACTTTGCAGCGTAAAGTCCTTGGGATTGTAGTTCTCTTTCGTACTTCTAATCGGCACGTACACATCATTTATATTCTCATACTCTATGCTCTCCTGTTGTATCAGCTTCCCGCCATCAGCAGTAATCATCTTACAAGAGATTATGTTATAACCTGCATTGGCAGAGAAAGTTTGTACCATCCATATATTTTTGATACCGAGAGCATTTAATCTGTATGGACGATGTATGCGGTATAGCAAATCACCAGGAAGGGTACACTGCTCAACTCTCATAACTAACCCATCAACTCCATATTCTCCTTCTTTTTCCATAGTTTCCGCGATAGAATGATAGATATTCCATGCCTGAGAGTCGATATCAAATAGATACTTTGGAAGATAAGCGGGTTGAGCCCCCTTACACGAAAGACCATCCGTGTCTATAATTGCCTTGTCTATAATTGCCTTACTTTCTATAACTTTCCCTTCCCTGTATCGCACCGGCTCTGTATGAATCTGATAGTCCTTGTTTACAATGATGCTGCTGGAGCGGCCCCGAGACTTTGTCCCAAGATCTCTGTTGTCAGCCGGGTCAACGTAGCGAGTCGGTTCCTGCCGGGTAACTTTAGAATAGAATAAACCTTTTTCCAAATCGCACTTAAAAATGATCTTACTAATCATTATCTCGACAACTTCGCTTGGGCAGGGACCAACAGCGTCTGTCATCGTCTTAAAGGTCTCCTTGGCCTGTTCTCCTTTATCAATAAAGAACCTTGAGGCCTCTAATTCACCTTGCCAACTCCTTATTTTCTCGAAATTTTGTTTCGATTGGTTCGATACAATTCTAAGAATGCCCGGAATTCTCTCAGTTTCAACAAGCTGAAAAGTCTGATTGGGCTCGGCTGCTAAGCTGCACATTAGAAAAATATGTACAAGATCCATAAGATTGATTATTAAAATTTCCATATCCGTCTCCTTTTTTTATTTTTTATCTTAGCGATTTTTCAAGGTGCGCACTTCTTACTTGTTACTGTTATTTCTTCGGGCTGATACAATGGGTCCTTTTGGCAGCGTATGCAGGCGGATGTCCAGTTTGCAGGGAGACAGTCCTTTAAGAGGATCGTATCACAGTAATAATCGCCTATCAGATACCAAGTACAACGAGTTTTTGTACTGCAGACGACCTCACCGTCGTCTTGGCAGTCCCCAGGACAACCGCCTTTGCAATTGTAAATGGGGTTTCTTGTATATGATATTGCATAATGTTCTTCGCAAACAAACCCGCATGATGGACACATCTTTGATTCGGCATAACATGTTGTGATATCCGTTTGGGGTTCACATTTTGTTGCGCAAATGCCGTCAAGACAGCATTTTGTATTTTCGGGACAAACAGTGCCGGAACCATCCCCGCAGCATTGTTCTCTATAAGGCGTATGGGGTTTATAACAGGTCAGGCCGTCACAGCACTTCTCTTCGTCCCCGCAACATTGTTTATTGCAGCATTTTTCTCTCACGCAGCATTCTTTGCCTCCACAGCATTCCTCGTTGTTAAAGCAACAGCGGCCCTGGCAGCAGTCTTCCGCACGAGGGCAGCAGGTTTCCCCGCAGCAATGTGGCCCATTATAACAGCATTTCTTGTTACAGCAGGCACCATATGGACAGCATTTCCCGTCGCAGCAGATTCGGCTCGAACAGCATATATTGCCTGAACAGCAGTCCCCAAGACAGCAGAAATCGGGGCAACAAGTATAACCTTGAATACCCCAGCAGAACCGATCACAAGAAGGCCAATTGCTATAACACGGCGGGCAGGGCGGCGGGGGACAAGCAAGCAGAAAATCGGTAAACAGAAGCATCGTTGCCGACAGCAGAAATCCGTTATGTCCTGTATTGCTCCTTTGTCTTTTCATCGGCAAACCTCCTTTCCCTCCAGCAGCCGGCCGATTGCCCATACCATACCGGCATTGGCATCCTCCGCCCGGTCCAGAAGCCAGTTGAAATACACACACGCCGTCGCCGGCCGACCGCGAGCCAGGTTCATCTCCCCCAGCCGCATCGCCGCATACAACGCCCCCCGATCGTCCGGATACCGCTCAAACACCGTCTGAAAATCCCAGTACATTTTATCTATCTTTCCGAACGGTTTATTCAGCAAGGGCATAGGCCGTTTTAGAGCCGAGGGTGATCTTTGTAAATCGTTCGGCGTTATTCAGAACCGACAGCACACTCAAAATATCAGAGGTATTCTGTCCCCAACCGACAATCTTGCCGGCCGTTGTGACAGCCATCGCCGTTTTTTCTCCGCAGGCAATTTGTTCCGTAAAATTTGTTTCCAAGGGAACATCGCTGATTTGCTGACTGCCGTCAAATCCCCAGGGGATGATCTTTCCATCGCTTCTCAAGGCCGCGCTGAACGAATTGCCGCCTGCGACGGCCACAAAAGCCCCGGAACTCGGTGTGTTCGCAACCGCATTTCCGAAATCATTCCCCCAGCAGACAATATTTCCGGTTTTGGTCAGAGCCAGACTATGAAACTTTCCTGCAGCGATTTTTATAAAATCGCTGCCTTTGGGGGTCTGGCTTACTTGTCCGTATCGGTCGTCTCCCCAGGAGACAATCTCCCCGTTTCGTGTGAGCGCCAGACAATGCTGGTATCCGCAGGCGATGGCAACGAAGTTCGGCTCCGACGGGGCATCGGTAACCTGTTTTTTGTTATCCGCTCCCCACACTACTATTTCCCCTCTCGAATGTAAGGCCATGCTGGTATTTCCGCCGGCCGCTACAGCGACGAACCCATCCGTCTTCGGAGCCCCTGAAACTTGATGCTGACGGTCATCACCCCAGCAAAAAATCTTCCCTTGTGTGTTCAGGGCGATGGCGTGGTTTTCTCCCGCTTGAATCTGTGTATAATTGCTGCCGGCCGGAATTCCGGAAACCTGTCCGTATTCATTATTTCCCCAGGCAATAATTCGGCCTGCCAAACAAATTTGCCCTGAAATGACACAAAGAACAAAACTCGCCGGTCCCCAAGAGAGCCGTTTTGAAAACATAAAAAACCTCTCTGCAAATGGATTTTGTTTCTACTGAACCAGCGCATACGCCACGCCGGCCCCTACAGAGACATCGATGAAGATATATTGATTATTCAACTTTGACAATTTGCTGAGTGTGCCCCAGTAATCCTTTCCCCAGCCGACGATTTTCCCATCTCGAGTCAGCACCATACTGCAATGCTCCCCTCCATCCAGGATAGACACAAAATTGTTTGCGGAAGGAGTCTGAGAGACCTGCCCATCCTGGTCCCATCCCCAGGAAACAAGAGTGCCGTCTGCCTTGAGAGCCAGACTGTGACGAGCGCCGGCGGCTATTGCAATAAAGTTATTTCCTGTGGGAGTTTTCGACACCTGACCATAGGTATCGTCACCCCAGGAGACAATCGTTCCGTCAGAACGCAGCGCCAGACTGTGATTGTATCCCGCTGCGATTGCGATAAAGTTGTTCCCGGGGGGAGTCTGAGAGACCTGCCTGCAGTGATCCCGTCCCCAGGAACGTAAACTCCCATCTGATTTCAGAGCCAAACTATGATAGAGGCCTGCGGCAACCGCCGTAAAGCCGGCTTCTTTAGGGGTATCGGACACTTGTCTATACTCGTCATAGCCCCATGCGGCAATCCGGCCGTCGGATTTCAAGGCAAGTCCATGGCTGACCCCTGCTGCGATTTTTACAAAACCGCCGCCGGCAGGGGCTCCGGATACTTCATTTGCATCGTTATGCCCCCACACGGCAATCCGGCCATCTGATTTCAGCGCTATACCGAATGTGCCGCCTGCCTCGACGTTGACAAAATCATTGTCTTTGGGAAGATCGCCGATTGTACCCAATAAGTCCCCGCCCCAGCTGATAATCCGTGCTCCCTCCGACATTCCCCAAGAAAAAAGGAAAAAGACTGCCGAGCATATCCATTGCAAGCAGAAAAAACGATTCCTCATTGAAAACCTCCCATACTCATACAGTGTATGCTATTGAGTGTTCGTTGCCGGACTGACCGGTCATCCTGGCATGAAGACAAAAAAGCACAATCTCCTTACATCATCCCCTCTTGCGCCATACTCTGCATGCATAGCCGAAGACTTTTTGGATAGACTCCGTCCCCGTCGGCTGCAAGGGATGGGATGACTCTTACGCGAAGGACTCCTTATCCGTCTGCCTTGCCCTGATTTTCTCCTGCCTAATTGTATTCTTTCACCGACGGCCCTGATGGATGCCCTTTGATGCTGTTTCAAAATTACCTTCCCCCTCCCGTATCTGTCAATGAAATTCGAGCCATTGTGGAGCAATCAGGAGTAATCCCCACTTTTTTATCTGGATATTCTGATAAATCCGCCGGCCGTTTCTCAATGCAGCATCACGCAAGCAACCCTCTTTTCCGGTTGTGCTTTTCCGGGTATAGTATTGTGCCATTAGTGTTAGGATATGGACAGGAAAGGATTTCCATGGGAGCCCCGCAGCCCAAACAGGTGTTTATCAGTGCACTGGAGCCCAGTGCCGATGCCCATTGCGCCCATCTGATTCGGGCCGTATCCGAACTGACAGCAGGCCCCTCCTCCGACTGGCCCGGTGCCGACAGCCGACATATCCCCTTGCCTGAAAAGCCCGCTGTCCAATGGGTCGGGCTGGGCGGGCCGAAAACGGCCGCCGCCGGCTGTCGTGTCCTCGAAAACCCAGTCGGCAGGGCGGCCATGCTCTACAATGTCTTGGGCCAGCTCGGGTATTACCGCAATCTTCTGAAAACCGCTGTGGATTATCTGAAAAGCAATCCGATTGATTTGCTTGTGGTGTGCGATTCGCCGGCCTTTCATTTCCACCTGGCCAAGGCCGCCAAACGGCTTGGCATCCCGGTTCTGTTTTATGTGGCCCCGCAGCTGTGGGCCTGGGCCCCGTGGCGAATCCGCAAACTCCGCCGCTGCTGCGACCGGCTGGCCTGCATTCTGCCTTTTGAAAAGGAATGGTTCAGCCGCAGGGGGGTCCCAACCGACTTTGTCGGCAATCCGCTTTTGGATGACCTCCTGTTCAATCCCGACCAGTGTTATAAATCCTATGCGGATTATGACCCGGCCGCCCCCAAAATCGCTCTGCTGCCCGGCTCTCGAAACGCCGAAATTCAGTCCCTCTGGCTGCCGATGCAGAAAATCGCCGTTTCGGCGGCGGAGCATCATCCGAATCTGCAGTTGTTTGCCGCCGCTTCCGATGAAGACAAACTCGCCTGGCTGAAGGCCCATCAGCTCCCGAATCTGTCGATTCAGTACCAGCTCGGTGAGGTTTTTTCGCTGGCCCGTCGGGCGGATTTAGCCCTCGTGGCCTCCGGTTCCGCCACGCTTCAGGTTGCCGCCGCCGGCTGCCCGATGATTGTGATGTATCAGTCCAATCCGCTCCTGTGGCACCTGCTGGGCCGCTGGCTGATCCGGACACGTTTTCTGTCGCTGGTCAATATCCTGGCCCGCAAAGAGCTGGTTCCGGAATATATGCCGTATCTGCCCCGCATTTCCGCGATGGCCGCACGCACCTGTGCGATGCTCGATAACAAACTGCTTCTCATACAGACCAGCACCGCCCTTGTGGAGCTGATGCGCCCTTTTGCCGCACGCAAAGCATCCGCCCAAACCGCCGCCATCGTGCTCGAAATGCTCGGCCTTCGCTGAACAACCCGCGCGTCTCTGAGAACCATCCGAGGTTGTCTGACGAAACCCGTTATCCTGCCCGCCTTTTCTTGTCCTTCCTGCCTCTCCTTGTCTTTCCCGCTTCTCCATGTCTTTCCCACTTTTCCTTGTCATTCCCGCGACTTGTTCTCCGAAGCTTCAGCGAAGGAGGAAGGCGGGAATCCATTAGTTCTTCCCCCGCCTCCCTTCGCCCTCTTGCGTTTTCTTTTGTTCTTCCTCGTCTTGTATTCTCATGTTTTAAGCGTAGGAGAAGGGCGGGAAGCCGGCCTTTGGCATTTTTGTTTGATGCGTGAAAAAAAATTGCAAAACACAAAAAAATTCTGAAGATTTTTTCCCCTGCGTTCGATAAAGTCCATTTTCGGAGAATGCTCATTTGAACCGATCGAAGACGGCCTTTTGTTGCACGGAGGTAACAAATGGAATCCGGCGGGGATAAACTCAGCCAGCTCTGGCAGCAGTATTTTCAGACAGGCGACGTTCACATCCGGAATCAAATCTTTATGCATTATCTGCCCGAAATTCGTTATGCGGCCGAGCGGCTGGCGGCCCGTCTGCCGCGCTGCGTCCAAATGGAGGATTTGCTCGGTGCCGGTGCCGTCGGGCTGATTAAAGCCATTGAGCGGTTTGACCCCAGCCGCAATATCAAGTTTGAAACCTACTGCGCCTTTCGCATTCAAGGGGCGATGCTCGATATGATCCGCAAAAGTGATTTCTTTGGGCGTCTGACTCGCCGAAAGGCCCGACGCTACCACAACGCGCTGCAAAAATTAGAGGCCGTATTAGGCAGACCGCCGACGGATGAAGAATTGGCCGCAGAGTTAAAGATGAATCTGAGTGAGTTTTATGACTATTTAAAGGAAGTTAATACGGTTCATCTCCTTTCCCTCAGTCGCGAATTTGCCGGTTCCGACGGACAGTCAGACTTTTCCGAATTAAGCGGCATCACCGACACAAAAAGTCCCGATCCGGTCCTGCAGGCACAGATTCGCGACCTCCGCGAATACCTGAAAAACGGTTTTTCCGGGCTGGAAGGAGCGATTTTGAGCATGTATTATCTGGAAGGATTGACGATGAAAGAAATCGGTATAGCCCTCGGTATCTCCGAATCCCGAGTCTGCCAGATTCATTCTTCCGTTTACGCCCGCCTTTGCGACCGCCTGCACCGAAAATCCTGCTACGACAATCTGCACCCAGGTTCCGGATTTCAAGAGTCGTAAGGGCTTCCAAAAAAACACAGCGAACGAATTATTTCATAAAAACATATCCGGCCGGAGGTTATTTATTCTCTCAGCCAGTTTTCGACGAAGACCGCAAGGTCCGACACCTCCACAGTCCCGGAGATGCTCATGTCCGCCCAGCCGCAGTATTGGTTCGATTGGGTACAGCTGCTTTGGAGCCAGTGTCGGGCCAGATAGGCAAAATCAGCCAGCGCAACGCCGTCCGGACAGGCAAAATCGCCGAGGGCGGAAAAACTCCAGGTCAGAAGGGGATACGACACGCCGTTCACGCACATTCGCCAGCAGTCGTTGGTGCCGTTGGCTGTCTCGTCGAGAAAATCCCACCCTATACCAATAAAAGAACTTCGCATCTTCATCTCTTCCGTGAGGAGGCCGATTCCGCCGGCGCTGGTTTCCTGGTTGCTTGTCTGCATGTCCCAGACCGAATTCAGCACCAGCCCCTCGTTGGAATGTCCGATCAGGCCGCCGACATAATCAACACCTTTTACAGAACCGGCACTGTAGCATCTTCGAACGCCGTCGGTCATATACCCGGTGATTGCGCCCGCCAGCCCCCCGGCAGCACTTCCATGCCCGTACACCGCAGCCAGACTGTACGAATCTTCGATGGAGCCGTATTCATCTCCCACCAGTCCACCTACGGTGTGTATGCCTTCCACAGTACCGGTCGTAAAACATCCGGAAACGATACCCCGATACTGGGTTCCGATTAAGCCGCCGACGGAATCGCCCTCCGTATAGATAGACACTCCTTCCAGACCCAGATTGCGGATAACGGCCTCGGAGGTATAACCAAACATCCCGACGTTGGTTACAGCCGCTTTCGCAAAATAGTTCAGATGGCTGACAGTGTGTCCACCCCCGTCAAAGGTTCCGGTAAATGGCTTTTCGCTGTTTCCGATGCATTTGTACTGCATTCCTGTATAAGCCGACATATTGATATCGGCGGTCATCAGGAAATGCGAGCCGTAAAGGGATTCGTTATAAGCCAGATAGAGCAAGTGTTGAGCACGGGCAATTTTCCACGGATTTTCTGATGTTCCGCTGCCCCCGGCAAACCGCGGCGGCTGCCAGGTCAGTTCGGGATACTGCTGTCCCTCCATCCAGAGCACCCAGTCGGCTGCATCCCCGTCAACCCAGGAAAAATCCCATCCGCCTGATGTAAAGGTACTTTCGGTTTTCATCTCGAGTGTGGTTTTGGGGGTTCCGCCGGCGCTGCTCGGCTGGTTGGAAGTTTCCGTATCCCAGAAACTGCTTGCTGCAGTACCCGTGTTGTACCCAATCAGACCACCGACATTGACATTGCCGCTGACCAAACCGGAGGAATAGCAGGCCGCAGCGAAACCGGCATTCCATCCGATGAGCCCGCCGACATCATAAAGATTGCCCCCGGATCCCTGACGAGTGGCTGACCCTCGTGCATAACAATTTGTTACCGTTCCGGAGTTGTATCCCATCAGGCCGCCGACGTAATAACTGTGATAATAGGTCGAAGGAGGAACCCAAAGAACATGTCCGGCTGCCGCACCGGATGCATAGCAGCCGCTGACCGAACCGGAATTAGACCCGATGAGTCCTCCGACATAAGAAGACCCGTCGGCAGAGCCGACCGCGTACGACAGACTTACCGGACCTATGTTCTCTCCAATCAGGCCGCCGATATACGACGCACCGTTCACGGGGCCAGCTGCAGACGAGCGGCTGATTGTTCCCGAAGCGTTATTGTGTCCGCTCAGACCGCCGGCGTAATAAGAACCGCTGACGCCGGCGCTTGACGTGCAGCGGGTCAGTGTCCCGCCGGCATTGAACCCTGCCAGGCCTCCGGCATAATTGCCGTCGCTGTTGACCGTGCCTGTCGTATAGCAATTCGTCAGGGTGCCGGAATTGACCCCTGCCAGTCCGCCCGCATACGTCCGCCCGCTGACGGAGACATTGGTAAGCCCCAGATTCGAGACCTGCGCCCCGTAATAGACCCATCCGAATAGCCCTACAAAGTCCGCTGTCGGAGCTGAGAGCGTCAGATTTTGCAGGACATGACCATTGCCGCTGAAGGAACCTGTAAAACGGGTTCCCTGGAAACCGCTGACGGCATTGTCTGTATCCGGGGCAATCGGTGCACCGCTGAAGGTCAGTGTCGATAAATCGACATTTGTCGTCAGAGAAAAATGCTTATTCCAATCCGCCGGATAGACGGTCATGTTATAGAAATCGGAAAGTCGGCTGATTCGATAAGGATCGGAGATGGTTCCTTTTCCGCCGGAATACTTCGGCTCCCATTGCAGATGGGGGTATCCGTCATACAGCCGCACCCACACCGTCGTAAAATCCCATCCGGCATCGGTAAAGGTCGATTGCGTCTTCATTTGCGCCGTCGTAAGACCTGTAATGCCGGCAGGATCCGGGTTGATGTTGCCCAGCCCGTCATTGGTTCCGCTGGTTTGCGTATCCCAGAAGCAGGCCGTAAAGACGCAGGGACTCTCAAATTCCCAGCTGTACCCTGCCAGTCCGCCTTTCCAGCCGCCGTAGCCGGCACTGACGGCTCCTGTTGAGTAGCAGCTGCTGACCGTGCCGTATTGAATGTACCCAATCAGACCGCCGATATACCCGCCGGTTCCGACGGCGGCTCCCCGGGCATAACAGTTGCTGACGGTACCCGTATCACTGTATCCGAGCAATCCGCCGATGGCGTTGGCTCCATTGACATTCCCTGTTGCAGAACATTGGCTGACCGTGCTTTGATAAATGTTGCCTGCCAGACAGCCGACATGGTCCCCTCCGCTCACCGCAGCCGCCGACGAACAGGAATTGAGTGTACCCTGCAAAACACTTCCTGCCAACCCTCCGGTGTGATATCCGCCGGAAACAGTTCCTGATACCGAACAGTTTGCCGTCGTACCATACAGCTGACAGCCGATCAGGCTGCCTACATTTTGACCGTTGGTTGAGGAGATAGCAACATTGACTAATTGGACATTCTGAATCACAGCGTTTTGCGTATATCCGAACAAACCGACATAACTGACGTTTGTGCCTGTATAAGTCAGGTTGCTGATTACATAGCCGTTGCCGTCAAATCCGCCGGTAAAACGGGTTGTGATATTGCCGATGATGTGATACGAGGTGCCCGTGTAGCCGGACATGTTGATATTCGCAGTCAGCTTAAAATAACTGGCCCAATAAGCACTCGAAGTTCCGATTGTGTTCAGCTCTTCGGCCGTTGAAACAAGATAGGGGTCTGTTGATGTTCCGGTGCCTCCGCTGAAAGCATACAGGTTAGACAGAGGTGCATACAGACTCCATGCAAACACCAAAAAACCAAGACGGTTCATGTCCCCTCTCCTTTCTCCCCTGAAAAATTATTGATGATAGTAAAGTGCGCCTCCGATTGGCTTTAGATGGGCTTGTCGTCAAGGTGTTTTTACAGGATACCGCTTGATTTCGGATTGTCAAGAAAAAAGACAGAGGACCAGACTTTTTTTAACTTCCTCTACAGCAAGGACTTGTCTTGTGCAATGCATGTGGCTTTGGTCTGGAAACGCCCGGTTTACGGATTTCTCAGCATGTCCCTCAGCTGGCTCGGATGAACCCCCGCCAAGTCCGCAATCTGCCGCATTGTCATGTCCGTCTGGACCGTCAGCCCGCGATTCCGGAGAATCTCAACCGCTTTGGCCGGCTCCAGCCCCTCCTGCCGGCAATATTCAGCCAGCGTCATCTGTCCGATTCCTGGCCGATTTTCCTGACCGCCGCCGCGAGCAACCATATCTGTTCCTCCCGCCTGTCGGCCGGGCTCCGTCATTCTTCTGGGCAGTTCCAAAAAGGCGGCGAACGGCTTCCATCGATAATAGGTTCCTGCAAAAACCACAGCACTGACCGCCAGTGCTGCCAGCCATTCCAACCGAAACCAGTAGGTTTTTATCCCGACAATTTTTAAATAGTACAAAATCGGGCGAATATTCAGGATTAGATGGATAAGCCCTACAATGGTAAAAATCAGGCAAAACCAGACATGCTGTTCCTCCCATTGACGACGGCTCAGCCCCCAAAAGGCCCAGGCCCGCCCGGCGCCGCGTCCGGAAGGGGCAAGAAACAGCACCGCACCGCTGATGACCGCCATTGCAAAGCAGATTGCCGTCAAAAGCGACACAAACGCACGAAACTGAAAAAATCTGCGGGGCTTCTCCATAGAACACCCACTTTCTTTTGTCCTGTTAGCAATTGAGTTGGGCATCTTTGGCCAGCACTTTTTCCGTCTGGCTTTTTCGAAAGGCCGCCAGTCTTTCCGACAGTTTGTTGTCCTTGAGTGCCAGAATCTGAACCGCAAAAATCGCGGCATTCTTCGCCCCCGCCCGCCCGATGGCCATCGTCGCAACCGGCACTCCCGGCGGCATCTGCACCATACTCAGCAGGGCATCCAATCCCAGCAGTCCCTCCTTGGCCGCCAGCGGTACCCCCACAATCGGCAGGGGGGTTTGGCCTGCTAAAACCCCCGCCAGATGTGCCGCCATCCCTGCCGCCGCAATAATCACCTGAATGCCGTTTTCCGCCGCCTTCCGGGCAAAGTCGCCTGCCGCATCCGGCGTCCGATGTGCCGACAAAATCCGGACGGTCGGTTCAATCCCAAATTCTTTCAGCTGGTCGATGCAGGACTGCATTACCTCCAAATCGCTGTCTGACCCCATCACAATCGCCACAGGAGATGTTTTCTTTGGGCCGGCCATGTGCTCCTCATTTTGTGAAAAGAAACCGAATTGATTTTTCAAACCGAACAGATAGGATAATAAGGCGGAAATACAAAAAACACAAGCGGAGAATCCCAAAATGATTCGAAAACCCGCCGTTGCCGGACAATTCTATTCTGCCAGTCGCTCCGGCTGTCTGAGCGAAATAGAAGAATGTCTCCCCAAAACGTCTTTTTCCGTCGAACTGCCCAAGCCCATCGTGGCCGGTATCGTTCCGCATGCCGGCTGGGTTTTCAGCGGCGATTTGGCCGCCATGGTCTTTCAGGCCGTTCAACAGGTTAACGGTTCCGTAGATACCTTTGTCCTCTTTGGTGCCTCCCATCGATTCGGCAGCGGACTGCCCGCTGTCTATGACAAAGGTGCTTGGGAAACCCCTTTGGGACTGGCCCATATCGATGAAGACCTGGCTGCAAAAATCCTTGCTCTCGGCGGTTCCGCCAAACCCGCCGCACATTTGGGCGAGCACAGCATTGAAGTCCAGATTCCTTTTATCCAGTATCTGTTTCCGAATGCTCAAATCGTTCCGATTTTGATGCCTCTGTCCGGTTCTGAAGTCCAGTTCGGACAAGAGGTTGGACGCCTTTTGGATTCGATTCGGGACAAAAAAACCGTCTGCATTGCCTCTACGGACCTGACGCACTACGGCCCGCGGTACGGCTTTTGCCCGCAGGGTATCGATTCGGAGGCAATCGAATGGGCCCATCAGGTTAATGACAGACAGTTTATTGACTTGGCTGTTCGGATGAAGGCCGACCAAATTGTTCCGAACGCCTGTGAAAATCAGAACGCCTGCGGACCTGCGGCCGCCGCTGCACTGGTTGCCGCCGCAAAGGCCAGAGGTGCTTCAAAGGGGGTGCTCCTGGCTCACACCAATAGCCGCGATGTGATGCTGCAAAAGTTCCGCCAGCACAGCGAAGATTCCGTCGGCTATGCCGCCATCGTCTTCTGACCAACCTTCGCCGTTTTTTTCTGTTGTTTCTTGCAGTTTCTTAACCTCGGTTGCAGGTGCGGAAAGAGGAACATTAATCACTGTTTACTGCTTACTGATAACTGATAACTGATGTGCCGTCTACCCTGTATTCCTGTCTTGTTTTGTTTTTTGCTTCTGCGAAATATCCTTCTTCCAAAAATAAGAAAACCAAATACAATGTAGAAGATATAAAAAACCAAGCATTTTCAGGAGATAAGCAATGAAAACATTCTGGACAATCTCATCTGTTTTGGCAGTTCTGTGGGCCGGCTGCACGGCCACACACACGATAAACTTTGAAAATCCAGATGCCAACTACACCTGGCCTGTACACGACCCGCAGCGTCCGCTTCCGCCGGTTATCAAACCCGGTGCCGAAAATCACCTGCCCCCCTCCGATGCTGTTATTCTCTTTGACGGCAAGGACTTATCGGCTTGGAAGAGTGCCAAGAATCCTGACAAGCCCGCCCCCTGGAAAGTGGAAAACGGCTATTTTGAGGTGGTTCCGGGCTCCGGCGACATCGTCACCAAAGACAGTTTCGGCTCCTGTCAGCTCCATATCGAATGGGCCAGCCCGGAAGTCGTCAAAGGCGACAGCCAAGGCCGCGGCAACAGCGGCATCTTTCTGATGGGGCTTTACGAAATCCAGGTCCTCGATTCCTATGACAATCTCACTTACGCCGACGGGATGGCTGCCGCCGTGTACAGCCAGAACCCGCCTTTGGTTAATGCCTGCCGGGCTCCCGGACAGTGGCAGACCTACGACATCATCTTCCATGCTCCCAAATTCGAGGACGGCAAGCTCGTTCGCCCCGCGGATGTTACGGTCTTTCACAACGGTGTCCTCGTCCAGGACCGTTGGATTCTGACCGGTCCGACCGCCTGGAAGCAGCGTCCTCCGTATTCTCCCCACGCCGACAAACTCCCGCTGTCCCTGCAGGATCACGGCAACCCCGTCCGCTTCCGCAACATCTGGATTCGCCCGCTGTAGGAATCGGCGAGGGAATACGCATCAACCAGAACCAAAGGAGCAAAATGGCTTCTGTTTTTGCCAACAGCAAAGATTACTTTGTTGACGAAGCAGGAGATCTGACATTCTTCAACAGCAAAGGACAAATTATCATCGGCTCGGAAGGGGTCTCTCGTTTTTTTCTGGTAGGTGTCGCATATCTGCCGAATCCGCAAGAAGCCAACCAAAAACTGTCTGCATTGCGAGAACAATTACTCCAGGACCCTTATTTCTCAGGCGTACCATCTATGCATCCGGACGCAAGAAAAACAGCCTTGCTGTTCCACGCCAGCAAAGACCTGCCTGAGGTGCGAAGAGAGGTTTTTCGATTGCTTGCATCGCAAATTGAAGCCAAGGTGCAGGTCGTTGTTCGAAGGAAAAGAGTGCTTGCAGAAGAAGCCAAAAAGCTTTTCGAGAAATTTGGCATAAAAATATCGTCGAATGACATCTATGATGACCTTATTAAACGGCTCTTTCGAAATCTGCTCCATAAATCCGATAAAAACAGAATATTCATTTCACGACGCGGCCGTCATGACCGTCTGGATGCTCTGAAAAAAGCAGTTGAGAAGGCCAAAAGAAATTTCACTCACAAATACGGTATAAAATCTGACAAAGACGTAGAAATCAAAATCTTCCACTCGCATGAGCACGCGGGACTGCAAATCATCGACTACTATTTGTGGGCCTTGCAGCGTCTCTATGAACGAGAGGAGGACCGTTTTTTTCACTTGCTGAAATCCAATTATCGATTGATTATTGATCTGGATGATAAAAGGAACAAACCTTATGGTGAATATTATACAGACCAGAACCCCTTGGATTTGAAAAGGATTTGCAAAGAAACAGGCTAGGTTTCAGGTTTGCTCCTGAAACACACGGCATGGAGCCGACATTCGCCTGTTTCCTTTTTATAAAATACATCCTAAATGGATAAAAGTCAATGAAAATAACAAAAAACTGCAATATCAGGACCAACCTTATCTGGTTATAGGAAAAAGAGCCTATGAAGTGCAGCGAACTGAATTTACAGCCGGCAATCATCAAAGGCCTTCAGAAAGTCGGATACGAAGAACTTACGCCCATTCAGCAGCAGACGCTCGAGCCGATTCTGGCCGGACGCGACCTGATTGCCAAGGCCGAGACCGGCTCCGGCAAGACCGCCGCCTGCGCCATTCCCATCCTCGAAAAAATCGACCCTCACCTGAAGGAAGTCCAGGCCCTCATTCTCGTGCCCACCCGGGAGCTGGCCCTTCAGTACGTTGAGGAAATCAGCAAAATTGCCCAGTTTACCACCATCCAGGCCTTTGCCGTTTACGGCGGCTTTTCAATGGACATCCAAAAAGGCAAGCTCGCCCACGGCGTCCACGTCCTTGTGGCCACACCCGGGCGGCTCATTGACCTGCTTTACAACAGTCCGCTGACCCTCTCTCATGTCCGCACCCTCGTGCTCGATGAAGCCGATGAGATGCTCGACATGGGCTTCCTGCCGGATGTGGAGTTTGTCTTTTCCTGTCTGGTTCACGAACACCAGACGCTCCTGTTCAGTGCCACAATGCCGCCGGAAATCAAAACGCTTGCCCAGCGGTATTTAAAAAACCCGGTCATCATTGAACTGAATGTAGAAAAGGTCGCCCCCGAATCACTCACCCATACCTTCTATCAGGTCCGCCCGCATCATCGGCTTCAGGCCCTGCTGGACTATCTGAAAACCGAAAACCCCCGTCAGGCCATTCTTTTCTGCAACAGTCGCCGCAGCAGCGAACAGCTGTACAATCATCTCAAAAAAGAGCTGGACTCTGTCGAAATCATCCACGGCGGTCTTGAACAGGCACGCCGGACCAGTCTGTTTCGCCGATTCAAGCGGCTGGATATCCGGTATATGATTGCCACGGACATTGCCAGCCGCGGCCTGGATTTCAGCCATACCACCCACGTGATTAACTATGATTTTCCGACTCATCCGGAATCCTACACGCACCGAACCGGACGCACCGCTCGGATGGGACGGCAGGGCGTGGCCCTGACGTTTTACACCCCGCAGGACCTTCGAAAACTTCGAACCCTGATTCGGGTCAACCGCATCCAGCCCGTCTGGCTCGGCCCGGAACCGGACCTGAGTATCAAATCGTCCAAATCCAAATCTTTTCAGCAGACCCACCCCGAGCACAAAAAACGGCAGTCGAACCGCCGCCGGAGGCACTCCCGCCCCAAGGGCACCGGCCGCTCGGAAGAAAAGTGATTGCTCTTGGGCACCGGAATCGATAGGATTTGGAAACAATGAGTCAGTTATCCAAGAACAATGAGTTTGGCCGTGTATTTGCGGAAGCCGCCGCCGTTCACAAACAATTGCTGACGGCTTTCGAACAGGAATGCGCCGGCCCTCTCGAAAAGGCCGGACAAATGCTGATTGACTGTCTGGAAGCCGGCGGCTGCATTTTCACCTGCGGCAACGGGGGTTCGGCTGCCGATGCTCAGCATGTCGCCGCCGAGATAGTAGGGCGTTTTCGGCGCAATCGGAAGGGTCTTCCCGCCGTCGCCCTGACCGCCGATACCTCTATTCTCACCTCCGTCGGCAACGATTACGGGTTTGAAGAGGTTTTCAGCCGCCAGGTCGAAGCCCTTGTCAGAAAAGGTGATATCCTCTGGGCCTTTTCCACCAGCGGAAAGTCTCCCAATATCCTCAAGGCCGTGCAAACCGCCAAAGCCAAAGGTGCACTCGTTTTAAGCTTTACCGGACGCAAGCACTCCCCCCTCGAAACCCTTTCCGATGTATGTCTGTGCCTCGAAGGTCCCACCGCCTCCGTACAGGAAATCCACCAGTTGGCTTACCATATCCTCTGCGACTGGGTAGAGGCCCATTTCGCAGGGCAATTATAACTTTGGTTTACTCTTCCAAAACGAGCAGTTCGATGTTGCGAAACTCCACCGGATGGCTTTCCGCCTGCAGACTGATATAGCCGCCCGCCACCCGGCGAGAAGCCCCGGCCTCAATCAGTTTCCGGGCATCCCCATCGCCATCATCCAGTTCCGGACGCGAATATTCCAAAACAACCTGCCCGTTAATCAAATGCCGAATCAGCCGATCGCCGTGCACCTCCACCTCCGCCGTCACCCACTGGTCGCCATGAAAGGTCGGCGAAGAGGACGAGATACAGTGCTCCGTCCGCCGGCGGTCCTGGATAACTACGTGCGTGCCCGGTGTGCACAGGTTGCCGGTCGTCCGCTCATTTTGTCCATCGCCTCCCAGCAGCTGCACTTCCAGACAGACCGGAAAGTTCTGCTCCAGTCCCATCGTTTCCGGCTTTTGACAGTGAATCATAATCCCGCTGTTGCGGAAAGCCCACGACGGTCCGCCCTTCGCCTGCTCCCCGACAAACCGGTATTCCAGGCGAAGCCGATAGTGTGAAAACGGCACCGCATAAAAGAGATGCCCGAACCGTCCTTCAAACTGTTCATACTGGTCATACGATACCTTCAAAATGCCGTTTTCCACACGAAACGTGTTTTTGTAGTTCTCCCCCAGGGGACGGCCGGCAAACTTCGGCATCCATCCTTCCAGATTCTGCCCATTGAACAGGGAAGTCCATTGTTCCTGCTTTTCTTTAAGGACAGGGGCGGTCTGATGGCGGGCGCAGCCGCACAGGCACAAAAGTACCGCAGCGGTAACGATTGTGATTCCTTTTCCTTTCATCTTATTCTCCTTTCTTTTTTTCGAGAACCGGCGCGACGCAAAAGATATAAACCAGCGGCTCCCGACCGGTATTGATAATATTGTGTTCCGTATGAGGCGGAATATAGCAAACCCTGCCCTCACCGACAGCGAAATCCTTTCCTGCGATACGGGCTGTCCCCCGGCCGGTCAGAAAAATCAGCGCCTCCTCGCGGTCCTCCGTGGAATGGACCCCGCAGTCAGCCCCGGGCTCCAGCCAAACCCTTCCGGCCTTCATCCCGCAGGTGAACATCGGGTCAATCACCCGCTGATAGTCTTTTCGGTTATTCAGTTCTGCTACAAACGCCTGGACAGCCATCGATGCACTCCGGATGAATCTTGATAAAACCGGCGGTTACTATAAGACAATTTTGGGAAAATCGCAATCCAAATGCGATAAAAAGGGGGCAGTTTTGGTATATGGCTGTGCAACGCTTTTCCCGGTTAAGAATCCAAATTAGACGACAAGGAAAGTTCCTTCAGAAGGGTTTGAAGATAATGCGGGATTTGAGCATGCAGAAGGGGGGACAGGGACATTCGCTGGCGGATTTCCAGCGGTTCAATGCCGAAAAAGACGACTTCCTCAGGACATTCGCCTAATTGCCGGGAGATGTCGAGAACCTTCAGGATATCGACTTCGTGAAGGGACAGGTGCGCCAGCTGTTTTATGGTTTGAACCTGGTCGGGTGTGAAGCGTCGGATGGTGCCGGGCTCGGTTCCCATTCGGGCACAGTCGATAAGGACGGCTTTTCGGCGGCCTGCCAGAACATGAAGCAGATTCATCCCGCCGGTGCCGCCGTCGTAAAACCGGATGCGGTCGGCGTTGGGGATTTTTCCTTCGCGGGCGAGAATTTCCAGCCGCTCAATCAGGACGACCCCGATGCCTTCGTCGGCCATCAGCGGATTGCCCAGCCCGATGACGATGGTTTCTTTTGCCATTGTTTAACCACAGATTACACAGATTTCACAGATTATAGACTCAAAAAATGAAGATGCGCAATAAAAAAGCCCCGGGGGCGGGGCTCTTTTTTCCAGATTGTCCAAAACGGTTATTTGACGAAGGTGACATTGAGCATATGGGTTGAGCAGGAGATGCAGGGGTCATAGGAGCGGACAAGCATTTCCATCCCGTGCCGAAGGCCGTCTTCGCCCAGATGCATATATTCGGGCACGAATTTTTCGAAATCCTTCTGGATGTTCGCGTGGTTCTGGTTGGTCGGGATGCAGATATTGGCCGCAATGCATTCGCCTTTTTTGTTGAACTCGTAGGTGTGGAAGAGGATGCCGCGCGGGGCTTCAACGCAGCCGCTGCCGCGTCCGGCCCGCGGGGTGACTTTCACCTTTTCGTCTTTGAGACCCTTGGTCAGGAGCTTGTCAATCAGTTCGATGCTCACCTCGACGACGTGGGCGGCCTCGGCCAGCTGGGCAACGTTGTTCATAAATGGATTGCAGCAGCCTTTTTTGAGGCCGAACATGTCAGCGACTTTCTTGCCCAGCGGACTGAGCAGATGGCCGTTGTTGTTGAAGCGTGCCAGGGCGCCGACGGCGTAGGAATCGCGGTGCCAGCGGCACCATTTGGCCGTGGACTGGGGGCTGACGTATTCGTTGGCGACGCTTTCCCAGTCGCGAATGTGAACAGGACCGTAGCCGTCGCTGGAGACGATGCCGCCGTGATAGAACGTATAGGTCGGCGGGTTGTCCTGCCGGAGTGAGATGTATTCCGTGGGCCGCTCGAAGGCGGGCATGCGGTCGGCGACGCTGTGAACCACTTCGCAGATGGCCACCAGATCGGGCACGATCTCTTTGAGGGTTTTCTGGAGGTCTTTGAGCTCCTGAGCGGTCGGGATTTTGGTCATCCCCCCGGGGGTAAGCGTGACCGGGTGGGTGGTTCGGCCGGCCAGCAGGTCGGACCACTGGTTGGCGATGCGGTGGGCCTTGATAATCTTTTTGACGGCATCGGGGGCCTTGGCGACCAGCGGGACGACGGATTTTTCGCCGAAGAGGTCGGGGGCTACCAGATAGCCGACATGAAGCGTGTGGCTCTGGAGCTGTTCGGAGTAGTGCATCAGGATGCGGAGCATGTCGGTCTGCTCGGTGACCTGCAGGCCGAGGGCGTCTTCGACGGCCTTGGTGGAGGCCAGGGAGTGGGTGATGGAGCAGATGCCGCAGATACGGCTGACGATGGTCTGGATGTCGTCCCATCGCCGTCCGCGGACCATGGCTTCGAAGAATCGCGGGGCCTCCGGAACCTGCCACTGGCATTT
The DNA here is from genome assembly GCA_029552545.1 of Planctomycetota bacterium. Classification (GTDB taxonomy): domain Bacteria; phylum Planctomycetota; class Phycisphaerae; order Sedimentisphaerales; family Anaerohalosphaeraceae; genus JAHDQI01. The sequence goes on from JAKPDO010000019.1 coordinate 233,300, forward strand.
TTCGATGGTGCCGTTTCGGATGTTGACGACGATGTTGCCGTGTCCTTCGAGGCGGGTAACGTGATGCACGTTAATCTGGATATTGGCGCTCATAGTGTATGTCCTTGTTTGCTTCCGAAGAGAATCATTTTTTGTTTGAGGTCTTCGACGGTCAGACCGTATTTGTCCATAACTTCTTTGGCGGCTTCGACATTGGGATGGTCCACATAACCGCGGCAGCCGAAGCAGCGGAAATTGCTTGACGGACAGCGGGCTCCGCAGCCGGCCCGGATAATCGGCCCCAGACAGATTTCGTTGTACTCATAGCGGCAGACGTTTTCCTTGGCCTTGCATTCGACACAGACGGGATAATCCGGAACGGGCGGCCGCTTGCCCAGCAGCAGGGCGCGGATGACGGTGCCGAACTCTTTGCGGTCGATGGGGCAGCCGTGGATGTAGGCATCGACGGGGACCACCTCATCGACGGCTTTGGTCATGTCGGTATTCAAGTGCGGCATTTTGGCGTCTTTGCCGTACACGCATTCCTTGACGTCGTTGAGGTCGAAATTGTTTTTCATTTTGTTGACGCCGCCGATGGTGGCACAGGCACCGAGAGCAATGAGAATTTTACAGCGGCTGCGGATGACCTCCAGGCGGAGTTCATCTTCGTGCCGGGTGATGGAGCCCTCCACAATGGCGATGTCGTAATCGTGGCTTTGTTCGCTCATGGCTTCCCGCCATTCCACGACGTCAACGACGTGAATCAAATCCAGGATTTCTTCTTCGAGGTTGACAATCTGCAATTGGCAGCCTTCACAGCAGGCGAAATCGAAAATGGCTACGCGCGGTTTGCTCATTAGATGGCCTCCGGTACGAGGGCCAGGTCGCTGTAGCGGAACACCGGCCCATCCTGACAGACGTATTTATCGTTAATTTGACAATGGCCGCATTTGCCAACCCCGCATTTCATCCGGCGTTCGAGGTTGACGTAGATGTTCTCCTCGGGGACTTGCGCTTCGGCCAGGGAAATCAGGACGAATTTGTACATAATCGGCGGTCCGCAGATCAGGACGAGACTGCCGGGCAGTTCGTTTTCAATCTTTGGGATCAGGGTGGTGACGACGCCGACGTTGCCGTCCCAGCAGTCGTGGGCCTCATCGATGGTTTCCAGCACGGTCATATCTTTGCGTTCCTGCCAGAGGGCGATTTCCTCACGGAACAGCCGCATGGAGTAGCACTTGGTGCCGATCAAAACGATGATTTTTCCGTAGTCGTTTCGGTGGTCGAGGGCGTAGCGGATGAAAGAACGCTGGGGAACCAGTCCGATGCCGCCGCAGATAAAGACCAGGTCTTTGCCTTTGGCTTCTTCGATGGGATAGGTCGTTCCGTAGGGGCCTCGGATGCCCAGTTTGTCGCCCACCTGGAGTTTATGGATGGCTTTGGTGAGACTGCCGACGTTTCGGACGACCAGTTCGAGTCCTTTCTGCGTCGGTGAAGAGGAAATGGAAATAGGGGCCTCTCCGATGCCGGCCAGAGAGACCTCGACGAATTGTCCGGGTTTGTACCGAAGGTCCTGTCCGGAATCCATTTCCAGATGCAGGAATAGTTCGGTTCCGTTGAGCATCCGGCGTTTGGTAATGGTGGCCATCTGGGGCAGGTAGATGTCCGGATGGCCGCTGCAGCATTCACACATATCTGATTCTCCTTAACGATTCAGCATTCGGCACGTTCAGCCGAGTTTTGTATCCTGCAGAAGACGATTGTATACTTCGACGGGGTTGGCGATTTTGGCCGTACAGGCGGAGATGCATCGGCCGCAGCCGACACAGGCGATTTGCCCGCCGATTTTTTCGGGTACATATTTGCCTTTTCGATAGAGCCGGTGGCGATAGCGTGCGGCCCGGTCTTTGCGGAAGTTGTGATTGCCCGCGACGGTAGCGAAGTTTTCCAGCAGGCAGCCGTCCCAGCAGCGGAATCGGTGACCGGTTTTCAGGTCCCAGTTGACGCGGTCCTGCACGTCAAAGCAGTAGCACGTCGGGCAGACCTGATTGCAGGAGCCGCAGGAATAACACAGCCGTGCTTTTTCCTCCCAGACGGGATGATTGTAGTTTTGTTCGAGGATTTTGGGCAGCAGGGAGGGTTTGCACAGCAGAATATGTTTGTTCAGTGCAGCGTTGTTGTGCTCCCAAACATCTTTTCGGGCTTTCAGGTCCGCCTCGGAGGCGGGGACGACTGAGCCGGCCAGACGGATAAGTTCCTGTCCTTTGGCGGTGGCGACATCGGCCAGAATCGAACCGTCTTTGAGGACAGTCAGAAGGATATCGTAGCCGCTGCGGACGGTGGCGGTTCCCATCGAAGAGGCAAAGACGTTGGCGCTGGGGGTGACGACATCGAGGGCGATAATGGTAATCTGGCAGCGTCGGTCCATATAATGTTTGTCATATTGACCCTGACGGAACAATTCATCCATCTGGAGGATGGCGGTCAGATCATAGGGGTGTACGCCGAGGAGAATCATCGGCTGACCTTCCTGGACGGAGCGGCACGGGCCGCAGACTTCAAATTCAAGGAGTGTTTCCACCTGCGGGAGAACATATTTTTTCGGGGGAAGGATGGTCACGTCGTAATCAAGCCGCAGGTCGGCAGGGGAGGCGAGAGGTCCGAAGGCAAAGCGGCCGTTTTTGGCCTGAGGAGCCATGACAGGCCGACCGGTTTTGAGCATGGCCGAAACGAAGTCATCGAACTGCTTGGGGGTGAATTTGAGTACGCTCATGGTTTTGGGTTCCTGTTGTTCTGCACGTTCCTGTTTACAAATAGTAAGGCAATATACTCAGCTGCGAAGCCAGATCGATGTCGATTTTTTTGACGGAGGCCGGGACTTTCAAATGGCCGGGGGAAAAATTCAGCAAACCTTTTACGCCGGCTTTGACCAGTTTTTCTGTGACGGACTGAGCCGCTTCAGCCGGGACAGCGAGAATGGCCAATTGAATTTTTCGTTTCCTGAGCCCGGACAGCCGTTCGATGCTTTCGACGCGAAGATGCCCGATTTTCTTCCCGATTTTCTGCGGGTCTTTGTCAAAGATTGCCGCGATTTCAAGATTGAAAGAAGAAAAACCGGGATACGCTACCAGGGCCGTACCAAGCCGTCCGGCTCCAATCAGAGCGGCTTTTTGTGTTTTATCCAGTTTCAGAATCCGCCGGATACGCTGGGCGGTGGCTCGAACCGGATATCCGACTCCGCGTCGTCCAAAACTGCCGAAATAGGACAAATCCTTTCGAATCTGATGAGGATTTAATCCGAGCCGAACAGCCAGACGTCTGCTGGACACAGTTTCTTCTTTTTCATCCTCAAGCAAAGAGAACCCTCGCAGATACATCGGCAATCGCTGTATAGTTTCATCGGGTATTCTGCGGTACTTCATTTTCCCTACGACATTTTATTTGTGCTCACATTCACAAACACAAGCCGCAATATAGCGTAAAAAGAACGATTCGTCAATCACTTTGTATCAATAAATCCAAAGTTTTTCACAACAAGCTCGGGAAATAATCCGCTCTGCATCACAAAAATGGTAAAATCCAGGCAGGAAGAATCCAGATGCCGGGAAATAGGGCGGGGAGTTTCTTGACGAACTTTCTGAGAAAGGATAGAGTAAAAGTGTTATCCCAAAGAAAGGAATCTTAATGCCGATTTTTGAATATAAATGTTTGGACTGCGGAAAAATAACGGAAGTTCTCTTCAAGACATCGAAAGCTGAAAATCCCGTTTGTGAATATTGCGGGTCGAAAAAGACCCAAAAGCAGTTTTCTACTTTTTCAGCTCAAGTAAAGGAATCCAATCCTTCTGGTCAATCGGGTTGTTCCTCCTGCCCAAACCAGTCTTGTCCGCACGCGGGCGGTTTTGCCTAAATTAAAAGGCACCTTTGAGCCAGTTTTCGCACAGTTCGATTAACTGATTCAAATCGCCGGTCCACTGGCTGGAGAGCAGAGCGATGTCGTCCATGTTGACTTTGAAGTCTTCGTTCCAGTCGCCGGCCAGGAGGTCATCGGGACCCATCAGCCAGAAAACGGCCAGAAGTTGGATGTCTGCCAGGTCGACCTTTCCGGATTTGTTGATATCTGCAAAATCACAATAGTTATTCAGGTCCGTGCAGCCCTCCATCTCCCAGCGGGTGGAAAGATAGGCAAAGTCCTGAATGTTCACCCAGCCGTCCTGATTGAGATCGCCGGGGTTGGGAGGGGGCGGCGGGGTGCCCGGCCAGACCTCTGAGGTACCCGCCGGCGGAGTGATGCAGGTCCAGCCGCCGCCGGTGAAGATAGAACGTGGGGAGACGCTGTTGTTGGTAATCCGAACGGCGAGGGCTTTGCCCGCAGGAAGCGTGAAAGACTGCGGAGAGGTCTTAAATTGGAAAAGATTTTTTGTTCCGCTCAAAACTGCGGATGTCCCGCCGCTGATGAAAAGTCCATCGGCCGGATCGGCATAACCAATTTCGATTGCAAATGCGCTCCCGTTTACCGCTGTACTGAATAGGATTTGACCGCTCCAGCCGTCCTGTGCGGAAAGGACATTAAAGTTGATGGGCCCGAGGGCTGACGTCTCGGAAAGCCATAAGAGCGAGCTTCCTGCCGGTATTGTTTGCCATTGACCGGGGCTGTTGGGTTCCATTGACATTGCTGCTCCTCCTTTCAAATACCAGGTCTGAAGGAGGTAATTTGTCGGCAGCTCGGTCAGGGGGAAATAATCTTGTGAGAAGGTTCCATACAGCGAGTACGGCGTTTCTCCAATCCCATTGTTATTCAGGTCTGTGCCGGAATAGGAGCTGTAGTAGTTGCCCATTTTGCTGGAGAAGATGGCATCTGCGTAGCGATAGGTAAACGGGATTGGACTGTTCCAATAGTCCCCTTCAGAAACACGGTAATAAACAAAGGAAGTCGTGTTCGCCTGGAAAAGATTATTGGAGAGGAGATTGTGCTGGGATTCAAAGCAGTAAAAGCCGTAATAGTTCTGTCGGACCGTATTGCGGAGCAGCTGATTGCTGTTGCTTTGGAGTTGAATGCCGTAGTTCGTGCTGTTCTCAAAAAGATTTTCCGTGATGCTGTTATAAAGAGCTCCCCCGCTGAGAAGTGCCAGCCCGGTGTAATTTCCGGAACAAAAGTTTTGAGTGACTACATTGTACAGGGAGGCGCTCAAACTGATTGCCGCGGAGTTTTGATGAGCCGTGCAGTGGTTTTGCTGAATGGTGTTCTGGTTGGAATTGATTAATTCGATTGCGGCACCGCCGTTGGCCTGGAGGGTATTGCCGAGCAAAAGGTTTCCGCTGCTGGCCGAAATGGATATCCCGGCTCCAATATTGGAAGAACAAGTATTATTCTGGATAATGTTGTTGGAGGCATTGTTCAGGTAGATTCCTCTGCCGTTTCGATTTTGGCTGTCCCAGCCGCATCGGTTGTTTTCGATTGTGCAGTTGCTGGCATTGACTAAGGCGACAGCAGCGGCAGTTGAGTTGGTTTTGCAAATGCTGAAACCTCGAAGGGTAACATAGCTGCCCATAATCGAAACAGCATGAGCAGCGCCTGAATTGGCTTGAATCGTGGTCTGAAGAGGTCCGCTTTCCGATTCGATTGTAAGAATTGCCGAAAGTGCCGGAGAAATGATTAGATTTTCGTTATAAACGCCGGTGCCATGTCCGGTTCCAGCGGAGCCGACGAGGATGGTCACGGCCCCCATTTCGGCAGAGGCGGCATTCACGGCGGTCTGAATGGTTCGAAATGCAGTTTCCCACGTTAACCCGTCCGTGTTATTCCCATTGTCGGCGACGTATAAGATTTTTCCAAATAAAGAGTTGCTGAGAAGAAATAGCGAGAGAATCAGAAAAAAAATACCCCTTGTTTTCATCACCCTGCTCCAAAAATATTCCAAATCAATTTTGCCGTACCCTAAGACAGCCGCTACCTATCTTAATGAATTGCTTCCAATAAAGCAAGAAGTTATAGGACTGAATTAAAAAGATATAAAGGAGCCATATATACCTTAATATGGCAATTTTCGAATGAAGCGAGCCTTTCATATTGACGAAATAAGGGGGTAGATTCGCCTATCTGAAATTATCAACTATCGGAGATAGAGAGGAAAAATGGGTAAATTACAAAAAAAAGTTTTTATAAGAGCGGGGCTTTCCATTGTCTTATTAGGGATCGTTTTTTCTGGATGTGCCAAGAAAGGGAAAGCGGCTTCCGATGAGAAAGAAGTCCAAACGGCACTTCTCCAGAAACAGATTCAAACTCTTCGGTCTGAACTGGAATCCGTTCAAAAAGAATTGGAGGCCGAAAGGCAGACCTCTCTCGAACTGGCGGAAATGCTGCGACATTATCGAGGCGGGGGGCAGGGTAATACTTCTTCGGCTGAACCTTCCGCGGCGGCATTGATCCAGACTTCCGGCGGGGCAGAGGTGCTTTTGTCGAAAATAAAGGAGTTAACGGAGGAGATACAACGGCTGAAAGAGGAAAACAGCCGACTTGCCGGCCAAGTGCAGACTTTGAAAGCTTTGCGTCTGCCCGTGCCGGCTGTCGAGGGGCAAAAACCGACCTCCGCTCCTGTAGAGGTTTATGCGGTTGGAGAATCGGGGAACCAGACAATCAAAGATGCCTATGCACTTTTTCAGAAGGAAACGGCATCTTCGGAACGGCTGGCGGCTCTCGAATCGACGCAGGAACTGGCAATGGAGCAGGAGCCGGAACTGCTTGGATTGCTTGAGAAAGCATTGGAGGACCCAGACCCTGAGGTTGTTCGCACGGCAGCTCAGATGCTGGAGCCCTATCGAAATCCTGCCGTGCTGCCGCTGATAGAAAAGGCCCTGCGCTCGAGAGATGAAGAGGTACGTTTGAGCGTCCTCGGACCTTTGGAGGAGATTGAAGACCCGAGATGTGCGGAACTGGCGGTAATGGCCCTGAGCGACCCGTCGGATACCGTGCGGGGACGTGCTTTGGATGTCATTCGCGGACAGTCCCCGGATATCCAGATTCTTTCGCTCAGTCGGGCGATAGGGTTGGCGTCGGATGAGGTAAAATCGGAGGTCCTTTCGCTGCTGGAGCTGCGGGGGGATAAAGCGGCGGTGGAGGTGATGTTCAACGGTCTGAAAGACCCCAATCCGGAGTTTCGTGAGGAGGTTAAGTCGGTTCTTCGCCTGCTGCTGAATCAGGAGTTCAGCAGCTACAATCAGGCGATGCGCTGGTGGAAGACCAACCACAGTCGGTATGATGACAATCTGCTGGAGCAATGAGAAAAGTCGGCCTTCAGCGCATAAAAAAAGCGTGCCGAACAGCACGCCCGGGAGGTTTGAAGAGGAGAATTTCATCAGTCTGCGGACACGGCGAATTCCTTTTTGCGACTGTTGAGCTGGGCTTTGAGGCGAGCGATGATGGAGGAATGCATCTGCGAGACGCGGGATTCAGAAAGGTCGAGCGTGGCGCCGATTTCCTTCATCGTCATTTCTTCATAATAATAGAGGATAATAATCAGTTTTTCCGCCCGCGTAAGTCCTTTGGTTAAAAGATTTTTGAGGTCGCGTTTCTGGGCTTCGATGACGGGATTTTTGCTCCGCTGGTCTTCAATGATGTCAATCTCCCGGATGTCCTTATCGCCGTCTGACTCGCTGAATTTGGTGTTGAGGGAAACCAGGCCGACGGCATTGGCATCCCGCTGGAGCCGGTAAAATTCGTGCTTTTCCAGTTCCATCTCCTCGGCCAGCTCCTCTTCGGTCGGCAGCCGTCCCAAATGGGCCTCGAGCGTCTGCATGGCTCTGTCGAGCTGATGAGCACGAGCTCGGACCAGCCGGGGGACCCAGTCCATACTGCGAAGTTCATCCAAAATGCTTCCGCGAATTCGCGGTGTGCAGTAGGTTTCAAACTTGACGCCCCGTTTGGGGTCAAAGGCGTCGATGGCATCTTTCAGTCCGAAGATACCGGCACTAATCAGGTCATCGATATCTACTTTGTCGGGGAGTTTTGCCCAGATTCGTTCTGCAGTGTATTTGGCTAAGGGCAGATAATGCTCAAGGAGCTGATTGCGGGCTTCATTGGAGCGCGTTCTGAAAAACTCTTCCCAAACCTGCTCCACATTTTGGATACGGGCGGTTTTCATGCCTTAAACCTCCATGTTTGACACATTCATTTCCGCACTTTGCATGGCCGCGTCCGATAACCTTGCTGGTAAATCCCTTATTTTTTTTCTGCTCTGCGCGCAGGTATCTTGACAGAGCGTTTAGTTATCGGCAAAAAGGCCCTGCATCTTTAGAAAAACCAGTTCACTACTTTTCGAAAGAACCCTTCGCCGGAGGTCTGCATGGGACTTGTATTGGTCAGTCGATGGCTGAGCGTCCGGATTCCTCTTGAAAAAGGGGACTTGGGGAACGCCAAAACGACCGGTTTCTGCATGCAGACGGCGGCCTGAAGACATTCGTCGCGGCAGAGAATCCCTGCTTCATAGATGGGGGTGGCCAGAAATCGGGCGGCCACCTGGGCAATCTGCCGAGATATTTTTTTGCCTTCTTCAATGGAAGAGGCCATATTGACCAGAAGACTGATTCGTCCCGGATATTTTTTGCCGGCAAGGATTTTAATGACGGCATAAGCATCGGTAATCGCCGTAGGTTCAGGGGTTGTAACGACAAGGGTATGATCAGCGGCCATACAAAAACCGATGACATTTTGGCCGATGCCGGCGCCGGTGTCGATGACAATCATATCCGTTCTGTTTTGGAGTCGGTTGAATTGGCTGATAAGGCGATGATGCTGAAAAGGGGATAAATTGGCCATATTTTCCAGGCCGGAACCGCCGCAGATGACCTCAATCCCGGCCGGCCCGATCTGGGTAATCTGGTCGAGGGTTTTTCGGCCGTCAATCACATGCGACAAGTTGTAGCGACTGTTGAGGTTCATTATGACGTCCAAATTTCCCAACCCGAGGTCGGCATCGATCAGAACGATGCGCTGACCGGCGGCGGCCAGGCAAATGGCCAAATTCAATGAAATATTGGTTTTTCCCACTCCGCCTTTGCCGCTGGCTACAGCCATCACAGCGGCTCGGCTGTTCTCCTCGTTCCTAATCTGTGTCATTCTGCCCTGCCTTCGACGTTGTCCTGAATCGTGGTGTGCAGCGGGGCACGGTTTAAAGACAAACCGGGCCGCTCCGCTCCCATCCGTTTTTCCGGGACACCAGCCGGTGTCCCCCAACGCTTCTTCAATCGAGCCGGCGGCTCGTGGGGCGGTCTTATCTGGCGGCGGCCGTTTTGCTCTTTATATGCGAGAGCAATTCAGCCGCAATTCGATTGTTCAAAAGGTTTTCGGATAATTTCTGTATCTGCATCTGAAGATAAAGCGGCGGATTGTTCCTCAGCAGGAGGTGGGCTTCAGAGTCCGTCAGGGGCTCCACCTTCAGATTTCCGTTTGTTTCAAATCGTATATGAGAACTGTCGCAGAAGAGCAGACGATTTCGGCAAAGGTGTTCGCAAAGCGCCCGAGTCATACAGTGAGCAAACTCCGCTGCCGGCAGGTCTTGAGGGACGAACCCGGGATTGCTGCGCTCAAAGATATTGCGAAAGAGAATTTCCTTTCGCTGTTCCGTAAAATCGAGGATTTGCATCAGCAGCTCAGTGAGGTTTTCAGTCTTTGCGGTTGTGATGTCCATATCCTTCCTTTTCCTAAGGGCTCGCAGCGGCCTGTCAGTTTTGCACCTCCGGTGCTGATTCCTCGCTGAGCAGTTTTCGGATTTCTGTCAGGGTTTTTGTTTTTCGAAGTTCCGCAATTTTTTGAAGGCGTTCAAATACCGATTCATCGTAGAGCCGGTGGCCGCCCTCGGTCCAGCCGGACTCCCGGATGAGTCCCATAATGGTGTAATTATGAATGGTTTGTCGTGTGAAGGGGGTGTATCGGACGATTTCACCGATCCTGAAAAGTTTGGCCGGTACGTCAAATGTTCGCCGCTGCTGTTTGTTCATATCCAGCTGTTTATCGAGTTGTGTTTGGGTTCCTTTTAAACTTTTATAGAAGAATCCGCATCTTTCGGACACGCCCTCTTCGCCCCCGTCGGGACTTTGCGGTGAGCGTCCGGATGTTCGAAATATATTTTACGTTTTACAAAATGTAAAATACATTTTTTAAATGTCGAGAAAAAAATTGAAATTTTTTAAAATTTTTTTGCAGGAAAATGGCAAGTTGAAGGAACACGGGAATTTACGCAAAAGGAAAGTTGAGATTTTTCCCGGTCGTATTTTCGGGGGAGGGGTTATAGAGAAATTGGGAAAGTTTGAAAAGAGCCAAGAGAAGAGGGCTGTTTTGTGTGGGCGGGTCCGATAATAATGTTGTTGTTTTGTTTTTCCAGGTTCCGGACAGATATTCTTTTTAAGGTTTTTTAGACACTTGAAGGGTTAACTTGCCGCTCCGGAGTACCGATATAGAAACGACATCTTTGGAATGGAGCAAGCTTTTTCGGAGAAGGCAAGAAAAAGGATTATGTCAAAAGAAAAAGAGCAAAACAGACCCTCAGAACGGTTGTGTTCGGCCGGTGAATGTCGTTTGGTCACGATTACCCCCCTGGCGAAACAGATTAATTGTCTGGATGTCAAACGAATTGCGGATTTGTGTGTTACGGAAATTCCGCAGTTAATCGGAGCCAAATTGGCTTCTTTGTATATTCTGGATGAAACCAGTGATATTCTTCATTTGGAAAAAAATAATCATCCGTTCCTGATTAACAATATCGTATCGCTGAATCAGAATCCGCCTTCACCGATGGTGGCGGCAATTCGAAGCAAAGAGTTGTTGGTGGTGGAGGGGGATGAATCGCTTCGCGGTCCTCAAATCAACCGAACACTTCGGCAGTTTTCGGGGAACTATAAAACGCGCAGCTGTATTATTGCGCCGCTGGTTTGCCACGGCCGGGTTGTCGGGGTTTTGAATTTCAGTGAAAAAATCGGGGGCGGCAGTTTTACCTCGGATGATATCGCCATTGTGGAGCTGTTTCGTCATCTGATAGGCGCTTCCATAGGCAATATTCATTTGTTTGAAAAAACACAGCGGCAGGCCAAGACGGATGGTCTGACGGGGATGCTCAATCACCGCACATTTTATGAGCAGCTTGAAATTGAACTTCGCCGCGCCCAGCGCTATACCACAAATCTGTCTATCATTATGGCGGATGTGGATAATCTGAAGCCGATTAATGACAATTACGGACACAAGGCAGGGGATATGGCGATTAAGCAGATTGCCCGCCGGATCAGTGCCTGCATTCGTCAGATTGATATTGCGGCCCGGTATGGAGGAGATGAGTTTGCCGTGATTTTGCCGAATACATCTCTGGAAGATGCCGTGGTTGTGGCTGAACGAATGGTAGAGATGGTGAAAAGTACGCCGATGGTGTGGGAGGGGCATCGGATAGAACTTTCCATCAGCGTAGGAGTTGGGCAATATTCACCGGACAGCTGCATCAGCGATGTGACAAAGGCCACAGACCAGGCCCTGTATGCAGCCAAACAGGCCGGGAAGGGACGCGTCAAGGTTTTTGCTTCCGCCGCAGCAACCTAAATACCCCATCTTCTCCATCTTTTCTTTTTTGTTTCCTCATCGTATCGATTCCGGAAAGAGAATAGACTTTTTCTCAATCTCTGGTATAATCAGAAGATATGAGAAAGGGACAAGCGGAATCTCTCTTTTCCGGTGCGGAGAAAGACGCCCTGAGTGCGAATGCACCGCTTGCGGTTCGAATGCGGCCGAGAACCCTGGATGAGTTTGTGGGGCAAGAGCATTTTGTGGGGCCGGGCAAGCTTCTTCGCCGGATGCTGGAGGGGGGAACGATAACGAGTTTGATTTTTTATGGTCCGCCGGGCTGCGGCAAGACAACGCTGGCCCAGATTATTGCCGGGCAGATTGAGGCGGCATTCCATTATCTCAGCGCTCCGGCCGCATCGGTAAAAGATATCCGGGAGATTATTGAAAAGGCCAAAGATCGGCTGATTGAAAAGTGTCAAAAAACCCTTCTGTTTATTGATGAAATTCACCGGTTTAACCGGGCTCAGCAGGATGTGCTGCTGGATGATGTTGAAAATGGGGTTTTAACGCTGATAGGGGCTACTACTGAGAATCCCTTTTTTTCTGTAAACTCTCCTTTAATCAGTCGGAGTACAATCTTTACCTTTGAGCCGCTGAAAAAGGAAGATATTTTTACTATCTTAACGCGAGCCCTGAAAGACCCGCAAAGGGGCTATGGGAATTTGCCGCTGGATGTAGAACCGGAGGCAATGGAGTTTTTGGCTGTGATGAGCGATGGAGATGCCCGCAAGGCCCTGACGGCCCTGGAGGTGGCGGTTTTATCTCAGCAGAAAAAGAGCGGTAAAGAACGGATTTGCATTGACTTGGAAACAGCTCGGGAATCAATCCAGCGCAAGTCAATTGTTTATGACGGGACGGGGGATACCCACTATGATTTGGCCAGCGCTTTGCAGAAGTCAATGCGGGGTTCGGACCCCGATGCGACGGTGTACTGGCTGGCTCGGATGATAGCGGGAGGAGAAGACCCGCGATTTATCGCCCGCCGGATTGCGGTTTGTGCGGCGGAAGATGTGGGGAATGCGGACCCGCTGGCCACGGTTCTGGCGGCGTCGGCACTGCAGATAGCGGAGTTTGTCGGGATGCCGGAGGCCCAGCTGGCTTTGGCTCAGGCGGCGATTTATATTGCCTGTGCCCCGAAATCGAATGCCTGTGCGAAGGCAATTTGGTCGGCGGTATCCGATGTCCAGTCTGGCCGGACGATTCCTGTTCCTCCTCATCTTCGGGATTCGCACTATGAAGGGGCCAAGAAGCTCGGCTTCGGCATCGGGTACCGCTATCCGCATGAAAGTCCGCTGGGATATATCAAGCAGGATTATCTGGGACAGCCGCTGGAGAAACCGTATTATGTTCCCAAGGATATCGGGCGGGAGAAAACCATAAAGGAGTATCTGGAAAAACTGAAAAAACAGGTTGCCCATTTCGAAAGAGAAGGTAAAAAGAAGGGGACTGAAAAGAACGGGCAGGCGCAAGATGAATAAAACGGAGCTTCGAACGCTGATTCGTTCGCGGCTGGCAGCCCTTCCGGCGGAGGAACGGTTGGAGAAAAGCCGTCAAATCTGCCGATGGGTAATGGAGTCGGATGTTTTTCGGCAGGCGACGGTTGTGATGGCTTTTTTGTCAATGCCGTATGAAGTAGATACAACGCCGCTTATTCTTCAGTCGTGGCGGCAGGGAAAAACAATTGCCGTCCCGAAAATCTCCTGGGAGCAGCGGCATATGATTCCGGTGGAGATTCAGTCTTTGGAAAGCGGATTGGAGACGGGGAAAAAAGGGCTTCGCAATCCGACCGGCGGCGTGCCGGTTCCGCTTGAAGAGATTGACTTGGTATTAACACCGGGTTTGGCCTTTGATGTTCAGGGGAATCGGCTGGGTCGGGGCGGGGCGTATTATGACCGTTTTTTTAAGAATCCGGGGCTGTCAGCGGCTCGCTGGGCCCTGGCTTTTTCGTTTCAGGTAGTCGAAGAAGTTCCCGTCGGCCCTGAGGATGAGCCGGTGGATGCAGTTGTGACGGAAACAGGAATTCTTCTGTGCAGAAAACGAACCCAATCGGGAGGGCAGTAATTTGGCCAAAGGAAAATATCGACCCTATGGTTCAGGCGGAGATGCCGCTCGTCGGAATCGTCTGATTGCCATTGCGCTGATGGTTGTGATTGCCGGAATGGTGGTTTTGATTCAAGTGCGGAAGAAGAAAGCGGCGGTCGTTCCGACGACGGAGGAGATTCCGGCGGTTTCTTTGTCGGAAATAAAGCCGGTTCCTGCGGAAGCGGCCGATGAACCGGCCCTGGAAATGCCCGGGCCCTCAAACCCGGCATCGGCTGCGGCTCCGGCGCCGGGACCTGCAGTGTCTGATGCTTCTCCGCAGGCAAAGTCTCCGGAACCGGTTTCGGCAACGGGGACGGGGACGACAGGAACAGCGGAACAGGCCGCGGCGGAAGCGCAGGCCGCTGCCAGTCCTGAAGTTCGGACTCTGATTGAAAAGGCCGTGGAGGCCAGAAAGGCCGGAAACATTATTGCGGCGAGGGATTCTCTTAACGAAGCCCTGAAGATGCCGATGAGCGAGGTGCTTCGGGATGAAATCAAGCGGCAGCTGGCCTTGTTGTCCGGGCGGTGGCTGTTCAGTCGAGAGGTGCTGGATGGGGATACGCTGACGGAGTGGTATCAGGTTCAGACGGGCGATTTGCTGGTCAAGATAGCCAATACGTATAAGGTTCCGTATGAAATTCTGATGGAGATTAACGGGATTCGAAAGGCGGAAGGGCTTCAGGCGGGACAGAAGATTAAAGTGATTCGAGGTCCGTTTCATGCGGTAATCAGCCGCAAGCGGTTTACGATGGATTTGTACCTTCAGAATCAATATGTCAAAACCTACAAAGTCGGGCTTGGGATGCCGGGGCGGGAAACCCCCACGGGACTTTGGCGGGTTAAGCCGAATGATAAACTGATTCAGCCGCCGTGGACAGACCCGGATACCGGCCGGCGATATGTGGCCACCGACCCGGATTATCCGCTTGGGTCGCGCTGGATTGGTCTGGAAGGGCTGGAAGGCCAGGCCAAAGGGAGAACCGGCTTTGCTATCCACGGTACCAAAGAACCGGAGACCATCGGAACACAATCTTCCCGGGGATGCATCCGCCTGTTTAACGGGGATGTGATTGAGGTGTACAATCTTCTGTTTGCAGGCCAATCCCTGGTGCGTGTGGAGGATTGAGGTTGTCTGGACGGATGAGGTAGACGGGATGACCAATCGGATGAGCCGGTGGTTTGGAGGATTGGGATGCTGGATTCTTTCAGCCGGGGTGCATGCTGTATGTCTGGGGGCACTGGCTTTTGTTCGTTTTCCATCCGGAGGGACCTCGGATAGACCCGGTAGCGGGGCTTTTTCATCGATTGAAACGGCTGCCCATGTGCGGGTGAGAGAGCTGACGGCGCCGAAACCTCAGGTCAAACCGCTGACATCCGAGCGGCGTTTATCTCTGTCTGCAGAACGGAAGCCCATTCCTGAAGTTCGCCCCGAACCCGCGCAGAAGTCTTCTTTTTCCATTCCGTCTCATCTTTCAGAAGATTTGGTTCGGCCTTCGGTCAACTTTTTCGGGAATCGCAGTGCAGCCGGACGCATCTGTTTTGTTGTGGACTGTTCCGGAAGTATGTTTGGAAGGATGGGGCTGGTGCGCAGGCAGCTTGCGGAAGCTGTGTCGCGTCTGACTCCGGACCAGTTCTTTTCCGTCCTTTTTTTTGGAGGAAATGGGAGGATTTTGGAGCTCGGCGGCGGTGAGCTGCTGCGTGCAGTGCCGGCAGCCAAACAAGATGCGATTCAGCTGGCGGAGTCTGTTCGGCCGGAAGGTCAAACGGATGCCTTGTCGGCCTTGGTCAGAGCTATGTCGCTGCGGACATCGGATGGGCGAGGTCCGGATTTAATTTATTTTCTGACGGACGGTTTTGATTTGGATAAGGAAGGAACCGCCGGCCTTGCGGAGCAGGCAGAGGAGTTGAGGAGAAAACTGGCTCCGCAGGCGGTGATTCATACGTTTGCTTTCTGGGCATCTCCGATGGACCGTCAGGTTTTGGAGATGATAGCCCAGCGAAGCGGAGGCAGTTTTACTTGTGTGGATTATGAGCCGGAAAATCGGATTGAGGATTTGAAATGACGACAGGGTTGGGAGTGATGGAAGCACCGTCGTGGTTTGACCGGTTTTTTCTGGCCGGCGGACCGATAGTCTGGTTTGTATTGCTGCCGATGTCGGCCGCAATGCTTGCTTTAGGGTTGGATTTGGGCTTTCGTCTCCGCCGGAAGGTTTTGCTGCCGAACGGTCGTGCGGGCCAGATAGCCGCCCTGGCGGGCCAATATGGATTGTTCGGGTTAGAGGCACGGCTCAAGGGCAGTCCGGACTTTTTGGGCCGAGCAATTCTGTGGGCTTTGTCCCGGAACAGAAAGAAGGGGTTTGACTTCGGGCTGGTACAGGAGGCAGCGGCGGACAGTCTGCGGGAACAGGGACTGGACTTGATGCGGCGGGCGGAGGGATGTCATCTGATTGGCACCGTGGCTCCGATGGTCGGACTTTTCGGAACGGTTTTCGGGATGATTCAGGCGTTTATTGTGTTGGGGGCTTCGGGAGGACAGCCCCGTCCGGACCAGTTGGCTCAGTCCATCTCCGTTGCTTTGGTGACAACGTTTTGGGGATTGCTGGTGGCAATTCCGGCACTGGTTCTGCATGGATTTTTCCGGATGCGGATTGAGTCTCTGATGGGTCAGGCAGCTTTCGAAATGGAGGCCCTCCTGGAGCGGCTTGCGGAGATGGGATGTTTCCGCAAAGGTCCGTCGAATATCCACGAGGAACCAACGGGAACTCCAATAGCGGAGGAAATGGAAAGTGCGGACGAAGAGGATGATGAACCTCTTGAACTTGAATTTGAGGCAGATGAATGAGAGAAGGTTTTTTGAATCTCCCCTTTGAACCGACAGGTTCGTTTGATATGACGCCGATTATTGACGTGGTTTTTCTGCTGATTATCTTTTTTATGCTGGTTTTTCAGTTTATTACAGCGGAAAAAGCGGATGTACAGGTGCCGGAGTCCATTCGTTCGGCCCAGCCGGCGGAGGAGGATGTTCTGGCAACGGTTACAGTCGGCAGGGATAGGGGGGGGAAGGTGTTTTTCAGGGTGGATGGGGTATCAGCAGAAGTCTCAGAAGTGAAAGAAGTTTCCTCGGTGATAGCCGATTTGATTGACCGGCAGGCAGCCCGAAAGAACGGTTCTTCCAAGAAAATTGTTCGGCTTCGCTGTGATAAGGAGATTCCTTTTGGAATAGCGAAATATGCTTTACAAGGGATTGTCCACAGCAGGGCAACGGATATTCAGTGGTCCGTAATAAAGGGGAACTGAACTTTATCTATTTTGACAGTACAGGAGATTTTGCCGGAAGAGGAGGGGGTCAGGAAACGGGCTGGGGCTTTTTTTCGGGTTCCTGAATGTTGTACTGTTTGACTTTTGCATAGAGGGTGGCCCGTGTGATACCGAGCAGAGAAGCGGCACGGCTTTTCTGCCAGCCGGCTTCTTCGAGGGCCTTTTTGACCAGTTCCCGTTCTGCTTTCTCGAGGGAGAAATCCTTGATGGAAATGGTTTGAGCGGTCTCCTGCGGCTGGTCGGTCTCAAAGGAGAAGGCGGGATTCAGCAATAGGTTGCTGGTTCCGATTCGGTCTGAGGATTCGAGGAGGATGGCCCGTTCAATCACATTTTTCAGCTCCCGAACATTGCCGGGCCAGTGATAGCGTGTGAGCATTTCAGCGGCCATCGAGGTCAGCCCTTTGATTTTTCCTCTCTTTTCCGGGCAGATCGTGGAGGTCTGGATAAAATACTCGGCCAGCAGGAGAATGTCTTCCCTTCGGGATTCGGCCCGCAGAGGAGCCAGAGGGATGGGGCAGACACACAGCCGGTAATAGAGGTCTCTTCGAAACCGGCCGGCCTCGACTTCCTGGAACAGATTTCGGTTGCTGGAGGCGATGATGGTTGCCTTGCATTCGATTTCCTCCAGCCCGCCGACTTTGCGGAATTTTCGTTCCTGAAGGACCCGCAGGAGTTTGGCCTGCAGGTCGAGAGGCATTTCACTGATTTCATCGAGGAAGACGGTACCGTTGCCGGCCAGTTCCAGGAGGCCGATTTTTTCGCGGTCAGCGCTGGTAAACGACCCTTTGGTGTGACCGAAGAGTTCACTTTCGAGCAGGTTGGCGGTCAGGGCGGCACAGTTGATAGCGACAAACCGCTGCTGACTGCCGTTGCGGAGGATGTGGACCGCACGGGCGGCCAGTTCTTTGCCGGTGCCTGTTTCCCCGACAATCAAAACAGGGTTGCAGTTGCTCTGAGCAACCAGCCGAATCATTCGCAGCGTCTGCATCATGGCCCGGCTTTTTCCGACAATGGAAACCGAGGAGGGGCAGTCTTCCATAAAAAAGCGGTTGTCGGAAGCCGGCAGCTCTTCGCTTTGTGAGAGCCGTCGGACGGCATCGGCGAGTTGATCATTGTTTTCAATATTAAGAACGCACTCGGCGGATTTGTATTCGGCCAAGTACGTTTCCAGCGGGGGATGATTGAGCGGACCCAGCACCAGAACGGGCCGCTCCAGGTTGTGTTTCCGGAGGGATTGCAGGGTTTGGAGGATATCGGTGCGGTCCACGTCCTGACCGAAAATTACCAGGTTTGGATCGACGGCCTCCAGGAGTTCCCACACGTCTTCGACTTCATCGGCGGCATAAAGTTTCTTTGCAAAAGGTCTGGCTGCCTGCTGCGTGTTCGGCTGTCTGCCGACGACCAGAATCTTTTCCAAAGTCATATGCAGTTACTCACGGAACAAATCATCCTCAGTTCGTTCAAATCGGTGTACTGCTACCATCGGCAGGCGGAAATAGGAAACTTTAATAAATTATGGGACGGTCCAATAATTCCGAAGACGTTCGAAAAGAAGGTCGAAATGAGGAGGAAGTGTGATGAATCGGGGAGCAGAGAATTATCGGACTTATCTGGTTCTCGGCCGGCCGGTGGAATGCATGTCCCGGAAGGAGCTGAAGGAATAATTTTCCGACAGGTGCGAAATTTTTGACCTCGGTTTGGAAAAGAGAACGGGATTCAAGAAGTTTTGGAGAAAACATTTAACTGGTTTTTTCTTAAGAGGTTAGAGTTTCTGCACGTCGGATTTATCCTGAGAGCTGGCATAGATGTTGCAGGGAAATCCTTTTTGGAAAGGTCTGAACAGTGCAATGATGTGCCTTTGATGGAAGGGAACAAGATGGCGACTGTGAAGTCTGCTACAGAACAGAAAATGGATTTTATGAAGCTGATGGTAACGGAACTTCAGTATCAGAATCCGCTGGAGCCGTTGGATAATCAGCAGATGGCATCACAACTTGCCCAGTTTACCCAGCTGGAACTGTCGGAAAAGATGAACAGCAATCTGGAGACAATCAACGAGACGATCAGCAAGATGAATCTTGGATTTACCGGGGCGATGCTGATGGCGGAGATTGAGTATGCCCGTTCCCTGCTGGGGCACACGGTTTCTTTTTATAATGAGACCTATCAGCAGACGCTGGAAGGAAGCGTCAAAGGGATTCGGTTTGTCGACGGCGAGCCGGTATTGCAGGTGGAGGCCAAGAATCCCTCGAATGGTTCCGCTCTGGAAACGCTTACTGTTTCTCTGGATGAAATCAACAGCATTCAATAATCAAAAGGGAGTGAGCATATGGGTTCAGCACTATCTGCGGGTGTATCGGGCCTGAAGGCCCATCAGGCGATGCTGGATGTGGCGGGCAATAACCTGGCGAATGTCAACACGGTCGGCTTTAAAGGCAGCTCTGTAACATTTGCTGAGCTGCTCAGCCAGACCCTCAAGCGTGCCAGCGGTCCATCGAGTAATCTGGGCGGAGTCAACCCGCAGCAGATGGGCAGCGGTGTGGGGATTGCCTCGATTCGGGTAAATACAACGCAGGGAAATATTGTTTCTACCGGTCAGGATTTGGATGTGGCGATTGACGGTTCGGGCTATTTTGTGCTGAATAACGGCTCTCAGAATGTTTATACGCGAATCGGTTCTTTTGCGGTGGATGCGAGCAATACCCTTGTGGACCCGGCGACCGGCTACCGAGTTCAGCGAATCGGAAACTACGGTGAAAGTGAAGGGTTTCAGACGGCCGGCGATACGAGCATTCATATTCCCTGGGATGCTTCGATGCCCGCCCGGGCCACGACGGAGATTACGCTGAACGGCAACCTTCGGGCTTCGGCGGAAAGCACAGCGGCGACGGTGCATAAGATTATGTCCAATCTGGCCTTTACCACCGGCAACGGGGAACGTGTGGCGACGGCGAATACATTTCTGTCTGATTTGGACCAATGGGTCACGCCCCTGGCGGAAGGTGCGACCGGAACGATTCTTGTTTCCGGATATCGGGAGGACGGAACGGCGTTTACGGACCAGCCGATTACATGGCTTGGAGCTGACCCTGGTGAAGGACCGACGGTCCAGGATTTGCTGGATCAGATTACCGCCTTGTTTACGGATTCGACGGCGACCCTGAATTCAGACGGAAAGATTGTCGTTACTGCCAATCAGGCCGGCTATAATCTGGCGATGATTACCAATATGACGTATGTGCCGGCCGGAACGGACGAGATGACCGTGCCGACCTTTTTTGACTATGTGACAATCGGCGGCAATGATACCAAGAACTTCAAGATTACGGTCTATGACAACATGGGCGAACAGCATGTCCTCAGCGGCACGTTTGTCAAGACTGACACGACCAATACCTGGGATTTGGTGATTGATTCCATTACGGGAGAGGTGGCGGGCTCATGGGACAGTTACGATATTCATAATTCAAGTGCCCTGAACCGGCGCATCTCCGGAATTGAGTTTAATCCGGACGGTTCTTTCAAAGGGATTTCCGTTCCCGGTGAGGAGGCGGTGATAGGAGTACAGTTTGAGAGCAATCCTTCTGCGATTCAGACGATTGAACTGGTACTGGGGACACCGGGAGAGTTTACAGGGCTGACGCAGTTTGCCTCGCAGCAGTCGAGTGCGGCGGCTTTGACCCAGGATGGCTACGCAGCCGGGTCGCTTTCGAACATTACGATTGACCAGACGGGAATGATTGTGGGGACCTTTACCAACGGCGTGAAAGTCAATATTGCGGCCCTGCAAATCGGGATTTTCCAGAACCCGGGCGGTCTGGAATCGATCGGCAACGGGTATTTTCTGCCGACGGCCAACTCGGGAGAGCCCATTGCCACGATGGCAGCCAGCGGCGGAGCGGGCAAGATTACCGGCCAGAGTCTGGAGCAGTCCAATGTGGATATTGCGACGGAGTTTGTGACGCTGATGCAGGCCCAGAACGGCTATCAGGCCAATGCCCGAACGATTCGGGTTGCCAACGATGTGCTGCGTGAACTGACCAATCTGATTCGGTAAAAAGGGAACGAACGGAATGGTTTTTTTGAGCCGACTTCAACCGATAGTGCTGTTTCTGGCGGGGCTGTCGCCGTATGAGCGGTTTGAAGCGATGCGCCAGATGGACCGCGGCAGCCAGTCGGGTCTGACGGCTCTGCTGACCAATAAGTGGTTCATTATTCTGGGATGGTCGATGATTGCGGTTCTGCTGCTGATTCTGGCGGCGATTCGTCAGCAGCAGCGGGAGCGGAATCGTCAGAAACAGCTTCGTCTGTTTGAAGAGAAGGCCAATCTCTTCGGGCTGACGCCGGAGGAGCGTCAGGTTCTTTTATCCATCGCCCGTCAGGCCCGGATGAAACAGCTGGTCAATATTTATTTCCGCCCGCAGGAATTTGAGACGGGGATGAGGCGGCTGCTGCGCCGGACGCTGGCTGATGCGGCGGATGAGGAGCAGCGAAAACGTCAGATTACGGTGATTGAATCCATTAAGTACAAAATCGGGTTTGTAAAAACCGGTGCGTCCTCTAAAGGACGGTATCGCCGGAGTCAATATTTAACCAGCCGTCAGATTCCGACGGATGCAGAGGTGGGTGTTGTGCCGAATTTTCCAATGGAAAGTCGAGACTACCGGGGCAAAGTGGTATCCAATGAGGTGACGGGGATTTCACTGGAAGGAACCGCTCCGTTTCCGCTGAAGGCGGGGGATGCCTGTACCTTGCAGTATATGCTCGGGTCGGTTCTGTGGGGATTTGATGTCGTTGTCATCAGCTGTGAAGGGGCGCATTTAAAGGTCTGCCATGTGGACCATGCGCGGTATATCAACCGGCGGCGGTTTGTGAGGGTTCCGCTTCATCAGCCGATCTGGGTGGCGAAGTTTCCGGTTTTTGTCCAGACGGACAAGCCCGCTATGCCGGTTTTTCAGCAGGCGGAGGTGGTGGAGTTTTCAGGGCCGACATTGCGGATTCGAGGCGCTCTCGATGTGAGCCGGCGGGAGCGGGTTCTGGTTATTTTTGAGATAGAGCCGGGGCGTGTGGTGCAGGACATCGCTGAGATTCAGCGGGTCGGACGTTCCGGAACAGGGCCGTTTTGTGTGGCGGAACTGATCGGGCTGGATGCCCGCAGTGAAGATGAAATGATTCGGCTGACCAATCAGGCGGCGATTGAACAGGGCCTGGAAGCGGAATCGGAAGAATCCTGGGAAGAAACGGAAGCGGAGGTTCACGTTTAAATGCCGGACGGAGCGGAGCGAATCGCATCAGGTCTGAACGGGCTGGTTCGGCAGCTGGAGGTGGTGGCGCATAACGCTGCCAATGCCCAAACGGCCGGCTTCAAGCGGCGTGTGCTGACGTTTGAACAGGAGTATCAGAAGTCTTTGGAGGCCTTGTCAGGGAATCGTTCGCTCCGGAGCAATCCCATTCAGACTCGCCAGGAAATAGATTTTTCGCAGGGACGCTTGATTCAGACGGACCGTCCGCTGGATATAGCGCTGGAGGGGCGGGGCTTCCTGACGGTGCAGACGCCGGATGGGCCGATGTATACGCGCAACGGCTGCCTTCAGGTTAATGCTTTGGGGCAGCTGACGGACAGTCAGGGGCGGATTGTAGCCGGACAGAATGGTCCGATTAATCTGCCGGCGGATGCACTGGGGGGGGAGATTCAGATTTCGCAGGATGGCGTGGTACAGGTCGGGACTGTTCAGGTCGGACAGCTCCGCTTGGCCGATTTCGGGGAGAATGAACATCGGCTGATTCCTTCGGGATTCGGGGTCTTTGCCGCTCCGGCGGATGTTCAGCCGGTGCCTGCGGCGGGGGTCAAGGTTCGGCAGGGCTATCAGGAGGGCTCGAATGTTCAGATGATTCAGGAAATGGTCAGCATGATGACGCTGTCACGGCTGTATGAGGCGAATATGAATGTGCTGCGTCAGCAGCGGGAAGCCTCGCAGGCCGTTTTGTCGGCGGTTAATACGTGAAAGGAGATTTTTATGCTGCGTGCTTTTTCAACGGCGGCCACGGGAATGGATGCTCAGCAGACGATGGTGGACATTATTGCTCATAACCTGGCCAACGTCAATACGAACGGATTCAAGCGGTCGTGTGTCAATTTTCAGGATTTGCTGTATCTGAAGATGCGGCAGGCCGACCGGGAAGTGACTTCCGGTGTGACCGCCCCGAGCGGTCTGGAGGTCGGCAGCGGCGTCAAGATTGCCTCCACCAGCCGTGTTTTTACCCCCGGTTCGCTGGAGAATACGGGCAATGAGCTGGATATGGCGATTCAGGGAGAGGGATTTTTCCAGGTGACGCTGCCGAACGGAGAGCTGCGGTACACGCGGGACGGGGCCTTTCAGAAGGATGCCAACGGCTATCTGGTGACGGCCAACGGGTATCAGCTCAGTCCGGGCATTACCATTCCGGCGGATGCAATGGCGGTGGATATCGGCACGGACGGAACGGTGACCGTGCAGACGCCCTCCGGGGTGCAGGTGGTCGGGATGATTGAATTGTACCGGTTTCCGAACCCCGCCGGCCTGAGTGCGGAAGGAGACAACCTGTACCGGGAAACGGAGGCCAGCGGAGCGGCGGTAGCCGGTCAGGCCGGTCAGAACGGCTATGGAACAATTCTTTCGATGTATCTGGAAAAATCAAACGTGGAAATGGTGCAGGAGCTGGTGAATCTGATTACGGCACAGCGCGGGTATGAGATTAACTCCCGATGCATTCGCACGGGGGATAATATGCTTCAGCAGTTGAGTCAGTTGATACGGTAGTCAAAACGGGTGAATGAATGAAGCTTTGGATGCTTTTCAACGGGATGTTGCTGTGGACGGCGGTTTCTCAGGATGCCGGTTTGGAGATTTATCTGCCTCGAACCGCCCAGGTTGAAACAGAGGTGATTGAATTGGGGCAAATCGGTCTGCTGCAGGGTTCACAGGACCTGGCGGCTGCTGTTCGAGGGATTTCGCTGGGACGTTTTTCGATGCCGGGTCAGCAGATTACACTGGACCAGCAGACCATTCGCAGCTGTCTGGCGGCAGGCGGGATTTCTCCGGAGAAGGTTCGCCTGATGGGGGCGGAACGGGTTGTGGTGAGCCGAAAGGGTCAGGAACTGAGCGGTGCCTCACTGTTGGAAACAGCCCGGGCGTATCTTCAGTCGCAGCTGGCCGGACAGGATGCCGTGATTGGGGAAGCAGCGACGGTGCCGTCCGGCCGTGTGTTGGAGGCCGGCAAATCCTGCGAGGTGGTGCCGCTCTTGGGAAGCGATCGGACGCCGGGGCGGCGGACCGTGATTTTGTCTTTTCGCGAAAATGGGCAGGAAATCAGCCGTGTTCTGATTCCATTTGAGGTTCGCTTTCGCAGCCGTCAGGTCATTGCCGCGTCGGATATTGCGGTCGGACAAGTGATTTCTTCGCAGGCGGTTCGTTTGGAAACGGCGGAGACCCCGGAGCCGCAGACAGTGGAATTGGCCGAGGTGGTTGGGATGACGGCCCGACGGGCCATTTCAGCCGGAACAGTGATTCGTCCCCAGTGGCTTCAGAAGCCCGCACCGCCGCTTCTTGTTCAGCGCCGCCAAAAGGTTGTGCTGAAAATTGATACGGGTCTGATGCAGATTACCGCCGCCGGCGAGGCCCTCGATGAAGGCGCGGAAGGCCAGATAATCCGGGTCAAGCGCGGACAGCGTCCGGATGAACGGATTGTGCTGGGCCGCGTAATGGCAGACGGCACGGTTCAGCCTTTATGGGAAAAGGAGAACAAATGAAGAGAGACTGGTTTGAAAATGCCCGGCACTGCGGATTCGTCCTGATGGTGCTGCTCTTGTCTTCCGGCTCGCTTCAGGCAGGTTCGATTTGGGCAAAACGGACGGCTGCCGCCAAGCCGATGTACGCGGATGACAAGGCCAATCAGATTGGAGATGTCCTGACGATTATTATCAGCGAAATTCACAAGGTGGACAACAAGGTCAAGCAGG
This sequence comes from Planctomycetota bacterium, assembly GCA_029552545.1. Classification (GTDB taxonomy): domain Bacteria; phylum Planctomycetota; class Phycisphaerae; order Sedimentisphaerales; family Anaerohalosphaeraceae; genus JAHDQI01. The sequence continues at coordinate 258,285 of JAKPDO010000019.1, forward strand.
ATTTGAGCCGTACCAGCGATCGGAATTTTGAAGTGGGCGGAGATGATATCTCAATCGGACATGTGCTTCCGAGCGTCAGCAAGGTCAAGGTGGATGTCGATTCGAGCAAAAGTCTGAGCGGAAAATCCGACTATAAAGACGAGCGGAAAATAGAAGACCGAATTACGGTCGTCGTGATGGATATCCACCCGAACGGCAATCTGGTGGTGATGGGCACACGGACGCGGGAATTAAACGGCGATACCCAGACGATTCAGGTGAGCGGAATCGTTCGTCCGCGGGATATCAGTTTTGACAATACAATTCGCAGCGAGCAGGTGGCGAATTTCCAGATGATTGCCGTCAATGATGGGGTCACGAAGGATTTTACCAAGCCCGGCTGGCTGGGGAAATTTCTCGATAAAATCTGGCCGTTCTGAGGATAATGAAGATGAAGACCGTCAGCAGAATACAGAAATCGGCCGCTGCCCTCCTTTGCCTGGCAGGATGGACGACCGTCGGTTTTGCGGCCCGCGTCGCTGACATTGTGCAGGTGCACGGGATTCGGGGAAACCCGCTGTTCGGAACGGGGCTGGTTGTGGGTCTGAACGGAACCGGTGACGGGTCGCTGCCCAGTGCTCAGATGCTTACCAGTCTTCTGCAGCGGGAAGGGCAGGTGAGTTTATCTCCGGAGATGCTTCGGTCAGAGAACATTGCCCTTGTGATGGTTACGGCGGAACTGGGACCCTGGGACCGGGAAGGGTCTCTCATTGATATTAACATCTCCGCTCTGGGGGCCGCCAAGAGTCTGCAGGGCGGAACACTGCTGGCGACGGAACTGAAAGGGCTGGACGGTGAAGTCTATGCCGTAGCGCGGGTGGCGTCGGTCTCGACCAGTTCGTGGACCGTGGAAGGCAAGACCGGCAGCAAGGTCGCCAAAAATCATCCTACAGTCGGGCGGATTCCGAACGGTGCCTATGTGGAGCGGGCGGAGACATCCCGATTTGTTCAATTGATCGGCAATCAGCGGTATATCACGCTGTCGCTGCGGCATCATAACTTTACGACGGCGGAGCGGATTCGGGCGGCGATTGACCGGCTGTATCCGGAGTCTGCTTTTGCGGAGGACCCGGGAACGATACGGGTGCGGATCCCGGACGCGGTGGCGGATGCTGATGTCCTGAAATTTGTAGATTCGCTGCTGCAGTTGGAAGTGGAGGTGGATTTGCCGGGGATTGTGGTGATTAATGAACGGACGGGAACGATTGTGGTCGGCGGGACGGTGAGTATTTCAGAGACAGCCGTTGCGCAGGGCGACCTGGTGGTCAAAATTAAGGAGCAGCAGTATGTATCCCAGCCGACGACGCCGTTTACGGAGTCGGCTACGACTGCCGTCATTGACGACACCTCACTCTCGGTAGAAGAACGGCAGGGGCATCTCATTTCGGTTCCCCGAACGGTGACAGTGGAGGAGCTGGCTCGGGCTTTGAATGCCATCGGGGCTTCGCCGCGGGATTTGATATCCATCTTTGACGCCTTAAACCGAGCCGGAGCTCTGCAGGCCAGACTGGAGATGATGTAATGCCGATGGAACTTCCTTCTGATTTTCTGATTCCCTCTGTATCTTCGCCCTCTTTGACGGCTGCAGAACGTCTGGGGGCACGGCAGAAGTCGGCCGGTCGAACCAAAGAGCTGGAGGAAACGGCCAAACAGTTTGAGGGGATACTCCTCCAGCAGGTTTTTAAACAGATGAAGGAGGCCACGGAATCCCTGGAAGTCAATGACGAAGAGGAAGGGGAGGAGACCGGATTCGGTGAACAAATTCAAAGTATGTTCTGGATGTTTCTGGGAGAGCAGGTTTCGCGGGAAGGCGGAGTAGGGCTGTGGAAAGAAATGGTTCAGCAATGGATGAAAGAAGAATCTTTCAGGGATGCGGCCGACTCGGCAGGTCCGGCCGGATTGGATGAGCGATTATGAAGCCGATCAGCCGACAGCAGGTTGATGAACTTCTGGTGTATCTGGACTGCCAGGCATTGGCACTGGAGCGAGTCTTGACCTTTCTGGATGAGTTTCGGCGGGCTCTGATTCGGCGGGACACCGGGGCCCTCGAGCGGATGCGGGAGCAGTTGGAAGAGGAAGGACGGATTGGTTCTGAAATGGAAGCCCGCCGTCGGCATTTGATGGAACAGTTCGCCGCAGCGATGGGCTGCCGGGTTGAACGGGTGTGTCTGTCGGAGATTTGCCGGCGATGTGAGCCCATGCAGCAGGTGCCGCTGCGGGAGCGGCAGGAACGCCTGAAGGCACTGACGGCTCGTCTTCGTCAGCAGCATCTGGCGACGGAGCTGCTGGTTCGTGAATGTGCGCGGCTGAATCGTCGGCTGCTGGAAGTTCTTACGGGGCAGCCGGGCGGGAGCTGCCTGTACGATGCGCACGGACGTTCCGGGGGGATGAACTCATCCGGGCTGGTCAGTGTGAAAGGATAGAGAAAGACAGCGGGAAGGAACGCAGACGATGGCCGGTTATGATATAGGGATGAGCGGAATCAGCGCGGCGCAAAAGGCGCTGAATGTCATCGGCAACAATCTGGCGAACGCCGCCACGCCGGGCTATCACCGCCAGCAGGTGGATTTGCGGCCAGCCCGGGATTCCTATATGAACGGTGTGATGACCGGTCAGGGGGTGGATTTTGCCGGTATCCGGCGGAAAATGGATGAATTTCTGGAGGCGCAGCTGCTTCAGTACAACTCCTCTTTGTCTTCTCTGTCCCGCAAACTGGATGGTCTGAGGGTGGTCGAAAGTGCGATGGGAGAACTGTCGCTGAGCAGCATCAGTGAAAGTTTGGATAATTTTTATGCCTCTCTTTATAATCTGTCTCTTCGGCCTCAGGATGTCAACTATCAGACTTCCGTGCTGGCATCGGCGGAAACCCTGACCAGTCAGTTCCGAAACCTCGCCTCTATTGTCAACAGTCTTCAGGATTCTCTTTATACAGAGGGGCAGGAGGTCGTCTCGAAAATCAATCAGCTGGCCGTGCAGATTGCTCAGATGAATCAGGAGATTTTTTCTCTTCAGGTTCAAGGGCAGGAGTGCGGGAACCTGATGGACCAGCGGGACCTGCTGATTGGACAGATGGGAGAATATGTGACGGTTCGAACCACCACACGTGATTATGGGGTGGTGGATGTGGCGGTGGCGGACACTCCGATCGTCATCGGTTCGAATGTCTGCGCGATTCGGCTTGGTTTGGTGGAGGAGGGGGGACAGACCCTGCTGGGAATTGCAGCAGCGGGCACGGAGCGGTACGAGACCGTTCTGCAATCGGGGACCTTGGGAGCCATTTTCGAGCTGCGGAATGAAACGCTGGCGGATTTTATGGGGAAACTGGATACGCTGGCGGTGACGCTGATTTCGGAAATCAACCGCCTGCATGTACAGGGCATCGGTTCCAGCGGCTCATTTACGAGTCTGACGGGCTGGACGATGACGGAAAGCAGTGTCGCGGAATTTGTGCCGCCGGTGACATCGGGGACAATTTATGTTCGGGTGATTGATCCGGACGGCGTTTCAACGCGCTATACAGTTACGGTGGACGAGACCAGCACACTGGAAAGTGTGGCGGCGGAGCTGGCGTCGATTCCGGGACTGGATGAGGCAACGGGTTTGTATGCAGGGCGTCTTCAAATTGTGGCCAACACCGGCTATAAATTTGATTTTCTCCCGGGGGTTTTGACGTCGCCGACATCCACAGTTCCTCCTGTTTTGGCGGGCGCCGGCCCGGGTGACGACCAGAAACCGCCGACCATTGCCATTTCCGGCCAATATACCGGTACCGTCAATCAGACGTACACCTGTACCGTTCACACCAATCCGCCCGGCCAGACGCTGGCGATTGGAAACGGAACAATGTCGCTGGAAGTTCGGGACGGCTCAGGCAGTGTCGTAGCGACGGTTCAGCTGGGGCAGGAATATGTTCCCGGGACGGCCATTCCGCTGGAGCAGGGAATTTCCATTACGCTGGGAACAAACGGGTCCAGCCCGGGGTATTTAAACGACGGTGACGTCATTACCATTGAAGCCCTGGCCAATTCGGATACATCGGGTTTTCTGGCGGCCGTGGGCATCAACTGTTTCTTCAGCGGGCGGGACGCTTCGTCCATTGATGTGGCGGATGACATTCGTTCTGACGCCTCTCGCATTGCTGTTTCGACCGGTGTAGAAGGTACGGACAACCGGAACTGTCTGGCCATGGCAGGTCTGGGAGACCAAACCCTGACGGCACTGAACGGAATGACAACCAAGGAATATTATCGGCAGCTGGCGGTGGATGTCGGACAGAAGATTTCCGTTCTGGATATGCAGCAAAGCAATACACAGGAAATTCTGCGAAGTCTGGAGGAGCAGCGCGACAATATCAGCAGCGTGGATGTCAATGAACAGGCCGGGTTGATGGTGATCTATGAACGGATGTTTCAGGCCATGGCCAAATATCTGAATTCCGTGAACGATTCCATTGACACGATTATGACTATTTTGTCCTGAAAACGCCTTCGGTTCAGAGGTGCGATTCGAAGCGAATTTTATGAAGGAATCAAGCGAGGATAAGCGATGAGTTATTCCTTGGAATCTATATTTAAGGCCACCTACTGGGCTATCAGTCGCCACTCGGGGGCCCTGAGTGTTCTTCAGCAGAAGGCGGCCACGGGACAGGATCTTAACCGGGTTTCGGATGATCCGAGCCGCGGAAACCAGATCCTTGGTTTTCAGACGGATAAGCGAGAAAAAGAGGTTTATTTAAAAACGATGGAGGAGGCTATCAGCATTTTGGATCTGAGTTCATCTGTTGTTCAGAGCATTATGAATGAATTGGCGAATGCCCGGGCTTCGATGGCATCTACGATGTCCGGCACAACGAGCACGCAGGTGCGGCGTACGTTGGCGACAGAACTGAATAATGCGCTGGAACAGATTGTTTCGTTTGCCAATTCGGAGCGGCTCGGTCAGTATTTGTTTGCCGGAGCCAAGTCGGAACAGGCGCCCTATCAGGTGGAGCGGGACGGCAATGGGCAGATTGTCCGCGTGACCTATCAGGGCAGTCAGCAGGAGCAGAATGTCGAGATTATTGAGGGGATGGAGATTTCGGCTCTTTTGGTTGGGGATCGGCTGTTTCGGGATGATACCCGCCAGACTCCGATTTTTTACGGGTCAACCGGTGCCGCCGCCGGTACGGGCACCTCGAGTGTCCGGGGAGACGTTTATTTGACTGTGGCCGGCAGTCCGGGCAATTACCAATTGTCGATTGACGGTGGAGCCAGCTGGGTGACGGTGGACGGGACGGAAACCAATGCGGCCGTCGTCCATTCGGAGACAGGGGAAGTCCTTTATGTGGATGCCACCGGAATTAAGCAGACCGGCACGGAGCCGATTCGTGTTCCCGGAACGTATGATATTTTTAATATTTTGATTTATGCCAGAGATTTGCTGAACAATACGCAGACTCTGGATGACAAAACGCTGGACAGTCTGATGGGCGCAACTCTGGCATCGATGCAGGAGGTTGAACAGAAACTGGTGCGGTCGTTTCCGATTATCGGAGGACGCATTGAAACGCTCAGCAATCTGAAAGACAGTATGGAGGATATGAAAGTCAATTCAGAAGACGAGGTCAGCCGTCTGCTGGATGCGGATATCACGCAATTGTCTATTGATTTGGCACGCCATCAGCTGCTTTATGAGATGTCGCTGACGGCGGCGTCAAAGATTTTTTCAACCTCCCTGCTGGATTTCCTTCAATAAAAAGGGTTTGGGATGACGGGAATGATTTCGCCGACACAGTTGTATCAGCAGGCCGTTCGGTCAGCCGGAGAAGGCCGAATCGATTCGGCGCGGCGTCAGATTGAAGAGTTTTTGAAAGCCCGTCCGACCTACGGGCCCGGCTGGCATCTGGCGGGACGGCTGGCGATGCAGCAGGGAGACTTTCGGCAGGCCGTTCAGTGCTTTCAGCGATGCCTTTCTCTTCTGGATGGACCCAAGGAAACTCCGGCGGATTTGGCTTCGGTTTGGCTGAAGCTGAACCGTCCTGATGAGGCCGTCCGGCTTTTTCGGATGATGCGGAATGAGGGTTGCTGGAATGACTCGCTGGTGCTGGAAGCGGCCGGCTGTTTCCTTCGCCGACAGGAGCCAGCCTCCGCGATGGAGGCCTTTCAGATGGGGCGGGCGGTTTCGAAAACTCCTTCTGTTTATGATGAGCCGATTGAACAGCTGAAGGTTCATCGCCCTAAAATCGCTTTTTTCTGCGGGGCCGATGGAGATACGTTTTTGAAGCCGATTTTGTCCTACCTGCAGCAGCGCTACCCGATTCGTGTGTTCAGCGGCAGCCGCGCAGAGGAAATCCGCTCGCTGATGGACTGGAGCGATATTTCCTGGTTTGAGTGGGCGAGCAATCTGGCCCAGATCGGCACAAACCTTCCGAAGACCTGCCGCATTATCGTTCGGCTGCATCGGTATGAGGCCTATTTGCCCTGGCCGAAGCAGATTCATTGGCCGAATGTGGATGTGCTCGTAACGGTAGGCAATTCTTATGTCCTCCGGGCCTTGGAACATTGGGTCCCTGACATTCGAAAACAGACGGCAATTATCCGGATTCCAAACGGGGTAGATGTGGATGCAATTCCCTTTGTTCGGCGGGAAAAAGGGAAAAACATTGCTTTTATTGCCAATCTTCGCTTGGTGAAAAATCCGATGTTTTTGCTCCAATGTATGTATGAATTGCACCAGATTGATCCGGAATATCATCTCCACATTGCCGGCAAGTTGGATGATTTGCTTTTGAAGCAGTATCTGGAGCATCAAGTCCGGATTCTGGGGCTTGAGAAGGTCGTTCATGTTCACGGCTGGGTGGAAGATATAGATTCCTGGCTTGCAGATAAGCATTATTTAGTGTCTGCCAGTGTTATTGAAAGCCAGGGAATGGGGATACTCGAGGCAATGGCGTCAGGACTAAAGCCGGTCATTCATCATTTTCCGGGGGCCGATGAGATTTATGACAGCCAATTTCTCTTCCGAACAGCGGAGGAGTTTTGCGGGCAGATGTTATCGGACGTATATGAACCGAATGCTTATCGGGAGTTTGTGGAGAGGCGATATCCTTTAATCCGTACTCTGCGGCTTGTAGATGAGCTTCTGGCTTCCTTTGAGAATCAGCCGTTCAAGGTAGCGGCGGAGCAGACGGGAGCTTCCGCTGTCTGCGTCTGACGGGGAATGTTTGAACTTTTGACATTTCTTGAATTTACGCTGCATGATTTGGTCTTTTCTCTCTCAAAAATGCGATTTTGACTTTAAGGCATAGAATTTGCACAAGAAAAGGAGGAACATTGCGGACCCACAAATCAATTTAGGGAGTTGAACCATGGCGGGAATGGATAGAAAGGTGCTGATGCAGGCGACGGAATTGGCGGAAGGGGGGCGATATGAACAGGCCTTAGGGCTTTTGGAGGGGTATTTGAGAGAGAACCCCAATGACCCTGAGGCCCTGAATGATGCCGGTACAATTTTGTACTGTCTTCATCGGGGGCGTGAGGCCATTGAGCATTTCCAGAAGGCCCGTTTACACAGCCAGGGCGAGATGCTCACCCAGGTTCTTTTTAACCTTTGCGAGGCGTATCTGGCGGAGCGTCAGCCGGAACAGGCGGTCGGACTGCTGGACGAAATGGCGGACCGGGAAATCCTGAATGTAGATACGCTGAATCGAATCGCCAATTGTTTTGTGGAAAAGCATGCGTTTGGGCCGGCGATTGAAATGTTGCTGTATTCGCTGCGGCTGGCGCCGAATCAGGAAATCCTGCGTCCGATGATTGAGATTATCCGCAGCAAACGGACGACGGTTTTTCTCTATGCAGAGCAGGAACGCCGTCTGGAGGGGCTCAAGGACTATCTTGGACTGCGCTATCCGCTCCGTTTGATTGTGGGTGGACAGCCGCCGGCGGTGCCGGATGAAGTTTATGCGCGGAGCATTCCGATTTTTGTGGGCATCAGCCGAGCCCTGCTGGAAGGGCGCAATCCGCATGTTCCTGCCATTCTTTTCCTGGACTATGAAGACCTGAATCATCCCGCTCTGGAACAGATTGACTGGATGGGAATCCGGGCCTTGTTTGTTCCTTCCCAGGCGGCGGCAGAACAGATTCGCCTGCGTTTGGGAACCCTTCCTTCGTCTATGCAGGTTTTGTCCATGGGGCCGAGCGTGGATCCCGAAACGATTGGTTTTACAGAGCGGCGAAAGGGCAAGCGGCTGGCGGCCATTGGACCCTGGACGGCGCATCAGAATCCGATGTTTCTGCTGCAATGTATGCAGAAGCTGCATTATCTGGATGCCGATATGCGGCTTTATCTGGCCGGCGAGTTTGAAGATGAGACGATTCGTGCCTATGTGGAATCGATGATTGAAACGATGGGGCTGGACAATGCGGTGATTCTGGATGGGGTTCCCCGCAGCTGGGCACGGTGGCTGAAGGACAAGCACTATATTCTTTCCACGGCGGTGGACGGGCGGGCGATGCCGGGGGTTCTGCAGGGAATGGCGGCGGGGCTTCGTCCGGTCGTGCATCAGTTCCCGGGCGCCTGCGAGTTTGTGGAAAAGGAGTTTGTGTTTGTGCTGGCGGAGGATTTCTGCCGACAGATTCTCGAAGGGGCGTATGAGCCGCGGCGATACCGGGAATGGGTCGTCAATCGGTGCTGTCCGGTTCAGGTTTATCTGCCGCTGGTTCGAGTCCTTTCGGAGATAGAACATCAGATTTCGCTTCGTTCCGGCGGGGTTCCGTATGAATCTCAGCCGTCTGTTGAACCGGCGGCAAGTGTTCAAAGTCCTTCTGTCATCAGCAGTTCTGTTTCCTCGGCGGCTTCTTTCGACCCGAGCCCGCAGGAGCCGGCGCCTGCCGAATCCACCACTGTTTCGACGCCGGAGTCCATTGAGGAGCTGGCCAGGAAGGCCCTCGAGGCGGCTCAACGGCTCTCAGCCATTTCAGGAACAGCAGCGGGACCGGCGGAAGCAGGAACGGTTTGTTCTTGTTCGGGAAGGAGTCCGTCCGCCGTCCCTTTTTGACGGAGGATTCCGCTCCGTTGTCCGGTGAGCCGACTCAGCCGATTTTGTCGGACGGCACCGGAACCAAACGGATGAAGGTTTTGCTTGTTCCGCCGGCCGGTTTGCTGCCGGCGCTGTGGGCGGAACCGGCTGTTCGGATTTATGCACAAGCTGCCGCATCGGAACAGGAGATTACAATCTGTCATGAATATGCAGATTTATACATTGGGCATCCCGGCGTGCACGGGTTGGCTTATGGAGATGCCGGGGAGCTGAAGGAATCCTTTGACAAAGTGATTTACCTGCGGGGAGCTCCGCAGAAAGGAGCCGGTATGGACTGGATGTTTGATGCGGCGGGACAACTGGGAGTTCGCCTGGAACAGCAGCAGACACCTCAAATTATCTTAAACAGCTTTGACTTTGTCCGCACGCAGCGGTTCGGTCTGTCAAAACTGGCTCATCCCCGAATTGCCCTGGCGCCGATGTCGACGGATACCTCCAGCTGGCTGTCCGTTCAGTCGGCGGAACTGGGCCGCCTGCTGAGGGAGAAATGGGGCGGGGGGCTTCTGTATGTAGGGGGCAGCGGCAGTGCAGCGGCTCCGGAGGCCAAAGACCTTCGCGGGAAGCTGACGGCACGGGAAATCGCGACAGTTCTTCGGCAGTGTGATTTGCTTATCAGTGAGGATGAGGAAATTGCGGCCCTGGCAGCTGCCATTCAGCTGCCGGTGGTCTATCTGGGCAGGAATTCGTGGGACTGCTGGCCGATGAAAAAAGGAGCCGGTGTTGTTTCTGTCTGTCCGGTCAAGCCGGAGGACGTTTTGGAAGCCGTTGAACGATTGCCTATTTCCTGGGCAACCCCGAAGACCACAGAGAAGTCGGATTCATGAGAGGATGACATTTCGACGTTCCCAACATGGTCCGCTGGTCAGTATCCTGATCAGTACATACAACCGGCCGCAATACCTGGCCGAGGCGCTCGAAAGTATTTTCAGGCAGACCTGGCCGCATCTGCAGGTAGTGCTGGTTCGAGACGGCGGGGCGGATGTCGAGGAGGTGGTGCGTCGATTTGATGACCGGCGGCTGACTTTTATCAATCGTGCGGAAAATCGGGGACTTCCCTATTCGTTTAATGAGGCCCTGGCTCATGCCCGCGGCGAGTACATTTGTTATTTGGGGGATGATGACAAGTTTTATCCGCATCATGTCCAGCGGCTGGTCGAAGCGATCGAAAGCCAGGACCGCTGCGGCGCCGTTTACAGCGATTTGTATAAGGTGCACTGCCGGGTCAAACCGGACGGTCGGAGGATTGCGCTGGCAAAAAATCTGGAAATCTCGCGGGACTTCGACCGGATGCTGATGCTTCAGTTTAATCACGTCCTGCATGTGAGTGTGATGCATCGCAAAGACCTGCTGGAGCGGGCGGGAGGATACAACGAAAACCTGAATGTGCTGATTGACTGGGATTTGAATCGCAAACTGTGTTTTTATACGGATTTTCTGCACGTACCCCAGATTACGGGGGAATATTACGGGCCGGTTGGGGAGTGCGACCGGATTTCCGTTCAGCGCCGAAAGAATGTCCAGGACTATTTGCGGAATGTGCTGACTATCCGCACGACTCGTCCGCCCAAACCCTGGCCGTGTGTGGAGGATTTGTCGGTTTTGGTTCTGGCTGAACGTGCGGATGCCTTGCTGGAACAAACACTGCGGGATTTGTGGTCCCATACCTTTTATCCGCAGCAGATTTATGTGGCGCTCAGTCCGGAACAGGCGTCCGGATGGCGGCCGGCGGTGCCGAATGTGGTTGTGGTGCCGGCGGAGCCGGCTTCTTCCCTTGAAAAGCGTGTGGACCGAATGCTGGCGGTCTGTGAAGGGGCCTATACCGCGCTGGTGCCGACGGGGCTGGCGGCGGAGATGGATGAGGCGGCCTGGCTGGAGCGGTCGCTTTGTCCGCTGCTGGAGTGCCGGCAGCCCTATCAGGCCTTTGAGCTGGTCGAAGCGACGGAAACGTGCTGGGGAGCGGTTTTCCGAACGGAGGAACTTCGGCGGGTGCGCCGGCAGTATGGACATCTGCCGCTTCGGGCGTCTTTGCAGGCGGGGGGTTTTTCTGTTCGAAAGCCGAAGTTTGAAGAATATCCGTTTCGATTTGACCATTTTCTGGCGGCGGCTGAACAGGTTCAGCAGGAGGGAGATTGGGGATATGCCGCCCAGATTTATGCGTATCTGGCGGAGCATTTCGGCAACGGGTTGTGGATGCGGACGCGTCAGGCTCACGCGCTGATTCAGGCGGGACGCTGCGGAGAGGCCCTGCAGGTGCTGGAGCCGGTGCTGTCCGTTCGGCCGACCGTGTCCGGCCTGATGCTTGCGGCCCGCATCTATCAGAAGCAGAAAAACTACCGTCGGGCGATTGAGTTTTATGAGCAGGCCCGAAGGGTTGTCGAGGGAACGGAGGTGCAGAGGAGGTGGATTCCTCCGATTCGACGAAAGGCAGTCAAACCGGCGGCAGACGAGCCGGAGATGTCAACTGAGGAGAGCCGAGTATGGACTTAGCGGGTGCATTGCACAATCCCGATCAGGGATGGATGCAGCGGTATGAGATTGTTAAGGAACTGGGGGACTGCTATGCCTCCGTGGGCGAATATGAAAATGCCCGCCGATGCTATGAGCAGGCCTCCTGGCTGGAACCGGATGAGGCGGGGCCGTATGTGGGCACCGGCGTCATCGAGCTGCAGCAGGGACGGCTGGAGGATGCGGAACTGGCCTTTCGGGTAGCGCTGCGGCTGGACGGATGCAACAGCCGGGCCTGGGCGGGGCTGGCCATGATTGCACAGCAGTGCGGACGGCTGCAGCAGGCCTTTGATTATTATCTGAAAAGTCTGGAACTGGACAACAATCATCTGACGGCCCTTCTGGGTCTCTTTCAGGTGTCTTGTCAGATGGGGACCTTCCGGCAGGTGATTCATTATCTGCAGGTGTATCTGCAGATGCATCCGGCGGATACATCGGTGATGTTTTGTCTGGCGGCTTTGTACGCCAAGGAAGGTCAGATTCGGCAGGCGCAGGACCTGCTGAAGGATATTCTGGCGCTGGAGCCGGGGCATCAGGATGCCCGCCAGCTGCTGGAGGAACTGGAACACAAGGCCCTACAGAAAGGCAGGAACGAAGTATGACCAAGGCGATGGGATGTGCACCGGCCCGAACAGAGGAGCCGGCAGGACAGGACGAACAGATGCTGGCTTATTTGACCGACCTGCTGGAGCGGCAGCTGGAGAAACTGCGCAAGTATGACCTGGATGGGGCGGTTCGACTGGCGGAGGAATCCCAGCCGATCTCCGCACAGATTGCCCGACAGAAGATTTTGGAGCGTCCCTGCTATGCCGGACAGAAGAAGAAGATTCAGGGGCTTTATCAGGACATCTGTCTGGTCATTGCCGCCGAACGGCAGGAAGTGGCGGAAAAACTGCGGCAGATTCGGGAGGGATTGAAAGCGCTCGGCGCCTATGCCGGCCGGTGAGGGTTTGGAGATGCCTGTTTTTTGACGGGGTCGAAAAATGTCTGGAAATCTTCTGATTGCGATGTCCGGCGGCACGACCTGTGTGATGAATGCCGCTCTGGTCAGGGTTGTCCGGAAGCCCCAGGGCGGATATAGGGAAGCACGGGGGATGGCTAAATCAGAAGTAGCCGATGGAAAAAGAATTTGTTCTGTTGATGGAATGCCATAACAAAAGGTGAAAAAATATGATCGTGCTGCCGTCGAATCCTCGGTTTTGCGTACTGCGCAAGAAGGCTATTTGTGAGGGGATTTCCCTGCAAGAAGGACTTTTGCGGGCGAAGGAGCTGGCCATAAATCAGCAGTATCTGGCTGCTCTGGATTTGTATGAGCAATTATACCGGCAGTATCCACAGGAAGCCGTACAGATTCTTGCCGGGGCTTATGATTCGATTTACCGGATTTTGAGAGAGAAAAAAAACCGTTACTGGATGTATCAGGCCCGCTATTTTGATTTTCAGATTGGGCCGCAGGATAAAGTGCTGGATATCGGAAGCGGGCATATGCCGTTTCCATTTGCCACGCATTTGGCGGATTTTGCTATTGAGGACAACACATACGGGCGGGCTGGAGAGCCGTTTCGAATGGTTGAGGGTAAAAAGATTTTTCAATGCAATGTTGAAAAGATGCCCTTTGCGGATAAGGAATTTGATTTTGTGTATTGTTCTCATGTTCTGGAGCATGCCGAAAATCCGGAGCAGGCCTGCCGAGAATTGATGCGGATTGCCAAGCGGGGTTATATAGAGACACCGACAAAAGGAAAAGATATTTTTTTTGACAGTGCCCGCGTCAGTCATCATCGGTGGTCAATAGACCTGTTTAACCATCGTCTTGTTTTTACAGAGTATCACCCAGAGGAGCTGAAGGGATTGGAATGTAATGTATTGGGCAGAATGGTTTCTGACCCAAAAACGGAATATGAAAAAGCATTTTATGCCCTGCATTTTTTGAGGGCAGACATGCTTAATGTCATGCTGTATTGGGAAGATCAATTTGAATATGAGGTACGACGGTTTTCAAACTTGCCGGAAGGGGCAGCGGTGTCCAACGCTGCGGTTTCTGTGTCGGACGGCTGTTTCCGGGGGACAGCCCCGCAGGAACCGCGGTTTTCGTTTGTGATGATTGTACTCAACGGGATGCCGTTTATCGAGTACAGTCTGAAGTCTATTTATGAGTTTGCTCATGAGATTATCATTGTGGAAGGAGCAGTGGAAAAGTGTCTGTTTGCCGCCAATCCGGACGGTTCGAGCAAAGACGGCACGGTGGAGTTTCTGCGAACCTTTCCCGACCCGTCTCATAAGATTCGTCTGATTCAGGGCCGCTGGCCGGAAAAATGCGAAATGCAGAACGAGGCCCTTCGGTACGTGACCGGCGATTATGTTTGGCTGATTGATTCAGATGAGGTTTATAAGCGGGAGGACTTAGAGAAGATACGGACCCTGCTGAAGAATGACCCCTCCATTACGCAGGTGAATTTTATCCCGGACAATTTCTGGAAGGGGCTGGACTATATTTTTGTCTCGCCCAAGTTTTTTGAACCGGCTCATCATTATCGTCGTCTGTTTCAGTTCAGGCCGGGAGCTGTTTTTATAAGCCATCGTCCGCCGACACTGCGCTGGCCCGGCTCCAGTCAGACCACCGAACAGATGAAGCTGCTCGACGGGCAGACTACACGTCGGCTGGGCATCATTCCCTTTCATTACAGTTATGTAACGGAGGAGCAGGTTCGTCAGAAAATAGAATTGTACCGCCGGTACGGCTGGGGGCGGATGTGGAATCTGGACCTGCAGGAGTGGTATGAACAATGCTTTTTAAAATGGACTCCCGAGAATCGGGAGGAAATTGAGAAGAAATGGCCTGTTTGGACAGGCGATCGGGATTCGCACACCGAACGGTTTACGGGGACTCATCCGGAGGTCATGAGGGATTTTATGGTAAAGGTCAGAACGGCTTCTGCTGCTGACGCGGTTTTTCCGGAGGAAAAGACGCTGCCGATTCTGGGTTCGCCGGCTGTTGCGGCTCAGGTGCTTCAAAACTGGCAGATGATTGAGGCGGATGAACCGATCCGCAATCGGATTGCGATGATACAGAAACATCTTTCTGAAGGAAAACCGTTTTGGAATCTTTATGTTGCGTTGGCTTATACGGCAGCACGGCTGAAACCAAAGTCCTATTTGGAAATCGGGGTGCGGACCGGTGCTTCGATGGTTCAGGTGCTGGGGCAAAGCGAACTTGACCTTGCAGTGGGAGTGGATTTGTGGACGGGATGTTATTCGGACCTGCCGAATACCCGCGAATATACTCAGAAACAACTTCGAACATTTCTGCTGAAAACGGGCTGCCGAACGGAGATTCATCTGATTCAGGGCGACAGCCATCGGGTTCTCAAACAGCTGATTCAGGAAGGGCGCCGGTTCGACCTGATTACCGTGGACGGCGACCATTCGCAAGTGGGGGCGTGGGAAGATCTGCTCGATGCGAAAAAACTGCTGGCGGACCGCGGAGTGATTGTGTTTGATGACTTGATCCATCCGCAATTCTCCTATTTGCTGGAAACGGCAAAGCGGTTTGTGCGGGAATTCCCGGAATTCAAGCTTCTGCTGAATACGAAACAGGACAACGGGACGGCTCTTTTCCTGAAGGGAATTCTTCCGGAGGAATTTCTCCATCAAGACGAGTTGACTTCTGCAAAGAGTTCTTCGCTGAAGGTGGCGGAGGAGTATGTCAAAAACGGAATGGCGGTAAAAGACGGCTCGGCGTTTGCAGAAGCGATTGCACGGGTTTTTCTGGAACGGCGGCCGCGAAAGATTATTGAAACCGGAACCTATCTGGGGCGGGGAACCACCACGATTCTTGCAGAGGCGATGCGCCGCAGCGGCATCGAGGGGACCTTTTTTACCATTGAGGTCAATCCGAACTATTATGCGCAGGCGAAGGCCTATCTGGAAAGCAGGGGCTATCCGGTCAAACCGCTGTGCGGCCTGTCGATTCCGCGACGGCTGCTGCCTGCTCGTGACCAGATTCAGGCCTATGTTTCCCAGACAGCCGGCGGCGAATCGATTTTTGTGGACCATCCGGAACCGGTACGAGCCGAACGGTATTATCAGGAGACGGATTTTCCGGATGTACCGGATGATCTGCTGGGACAGTGTCTGGAGGCCTTTGACGGCCGGCCGGATTTTGTGCTTCTCGACAGTGCGGGACATCTGGGCTGGATTGAGTTTCAATATCTTCTGGAGCGTCTGAAAGGCCCCTGTATTCTTGCGCTGGATGATATCTACCATGTCAAGCATTACCGCAGTTTTCAGCAGATGCAGAACGACAAACGATTCGAGATTCTGGCTGCTTCCAAAGAAAAATTCGGGTTCTGCATTGCCCGCTTTGAGCCCCAGCCCAAACCCCGGATGACGGCTGAGCCGCTGCCGGAGCCGAAACATATTCTCTGGCTGCGTCCGGATGCCATCGGGGACGGGGTGCTTTCCGCGTCGATGCTGCCGGTAATCCGCAGGCGGTTTCCGAAGGCGCGGCTGACCGTGCTGGTTGAGGAATCGACGGCGCCGCTTTATGAGGCCTGTCCGTATGTAGATGAGATTCTCCGCTTCAGCATGGAAGAAACTTACAAGCCGGCGGAGTTTCTTCAAAAGTGGGCACCGAAGATTTGGAAGCTGCAGGCGGATTGGCTGCTGCATTCCGTCTATTCCCGACAGTATTTGATGGACGGATTGGTTTATCTGTCCAGGATTCCTGTTCGAATCGGAATGGAAGGAGACTGCACCAATATTTCGCCGGAGCAAAAAGCCGAGTCAGACCGCTGGTACACCCATCTGATTTCAAGTCCGGGCGTCTGGAAGTCCGAGCTGGAGCGTCATCGGGATTTTCTCAAAGGGCTGGGCTGTGAGACTGAATCTTTAAAACCGATGATTTGGCTGACGAAAGAGGATGAAGCATTTGCCCGCCGCTGGTTTGAGGAACACAACGTAGCGCCGGAACGAGCCGTGATTTTATTTGCCGGGGCTCGAGTGCATCTTCGTCTTTATGAGGGGTATGGCATGGCGCTGGAAAAGACCGCCCTCCGCCGTCAGATGACGGTCATTGCATTGGGAAGCAAAAGCGATTATGAGATGAACCAGCGAAATCTGGAACCGCTGAGCCGAAACGGGGTGCAGACGTTCAATTTATGCGGAGGGCTTACCCTGCATCAGAGTGCTGCTCTGATAAAGTATGCTCGGCTGGCTGTAGGGGCGGAAACCGGGTTGGCCCATATCGCGGCGGCGTTGGAGGTGCCGCATGTGATAGTGATCGGCGGCGGACATTTCGGACGGTTTATGCCTTACAGTTCGAAAACGACATTGGCGGCCTTGCCGCTGGATTGCTATGGATGCAACTGGAATTGCCGCTACAGTGAGCAAAAGACCTACTGTATACAGGATTTGCAGCCGTTTGTTTTGTCGGAGGCCGTAGAGAAAACGCTCGAATCACCCGCCGACAAACCGCGAATATTTATTCCGGATTCGGCCTCTTATCAAAAGGCAGATGGGGGACCGGAGTGGAAACTTTTTGAGAATGCTGTTCCTTTTCAGAATGTAGAGATTTATTCTGTTTCGGGCAGGAAGCCCTTGTCGCAGCGGGGAAAAGAGAAAACTCCTGCTTTGAGCCGCCCAAAGGAGTTTTCTATCATCGACAACCCCCATGAGTTTACCTATTCAAAAAGATGGCATTTCCAATTGTTTCAGCAGTCGTCTCAGGAATTATTCGGCAGGCCGGTGGACCCGGATAACTGGGATCTGAAGCGGTATCAGGACCTTCTGGTTTGTGAATTTCTTAAGCGTCATATTCCGAAAGGGTCAAGAATTTTGGATGTAGGCGGAGGGAATTCACGAATTTTGTCCCATTTCTGTCGGGATTATGAGTGCTGGAATATCGACCCCCTGAAAGGGGATGGTTATGGTCCTGTTGACCTGGACCCGAAAGGGCGTTATAAGTTGGTGCGGGATTATATGGGCAATTTCAATTCGGAATTGCCGGATAATTATTTTGATTTTGTTTTTTCCATTTCGACCCTCGAGCATGTCCCGGAAGATCCGAAGATTCATCAGAATATACGAGACGACATTAATCGGGTGTTAAAACCGGGCGGGTACAGTTTTCATCTTGTTGACACAATTATTAGGCCCAATGGGGTTTGGGTTCACGGGCAGGTTAAAAACTTTTTCTTTACGCAGAAAACCCTGAATCGGTGGGTGGAACCTCAAGAGCTCATCAACGACCCCGATTTGTACACAATGTCCAAGTCGGCTTATGAGAAATGGTGGATGCCTGCTAACCATATTCCTTATGAGTCATTCGGTCGACCGTTTTCTTATCAGGTTTTGTGGCAGAAGGCGCCGAAGCCGAAACCGCAGGGAGGAACCGGTCAGAGTTCCAAATCAAGCTGCATAGAGATTTCCCCTCAATCGACTTGGCCGAAAATCACGGTGGTGACGCCGTCCTTTAATCAGGCCAAGTATTTGGAGGCGTGTATTCAGTCGGTCCTGAATCAGGGCTATCCGAATCTGGAATACATCATTATGGATGGGGGCAGTACGGACGGCTCTGTGGAGATTATTAAGAAATACGAGAAATATCTGACATACTGGCAGAGCAAGCCGGATGGAGGTCAGTATGCGGCGGTTGAAGAGGGATTTCGGCGTTCGACCGGGGAAATTCTGACGTGGCTGAATTCCGACGACATCTTTTTGCCCGATGCCTTTTTCAAGACAGCGGCGATTTTTCAAAATCGTCCGGATGTTTCCTGGCTTATGGCAAAGACATGTACCCTCCGGGAAGACGGGACAATCCACCGTGCGGCTCCGTGTGTGAAACTTTGGAATCGCGCTCGCTATTTGCAGAAAGACTACAAATACATTCAGCAGGAAGGAACATTCTGGCGTCGGAGTTTGTGGGAAAAGGCGGGCGCCTGTCTGAAAAAGGAGTCGTATTTGGCCGGAGACCTTGAGCTGTGGATGCGGTTTTTCCGATATGCGGATTTGTTCACCGCAGAGACGTATTTAGGTGCATTTCGCTATCACACCGGCCAGAAAACCGCCGATTTTCTTGAACAATACAATCGGGAAGCCGAAGCATTTTTAGAAGCCGAGCGGCAGGAATATGAAAAACAGCCGCCGGAGCTGCGCCCCCCTCTGCGTCCGGCTCCCCCGCCGATTTCAGAGTTGGAAATCAGCCGTTATTTAAGAACGCTGCCGAGCGTGAAGCCGAAGAAGACCGTTCAGGTTGCCTCCTCGAATGAGATTCGTGTCAGTGCCATTGTTTCAACCTATAATTCGGAGGCCTATATAGCAGGATGTCTGGAGAATTTAATCGGCCAGACTCTTTATGAAAAAGGGCAGCTTGAAATTCTTGTGATTGACAGCGGGTCTCAGCAGAATGAAGGGCAAATTGTTCGGGAATATCAGGCGGAGTATCCCAATATTCGTTATCTGCGTACGCCGCAGCGGGAGACAATTTATGCGGCCTGGAATCGGGCGGTTCGGCTGGCGGCAGGCAGGTACCTGACCAGTGCCAATACGGATGACCGGTATCGGTCGGATGCCCTGGAGATTCTGGCGGATACGCTCGATGCTCATTCGGAGGTCGGCCTTGTTTACGGGGATCAGATTATCAGCCCTATCCCTTTGGAAACGTTTTCCTCGGAGTGGGGGGAGAAGATCCCGCGTCCGGATTATACATATGAGCGGCTGCTGTTTGGATGCTGTGTGGGTTCGCAGCCGATGTGGCGAAAGTCGCTCCATGAGGAACTGGGGTATTTTGATGAGTCGCTGACGGTGGCCGGCGACTGGGACTTCTGGCTGCGAATTGCCGCTCGATATCCGTTCAAGAGAGTGCCTGAATTTCTGGGAATCTATTACAACAATCCAAACAGCGCGGAGCACCGCAATTTGATTCATTCTTATTATGAACGGTATCTGGTCGGCAAACGGTACGGCAATCCGTACATCTCCACAATTCCGCGCTGTGTCCGAAAAGACAATCCGCTTGTGTCGGTGATTATGCCGGCCCATAATGCCCGAGAATTTATCGGGGAGGCAATCGAGAGTGTTTTGATTCAGAATTATCCGCATTTTGAACTGCTGGTCATCAATGACGGTTCTGAGGATGATACGGAAGCGGTTATCAAGCGGTATGAAGACGAGCGAATTCGGTATTTTGTTCAGGAACGAGGGGGGCCTTCAGCGGCTCGAAATGAGGGAATCCGACGCTCAAAAGGAGAGTTTTTTGTGATGCTGGACGCGGATGATTGCCTGTCGGCAGACCATTTGGGACAGATGCTGGACGCTTTTGACGAGTATCCGGAGGCCGACCTGATTTACTGCAAGACGATTCTGATCGACGAAGAAGGCAGGACGATTCAGGTTCATCAGCAGCTGGAATTTTCCGACTCGAATCAGCTGATTCGGGAGTTCTTCCATGCCGGTTTTCCGCTTCTTCCGTTCCGTACGATGATTCGCCGGAGGGTGTTTGAGCAAATCGGCGAGTATGATCCGTCGCTTTGGGTGGCGGAGGATTTTGATATGTGGCGTCGGTTTCTCAAACAGGGGTTGGTTTTCCGCTATTGGCCCAAATCGTTTTATGGGCGGCGAATCCGAGAAAATGCCTGGTCCAAGACCGTTACGCCGGAGAAAGCCGCGACGCATTTTTCCGTTCTTCGGAGGTATCTGGACACCTTTGCACCGGAACAGCTGTTTCCGGAGGCCCAGTGGGAATCTTATCAGGGTTTGAAAAGGGAATATCTGTTCCGCTCACTGGCGGCCGGCGTCTTTGTTTCACTGGCGGAGCAGTACAAAAAAAACGGATTATCGCCTTATCTGATTCAGTCGGCGGCGGAACTGGCGATGGAGCAGATACGAATCTGCAGGTCTCTCTGTTCTGATCAGCCGGTTCCCCTTTCTCTGGAGCAAAGATGTGAGAACCTGCTGATTGACGCAGGAGCCGTCGGGGTGCTGCAGGAAATTGCGGCAGGATGTTCGAAAACGGAGGTTGAATCTTGTAAATGACAATGAGCGGTTTTTCCAATCGGAATGCAGAGGCGGTTCTGGCAACGAGTATATCGCCCCGGAACCCGGACAATCAGCAGCGGGCTGTTCAATCATGGCTGAAGGCGGGATTTTCGGTGATTAGTGTGAATAATCCGGAAGAAATTGAGCTGCTGCGTCCGCTGTTTCCGCAGGTCGTTTTTGTTCCGGCAAGACGGAACGGACAGGAGCATTTCGGCAAACCGCTGATTTATATTGATGATTTGCTTGCGACGCTGAGGGAGACCGGGGCTTCGACAGTCGGCCTGATTAATTCGGATATTCATCTGAAAATAACGGAGGCTCATCGAAGGGTTCTGGAGGAAGTAACCCCAAAATCTGTCCTCTGCGTTCATCGTGTGGGGGTACAAAGTTTGGATGAAGAGAAAGGCGAACTGTTTATCGGAGGTGTGGATGCCTTTTTGTTTCATCGCCGTATTCTGGAGCAGATTCCGCCTTCTATTTTCTGTCTGGGAGTGCCTTGGTGGGATTATTATTTTCCGATCGTCTGTATTCTGAATCAGGTGCCGCTGGTTCGTTTTCAGGAACCGATTGCTTATCACCGGAAACACCCACTGAATTGGGATATGAAACTGTGGCACCGGATGGGCCGTTATTTCTATGGACGGCTTCTGGAATTGTGCGCCGAAAAAACGGGATACAATCCCTTTCAGAATCTGGCTGAAATATTCGGCAATGCCTGGAAATGCTATCATATTATTCTGACGCAAAAGAAGGTTCCCCTGGCGGTGGTTCAAAGAAACCTGGCCTATTGTGAGTTTATCTTCGGCATCATCTGCGGTTCCGTTCGTATTTTGGAGCCTGTTGTTCCTTCAAAGGCGGGTGCTGTTTCTCCTGTCCGGCTTGAAAACGGCGTAAACCAAATTCATCATTTGGAGGTATCAACAGTCCGATGAGATATCTGGTTTCAGCAATTGTTTCGGCATACAAGTCAGAAGCGTTTCTTCGCGAATGTCTGGAAGATCTGACGAATCAGACGCTTTTTGAAAAAGGACTTCTGGAAATTGTAGTGGTGGACAGCGGGTCTCCGGAGAATGAATGGAAGATTGTGGAGGAGTTCCAGAAACGCTCCGATTCCATTCTTTATCTTCGGACC
Organism: Planctomycetota bacterium; assembly: GCA_029552545.1. Lineage (GTDB taxonomy): Bacteria > Planctomycetota > Phycisphaerae > Sedimentisphaerales > Anaerohalosphaeraceae > JAHDQI01. Next base: position 280,073 of record JAKPDO010000019.1, read on the forward strand.
TCTGAACGGGAAACGGTTTATGCGGCCTGGAACCGGGGCATCCGGGCCTCCTGCGGCAAGTATTTGACGAACGCGAACACAGATGACCGCCATGCCCCCGAAATGCTGGAGGTGCTGGCGGACTTGCTCGAGAAAAATCCTGACCAGGCGGCGGTCTATTCTCATTTTTATATTACGGATGTGCCTCATCAAACCTGGCAGACCAAAACGCCTTCCGAATTGGCGGACTGGCATCCTCCTTTTTCCCGGGAGGCATTGCTGAAGGGCAACTTTATGGGGCCGCAGCCGATGTGGCGGCGCTCTCTTCACGATGAATACGGCTATTTTGACCCATCCTTTAAGGTCTCCGGCGATTGGGAATTCTTCCTGCGGGTTTCACAGACGTATTCGTTTCTGCTCAATCGGGTGCCGCTGGGGCTGTATTACCGCAATCCGGGCAGTTTGGAGCGAAGCGCAGGCACCCGACATCAGGAAGACCGATTCATTCGGGAATTGTACACAAAGAACCGGAATCAAATTATTCGCAGACCGTTCATTCCGGAATCGGGGTCCGCTTTTGCGGCTCGCCCGTCTGTTGTTGTTCCGGTTTCTGTTCCTTCCGTCGGGCCGATGGTGAGTGTCTGTATGGCGGCCTATAATACGGCATCGTTTATCCGGCAGGCGATTGAGTCGGTTCTGGCTCAAACCTATCGAGATTTTGAACTGGTGGTTGTTGATGACGGCAGCACGGATGGAACGGCGGCTGTGGTGCAGTCTTTTCAAGATCGGAGAATCCGGTTTTTCTCCCAGCCGCATCAAAACTTTGCTTCGGCAATCAACCGGGCGATTCAGGAGGCACACGGGCGATTTGTACTGGGGGTGGATTCGGATGATTTTATTGCGCCCGATTATCTGGAACGAATGATTACATTTGTAATACAGAATCCGGATTATGATTATTATTATCCGGAAAAACTAACGTTGGTGGATGAAGCCGGCAAGCCGACTGGGGTAGAATGGAAATACGATTCCATCGAAAATCCTGAGATACTTCCAGCCCTTCTGTTTGCCCGAGGCGACTCACCGATTCCGAATTCCGGTTCGCTGAAGCGGCGGGCTCTATTCGAAAAAACCGGATTGTATCGCGAGTTGGATAATGTGGAGGATTTTGAGTTTTTGTGCCGCTGCGGACCGCAGATTCGCTTCCGAAGAGTTGCAGGGGGCTGCGGATATTTCTATCGGAGGTTGGAAAAAAGCAATACTGTACGTTATGAGCGGCGCCATCGCATTACAGCACAGTGTTTGGAGGAAATGATTGAACGGTATCAACCGGAACAATTATATCCGTTTTTGAAGGGGGACGATTTTGAAAGGAAAAAGCAATTCTGGAATTACATTGTTTCCATTTTTGAAAAGCACGCAGATACTTACCGCCAAAGACAAGGAGAAGTATTTGCCCGCTGTGCGGAAAAATACAGACAGAGGAGGCCTGAAATCTTGGTCCGAGAAGGTTTCAAACGGGTGCAGAACTCTTTGGAAAAGAAAAACGTGCGGCAGGCGGCTGAACTATGTCGGCAATTATTGTCCGATAAGTCTCTTTATTTGGCTGACGGAAGCCGACAAACTCTTCAACAGATTCTCGAGCAAATTGAAACGAACTGCCCGGAAAAAGATTTTGCTGTTAAATGAAGAGATTCGGAGTAATTGGGCGATTACAGGAAGGTTTTTTCAGCCGATAATAAAGATAGGATTTTTTCAAAGGCAGACCGATTCTGATTTGTGAGAGAAGACCATGGCATCTATCCAATTGACAGGTCTTTCGACGGGAATTGACACAGCGGCGATTGTTGAGCAGCTGATGCAGGTGGAAAAACGCCGACTGACCAGTTTGCAGTCCAGTCTGGCAACGCTGAAGGACAAACGAACGGCCGTGACCGACCTGAACAGCAAGCTGACTTCTTTTCGTTCGGCCCTGAGTGCTTTGTCGGATTCGAGCCAATTGAGGACGTATCAGGCCAAAACCAGTGATGAGGACCTGCTGACTGCGACGGCTGGCAGCAGCGCCTTTGAAGGGACGCACAATATCAAGATTCGACAGCTGGCTACCGCCAACCGCTGGGTACATAATGGATTTAATTACAAGACTCAGTATGTCGGAGAAGGCAATCTGATTTTGTCGTATAATAACAAGGAGTTTGTAGTGCAGACCACGGCCACTACGACTCTGGAGGAATTGGTAACTCTGATAAACAATGACCCGGATAATCCGGGAATTACGGCCAGCATTCTGGATTATCAGTCGGCCGGCGGTCGGTATCATCTGGTTCTGAGCGGCCGTGAAAGCGGTTCGGATTATCAGATTGCCATCAACACGAGCAATACGGATGTTCATACCTCTTCGGCCCTGAAAACGAGCAACGGGGACAACGCTTCCCTGACGACCCGTTTGTCTCAATTACAGGGCAGTTCCGGTTTCGGGACGGGTTCCACATCAGATCAGATTCGGATTCAGGGTACCCTTCGGGACGGTACGCCGGTGGACTATTCTTTCGATGTGAACCAGTACACGACCGTGGAAGAGCTGATGTCCGAAATTGAAAATGCATTCGGAGATACGGTCAAGGTTCGTCTGGAAGAAGGAACTCTGATTCTTACGGACCGCACCAGCGGGACCAGCAACCTGTCAATTTCGCTTGAGCTGGTGCCCGGAGAGGGGTCATCGGCGGTCTGGACAGCTCCGACTTTTACGGAAACTACAGTCGGCGGTTCGATTACGTCCAATCTGACGCTGCTGGCGCCGTCCACTTTTTTGGAAACCCAGGCGGCTCAGGATGCGATGATTAAGGTGGATGGATATCCGCCGGGGGATGATACCGATGAAAATACCTGGATTCGCCGCAGCACCAACACGATTGATGATGTGATTGCCGGGGTCACCCTGAATCTGCACAGTGCGACCGGGAATGACACCGATGGGTATCGGTCCGTAGAAGTGACCCTGAACCGTGATACGACGACGCTGAAGGATAAACTCCAGGCGATGGTCGATGCGTATAATGCGGCGGTTTCCTATCTAAAGGAAAAAACAACCTATAATGAAGAGGAGAAAAAGACCGGTATTCTGTCTTCGGAGTACAGTTTAACCAGCATTACGAGTCTGATTCGCTCTCCGCTTCTCTTTAATGCGGCCGGGTTTACAGACAAGGATACCTTTGTCAAACCGGCGGATATCGGCATCAAGTTCAAGGCGGACGGCACCCTGACTCTCGACAGTGCCAAGCTTGAAGAAGCGCTGGTGGATGATTATCAGGGGGTGCTTTCTCTGATTGGTGCCAAGAAGACGGGCTACAGCAGTTCCAATACGATTCAATTTTATCAGGCCAGCAGTTATACGCAGGGCGGCCAGTATGATGTCCGGGTTACGGTGGAAGGCGGTGTGATTACATCGGCGCAGATTAAGCTGAACACGGAGGACTGGTCGGCCGCACGGGATATGCGAATCGAAGGCAATACTCTGTACGGAAGTACGGACACCATCAGCAGCGGATATCCGGCGCATCCCGAATACAGTCTGGTCTTAACGGTTGATACATCGCAGAACGGAAGCTTTGATGCCTCTGTAAGCGTCAAGCAGGGCTTTGCAGGCAATCTGTATGATGTGGTGGACAACATGCTGAAGGTCGGCACCGGACGTGTTTCGATGGTTCAAAAGAGCGTCCAGAGCCGCATTGACAATATGGACGGTCAAATCAGCCGAGAGGAAGAACGACTGAGTCGTGTCGAGACGCGGCTGAAGAATCAATACGCCCGGTTGGAGAGAACTTTGCAGCTGATTCAGCAGCAGATGTCCGGCCTGAACATGCTTGGTTAGTCGCTCGGCCGGACGACGGCGGACAGCGGCGGGAGCAGGTATACGCGGCGAATTGAAGGGTATCCTGCAAGAAAAGACTGAACTTGGGCAGGTGATTTCGTGCTGAAGAAGAGCACGTGAACGGAAGGAGGCAATGTTCCTGAGGCGAGAGAGGGCAATGCCTGGGGGGCGTAAAGGAGACGGCAGACAAAATCATTCGAAAGCGGTTCCGCCGCTTTCCGCAGCCATTCCTCCAGACGGACAGTTTGAAGCCAAAGATGCGGGATGTGGGGTGCGGCTGCAGGAACAGTCAAAGTGGCCGGGTCGAGCGAAAAGACTTTCGCCACAGCATTTCGGGGGTCTGCATCCAGCAAAAGAACATTCTTTTGTCTGCGTGCCAAACGCAGAGCAGGGTGAACAACGGTGTTGACCGGCAGGTCTTTGACGGATTCCGACGTCAGCAGAAAACAGGACTGCTGCAAAGACGGCTGAGTGAAAAACTCCTCCATCCAGCTGTAATATTCTTCGCAGGAAGAGCATTGAACAGGAAGGGGACGGATTTCCGGTTGTGATGCCGTTCCGGACGGTTCAAAGTCAGCAATTTGTTCGGAGCCCCCGGAGGGACAGGATGGTTTCGCAAGAGATTGCGGATTCAGGATTTCAATTTCTTCTGTTCGGCCGGAAACACAGGAGCGGATTCGGATGGTGCGGCTTTGGGCGGATTCACTTTTGCTGTCGGCGGAAGGCAGAGCCAGGGATTCCCTGGAAAGCAAGGCGGCGCAGGCACCGGCGGCTATGGCAGCAGGAATCCAGGCCAGCAAGGCCGTTCCCGCCAGAGGAGGCGCCAGGGTTTCCAGCGGAGATTGTCCGGATGGGGCGGAAGCGGACTGAAGCCATTCCGACAGCCACGCCAGAGGCCAGGCAGCCAGGAGGAGAAAAACATTGACTGTAATTTGTGCAAGAAAGAGTTTTCGAATCTGCTCCATCGAGGCATAGAACCGAATTTCTTTTCGGATTTTTTCGGCCAGCAGCTGTGCCTGTTCAGATGTGAGGATTTGAAGAGAGCGGTCGGCTTTCAGGCCGGCTTTTTTAAACGGCAGAATCCGGAAGAAGTATTCTTCGGCGGCCATATGCATTCTTCGGCTTGCCAGACGGACTAAATACAGCAGAAAAAAACCGAGGAGGAAAACCGCCAGCAGGGCCAGCAGGGGTTCCAGAGAAGCAACGGCCCAGCCAATCATTCCGACCAGTCGTCCGCAGGTTTGTCGATGAAAAACGACGGCTTTCAGGCAGCCCGAAACCGTCAAAAAACTCAGCATCAAAGCGGCAGCGGTCAGCAGAGGAAAACCGTCCAGCTGACTGCTGTTTTGAGCTCTCAGGCAGATTAGCACCACGGCGGCCGTCAAAGACAGCTGGAGAATCCATAAAACGTCGAGTGCCGGCGAAGACCAGGGCAGCAAAATGCCGGTCAGCAGCATCCCGGCTGTGCCTGCAAACAGAAGCTCTGTGCGGCTCCAGCCGGCTCTGTCCTGAAAGGGCACACTTGCTACCGGGGCATCCATTTGGGTTTTCCTCGTCCGAAATCGCCCTTAGTATAGCCGGCCGGCGGAAGCGGGCAAGGATTATCTGGTATGACGCAGCCGATAGAGCAGGGCGAGGATTTCAGCAACCGCCGTGTACAGTTTTTCCGGGATGGGCTGGCCCAGTTTGACAGTGGCGTACAGTTCACGAGCCAGGGGGGGGCGCCGCAGGATGGGAACGCCGTAAGCACGGGCGACTTCTTTGATTTTTTCGCAGAGATGGTCGGCGCCCTTGGCAACGACAATCGGGGCGGGTGTCTGAGCGGGTTCGTATTTGAGCGCGACGGCTACATGGTCCGGATTTACCAGGACCACGTTGGCTTTCGGCACTTCCTGAAGCATCCGCCGCATAGCGGCTTCCATCTGTTTTTGGCGGATTTTGGTTTTGACTTCCGGGGCTCCTTCCGTGTCGCGGTATTCGGCTTTGACCTCCTGCTTGGTCATTTTGAGATTTTTGATGTACTGCCAGCGGTGATAAAGAAGGTCCAGCACAGCCAGAATCAGCAGGCCTGCGCAAATCCGGATAACAACCCCGAAAACCAAACGTCCTATCGAGGCCAGTATCTGGTCGGGAGGCAACCACTGAAACGTGGTCAGGGATTGAAGTTTGTTGTGCAGGTAAAGCCATACAATGACCGCCAGAAAGAGGATTTTCAGCGTGGACAGCCCCAGCCGCACAAGGGATTCCGGAGAGAACAGCGACATCAGACCCCGCATCGGATTGAGATTTTCCGGTTTCCAGGCGAGGGCCTTGGGGGCGAAGTTATATCCGCTGACCAGAATGCATCCGCCGACTCCCGCCACTGTCAGAGCGAGCAGAAAGGGGGCTGTTATTTTCATGATTTCCAGAATCAGGGAATTCGCATATTTCAGAAAGGATTGAGGGTTATCCAGCCAGAGCGGCTGACAGGAAAGTCCCGAGAGCATTTGCTGTTTGGACCACTGAACAAACCAGGGGGCGCACAGGGCGGTCATCAGAGTCAGCACAATCAGGGAGATGGCAGCGAGCATCTCCTGGCTTTGAGGGATATGACCCTCCTGACGCGCCTTTTCGAGGCGTCGCGGGGTTGGGTGTTCTGTTTTGTTGGCTTCAGCCATAGAAAGTTAAAGCGGCAGCAGCCGATTGAGCCATTGGGCGAACTGTTGGATATATTCATTCAGATACGGGATGAAGAAACCGATAATCAGCAGTCCCATTCCGATTCGCAGCGGGAAACTGAGAAACAGCACATTGGATTCCGGGGCAATTCGGGCCATAAAGGCCAGAACAACCAGCAGCAGCATAAAGGCCGCCAGAATCGGCGCAGCCAGCTGAAGGGCCAGAAGGAACATGGCGGAGCCGGAGCGCAGAATGCTTTCCATAAGAGCCCCTATATGGGGGGGACTTGTCGGCGGAAAACGTTCAAGACTGCGGGAAAGAATCTCCAGAAGGAGAAAGTGACTGTTGGTGCTGAATAAAAGGAGAATGAAAAGAATCTCCAGCAGCAGCCCGAGCGGGTGCCCTTCTTCGCCGCTGAAGGGGTCAAAGACCTGGGCGATGCTCAAGCCCATTTCCTGTTCGATGTACTGACCGGCCATATGAATAACGCTGAAGAGACAGTAGGCCGCAATCCCCATGGCCAGTCCGTAAAGGACTTCTTGTCCGAGCAGCAGCACCATTTCAATCGGGGCGGGGTTATTCAGGAGCGGCGGAGGGGTTAAAACAGTGAAAAAAAGACTCAGCAAAACAGCCGCAGCGATTTTCAGCTGAACAGAAAGCACATCCCAGCTGAAGATGGGGGCTGCGGCGAAGAAGGCCCCCAGCCGAGTCAGAATCAGGAAAAAACCGAAGAGTCTCCCGCCGAACAGGTCCATACTTTACTGTCCATAGGTCTGGATTTGCGCAAAAATTTCGTAGGTGAACTTAATGAGAATTTGAAGCATCCAGTGGCCGAAGAACAGTGTGGTGACGCCCACGCCGATGATTTTGGGAGCCGTGGCCAGAGTCATATCCCGGATGGAGGTGACCGTTTGGAACAGCGAGATGAGAACGCCCAGTCCGGCGCAGACGATGAGAATCGGCGCCGAGACGAGCAGGGCGGTTTCCATTGTGTGGCGTCCCAGATAAAGAATGTAATCAGCCGTCATAGGTTCAATCCTTTATTTGAAGCTTAAACTCAATCCCTGAGCCAGAATCCCCCAGCCGTCCACGAGGATAAACAGAATGAGTTTGAAAGGCAGTGAAATCATGACCGGCGGCAGCATCATCATCCCGGCACTGAGCAGAATACTCGAAATTACCAGGTCCAGCAGGAGGAACGGGATGAACATCAGGCAGCCGATTTCGAAGGCGGTTCGAAATTCGCTGATGACAAAGGCCGGCGTGACAATGTGCAGGGGCAAATCCGATGCCTGGGCCGGCGGGGTGATTCGGGCCATATTGACAAAGACAGCCAGGTCGGAGGTCCGAGTTTGGCGAAGCATAAAATCCTTCAGAGCGGCACTGGCGATTTCCGTGCTCTGCTGGAGTTCCATTTGGTTATTCAAATAGGGCAGAATCGCTTCCTGATGGATTTTTGAAAAGGTTGGAGCCATTGTAAAAAGGGTCAGAAAGAGGGCCAGACCGAGCAGGGCGGTATTGGGAGGAATGGTTTGAGTCCCTAAGGCCCGCCGGACAAAACCGAGCACGATGGCAATACGGGTAAAGGAGGTCATCATGGCCAAAATGCTGGGCAGCAGAGCCAGCAGGGTGAAGAGAAAAACCAGCCGAATCGGCCCGCTCCAGGGAGTCGGGGTCTGCTGCTGCGGGTCGGTCGAGGCCTTGTCAATCATTTTGAGAAGGTCTTCGATGGTGGGCATGGTTGTTTGTCCGGCCGGAGCAGCCGGCTCGGGGGCAGGGCTTTGCGCCGGGCAAGCCGATTGGAGCCAACCCGCCAGAACAAGAACAGCCGGAAGGCAGCTCTTTCTCATAAAGACGGCTCCTTTTGAGGGGAGGTCGGGAGGGAGGTTTCCGTCAGCTCGGCAAGAAAGCGGATACTGTCCGGCGTACTGCTGAGCAGCAGTTTTTTCCGGCCGACTTCCACAAGATGGAGCATCTTGCGCGGCCCAAGCGGAACCGTTTCAACCACGGTGATCAATCTGCCTTTGCCGACCAGAAGTCCTTTGCTGTATTTGCGGACAAACCACCATAATCCGCTCCCGAAAATGGCGACGATAAGAATCATAATCAAAAGCTGCCGAACGAGATTTTGATGCAGATTGTCCAGATTTTGGGATTGGGAAGAGGGTTTTTGCTCCAGCCAGACTGGTTGAGCAGTTTGGGGCAGATTGGGCTCGGCAGGTTGAGAAGCCGATAAAACCCATTGTCCAACCAGGCAAAAAACCAGAATCAATCCGAGCCATATCAGTCTTTTTTTCAGCATTCAGCCGTCTCCTGCAGGACAGAAATTGTGCCTGTAGAGAGGGAGTATGCAAAAGGTGTGCCGGTTAGGCAAAATATCGTTTTTCACCGGCTTCAGGGGATTGCCGAAGTCCGGCGTCAGGAAAACGAACATCTATTGTACAATGGCTTTACGGGTTATTTTTCAATAATCAGGGTAATCAGAATTTGGGTTTGTTGGGTTGTCAGGCCGTTTCGACTGGTCCATTCGCCGCCGCTGCCGGCGCCCCAGCAGAAAATAGGCAGTTTTTTGTCGGCCGTATTCAGAGTTTCCAGATAGTCTTTTACGGCTTTGGCCCGGCGGGCTGACAAAATCATTTGACCGGATGGGGTGTTTTCCTCACCGGCTAAGCCGAGGATATACACCATAGCTTCATGGCCGGTTGTAGTGATGCAGATTTGGTTCCAGGCCAACTGAAGCTCTTTTTGGGCCTTTTCATCCAGTACGGCGGACTTGGGGGCAAATTGGATTTTCATTGGAAGGAAGGTTTTGGAAATACCGTCAATTTGCGAGGGAGAGATTTTCATCTTTGTTTCGATTTGGAACAAAACCCGCCGCAGCATTTCCATGCGGGCATCGAGCGAACGGTCTTTTTCTTCATCCTTTCCTTCGTCAATATTGTAGGCCGGCTTGGGATGTTCAAATTCAAGGCCGCTCTTCCTTTCAATTAAAAAACCGCTCAGTCCGAAATCCGCCAGTGCCTTGCGAACGGAATTGCTGCCGGCCATAAATTTGTGTTTATCGACACGAGTATCAGCCATGCTGATCAGCATGACAAAAAAGGTCAGCAGAAGTGTGACCATATCCGAATAGGTGACAATCCAGGCCGGTGCTCCGGCAGGGCTTTCCTGCGGTTTCTTGATGCTCATTCGTAGATGCTCCGTTCCAGCAGCGTAATTTCCAGTTGGCGGTTCTGGGGCGGCGTCCGTAAGGTGGTAGCGGGTGAGATGCTGAACCGCTCCAGGGGCAGCCCCCCTTCCTGAGTCAGGTATTCGAGAACAGCCAGGCAGCGGGCCAGAGAAAGTTCGGTTTTCTCCTCCGGTCCCGCTTCGGCGATGACTATCCGGCCCGTCACAGAGCCCAGAAACTTAGCCAGGGCTTCCAGGACTTCCCGTCCGGGCTGAGAAATAGCGGTACCCTGTCCCCAGAAGAACTGTTCTGAGGGGATTGTAAAAACCTTCAGATTTCGGAAATCCAGCGGTTTTTTTTCCTTCATAAAATTGCTGGTCAGCCGGGTGATGTTGGTTCGGGTTTCCGTTCCTTTGGTTTGCTGGACCTGGTCGTTTGATTCCTGTTTTTTTTGGAAGGATTCCCGGTCGCTGATTCGGCTCCAGCCGATCGAGAGCAGGGACTGGGCAAAGGACTGGGCCAGCGACTCGAAGGTTTCTTTTTCAAATGTGGCAAAACTGATGAGCAATACAAAAAAAGTCAGCAGCAGCGTCATACAGTCACTGAACGTGACCAGCCATTCCGGAGCACCTTGCTGTTCTTCTTCTTTTTTTTTGAACCCGGCCATAGATTAAATGTTGGCTTTGATTTCCTCACGATGATTTGGAGCCAGAAACGCCTGCATTTTTTCCCGAACGATGGTGGGATTTTCGCCCCGGCTGATGGTGCAGATGCCCTCCAGAATCATCTGCATCGCGGTGATTTCCGCCTGGGAATACAGCCCCAGTTTTCCGGCCAGCGGGATAAAAATGAGATTGGCCAGAATGGCTCCATAGAAGGTCGTGATCAGGGCGACGGCCATTCCGGCTCCGATTTGGTCCGGCGAGGTCAGGTTGCGGAGCATCTGGACCAACCCAATCAGCGTTCCGAGCATTCCGAATGCCGGAGCGGAGGCCCCCATAAACTCGAGAATCTTTTTCCCGCGGGCGTGCCGCTCCTGAAGCGACTCGATTTCCAGCGACAGCAGCTCCCGCATTTTTTCCTCATCCTGGCCGTCCACAAGCATCTGGAGACCCTTGGCCAAGAACGGGTTATCCGTTTTTCGGATATGTTCTTCGAGAGCCAGAGCGCCGTCCCGGCGGCTGATAGCGGCGTAATTGACCATCTGCTGAATCAGTTCGTTGGGAGACGGCACTTTGACCAGGATGGCTTTTTTGATGACGGAGAAAATCCCCAAAAACTGCGGCAGAGAAAAGTGAATCATGGTGGCGCAGAGCATCCCGCCGACCACGATGCAGACGGAGGGAATGTCAATAAAGGCCATGACTCCGCCGCCCATGGCGACAGACACAAAAATCACTGTAAAGCCGAGAACCAAACCTATAATTGTTGCAATATCCATACTTGTTCAGCGTATTTCCTGAATGCGTTTGAGTTTCAAGTTGATCATCGAAGCCAGTTCGGGCTGGGCGGTCCCGATTTCCCCCAGCACTTTGGCGGTTGTGCGTTCCGACATATAATACAGGATTTTGATGGCGTCAGACGCCTGAGGTCCGGCCGCCATCGCCGCCAGAATTCGGGCGGCCTGGGTGGTATCCATTTTGTCATAGGTGGCGGCCAGCCGCTGGAAATTGGCCTGCTCGAGGGCTTCAATCTGGAGAACACTCTTCTGCAGTTCCTGCTGTTTTTGTTCGACTTCCTGAGCCAATACAGCCAGTTTGGCCCGCAGCTGATTGAGCCGGTCAATTTCCTCCTGCAGGGTTTGTTGGGTCATCTGAATCCGCTGTTCCTCCTGGGCCAGCTGTTTTTCTTTGGTGCGGTATTCCTGCATCCGTGCCCGGATGTCCTCGATCAGGTTCTGCAGCTGCCGTTCAGATAGCCCCGGTGTATTGTCGTCCGAAGCCGCCAGAAGATAGGAAGGACCTGCTTTCGGGGCGGCGGCGGAATTGTCGGCGGCAGGGGCTGAGGGCGGCGGCACGGCGGCTGCCCGTTTCTTTTTCAGATGCCAGCTGACGCCGAATGCCGCTGCAAAGCACAGCAGGCCGGTCGCAATCAAAATCAGCAAATGAAATTTTTTCATATGTTTCTTCTCCTGTCCGAAAGCGGGCTGGGTTTAAGCAGAAGCCGCCGTCGGACGGTTCCAGTTTGTATGCGTATAATCATCCAATTGTTTCTGTTCTTCCAGATTCAACTCGTATTCGTACTGCCGTCGGGCTTTTTCCCGAAGCCGTTCCAGACCCTTGCGGAATTTCTGTACCTGCAAATAATCATCCAATTTTTGACGCCGGCGCTGTTCCAGAGCCCGTCTCTGTTCGGCCAGCTGCCGCAGAGCGGAATCCACCACGGGTGCATGCCGAAGATAGAGGGCCTGTGCCGCGATGCGCTGGTCTTCCGGAAGAGACTGGATTTGACGCTGATGAGCCCGCAGACTCATCTGAAGGGCCATCATCCGCCCCCGCAGCACCATTGACTGTTCCGTCAAAGCGACAATCTCGCTTCGCAGGGCGTTTTCCTGTTTTTCCTTGATGGTCAGAAGCTGTTGGAGTTTCCAGACAAACTTTTTCATTTAGAATTCCCCTGAGAGGCCGGGTTCAGCCGGGCTTTGGGTTTCGGGCTCGGTTTTTCCGCAGCGCCGCCGTTTCCGTCAGAAAGTAGCCGTTCCCATGCGTCGGCGATTTCTTTCATCTGCTGTACAGTCTGTTCAAAGGAAGCCCGCTGGCGGACGGGCTGAATCAGGAAATCACGGATTCGGTCAATCAGCGAGATCGAGCCGTCAATCCGCCGATTGCTGCCGGGTGCAAAGGCGCCGATTTGAATCAGGTCTTCAGCGTCCGTATAGGTTGCGTAGATTTCCCGAAGTTTCAAAGCGGCCTTTTTGTGGGTTTCAGAAGCGACGGCCGGCATCAGCCGGCTGATGCTCTGAAGAATGTCCACGGCCGGATAGTGTCCGCGGTCCGCCAGTTTGCGGCTTAAGACAATATGCCCGTCCAGAAGAGAACGGGCGCTGTCAGCCACCGGGTCATTCAGGTCATCGCCTTCGGCCAGAACCGTCAGAATGCCCGTGATGCTTCCGTGCGGACAGCAGCCCAGACGTTCGATAAGTCGAGGCAGCATCGAAAAAACGCTCGGGCAGTATCCTTTCGTTGCCGGCGGTTCTCCGGCGGCCAGACCGATTTCCCTCTGGGCCTGTGCAAACCGGGTTAAGGAGTCCATCATAAAGAGCACATGGCTGCCCAAATCGCGGAAATATTCGGCAATGGTTACGGCTGTAAAAGCGGCCTTGACCCGCTGAATGGGAGCGGAATCGGACGTGGCAACTACTACCACGCTTCGAGCCAGCCCCTCCGGTCCGAGGTCTTTTTCAATGAATTCGCGCACTTCACGCCCGCGTTCACCGACCAGAGCCACAACGTTGATGTCGGCGGCGCTGCCGTTGGCAATTTCACCCAGCAGGACGCTTTTGCCGACGCCGCTGCCGGCGAAGACGCCGATGCGCTGTCCCTTTCCGCAGGTCAGAAGTCCGTCAATCGCCCGGATGCCCAGCGGCAGCGGCTGATCAATCATTTTCCGCCGAAGCGGGTCGGGACTTGTGCTTTGAAGGGGACGAAGTTCTTCAACCGGTATCGGGCCCTTGTGGTCAATGGGTCTGCCCAGACCGTCCAGCACGCGTCCCTGAAGGGCGCGGCTGACTGGAAGCATTCGCGGTTTGTCCAGGGCGCTGACCACATCCCCCGGTGCCACACCGTCGATGGTATCCAGAGGAAGCAGAATCACGTGACCGCCGTGAAACCCCACCACTTCGGCTTCGATGGTCCGTCCGCACCGCATTCGGATTTGACACAGTTTTCCCAGACCGACCGCCGGGCCGCTGCTTTCGAGAATCAGGCCCGAGACGCGGACAATGACACCCTTGGGTTCCGCCAGGTGCAGATTCCGCACGGTCTCCAGAAGCGGCTGAAAATCAATGCAGCAGGTTTTCGTTTCCGTTTTCGTCATGAACTCTTATCCCGGCAGTTAAGGCCTCAGAGATTCGTTTCAAATGTTCCTCGATGATCCATTCAATGATTCCCTCTTCGGTTTCAATCACACATTCCGCCGGTTTCACGGTCGGATCGGGAATCCACCGAATCAGGGCGGAGGGTGCTTCATTGGTTTTTTCTGCGGTTTGCTGAATCGTCTGCAGGTCCTGCGGGTTGAGCCGGACCGTCATCGGACGGTCCTGACCGATTCCTTCCAGGGCCTGCTGAAGAATGGACTCAATTTGATAGTTGTGTTCCTGAATATCTTTGGCCAGAATTTTGGCGGCAATTTCAATACTGAGCCGAATCAGCTGCTCGCGATGAGAGGCAAAAAGCCGCTGGGCGGTTTCCTGCATCTGTTCGGCGGCCTTTTGGAGGGCGGCCAGGGCCTGCTGAATCTGCCGATTCGGCGGGGTCGGTGCAGGCCGTACGGCCTGCGGTTCCGGACGCGTCGGACGAGCCACAGGGGCGGCGGACGAAATCGGTGCCCCGGAGGGCAGATGGACAACCGTCGTTTTCATCCTTCCTCCTCGATAAAGAGCAGTTCTTCCGTCTCATTGGCTTCCCGCAGCGGCTTGACGACTTCTTCACGGGCCGCCAAAACATCTTTCTTTCGCGGTTCGCCCATCAGGGAGATTTCTTCGTCAACCATCTGCGAGGCACGTTCGGAAATATTGGAGCGGATTTTGGCGACAATGGCCGGATCGGCTCCGTGCAGGGCTTTGGCCAGAACGGTCGGCTCTACATTCCGCAGAACCTGCTGCAGAGAGCGGTCTTCGATTTTGACAATATCCTCCCAGGTTACCATCAGGGCTTTGACGGTTTTGGCGGTCTCCTTGTCGCGGGCTTCAATTTCTTTTAAAAGGGCGTCTCGTTTTTCCTTGTCCAGTCCGCTGAGAACCAGAGCCACCTTGCGCAGCATTTCTTTTGGAACCGTTTCTTTGACAATCGGTGATTCCTCTCGGTTCAGGTCCATAATTCGCTTGCAGAGGATTTCACCGATGCGCCGCAGGGTTTTGGGGGATACTTCGATGGCTTGCGTCATTCGCCAGATGACCTGCTGGCTTTTCTCGGGCTGAAGCCGGTTGAGGACTTCGGTGCTGACTTTCGGCGGCAGCGCCGACAGGACTAAGGCAACGGCCTGAGGCGGCTCGTTTTCGAGAGCGGCGGCGATGTGCGCCGGCGATGCGGAAGCGATGACCAGGAATGGGTCTTTTTCCCGGACGGCCTGCTGCATTCGGGCCTGAAGTTCGGCGGCTTTTTCTTTGCCGGCTGCACCGTGAATGAGGGAATTGACGAAGCTTTTGATATGCAGGGTGCCTGTCTGGGCCTGCTGAAGATGTCCGCAGAATTCACGGGCTACCTGGTAGGCCTGTTCGCTGTTTTGCTTGCCCTGGGCATCGAGTTGGGACAGCTCCATAGCGATTTTCTGAATCACCTCCTGGGGCTGGCCCTTCAGCAGTTCTTTGGCCGTAGCCGCATCCAAACTGGTCAGAAGCAAAGCCGCTTTCTGAATCCCCTTCAGACGCATGGATTACTGTTCCTCCGCAAGCCAACTGCTGAAGAGCGTGCGTACCTGTTCAGGATTCTGCTGAAGCTGTGCGGCAATCATTCGCCGCATGGCCGCCGGTGAATCCAGTCCGGCCGGCAGCATCGGCATCGAAGAAGCTCCGCCGAGCATCATTTCTGAGGTTGCTGCCGGCTGGGCGGCGGCTTTGGCCGTGGCGCGGGTGAAAATCCGCAGCACCAGCAGGGCGCTGACAGCCAGAATCCCCATGGACAATTGACGCGCGATTTCAATCAGGCCCTCCCAGTTGGGACCCGTCTGTATGGGTTCCGCCGGAGGGCGGTAAAACGGCACATGTTTTACAGTAAGGTTTTGTTCGCTCAGAAGGTCCGGACCGATTGCGGTGCGGATAATCTCTTTGACATCCTCCACAGACATCAGCAGACTGTTTTCATTTCCCGGCGAAGCGGTTTGCTGGTTTTGCTCCGTGCCTGCCGCCGGATTTTCCGTCGAGGGTTTGGAAAGATCCACAATCACGGAAACCGACCAGGCCGTCACTCGCCCCGGAATTTTTGTTTGGGTAGTGACGGTTTCCGGCAGCTGGTATTGGGTTGTTGTTGTTCCCTTCTTTTCCGTGGAGGAGGGAGTTTTGCTTCCTTCTTCGGAGGAGCTGTCAGCGGACTGTTTGATGGTGGATGTTTCGTCGATGGTTTCCTCGACGGGGATTCCTTTTTCGTAGGTTTTGCGGACGATGGATTCGCTGTTCATATCAATGGCGGCCTTGACCATCACGGTGGAGCGATTCGGGCCGAGCACGCGTTCAAGGGCCTGCTGGAGACGGTTTGCCATCTCCGTTTCCACAGCGTTCTGGTACTCCAGATAGGTATTGGCTCCGGCGGCATGGCTGTCCAGTTTGCCGGCTTGGGAAAGAATATGCCCCTGGCTGTCAGCGACGGTCACCTGATCCGGTGTAAGTCCTTCAACGGCGCCGGCAACCAGATTGGCGATGGCGGCGACTGTAGATT
This sequence comes from Planctomycetota bacterium, assembly GCA_029552545.1. GTDB lineage: Bacteria > Planctomycetota > Phycisphaerae > Sedimentisphaerales > Anaerohalosphaeraceae > JAHDQI01. The sequence continues at coordinate 296,340 of JAKPDO010000019.1, forward strand.
GACTGATTTGCCATCCGGGCTTGAGCTGGAGCATCACGGAAGCGGTTGCTTTTTGCTCGCCGCCGGTAAAGAGGGTTTGTTCAGGCCGAACAATATGAACCCGTGCGTATTGAACTCCGTCAAAGACCTGAATAGTGCGGGCCAGCTCCCCCTGCAGGGCTCGGTTGTAGTTCATCTTCTGAACCAGAGGGCTGACGCCGAGTTTTTCGTTGTCAAAGATTTCGTAGCCGGGTTCGCCGCTTTTGGGGAGCAGTCCTTCGCGGGCGGCCAGAGCCCGCAGCTCGTGGACTTTGTCGGCGGGGACAAAGATGCTGCTGCCGCCGCCGCGGATTTCGTAGGGAATATTCTGTTCGCTGATTTTGTCGGCGATTTTGGAGGCCTGTTCCAGAGAGAGATTGCCGAACAGCAGCCGCATTTCAGGCCGAGTGGCCCAGCGGGTCAGCAGCACGGCCGTCAGAATGCACGTCAGGACCAGGGCAGCCAGAAGGGCGCGCTGGACCAAGCCGACTTTTTGCCAGACTGCATTGATTTTATCCAAGAACCCCATACCGCTCCGTTATCCCTGAAGGTCTTCCCCGGAAAGAACTAAACCTGCATCCGCATGGTTTCTTTGTAGGCTTCGACCAGTTTGTTGCGTACTCCGACCAGGAGTTTGAAACTCATATCCGCCTTGGCGACCTCCGCTACAACGGTGTTGATGTCCTGCTGTTTGCCGGTCATCAGGTCAAGAATGGACAGATTGGCCTGGTTCTGCTGATCGTTGACCTTGTTCAGCGACTCAAGAATCTTGTCTGTGAAAGACGGTGTTTTCTCCTGCTGAACGGATGGGAGATTCGATACGGCGGGAGCCGTCGTGTTGGGGTAATGGATTTTTGGGTTGAATTGCACACTCATGCGCATCCCTTTCTTATCGTAACAGTTCCAGACTCGATTCGACCATTCTCTGGTAGCGCCGGAGAACGGCGGCGTTGGCCTGATAGGCCCGGCTGGCCAGGTTCAGATTCACCATTTCCGTAGGCCAGTTGATATTGGGCATCAACACATAGCCGTCTTTGTCTGCCTGCGGATGGCCGGGCATCAGGACCCGCTGAAAGGCACTTTGGTCCTGGACAATATCACTCAGTTCAACACCAGCCAGACTGTCTTCTTCTTTTGTTTTAAATTCTGCAACAAGCCGGCGGTAGGGCTGGCCGTTGCCTGCATCCGTGGTTTGAATATTCGCCAGGTTGGAGCCGATGACCTCCATCTGCTTATTGTAAGCCCGCAGCCCCGATGTGGCGATGTCGATTGGATTGAACAGGTTGGTGTGCTCCACTTTCATTTCTCAATCCTTTCGAATCAGCCGGATACTTTTATGGCGGCATCCATCTGCTGGTATTTTTTCTTCAAAATCAGCATATAAGTCCTGTGCTTGATGGTATTTTTGACCATTTCTCCGACTTCACTGTCCAAAGACACATCGTTATCGAACTCATTCAGAGGAGTATTCTGCGGCTGATAAATCTCCGGTTTCAGCGAATCGGGGTCGATGGATTCATTTTTTTTCAGGGCTTCCTGGAGGATCTCTTCAAACTTGATGTCGGAACGGCGAAAACCGGGTGTATTGATGTTGGCGATATTGTGAGCAATGGCCTGCTGGCGAATGCCTTCCGCCCGCATCCCTGCTTCCAGAAGGTTCAGTATCGTATTGTCCTGAATCATTGAAGATTCTCCATAAAGGCACTATCAGTCGAGTGGAGGATGTGCAAGGAATGTGCCAGCAAATCGACAGACGCATTTTTTGATGGAATAATCGAGTTTTTGGCCTAAAAAGCCGGGTTTTTAGAACAGAGGTTTGAGGGCAGGAGCGGAAGATTTCGTTTGGAATTTGAACAAGTGAATAAAAGAGAAATAAAAAACCGAAACAATCGTGGTGATTGTTTCGGCCTTGTGAAGGTTTGGCACATGCGCTTGGTAGGCGTGGACCTTCTGTAGATAAGTCGTTTCTGACAATGGGTTCATTGATAGAAAAAACAGAAGATTCTCTAAAATAATTTGAAAAAGATTTCAGATTTTTCCCATTTTAACATTCGGGTAGCACAAGTAGTTCAGAGATAGAGATTGTTCAAAATCCGACATCGGATACAATAGATTGATTATGGCTCGAGATAAATTACTCATTTTGTCCGTTTCCCAGGTAAATGCGATGGTCAATGAAGCCATCCGCAGGCATTTGCCTTCGCGTTTTATCCTCAAAGGGGAAATAAGCGACTGGAAACGACATCAAAGCGGGCACTGTTATTTTATATTAAAAGATACAGAATCTCAGATTTCCTGTGTATTGTGGTCCAGACAGTACCAGAAATTAAAATTTCAGCCGGAAAATGGAATGGAGATATTGGCGACCGGTCATGTCGAGGTCTATTCTACACAAGGCAAATATCAGTTTTACGCCGAAGACTTGCAGCCGGCAGGGATTGGGGCCTTGCAGATTGCCTTTCAGCAGATGTATGAAAAACTCAAGGCGGAAGGTCTTTTTGAGGAGCGGTACAAAAAGCCGATTCCCCAATTTCCGCAACGGATAGGGATTGTCACCAGCAAAAGCGGGGCGGCTGTTCATGACATAGCTGACAGTATTTGGCATCGCTGGCCGATTGTTCGGCTGTTTTTGTTTGATGTGCCGGTTCAGGGAGAAGGGGCGGCGGAGGAAATTGCCCGGAAACTGGATTGGATAAATCGCAATAATAAGCAGCTGCAGCTGGATTTGCTGATTGTCGGACGCGGCGGGGGTTCGATGGAGGATTTGTGGGCCTTTAATGAAGAGGTTTTGGCCCGGGCGATTTTCCGCTCGAAAATTCCGATTATCAGTGCAGTCGGTCATGAGATTGATACAACGATTGCCGACCTGGTGGCAGACGCCCGGGCTTCGACACCAACCAAAGCAGGGGTGCTTGCCGTACCGGACCGGCACGAAGTCCTTAAACAGCTGGGGATGGTTCAGCGTCGGCTGGTGCATTCGATGCATTCGGCGTATCGGACGGCCCGGGAGCAACTGCGGACGATTCTGGCCAGCTGGGTCTTCCGGGAACCGCAGGGAATGGTTGAACGGGCCTGGCAGCGGGTCGATATGGCCGGGCTCCATCTGGCCGGGGTGATTCGGGAGCGGTTTGAGCACCTGCGGCGCCGGCTGGAGCAGGCCAAAGACATCGTGCGGTGTCTGGAACCGGTGCGGCTGATTGCCGGCCAGCGTCTTCGTCTGGAGCGGATGCAGGCGGCGGCACGTCAGGGGCTGTCTAAGGTGCTCGAGCAAAAGCGGTTGCAATTGTCGGCGGCGGAGAATAAACTGACAGCGATGGACCCGCGGGCTGTCCTTCGCCGCGGTTATACCATCACAATCAATATGCGGACAGGACAAGTCGTTCGCCGGCTGGAAGAGGTTGATGTCGGCGATGTCATTTTGACGGAACTGGCCCAAAGGCAGCAGTTTACGAGCCGGGTGGAAGAAATGCGGCCCGGCAAAGCAGGAGACGTAACCCATGGCCAAAAAGACAACCGACGGGAATCAAAATGACCTGTCGAAACTGAGTTTTGAAGAGGCGATTCGAGCCCTTTCCCAGATTGTCGAAAAAATCGAAGGCGGGCAGGTGCCCCTGCAGGAAAGTCTGGAGCAGTACGAAAAGGGAATGCGGCTGATTGCCCATTGCCGAAAGATTCTTCAGGATGCCGAAAAGCGGATTGCCCAGATTGAAGAGGTGCATACAGGACCGAAGACCCCTGCACGCGCGGATGAGGCCGAACTGGAGCCCTTGGGGAGGGAAATTGACGGGGAGGAGGAGGAAGAATTCGGCCCCGAAGAGGAGGAAGACAGCGATTGGATGAAAGGATAAACAGGCGAGCGTGGCGGAATTGGCAGACGCGCAAGGTTTAGGTCCTTGTGTCCGTAAGGACGTGGGGGTTCGACTCCTCTCGCTCGCAGTGGTCAGACAGCCAGCACGGAATCCGAAATGAGTCAAACACGTCGCCCGGCGGTTTTTTTGGACAGAGACGGCACCCTGATTGAAGACATCGGGTATGTGCGTCAACCGTCCGAGGTTGTTTTTTATCCCGAAACCTTCGAGGCGCTTCGGCTTTTGCAGGAGCATTTCGTTCTGTTTATCGTGACCAATCAGCCGGGGATATCCCAGCAGATTCTCCGTGCCGAGGAGGTCGAGAGCGTCAATCGTTTTGTGACGGAAACACTGCGGGAGGCGGGGATTGTCATCACGCAGGTCTATGTCTGTCCGCATCAGCGGCAGGAAGGATGTCAATGCATCAAACCGCGACCGTTTTATCTGCAGCAGGCCGCCGACGATTATTCGATAGACTTGCGCCGTTCGTTCTGCATCGGCGATCATCCCCACGATATTGAACTGGCTCAAAATGCCGGTGCCGAAGGAGTTTATGTGCTGACCGGCCATGGACAGCAGCATTGCCGGGAAGTGCCGGCGGGGACTCCGATTGTTCGGCATATTGGAGAAGCGGCCGAGTGGATTCTCCGGAGAATCGGCTTGAAGGAGTGTTTGCCGAATGAGGAGGAGATTGCGCGGGCGGCGGATTGTCTTCGCCGGGGCGGGCTGGTTGCCTTTCCGACGGAAACTGTTTATGGACTGGGGGCCGATGCGCTGAATGAAGAGGCGGTTCGGCGGATTTTCGAAGTCAAACGGCGTCCGAGTTTTGACCCGCTGATTGTCCATGTGGGCACGATTGAACAGGCCCGGCGGCTGGTGCGGGACTTTCCAAAGGAGGCGGAGTTGCTGGCGGAACGGTTCTGGCCCGGACCGCTGACACTGGTACTGCCCAAAGAGCCGATTGTGCCGGATATTGTGACGGCCGGGCTGCCTACGGCGGCGATTCGAATGCCGGCGCATCCGGCGGCTTTGGCCCTGCTGCGCCGGGCGGATGTACCGGTGGCGGCTCCGAGTGCCAACTTGTTCGGGCATGTCAGTCCAACCTGTGCCGAACATGTGCGGGAGCAGCTGGGGAATTCGGTGGATTTTCTTTTGGATGGAGGACCCTGTTCAGTAGGAGTGGAGTCCACCATTCTTTCGCTGGCCGTGCGGCCGCCTCTCTTGCTGCGGTACGGGGGGATTTCCGCCGAGCAGATTGAAGAAGTTATCGGACCGGTGCAGCGTGTGGGGTTTACGGAGCATACCCCGCAGGCGCCGGGCCGTCTGGAGCATCATTATGCGCCGCGGACGCCTTTGTTTCTGACGCCGGAGCTGATACCTCCCCCGAAAGGGCGTCGGGTTGGACTGCTGACGCTTCGGCCTTCGTCGGAGGCGGGGGATTTTGCCGCGGCGGAAGTTCTTTCGGCATCAGGAAATTTGGAAGAAGCGGCTCGAAATCTGTATGCGGCGATGCGTCGGCTGGACCGCTGCGGGCTGGAGGAAATTATTGCTGTGGCCGTCCCCAACGAAGGCATCGGCCGGACAATCAATGACCGGCTTTGTCGGGCCAGCTGGAACAAGCCGAAAGACATTTTATTTGACCATAAACAAGTAAAAAAAGATTGAATATATCTTTATACCTTCTCTCCAATTTTAACCGCAAAAATAAAGCCCGGCTGTACGTTATCTCTATGAGAAAGGGTACAGAAAGTCTTTTATGGAGTTTTCGCCTCAGCAACAAAATGGTTCGTCGCAGAATGAAGAGTTTGTCCGTCTTCTTTTGATTTATCAGAAGCGGATTTATGGGTTTATTTTGGCGATGGTGCCCAATTATGCGGATGCAGAGGACCTTTTCCAGCAGGTTGTGATGATTATGTGCCGTCGATTCGGGGAATTTGAGCCGGGAACCAGTTTTCTGGCCTGGGCTCTTCAGATAGCCCGCTATGAATTGAACAATATCCGCAGGACGCAGCGGCGGAGCCGTGTGCAGTTCTCCAGCGAGACGATGGAGATGCTCTTTGAGCAGACCTGCCGGCAGATTTCCCGGATTGACCAGCGGGTTCAATGGCTGGAAGAGTGCCTCAAGCGGCTGGAGCCGTCGGACCGGGCACTGGTCTATCGGCGGTATGAACAGGGGATGGCCATCAAGGACATTGCTCAGCAGTTGGGACGGTCTGTTTATAGTCTGTACAGAGGGTTCAATCGGATTCATCTTTTCCTGCGGCACTGTGTCAATGCCCACCTGCAGGCGGAAGGAGGGGAAAGATGAAGGCCTTCAGCCGCGATGAATTTGAACTGGGGCTTTTGATTGTGGAGGCGCTGGAAGGGGAGATTACCCCGGAGCGGTTTTCGGTGCTGGAAAAGCGGCTTCAGTCGGACCCCTCGGCGGCTGAGCAGTACCTGGAAGAGGTGATGAACTCCGCGGCGCTGATGTGGCGGGCTCAATCGCTGTATGCAGAGGCGATGCAGAGCGAATCGGGCGAGGATACCCAGTTTCTGGCGGCGTTGGGAGAATACGAAAAAACCGCTCCGGCAGTGTTAATTGAGCCGGAGGAAAAACCGATTCCCGTTGAAACGAGGCCCCCTGTGCAGGTGCGAAAGCAGAAGAGCCGGTTTTCACTGGCCGCTGCGGCAGCTGCTCTGGCGGCGATGGTGCTCCTGCTGGTCTGGCTGGAACTGCGTCCGGCGGCCGCGGAAGAACCGGCGGCGCGGATTGCCGATGCGCTCGGGGCCGTCTGGGATAGTGAAGGAGGAGGCGGACGGGAACCGGAGGGGCTTTTGTATGCCGGCAGCAGGCCGTTCGTGCTGAAAGAAGGGTATGTTCGGCTTACGTATGAGGACGGAGCGGAGGCCGTAATTGAAGGGCCCGCCCGGTTTCAGATTAAGGGACTGGAAGAACTGGGGCTTTCGTATGGGCAGGTTTATGTACGCTGTCCGGTTTCAGCAACCGGTTTTTCGGTATCGACCCCGGCGATGAAAGTGATTGATTTGGGCACGGAGTTCGGCGTGAAGGTCAGCGGGGTCGGCAGCGCCCAGGTGCATATGCTCAAGGGCCGGGCGTCGGTGATTGTCGGCGGAACGAAAGGAGGACCGCGTCAGAGTATTCTCGTCCAGGAGGGACAAGCCAAGCAGGCGGCACCAGACGGGCCGATTCAGGACATTCGTCTCCAGAAGGATTTGTTTGTGAGGCAGATTTCTTCAAGGGCCAATGTCGTCTGGCGGGGTCAGCGGCTGGATGTGGCGGATGCGGTCGGCGGCGGGACGGGTTTTGGCGGCGGTCGGTCGGGGTGGGGTCTAAGCGCCCAGACGGGACGGGCGTCGATGCTTCAGGATGCCCGACTTGAAAACAGTCGGCCGGCGGTGTTTGCAAGAACCCCGGAGCATCCGTTCATTGACGGGGTGTTTGTTCCGGGCCGAATGTCCTCCGGCGGCGGAATGATTACTTCAACAGGTCTTCGTTTTCAAGAGGCCCTGTTCTGCAGCGGGGCGGGATTCGCAGGGGTGTATTGCGGACGGGCTGAACAGAACAGACCGGAGGAATATTTCCGGCTTGTATGGGAGGAAAGCCCCACAGCGAGAAGCCGGTCGGCCCTTTGCATGTACGGCAATGCCGGGATTACGATTGATTTGGAAGCGGTTCGACGGGCGATTCCGGGCTGTCAGGTCCGAATGTTTCGGGCCGTTTGCGGTCTGTCGCCGGATGAAAGTTCTCGTTTAGCGGTCGGCAATACACTGGCGGATGTCTTTGTTTTGGTAGATGGGCAGCGCGTCTTTGAAAAGCGGTCCGTCTCGAGATTTTCCGAGCCGGAAACGATCGAGATTCCGTTAGAAACGTCGCAGCGGTTTCTGACGCTGGCGGTGCTGGACAGCGGCGACAGTCTTGGTGCAGACTGGGTGGTCTTTGTCGAACCGGTTCTGGAACTGGTGATGGAAAACTGAACGAAAAAGAAGAAAACGGCTTCAGGGCCGATTTCTCCCGATAAAAAGTGTGAAGTGTGGTGTGTGTGAGAATGGATGGAAAGAAAAACCAATTGATTTGAGGAGGTGTGAACGATGCAGAAACGAATGATGTGTTTGCTGGCGGCAGGACTGATGCTCAGCGGCTCTGTTTGGGCGAATCTGCTGACCAACGGGGATTTCAACACGGGTGATTTGAGCGGCTGGTGGACGTGGGTGCCGGATACGGTCAACCAGTCCATTTCGATTGAGACCGCTTATACGTATGACGCAACCCCGAATGCGAAGATGTGGTCGGCGACAGATGGGGCCTGGCAGGAAATGGGGCAGTCCTTTGCGGTGGCTGCCGGAGCGGAGTATGTGCTCAGTCTGGTTTACAGTGCGACGGATTGGGCCAATGCGGGCATCAATCTGAAGTACTGGGATTCGAGCTGGAGCTATGTGGGATACCAGTGGATTACACTGCTGACGCCGCCGAATTCGGGTCAGTGGACTTCGTTTGTCCAGACCTTCACGACACCGGCGGGTGCGGCCTATGCAGAGGTGAAGTTTGCGATGGGCGGCTGGGGCACGCTGTATGTGGACAATGTGAGCGTGGTGCCTGAGCCGGCCAGTCTGGTAATGCTCGGACTGGGCGGACTTGCGCTGATACGCCGCAAGTAATCGAACGATGAGAAGAGCCGGCTGCGGTGTGCCAAAAAACCGCAGCCGGTATTTCAAAAACGTGGTTTGTGGGCAGATATACAAATCTGAAGAAGAGAGTCTGTGAATGCAGAATCCTGTTTTCCGGCAGGATAAAGAGAAATAGGTTTTGGGAGGTGCGTGTTATGAGGCGAAGAATACAAACGGGGCTGGCTGTTCTGGCGGTGATGCTGGCGGCTCAGGCCGGAGCGGTGGAACTGCTGGTCAACGGGAATCTGAACAACTGGACCGGCGGTGTGCCGGACGGCTGGTATGTGTATATTGCCAACCCGAATCAGGCCTGGTTTGGTATGGAAACGTCCTTTACGTATGACGGAAGCCCCTGTGCGGTGATGTATCCGAGCCAGGGGGAATGGCCGGGCGTAGAGCTGGGACAAACGGTTTCTTTTGAACCGAATTCAATTTCAGTTCTCCATTTCAGCTGTGTTGTCGTGACGCGCTGGTACAGCTCGAATAACTGGGGAGATGCTACGGTCGAAATTACCTACCGTGAGCCGAACGGAACATATCTGGCGTATGATGAATTCATCCTTTTCGCAAATAATCAGTATCCGGTGCCGACGGTGTGGACAGCGTATAATCATGATTTTACCGTTCCGCCGGGTGCCGGACAGGCCACGTTGGTCCTGCGTGGCTCCGATTGGCTCAAAGGCGTTTATTGGGATAATATTTCGCTCAGCTACTCCGGAACGACGCAGGCGGAGTGGCTTTCTCCGGCCAACAACAGCACGATTCCGTGGGAGGACCCGGCCCGATGCGGTTATGGACCTACGCTGCGGTGGAAGGCGGCCCAGGAGGCGACCGGCGTTCATTATGTGTATCTGGGAACCAGCGCGGAGGCGGTGGCAAATGCCACAACCTCCTCTCCGGAGTTTCTGGGGACGGTTCCGCTGGGCGACCCGAATTTTGTCCTTTCGCTCGGACAGGTGGTCAAAGGGCAGACGTATTACTGGCGTGTGGATGAAACCACATCGAGCGGGGTCGTCAAGGCGGCGGGTGTCTGGCGGTTTACCATCAGCCCGTTTACGGATTTGGATTTGTTTGACTATGCTTCAACGGCCGCTCTCCAGGCGGTTTGGGGCAGCGGAGCGGTTTTGAACAATGGGGCAATGGAGATTGCCTATGACCATACCGGCAGTTCGTATCTGACAGAAGTGGCGGCGGATGCGGATTTATTCGGATGCTCAACGGACTGGACCCGCGGCGGCAACGGGCTGCTGACGCTGGATGTCAAGGGCCACGATAACATGGTCGATTCAATTTATGTAACGCTTGAATCCAACGGCGGAGCCCAACGCGGCACCGTTCAGTATCGCGATGTCCGAGAACTCAATCAGCAGGCGGGCTATGAGTGGTTCCATTTCTGGCCCATCGCTTTGCAGGAATTCGCGGCGCAGGGGGTGGACCTGACGGCCGTGAGCCGGATTATCATCGGTGTCGGGACGAAAGCGTCTCCGACTCCCGGCGGAGCCGGTTCGGTTCTGGTAAACAACCTGCGGCTGAGCACTCCGATGTGTCTGCGGGGCTATACGCCGGCGGACATTAATCAGGATTGCATAGCGGATATTTACGACTTTGTCGAAATCGCCGGGAACTGGCTGAAGGAAGCCGCCTCGGTGACCGCTCAGACGCCTTCGCGGGGACCGGTGCTCTGGTATGCCTTTGACGAGGGGACCGGTACAACCGTCAGCGATTTGTCGGGCTTCGGCTATCACGGAACGATTGTACCGGGTGCGGATCCCAACGCAGTCTGGGGCGGGGTCGGCAGCGGTATCGGCGGTTCAAATTGTCTGTATCTGAACAACAGTGCCTATGTGCAGGTGCCTGGGGCGGCGGCCAATATCGGCGACCCAAATGCTGCACCGCCGGCGCTGGGGGCCGAATCCACGATTTCGCTCTGGGTGAAAGACCCCGGCCAGAGCGATGCCGACAGCGAACTGTTCCAAATCGGACAGGATGGAGCCGTTCTGGGCAACTGGATGAATGCCACAGGCAAGTTTGAGTATGAAGCGGGCGGCGATACGCTTGTCTGGACCGGCAGCCGATATTATTCGTCCACAGACCTGTACAGCAATCCGTCTCATCCGCAGGACGAATGGGTGCATTATGCCTTTGTGAAGAGTGCTTCGGCAGGCATTATGCGGATTTATCAGAACGGCCGATTGGTCGTTGAAATGCCCGCGTTCAGCACGTATTCACCGGCTGTGGATGATACGAACGGGTTCTTCTCCATCGGGGCATGGCGGTGGTCGGGCGGCGCCGGCGGTTTCGTGGACGGCTGGATTGATGACTTCCGCGTCTATGATTACGCCCTTTCGCCGGCAGAGGTGCTCCGGCTGGCTCAGGAGGGCGGCGCGGCTTCCAGTCCGATGCTTCAGCCGCTCATTGAACCGGCAGATGTTAACGGCGACAGCCGCATTGATTTGGAGGATGCGGCGGAACTGGCTCGACTGTGGCTTCAGGCCGCTGTTTATCCTGATTGAAATCGGAAAAGGGGGAAGGGCTGATTGAGCGGCCCTTCCCTCTATAACCGAATACTCGGACAGAAAGGAAAGGCAAGACAATGAAAGACCGTATGCGGCAAAAAGGGCGGGCATTTACCCTGATTGAACTGCTCGTGGTGATTGCGATTATTTCTGTTCTGCTGTCAGTACTCGTGCCCAGTCTCCGCAGGGCCCGGGAGCAGTCGCAGGGGGTGATTTGTCTTTCCAATCTGAAGCAGTGGGGGATCCTCTATACCCTCTATGCACAGGATAATGGCTCGAGTCTTCCGATCGGCTGGAACGGCGGGAAAATGTGGATGACGGATTTGCTGTCGTATTATCAGAATACGGACGACCTGCGGCTCTGTCCGCGGGCCACGCGGTTTCTGGATACGGTGCCCGGTCAGGTTCCGGGAGAATTAACGGCCTGGGGCCGGTATGGCTATGGCGGCATTCCTGTGCCTTATTGGGGAGAACACGGCCAGTACGGCAGTTATTCGGTGAATGGCTGGGCGCACAACCCGCTGGATGTGGGCGTGCCGGGCACGTACAACATTGCTCCGGCCTGGCGGGACTATTACTGGCGGAAAATCAGCCGAATCCGCGTGCCGTCCGCCGTGCCGCTGATGGGCGGCGGGATGTGGGAGGGGGCCAACGCCCTCGATACGGATTCGCCGCCGCCGTCGCGGGGAGTCGAAGCCGGCAAGAATGCCTACAACAGCGGCGGGCTGAGCACGTATTGTCTGGACCGGCACAACGGCGGCCCCAACTGGCTGTTTGTCGATGGACAGAGTCGAAAAGTCGGTCTGAAAGAGCTCTGGCGGCTGAAATGGAACACACGGTGGAATAATAATCAAAGCCGCCAGTGGCCGGAATGGATGAAACGCTACCCGGATTTTTAACGGTGGTTTTTCGGAAATGGGGGAAGGTTTTCTTTGGAACGGTATTGTCCCTGTCTGAGCCGCAGACGGGGACTTCTTTTTTGATGAGCGAGAGGATTCCGGATGGTACAATCAGGCAAAATGGCAAAAGGATTTCAAACAATCAGTGTTTTGCTTTGGATATCGGCAGTCTGGGCATTCGGTGCTGAAGAGGCAGGAAGGCCTGAAGCGCAGCGGAATCTTTCTGTGGATGCGGAAGGGGTGCTGCGCTGCCGGGATACGCAGCAGGAGGCCGCACTGTTCGGGGTGAATTACTGTCTGCCGTCCGGGTATAGTTTCCGGGCTGTTGGTTATGTCGGAGCGGACCGCAAAAAGACGGTGGAGGCGGATATGGCCCATCTGGCTCGGCTGGGGCTGGACGGGCTTCGGCTCAGTTTCTGGGGAGACTGGGAAAACAGCGACCGGCAGGGCAATCTCATTGACAATGAGCATCTGGATTTGCTGGATTCTGTGATTGCCCAGGCAGAGAAAAGAGGAATTTCTATCCTTCTGACGCCGATTACCTTGTACAGTCCGGTCTGGCCGGAGCCGGAGGAGATGAACACCTGCCAGGGATTTCCGCGTTTTTTCCCCAAGCGCGAACTGGGCATCAATCCGGAGGCGATCGCCGTTCAGCAGCGGTATCTTTCGCAGATTGTTCAGCATGTCAATCGCTATACGGGCCGTGCCTACAAAGACGAACCGGCGATTGTGATGATGGAACCGGTCAATGAGCCGCATCATCACCCGGGACAGAAGCCCGTGGAGTATATCAATGCCTTGATTCAGGCGATTCGGGACGCCGGCTGGAACAAGCCGATTGTCTTCAACGTCAGTCAGGATATGGCGATTGCACCGGCCGTGCGGGATTCCCGGGCCGATGGGGCGGCGTTCGGCTGGTACCCGACAGGTCTGGTCAGCGGCTTTACCCTTCGGAGCAATTTTCTGCCGCGGGTGGAATCCTATCGGCTTTTGTTTGACCCGGCCTTAAAGAACAAGCCCAAAGTCGTTTACGAATTTGATACGGCGGATGTGGCGGGCTCGTATCTGTATCCGGCGATAGCCCGCACATTTCGCAGCGGCGGCGCTCAGTTTGCTGCGATGTTTACCTATGACCCGCTGCCGCTGGCCTCGAGAAATCTGGAGTATCAGACGCATTGTCTGAATCTGGTCTATACGCCCGGCAAAGCCGTCAGTCTGCTGATTGCGGCCGAGGCCTTCCGCCGTCTGCCGAGGGGCTTTACCGCATCGGAATCAAACCGCTTCGGGCCGGTGCGGGTCAGTTTCGAGGAGGATTTGAGCGAGCTGGTTACGGAGCGGGAATTCTTCTATTCCAATACAACCAGGACCGTTCCGCCCAAACCGGAGCAGCTGGAGCGGATTATCGGCTGCGGCAGCTCGCCGGTGCTCGAGTATGAAGGAACCGGTGCGTATTTTCTGGAAAAGCAGGCCGAAGGATTGTGGCGGCTGGAGGTCTATCCGGATGTCGTGTGGCTGCGCGACCCGTTCGGTCGGCCCAGCCGGGGCCGCCAGGCGGCCTTTCTGGTTTGGGGGGCAAGGCGGATGAAAATTGCTGTGCCGGATTTAGGAACCTCGTTTATGTATGAGGGGGCCAATGAAGGTAATTCTCTCGCCGGCAGGGCTGCCCAGGGGACACTGGAAATCCAGCCGGGGGTGTATTGTCTGCGGAGAGACCCCTCGATTTTAATGGCGAAGGATTTCAGCCGCGAATACGTTGTACCCGCCCGGCAGAAAAATCCGGTTGTGATTCACCATCTTTCTCCTCGACAGATTGCGGAGGGCAGACCGTTCGCGGTTCGAGTCAGAGGTGTATGGGAGCAGCCGCCGCAGGAGGTTGTCTGCTGGGTGCGAAAACAGGCGGGGGCGGAGTTTGAAAAGATTCCGATGAAGCCGGTTTCGCGGTTTGACTACGAGACGCCGATAGAGGGCAAAGCGGGTCAAACCATCGAATACGCGGTGAGTGTGATTCAGGACGGGCAAACGCTTACGTTTCCGGCGAGGATTGTCGGACCGCCGAATTCTTCAATAAAGGCCGAAGCGGAACCGCTGGTGCTGTTTGACGCGGCGGCGGCTTCCCAGACACCGGACCTGAAGCAGTGGTCCGCCCGTCAGGCATCCGTATCGCTGCCGGAAGAGGGCGGACGGCGTCGGCTTCGCGTGCAGACGGCCGGATTTGAATCCAACGGAGCCGTCAGTATTGACCTTGCGCTGAAGAGTCCGACTCCCTCTGCAGATTCCGCTGTTTTTGAAAAGGAATACTACGAGGACGCGATTTTGGTGTTCAAGGGGCGTCCATTGAGCGAGCAGACCGACCAGCTGGAGCTTGTGCTGATTGACCGCTACGGGATGCAGGACAAACGCCTGCTGCGGCTGGACGGACGAAAAGGCCGCACGGAAATTCTGCTGAAAGATGTCTGTCTTGCGAATCTGAAGACGGCCCGGCTGACGTTTGGGGCGTGGCTGTTTCCGGGAGCGGAGGGGCTGGCCCACGGGTTTGAACTGGAGGAGATTGCCGTACGGCCTTCGCCGCGTCTTTGGCGGGTACCGGTGGTTGCGGCGGAGTCGGAGTTTGGGTTGTTTGAGGCGTCGGCGGACAGCGACCGACTGATTTTCCCCAATTCAGAGCATCGGGTTTCTTTTTTGCGGCGGTTGACCCGCGGGATGGCGGCGGACCGTGCAGCGCTGCGGGTTGATGTGCCGACGTTTCGGCCGGCGCCGCAGGATGTGTCGTTTCGTCTGATATTGGATGAGCGGATAGAACCGCGCCGGGAGGATTTAAATCAGATGGATGCCGTTCGGGTGCGGGTCCGGGCGGGGCTGCCCAGGACGCGGCAGATGGAACTGCTTTTCATCGGGCGGGACGGCTGGGTGCGCGGGGTGCGGATTCCGTTGACCGGAGACTGGAAAGAGCACGAAATCCCGCTGAGCCGACTGGAGCCGATGACAGCCAGCTGGCTGCCCCGGCCTTATCCGACGGTAGGGCTGGATTATTGGGACCAGCCGGACCGAAGCAGCGGCGGGCTGGTTGACTGGAGCCGGCTGGAGGCCGTGCAGGTCTCCTTTGGGGCGCGGCTGTTTCCGGAGGCCGTCAATGAGCCGCATGCCTTGGAAATTGAGGAGATTCTTCTTGTCCGTTCTTCCCGACAGGAACAATAATTTTATATTATTTTGTGTTTCGGATTTCGAATTTTGGATTTTTCACTTGGGGGTTGCTGATGAGAAAACAGACAGGGTGGACGATGCTGCTGGCCGCTTGGCTGCTGACCGAGGTCTGCGCAGGGCCGCTGACGGCAGATTTTGACAGCGATGGGAAAATCGGTATCGCCGACCTGGGACAAATGGCCTGTGTCTGGCAGACGGCAAGCGAACAGGCGGAGTTTGACGCCCGCTTTGATTTGGACCGCGATGGGCAGGTCGGGATGGGGGATTTGGCGGTGTTTGCCTTTCAATGGCTGGATGACCCGGCTGACGTGTACTATATTCCCATTTCCACCCGACGGCAGAAAGTGTCCTTTAATCTCGGCTGGAAGTTTTATAAGGGGGAGATTTCGGGCGATGCGGTCTCTGCTCCTTCTTATGATGACAGCAGCTGGGTGTCTGTACGTCTGCCGCACAATCCGCCCATCAGCGGACAGACGGGCCCGGACCCGCTGCGTCCGGCCTGGCCGAACTACAGTTATGAGGGAGTCAGCTGGTATCGAAAACGGTTTCTGATTGACAGCGCGGCGGCAGAGGGCAAGGTGTTCCTCGAATTTGAAGGGGCCAATACCGTTACGGATGTCTGGATTAACGGTACGAAACTGGCCACACATTACGGCGGGTATCTGCCGTTTCTGTATGACCTGAGCGGGTATCTGATTTACGGCGGGGAGAATGTCATCGCCGTTAAGGTGGACAATACAGACAATCCGGATGTGCCGATCGGCAATGCGGACTGGTTTAACTGGGGCGGGCTGTATCGAGATGTTTGGCTGCATTATATAGATAAGCTTTTTGTGACGGATGCCGTGTATGCCAATACGCCGGCCGGCGGCGGGATTTTTGTTACGTATCCGTCGGTGAGCAGCTCCTCGGCCCAGGTGCAGGTCAAAACCCAGGTGAAAAATGACTACGGAGCCGCACGGAGCTGTACGGTTCGAACGTATCTGGCAGACAAGCAGCAGCGCATTGTTGCGCAGGCCTCCTCTTCTCAGACCATAGCCGCCGGAGCGGCCTTCACGTTTACACAGACAATGACCGTCCAGCAGCCGAATTTGTGGCATCCGCACAGTCCGTATCTCTACACGCTCTATACAGAAGTGTTTGACGGGGAGCGTCCGGCGGACTGGCAAAAGACGCGAATCGGCATCCGAAGCATTTCCTTCAGCAAGGCCGACGGATTTCGGATTAACGGTCAGCCGTTCAAGTTCCGGGGGGCCAACCGGCTGCAGGACTATCCGTTTGTCGGCTATGCGATGGGCAATGTCGGGCAGCGGCGCGATGCCCTCAAGCTTAAGGAAGCAGGGTTTGACTATGTCCGCACGGCGCATTATCCGCAGGACCCGGCGTTTATGGATGCCTGCGATGAACTTGGGATTTTGGTGATGAATGCGATTCCGGGCTTTCAGTACATCGGGGGCACGACGTTCCGCAATCATTCCTATCAGATGATGCGGGATATGATTCGGCGGGACCGCAATCGGCCTTCGGTGATTGCCTGGGAGCTGTCGCTCAATGAGACGGATTTCAACTCAACCTATGCGACCAATGCTGTCAATATTGGACATACAGAATATCCGGGTGCCTATATCAGCGGCTGGATGTATGACTGGATTTACGACATTTTTATTGCCACTCCCACGGCCGGGGCGCGGACCTACAGCGGTTCCAAGCCCCTGATTATCAGCGAATACGGCCACTGGGAATACGGCGGCGACGGCTGTGCCAGCGATGTGCGGAGAGGTTCGGTAGGGGATAAATACGCCTACGGCGAAACGGCGATGCTGGCTCAGGTCGTCAATCATATGGACGGCTACAGCCAGAATCTCGGGATGACCTACCTGTGCGGCGACGGGCTGTGGGTGGGTATCGATTACGGGCCGTATCCGTCCGGCGTGCTGGATATCTATCGGCTGCCGAAGTTTTCATACTATTTCTGGAAGAGCCAGCGGGACCCTGATGTGCAGATTGAGGGAGTCAGCGGTGGGCCGATGGTCTTTATCGCCAACTACTGGCGGTCGTCTTCGCCGACGACGGTGACGGTGTACAGCAATTGTCAGCGGGTGCGGCTGTATCTGAATGATGTGCTGATTGAGGAACGCTCTCCGGATGCGGGCACGAATCTGCCGCATCCGCCGTTTACGTTCAGCGGACTGACGTGGAGTTCGGGCACCCTGCGGGCTGAGGGATTGATCAATGGACAAGTCGTCGCCCAGCATCAGGTGCGGACCCCCGGCACGGCCCGGTCTTTGTCGCCGGCTTTTGATACGACGGATGTGCCGGCCAATGGTTCGGAGCTGGTGTTTGTCTATGTCTCCATTCTGGATGCCAATGGAACGCTGGTTCCGACGGCGTCGAGTACTACGGTTACGTTGTCCGTCTCGGGTCCGGCGGAGCTGGTTTCACCGGCTGCGGTCAAATCCGAGGCGGGGATTGCAACCGGTCTGATTCGGGTTCTCGAAACGCCGGGGCTGATTACCGTGACGGCTTCGGCGTCGGGCCTGACGTCCGGCAGCGCTTCCTTTACCAGCCGTGCGGATTAGTCAATCCGGCCCAGCAGCCGAAGCAGCCCGTCCAGAATTGTAATCGGATGAGGCGGGCAGCCGGGGATATACAAATCCACGGGGACGATTCCGTCAGCGCCGTTGTGCACTTCGGGATGTCCGGCAAAGGGGCCGCCGGAAATTGCGCAGGAGCCGACGGCAATGACAAGTTTCGGAGCCGGTACGGCCTGATAGGTTTTCTCGAGGGCCAGCTTCATATTTTCCGGCACCGGACCTGTTATCAGCAGGCCGTCTGCATGCCGCGGCGAGGCCACAAACTGAATGCCGAAGCGGCTCAAGTCGAAAACGACGGTGGTCAGCACATTTGTATCGGCCTCGCAGGCGTTGCAGCCGCCTGCGGAAACCTGCCGAAGTTTCAGGGAGCGGCCGAAGAGCCGTTTCAGCTCTTTTCCCAATGTTTCAGCCCGTTTGTATTCTTCTCCCTTTAAAAGCAGATCTGCCTTCGCCGTGGCCGCCAGCCGATAATCCCGCGAGAACCGTATCGCTCCGGAAGGACATTCCTCCGCACATCGTCCGCAGAAGAGGCATCGGCCCATGTCCAGCGTCACAGCGTCCTTTTTCTGAACGGCACTGGTGGGACAGACCTCAATACACCGCCGGCAGTCTGCGGAACATCGCTGGGGAAAGAGTTCCGGGCGTCCGAGAAAATCCGGCGGCAGCATCGGTTCGGTTTTCGGGAAACCAACGGTTCGGTGTTTCTGCTGAAGGCGGGCCAGAAGTGCACGAATCATCCGTTTATCCTCTTACAAATCATGTCCGCAGTAGGACAGGTTGAAACTTTTGTTGCACAGCGGAAAGTCGGAAATCTGCTGGCCGCGCAGGGCCATTGCCAGGCCCGTCCAGTTATGGAAAGACGGGTCTGTGATTTTATAAAAGGCCAGACGCCCGTGGGCGTCTGTTGCGGCGGCGTGGCAAATCTCTCCCCGCCATCCCTCCGTCAGACTCACGCAGAAGCGGTTGGGTGCGGCGCCGGTCCATTCCGTTCGAATGGGGCCGCCGGGACAGTTTTCCAGCAGTTCCAGCAGAAAGGCCAGCGACCGCTGAATCTCAAGCCAGCGGACATAGGCCCGGGCGAAGACATCGCCGGTATGCCAGGTGGATACAGGCACTTGAGCGAATTGATACACGCCGGCGGGGAAGCGCACATCCGTTTCGATGCCGCAGGCCCGGGCCGCCACGCCGACCAGCCCCAGCTGCCGGCAGGTCTGTTCATCAATCTTGCCTGTTTCTTCAAATCGGGCCAGAACCGATGGGGTGTTCCACAGCAGTTCCACGGCAACCGTAACGTCTTTTTTCAGTTCACGAAGGCGGCGGCGCATCTGGTCCATTTTCTCGTCGGTTAAATCAAACCGCACGCCGCCGGGGCAAACAAGATTTCGCCCAAATCGATTGCCGCACAGCAGAGCGGTCAGATTCAGAAAATCGCCGCGGATGCGTCCGCAAAACGAGGCGGTCGGCAGATACCCGACGTCATTGGCCAGCGCTCCGAGGTCGCCGGTGTGATTGGCCAGCCGTTCCAGTTCGAGGGCAATGCCGCGGATGGCCTGGGCACGCGGAGGCGCCTGGATATCCGCCATCGATTCAAGCAGCTGACAGTATGCGGTGGTATGGCCGATGGTGGTATCTCCGGCTGCTGTCTGAATCAGGGCATAGGTGCGGGGATTCGGGCCGCCGATGAGACGGCGTTCGATGCCGCGGTGCTGATACCCCAGCGATATTTCCAGATGGAAAACATGCTCTCCCAGGCATTGGAATCGAAAATGGCCCGGCTCAATGATTCCGGCATGAACCGGACCGACGGCCACCTCGTGAATCTGTTCTCCTTCGAGCCGGTAAAAGTTCATAACCGAAGGCAGGATGCTCGGGTTTTTCTTCTGTCTCCAGACATCCTTTCCGCTTCGATAGCAGGGATGAAACCGGACGGGTTTGAGCCAGGGATGTCCCTGGGGAACGATGCCCCATTGTTCGGCGATTTCCCGTTCGAACAGGTGTACCTGCGGGCAGTCCGGCGTCATCGACGGATAGCTGTCTTGTGCCGCAGCGGACAGAACGGTCAGCCGGCCGGTATTCTCATCGGCTATCACGGCATACAAGCACACCAGATGAGGACCGGAGGCGGCGGCGAAAAACGAGGCAATCCGCATTCCGTCCAACACATCGCTTCGCACCGCGTTGGTGAATTCCTCCAAAGAAACCACTGGTATTTGGGCGGCTTCCAGCGGCTGATTATTGTGAAACCACGGATAGGTCAGTGCAGCCATCGTCAAAATCCTCCGAAAGCGGCGGCCGCTTCATGAAGCAGGCGGTTGACCGCAGGGGGAACATACAGTCCGAGCAGCAGCGTCAAGACACCTAAGGCCAGCGGCGGCAGCACATGCGTAAACGACTCGCGATGAGACATTTCCGCCGTTTCCGGGGCGACAGACCCCTGAGCCATTTTCAGAAATGCTGAAGCCATGCCCGCAAAAATCAGCGTCAGGACTCCCAGAAAGGCCGCCGCGATGCCGAACCGGCCCTGTTCAATCATGGCTTTTGCGATTGCAAACTCGCTCAGGAAAAGTCCAAATGGGGGCATTCCGGTGATTGCCAGAAAGCCGGCAAGCCATAGGATTCCTGTCCAAGGCAAACGCTCCAGAACCCCGCTGACCTGCGAAATGGTTTTGGTTTTAAAGGCACCGAGGATGTTTCCGGCGGCCAAAAACAGCATGGCTTTGGTGAGCGAATGGTTGACAGCGTGAAGCATCGAACCAAAGACAGCTCCGGTTCCGATTCCGATGCCCAATGCCAGAATCCCGACATGTTCGACGCTCGAATACGCCAGCATTCGTTTGAAATCCCCCTGCCCGAGAATAAAAACGGCGGCCCATCCCATCGAGAGCAGACCGAATAAAATCAGCAGCGGCCGGTAAAAATCCTCTAACCCCGCCGCCCGGCAGACCTGGACAATCCGTAAAATCCCCAGAAAAGCACAGTTCAGCAAAGCCCCGGAAAGCAAGGCGGAAATCACCGACGGGGATTCGCTGTGAGCGTCCGGCAGCCAGGTATGCAGCGGAGCCAGTCCCATTTTCGTCCCATATCCCACTAGGGTCAGCAGCATTGCGGCTTTCAGCCAGGTCAGGTTCAGGCGGCTTCCCTGCTGAATCAGATTGCTCAGGACGAGTGATTTGTCTTCGACGGAGGTATGGGAAACGGCGATGCCGATAAAGAATGTACCCAGCAGGGCCAAAGCGATGCCGACGGAGCAGATCAGGAGATATTTCCAGGCCGCTTCCAGCGACCGGTGATGTCGATGGAAATAAATCAGCGGAGCGCTGGCCAGTGTGGTGGCTTCCATAGCCACCCACAGCAAAGCCAGATGCTGGCTGAGCGCCGTGAGAGTCATTGTGGCTAAAAAAGCAAGAAGACAAGCGGAAAAGACGGCCTCCGGAGCATTGCGGAAAAACAGCCCCTCTTTAAAATCCCGAATGGTTCGGCCGGATTCTCCGGCCAGATAGCCGGCGGCGTAGATTGAACAGGCGGAGAACAGAATGCTCGTAATGGTCAGGAACAAAAGCGCGGGTTGATCCAGCACAAGCCATCCGCTGCAGCGGGGTGCGGCTCCTGTCTGCCAGGCCGTCAGCACCAGCAGCGTATGGACAGCCGCCGTCCCAACGATAAGG
This sequence comes from Planctomycetota bacterium, assembly GCA_029552545.1. Lineage (GTDB taxonomy): Bacteria > Planctomycetota > Phycisphaerae > Sedimentisphaerales > Anaerohalosphaeraceae > JAHDQI01. The sequence goes on from JAKPDO010000019.1 coordinate 317,749, forward strand.
GCGCGTCGTATTCTGTCGTTTTGAATCATCAGCGACAAAACCGCCGCCGCTGCAGGGATGAAAATCAACGCATAAATCATACGTTCAGGTCCTCAGACCGGATAATTTATCCGTATCGATGTGTTCAAACTCTCGGTTGATATGAAAGACGGCAATGCCCATCACAAAGGCCGCCGCAAACAAGTCCAGCAGGATTCCCAATTCAATCAGAACCGGCTGATTTTCCGACAGGGCTGCGCCGAAGGCGTAAATGCCGTTTTCCAGAACCAGATAGCCGAGCACCTGTGTGAGGGCTTTTTTCCGGGCGATAATCAGAAAGAATCCGGACATAATGGTAAAAAAGGCCGAAGGGACAATCAGACCGGACTGCATCGAGGCCGGCAGCGGAAGACGGCTGCCCAGCCACAGGGAAACAATTAAAAAGACCGTGCCGAACGCCAGGGAACTGCCGTATCCGATAAACGGCTCAATCTCCCGCTGAACCTGAATTTCCCGAAGGACAACCGTCAGAAGCCAGGGAAAAACAATCCCTTTCAGCCCAATCAGAAGAGCAGAGAAGAACAGCTGATGCGCCGCCGGCCCTGATTCGACCAGAAAGAGCGGAAGCAGTCCGAGTGCGACCCCCTGAAGGGCGGCTACCCGGATACAGGCGCCCAGACGGCTTAATCCAAGCAGAGCAAGATTCGAAAGAATCAGGAAGATCAGAATCAGGTCAACGGCCGAGTTCATAGCAAACCTCCGCAAACGAGCATCAGGGCGACGATGGAAAGAGCGGCGGCGCCGATTAAAAGCGAGGGAACGTGGAGCAGACGAAGACGAGCCATAGAGGATTCCACAACGCCGACCAGAACAGCCAGCAGTGCCAGAAACAGCAGGGCGGCTGTTGTATCCAGCCACACATTTCCGGTGTGGACCGGAACCAGAATGCCCGCCAGAACAGCCCCCAGAAGCCACAGCTTCAGGGCCGCTGTGTACAGAATCATTCCGAAATCCGGTCCGCCGTTGTCGAGCACCATGACCTCATGAATCATCGTCAGTTCCAGATGTGTATTGGGGTCATCGACCGGGATGCGGCAGTTTTCCGATAAAAACACAATGCCTGTGGAGATTCCGACCAGTACAAGGGTGGGCCCTGCAGCGGGCCAGTCTGTTATGTCCAGCGAAGAAAAGATTTGTGAAAGCGAGGTATGTCCTGTGTATTTGGCGACCGCAGCCAGTCCGAGCAGAAAGGCCGGTTCGGCCAGGGCGGAAAAGGTAACTTCCCGGGCAGCACCCATTCCCTCGAAACTGGACCCGGTATCCAGGGCGCTGATCACCAGAAAGAACCGCAGGAGAGCGAACAGATAGACAAACACAATCAAATCGCCTTCAAAAGCCAGCACAGCAGGCAGTCCTCCCAGAGGCATCAGCAAAGCGGCGGCCGCCGCAGAGGCCAGCCCGATAACAGGACCGGCTCGAAAAACCCAGCCGGCGGTTTGACTGTACACGGCCCCTTTTTGGAACAACTTGAACAAATCGTAATACGGCTGAAAAACGGAAGGTCCCTTTCTGCCGGCAAAAAAGGCTTTGGTCCGGTTGATGATTCCCCCCAGGAGGGGCGCGGCAGCCAAACACAGCAGCAGGTTGATGAGTTTTCCCAGAATCAGCATGCTACATCAGTTTCCATATCAGAAGAATCCAAAGGGCTAACGCAATATACAGGATGTAAACCTGAAGCCGACCGTGCTGGAGCCACTGGAGTTTGGCCGACAGGCGTACAATCTGTCTGGCTGCCGGTCGGAAAAGGTACTTTTCACAGCTGTCATCTGTTTCTTCGCTGTATTGTCCGCTGTTCGGGAAGAATCCTGTCGGAGACGCGATGTTTTTGCGGGTCGGCAGCAGCCGGCCGAATAAGTCGGCCAGAAATTGGGTAAAAGAGGTTCCGGTGTACTGCATCCTTGAATCCGGCTGAGCATAGCCGCAATCCCAGGTAACGGCACTCTCCACCCGCCGCCCGCGCAGCAGACGGATTCGCACCAGAAACAGACCCCCTGCCAGAAGACCGAAAAGAACGGCGACTTTTACGATTTGGGACAAGATAGACGAGGCCTGAACCAGTTCAATTTGAATCGCTTCGTTGGTCAGGCCGGTGAGGGAAAGAAGAACCGGTCGGAGAACGTAAATCAGCCGGGGAGAAAAGAGTCCCAGCAGCAGGCACAGCATGGCCAGAATAAGAAACGAGGTTTTCATCAGAGGACCGGCTTCATGTGCGTGTTGAGCGGAGGCACTTCGCGGGCTGCCTAAGAAAACGATGCCGAATGCCTTGGTGAAGGCCGCCAGAGCCAGACCGCCGATCAGAGCCAGACCCCCGACAGTCAGCAGCACGGCAATAACGGTTTCCAGCCCGCTGTTTATTCCTTTTTTGAAAAGGCCCAGATAAATGAGGAATTCACTGAAAAAACCGTTCAGGGGCGGGATGCCTGGAACCGCAACCGCCCCAATTAGAAAGGCAGCAGCCGTCCAGGGCATCTGCTTCATTAAGCCGCCGAGCCGGTCTATCTGTCCGGTTCCGGTGCTGTGAAGGACAGAGCCGGCACTGAGAAAGAGAAGTCCTTTGAAAAACGCATGGTTCAGCACATGAAGCAGCCCACCGGCTATTCCGAGCACGGCCAGGGCTGCATGGTTCTGATGGATGCCTAACAGACCCGTTCCAAGCCCCAGAGCGATGATGCCGATATTTTCTACGCTGCAATAGGCCAGGAGCCGTTTGAGGTCCTGCTGAGCCGATGCAAAGAGAGCTCCCAAAAGACCGGAAACAGCTCCGAGGATAATCAGCGTCCAGCCCCACCAGGCGGGCGGAGTTTGCAGCAGGCAGATGGTTCGGACCAGCCCGTAAATGCCTGTTTTAATCATCACACCGCTCATCACGGCCGAGACGTGGCTTGGAGCGGCCGGATGAGCATGGGGCAGCCAGATGTGAAGCGGCATAAAGCCGGCCTTGATGCCGAACCCAATTACCGCCAGGACAAACAGAATATCGGCCGCCATCGAGGGGATTTTGGGGACAGCAGCAAAGTCGGCGGAACCGGTACGGCTGCCCAATAAAACAAAAAAGATAATCAGAAAAGCCGTTCCGATATGGGCCGCAAGCAGGTAAAGAAAACCCGCCTGACGAACCGCGGGCCTGTGGTGCTCAAAGGTAACCAGAAAGAAGGAAGCGAGCGTCATGAGTTCCCAGGCAATCAGGAAAAGCAGACTGTTTCGGGCCGTAACCACCACAAGCATGGATACAAGGAGAAGGTTGAAAAAGAACCAAACGGGACCGAGGTTTCGGTGAGTCTGATAAGCTTTCAAATAGTCGATTCCATATACAGCCGCCAAAGCACACAAAACCAGAATCGGCAGCAGAAAGAATGCGGAGAGCGAGTCAATTTGAATGAAGAAGGTCCCAAAAGGAATCGACCATTCTGTTTGCAGGGATAAAACTCCGCCTTTCAAAAGGACTTGCAGCGGAGGAATGAGTGCGATGGCAGAGCCGATTACCGTACCCAGGCCCCCTACGCGCGATGCCCAATCGCCTTTTCGGCCAAAGAAAAGGGAGGATACACTGCTCAGAAAAATGATGACTGCACCGGCAATGAAAAAGCTCATTCGGCTCTTCCTTCTGTGTGTGTTTGAAAATCAGAGTGCTGCATCAGGCCCGATTCAATCCGGACAATTTCTGTATAGATGCGTTCTCGGGTGGCTTGATTTTCCAAAACGGTCTTGAAATCTCGGTCCCGAAGGACATAAGCCAGACGAGACAAAAGAGAAAGGTGGCATTTGACGGTTGGACTTACCAAAGTAAACAGGCAAAAGACGGGTTTTCCGTCCAGGGCATGAAAATCCACGGGTGATTCGAGAAAACAAAGGGAAACGATCGGTTCGCCAATATGAAGAACGATTGGATTACGAACGTGAGGGATTGCGATTCCATCCCCTATGGCGGTTGACGCCATTGCTTCGCGGGCAAGAATCATCTGAAGAAGATATTCTCGGTCCACAGACTCCGGCAATTTCATCAAGTTAATTACATTCCGAAGAACGTCTTCTTTTGTTTGTCCATCAATTCGATAATAGATTCCGCCTCTCCGCAGAGCGGATTCGAGTGAAATGTCTGTTTTATCTCGACTTTCTGTGTCCTGAAATAACTCGGGCGAAAAATTTAATTGCCGAGAAGTCACCCATTCAAGCAGCTCTGCACGATTGAACCGATATTGGTTTCCTATCTTATAGGCAGGGAGTTTTCCTTCAGACAGCCACCGGTAAACAGTTTTTTCGTTTACCTTGAGCAAGTTTGCAACATCTTTGACACTAAGCTGCATATTTCCTCATATTTCCAAGGCTAAAGACAATCAAAGATATAAAGTACGCAACTTAGGACATTTTTCAACAATTATTTTTTCTGAACAAAGAAAAACGTGTAAATCTTTATTGAAAAACAAGTTAAGAAAAACGCCTTTGGCTGTTTTTGAAACTTTGTAAAAAAAGCGTGATTTTAGGTAAAAAAGGGAATTCGGCGGATAGAAATAACTGGATGGTTTTGAGAGAAGAGAAACTCTACGCAAAAAAAGCCGAATAGGAAAGGCGGGGAAAAATCGATTTTATAAAAGTTTAGAAAGGAGAATAAAGATGAGAAAAGTTCTGCTGGTTTTATTCTTTTGTATTGCAGCCGGTTTTAGCGCAGCTGTCACAATTGATGATTTCGAAGGTTATCAATTTGGGCCCGTCGATAATGTCACAACGAACTGGAAAGCGAATACAACGGATAACGATGCCGTTATCGAGCTGGACCCGGCCAATGCCGACAACAAGGTAATGAGTCTTTCTCAGGCGCCCACCCAGCAATCAGCTGCTTACTGTATCCTTTCATCTGAGGCCTCGATTCCTGAAGGGGAAACCAAAACGCTCTTTCTGCGGTTTCGAACGAATGGAAATACGGACCAGTCGATTGGAATGACGAATGTGGATGTGCCGCCGGTCGGCGGCTCGGATTGGGGATATTTCCGTCCTCAAATTCGATGGACGAACGGCATCTTGGGGGTGCGTGACGGCAGTACCTGGAGAGACTTGAAGTCGATCAGCGCCAATAAGTGGTATTGTGTGTGGATGGTCATTAATAATGCCACGGACACCTTGAAAGTCTATCTGAAAGAAGACATCGTGGATGCAACCGCCGCTGATATTCTGTCGGTAGGGACCCAAACGTCCTTTGCCTTTCGTGTGACAACCACAGAGGCCCTCGACCGAATTTACTGGAGAGCCCAAAGCAATAGTGCGGAACTGAAGGTTTTTGTGGATGATATCGCGATTATGCCGGGTGAATCCCTTGTGGTGCCGCCGGTTGCCAAGCAGCGGGCTCATTTCCCGACGCCGGCTAATGGAGCGACACTGGTTGGGGTGCCCAGCGGCGTCGGTCAGGTGGATTTGGTGCTTTCGTGGAAGGCCGGTGTGGATGTGACCGGCACCTATCCGGTCAACCCGGCCGTCAAAAAGCATTATGTGTATATTTCGAAGGACCAAACCGTTTATCTGAATGACCCCAATCTGTATTATGTCGGCAGTGTGGACCAGACCAGTCCCACTATCACGGATGTGCAATATACCCCAAGCCCGAAGCTCAATTCCGGCGGGAAGTATTTCTGGATGATTGAGGAGGGATTGGACAACGGTCAGGGCGGCGTGTATGCTCCCGGGGATCCCAATAATCTGATTGGCTATACCTGGAGTTTTGAGACGGTTCCGAGCATTCCGGTGATTCTGACCCAGCCGACCAATAAGACGGTCCTGCTCGGTGCGACGGCTTCCCCGGCCTTTACGGTAAGTGTTGTCTCCACAACGCCGGAACATTACCAGTGGTATTATTCTGCGGATGATCAGATTGGCGGAGATACAATGGTTGGAACCGATTCGCCGAATTTGACCATTGCCAATGCTTCTGTAGCGAATCAGGGCTACTACTACGTGCGGATTTGGAACAATGCGACGGCCTCCGGCGGCGGCACCAATCCGGATGTGTACAGCAATGTTGTCTGGCTGAAGGTCGGGCGGATGGTAGCTCAGTATCAGTTCGAGAACAACTTCAATGATGCTGTGGAAAGCAATCACGGTGTCGGGATGAACTTTAACAATCCCAGTCTGCTGCCGACGTTCAGCAATGTCGACGGAATTGACGGCTACTATGTAGTGCTGGATGGTGCCGGTCAGTATGTGGATTTCGGTGCCAACGCCTACCCGAAAGCCGGCCCCCTGACAAATGGTCTGGGCGGCGGTCTGGACGAAGGCACGATTCTCTGCTGGGTGAAGCCCACGGCAGCGGGCACGGTTTATCTGAACTATAATGACGGAGCCACTACGGGGTTCAGTCTGTCTCTGAATACAGCGCCGAATGCCCGGCTGAATGTCCGCGGCGAAGGTCCGGCGGGCGAATATCAGGAAATTGCGACCGCCGAAGGGCGTCCGAACCGTCCGGAATTCGGGATGTACAACGGTCAGTGGCATTTGGTCGGCGCTACCTGGTCGCAGGGCGGCACGCTGCGGATTTATGTGGACGGCCAGCAGGTGGCTTCTGCAACAGCCGGCACATCCGCTCGTTTCCTGCCGTGGCAGCGCGGCGTCTTGCTGGGTGCCAGCCGTGACTCATCCAACCGCGACAACCTGCTGAATTTCCTGCCTGGTGCGGTGGACAATCTGCGGGTGTATAACTACGTGGTCGATGCCGATACGATTGCGGCTGAGTACTATAATACAACCGGCATCAAGCCCTGTATCAATACATCGTTTGAGGGCAGTGCTTATAACTTCGACAACACCGGCACATCGTACTGTCGGGTTGATTTGGCGGACTTTGCCGCCTTTGCCCGCAACTGGCTGGCCGAGGGGCTGTATCCCTAACCGTCAGTTGTGAGAGTGCTGCAGGAAATTGTGAACCGGAGTCCGTCTTTGTCAGAAGGACTCCGGTTCTTTCCTAATTGTTTATTCTCTTTCGGGGGTGATTTGAACTGATGAGCTTCGTGAGAATTGCACACAGAGTGTTTCCTGCTGTTTTTCTTTTTACCGTTGTTTACGCCGAAGGTCCCCAAATTCGGCCCGCCTCCCAGTTGTCCAACCCCTATATCGAGTGGATGAAGAAAGTCGCCGACTGGCAACTGACGCAGAGCACCTGGAACAGTTCCGTCAGCTGGGAACGCGGGGCTTTGTTCGCCGGAATGATGGCCTGTTATGAGGTCACGAAAGATGAAAAATATCTGGATAAGAGCCGTCAGTGGGCCCAGCAGTACAACTGGCGGATGGCCTCCGATTCCCGCCATGCGGATAATCACGCCTGTGCCCAGACGTATCTGGAACTGTATCTGCTGGATGAGCCGGACCCCGTTCGCTATGCCCATTTTAAGTATGTGGCGGACATTATGGTCAATGACCCGCGTCATTTTTACTGCAATGTCGCCTCCGGCAGCAATGTCTGGTGGTGGTGCGATGCTTTGTTTATGGCTCCGCCGGCCTTTGTGCGGCTCGGGCGGATTCTGAACAACTCTTCGTATGCGGATTTGATGCATATGATGTGGGGGGAAACGCAGTCCTGTCTGTATGATGTCGAGGAGCATCTGTTTTTCCGCGACATTACTTATTTTGACGACCGCTACAATGATAAAAAGGTCTTTTGGTCCCGCGGCAACGGCTGGGTATTGGCCGGCACGGCTCGCGTGCTTCAGTATCTGCCGCCCGATGATCCTTTTCGCTCCCGTTATATTACGCTGCTTCAGGAGATGGCTGCCAAACTGATTACGCTGCAGCAGCCGGACGGCTTCTGGCATTCGGACCTGCTCAGTCCGGAACGGTATAACAATCCGGAAAGCAGCGGAACGGGCTTCTTCACCTACGGAATTGCCTGGGGGATTAACAACGGTTTTCTGGATGAGCAGACTTATTGGCCGGCGGCTCAGGCGGGCTGGGAAGCGCTCAAGTCGGCGGTGCAGCCCAGCGGGCTTTTGGGCTGGGTGCAGCCGGTCGGTGCCGGTCCTGCCGCCACCTCGCCGACAACGACGGATGTATTCGGGGTTGGGGCTTATTTGCTGGCCGGCAGTGAAATTCAAAAATATGTTCTTCAAAAAGACCCGACGACAATTGATTTGTTTGAAACCTATCAGACGGATGCTCAGCTCAAGGCCGTCTGGAACGACGGGACGGTCAACGGCACGGCTTCAGAAATTGTATTGGGGAATTTCGGCGATAAATTTCTGCAAATGACCTACCGCAACGACCGCACGCCGTATCGTTCCGAGATTCAGATGGTCTTTGCCGCTCCCAAGGATTTTACCCTGAATGGTTCGGCGTATCTGTCAATTCTGGTGAGGGGAAAGGCCGACAATACCCCGGATTTGGTTTATGTTCGTCTTGAGGATGGACAAGGACGTACGGCTGTTCAGACCCTTTCGGATCCAAATGCTGTCCGGACGGCGATATGGATGGAGCTCGGCTTTCCGTTGTCCGGCTTTGAGGGGATTGACCGCACGCAGATTGTGAAACTGACTGTCGGCATCGGCAATCCGTCTGCTTCCTCTGCCGGCGGACAGGGAACTGTCCGTATTGACAATATCCGTCTGATGCCGCTCCAATGCATCGGTGCCGCCGAGGATTTTACGGGCAACTGCGAGGTGGATTTGGAGGATTTGGCCCTGCTGGCGGCCGACTGGATGGAGGATTATGCCGTTACCATTACGCCGACCAATCCCGGTACAGCCAATCTGCTGGCCTACTGGCCGATGGAGGGAACGTTTCAGGATATGACCGAAAACGGCTTCAATGCCGTCGCAGGCGGGACGCCGGTCTTTGATGCCGGCAAAAGCGGACAAGCGGTTTATTTGAATGGGACTTCTTATCTGGCCTGTCAGAACAGCGGTTCCATTTCGCTTCAGCAAGGAGGCAGCATTACTGCCTGGGTCAAAAGCGGCGGGCTGAGTTTTCCCTGGGCTTCCGTGGTCAGCAAGGGAATCAGTTCCTGGCGGCTGATTCGAAACAATGTCAGCAGTGCGATGTCTTTTCATTTTAATATCGCTGGCGGCGGGGAATATCAGGCCAACGGGACGACACCTATTCTCGATAATCAATGGCATCATCTGGCCGCGGTCTATGACGGCAGCCGAATCGCCTTATATGTGGACGGGGTGCTGGATGCATCCTGTCCGACCCCGAATCCGGTGAATGTGACATCCGACCTCGTCTGGATCGGAGGGCGTGTAGACCGTCCTTTTGACCGGAATTGGACCGGATGGATTGATGAAGTTCGCATTTATACGATTCCGTTAACCGAAGAGCATATCCGCTTCTTAGCCGGTTTGGGACCTTTGCGAATCATTCCGGCCCCTCGCCCGTCAGACCTGGTTTTCGATGGTATGATTGATATGAATGATTTGGCGGCCTTTGTGCTCGGTTGGCTACGCAACAGTTATTGGCCGTAACAATTCAGTATCTTAGGAGGTGTCATGCGAAATCTGCTTCTTGCTTTTTTGATGATTGTCGGAACGGTTCAGTTTCAGGTACAGGCGGACCCGCCGCCCGGTCCGGGGTATAGTTGGAAACTGATTTTCAATGATGAGTTTAACGGGACATCTTTGGATACCTCCAAGTGGCTCAGTCAGCATCCGTGGACGAGGGATTATAAAGGGGATGCATACAATCGTGATGAGAATATTACAGTAGCCAACGGATGTCTGACCATTACGGCCAAAGCCGAATCCTATGCGGGACATTCGTTTACCTCCGGGGCGATTTCCACCGGCTACAGCAAATTCCGCTTCAAATACGGGTATGCAGAGGTGCGGATGAAGATGCCCGGCGCCCGCGGGTCGTGGGCCAATTTCTGGATGCTTTCCGACGGCTGGCCGCCGGAGTTTGATGTGGTCGAATTTCCGCTGGATGATGTGGAAGGTGATAACAATCAGCGGTATCGCTATATCACGAATATCCACTACGGCGACAGCCAGTCGAATATGGCCACCCATTGGAAGGGTATGGATTTGTCCTCGGGTTTTCATACCTACGCGCTGGACTGGCGCCCGTGGTATGTGGCCTATTATTTTGATGACGCCTATGTCCGCAGTCTGAATGACTTTGAACCGTCCAACAATTTCGGCAATATGTATCTGATTCTGGATTATTATGTCGGCGGAGACTGGGGCGGTCAGGTTTGGCAGCATCCGGACCCGGCGACATGGCCGGCTCCGACCAATCCGCTGGTCCAGCTGAAAATTGACTGGGTGCGGGTCTGGCAGCGCATTCAGGATACCGTCAAAGAGATGATTGGACGCTGGGCGCTGGATGAAACCGGCGGAACCACAGCGTTTGACTTCAGCGGCAAGGGAATGCACGGCGCGCTCAAAGGCGGGTTTTCTTTTGACAGCGAACGCGTCAATGGCAATTTAGGCACAGCCCTGAAATTTGACGGGGTGGATGATTATATCGAGCTGCCGGCCGGATTTGATGAGTTTGACAATGGGTTTACCGTCGCCCTGTGGGCCAAGCCGACCGCCGTCAAAAACTATGCCCGGTTTATCGATTTGGGCAACGGGGAAGCGGCAAACAATATTATTTTTGCCCGCTCGGGCACCAGCAATAACCTCTTGTTCAAGGTGTACGGCAAGGATACCTCCGACGGCACGGTCACGGCTTCCAACGCCATCGAATTAAACCGCTGGCAGTTTTTTGCCGCGACCGTGAATACCTCCGGCGCCGTGAAGATTTACAAGAACGGGCAAGTCATCCAGACGGGCACAACTACCTGGCCGTGGGGACTGCGGCGGACGAAAAACTATATCGGACGGAGCAACTGGTCGGCGGATGCGTATTATCAGGGGATGATGGACGAAATCCGAATCTATGATTATGCCCTGACGGATGCGGAAATCCTGGCTTTGTATCAGCAGACCGCCCGCTGTATGAATCCCTATCCGGAAGAGTTGGATTTGAACTGGGACTGTATGGTGGATTTAACCGATATTGTCGGGATAATGGATTATTGGCTTTCGGAGGGGCTTTATTCGCCCCCTGTACAATAAATGCTCAGAAAGGGGAAATGCCGGTGAAAAAAGGATGGCTTTGGGCAGCGGCGGCGGCTGTTAGTCTTTCCGGTTTCTGTTTGGCGGACCGCCTTGAAGTACCCCTTAATGACTCGTGGCGTTTTTACCGAGCGGATGCGTCCGGAGCGGCTGCACCGGGATTTGATGACTCCTCGTGGTCTGTTGTGACGGTTCCGCATACCTACAACGCCCTCGACGGTCAGGACGGCGGCAGCAATTATTACCGCGGCCCGGCCTGGTACCGCAAACGCCTGACAATTCCCGCCGACTATTCCGGCAGGCGGGTGTATCTGTATTTCGAGTCGGTGGGCAAAAAGGCCGATGTCTATTGCAACGGAACGCTGGTTGGGACGCATCTGGGAGCGTATGCGGCCTTTTGCTATGACATTACCAGTCAGGTGATTTTCGGTGCGGAGAATGTGATTGCCGTGCGGGCGGACAATTCGAGTTCCATTCAGATTGCTCCGCTGTCAGGCGATTTCAACCAGTACGGCGGAATCTGCCGGCCGGTGCGGCTGGTGATTACAGAACCGGTTCATATCACGCTTTTGGATTATGCTTCTCCGGGGGTCTATCTGACTCCGACCAATGTCAGCGCTGCTTCGGCGGATTTGCAGGTGAAGGTGCTGGTTCGGAATGCCGCCGTTGCCGAGCGGACGGTGACGGTGCGGGCGAAGGTTTATGATGCTGCTCAGAATCTGGTCGATACGCTTCAGACGCTCCAGACCATACCGGCCGGAACCACGCAGACGGTCGTTATGAATGCCCAAATCCTCCAGCCCCATCTGTGGAACGGGCGGGCCGACCCATATTTGTATTCCGTCCTGACGGAGATTGAAGCGGACGGGGTGATTGCGGATGCCGTCCGCCAGCCGCTCGGATTCCGCTTCTTCCGGGTGGATGCCGAGGAAGGGTTCTTTTTGAACGGGCAGTATCTGGACCTGCACGGTGTCGCCATTCACGAAGACCGCACGGACAAGGGACGGGCCATCAGCGATGCCGACCGGCTGGAGGATATGCAGCTGATGGCGGAGATGGGATGCAGCTGGATTCGGCTCAGCCACTACCAGCACGCCCAAAAGGTCTATGAGCTGGCCGATGAGTTCGGAATTATTCTTTCGACGGAAATCCCGATTGTGGACAGCGTCGTGTTTACAACCGATTTCATCAACAACTGCAAAGACCAGCTGCGGGAACTGATTCGTCAGAACTACAACCATCCCTCCGTTTGTTTCTGGCTGCTGTATAATGAATTGACAACCAGCAGTTCTGAAAGCATTATTCAGCAGCTGCACGATTTGGCTAAGACCGAAGACCCGACCCGCCTGACCTCCGTCGCTCACAACAACACTTCCGATACGGCGGCCTGGTCGTATATCACCGATACACTGGGCTACAATCGGTATTTCGGCTGGTACGGCAGCACGCCTGCTTCTTATATTGCCGTTTGGGCGGACAGCATTCATTCCAGCCGCTCGGGCGACAAAATCGGGATTACAGAATACGGAGCCGGCGCCAATCCCTATCAGCATGAGGAATACGCCGCCTGGCCTTCCCCCGGCGGACCGTGGCATCCGGAGGAGTATCAGTGCACGTTTCACGAAGTCTATTGGAAAGCGATGAAAGAACGGCCGTTTTTGTGGTGCAAAACCATTTGGAATGGGTTTGATTTTGCTGTGGACAGCCGCAATGAAGGCAGCCAGCCCGGTCTGAACGACAAGGGGATGGTGACCCGCGACCGGACCCTGAAAAAGGATGTTTTTTACTGGTACAAGGCCAACTGGACGACGGAACCGATGGTATATATCACCGGCAGGCGATTTACGCCTCGGACGACCTGTCCGAAATATGTCAAAGTCTATTCCAACTGTGAGTCGGTGGATCTGTTTGTTAACGGCCGTTCGTACGGCTCCCGCACGAGCAGCGACCATATCTTCCTGTGGGAGGAAACAATTCATCTGAAAGTCGGGGAGAATGAAATTCGGGCGGTGGGAGTTTCCGGCGGCCAGGAATATACGGATTCCTGCATCTGGCGGTTTGAGATTGACAATACGGTGCCGGTGGCGGCGGTTTCGGCCAGCCATTATGAAACGGCCAATCCGCCGCAGAATGCCGTGGACGGCAATCTGACTACCCGCTGGGCGGGCAATAATTATCCATGGATTCTGTTTGATTTCGGCTCGCCGCGGAGCGTAGAGAAGATTGCGATTGCCTTTTATCTGGGCGAGCAGCGGCGTTATACGTTCGGCGTGGAGGCCTCCAATGACCAGAGCACCTGGATTTCGCTGATTTCATCGGCTCAGAGCAGCGGAACCACGCGCGCACTGGAGGAGTTTGATGTACCGGATACGACGGCCCGCTATATCCGAATCAACGGATACGGCAACACCGGCCCTTATCCGACCTGGACGAGTTTTTATGAGGTCAAGTTCTATACGAACCTGTCGCCGGATTGTGCCTTTTGGCGCTCCGTCAACTGCGGCTATTCGTGCGATTTTGACGGTCCGCAGGGGCAGCCCGACTGCCGAGTGGATTTGTATGATTTGCAGGAAATGGCCCGTCAGTGGATGGAGGATTACCGCCAGACTATCCAGCCGACGGACCCGGGGACCAGCCGCCTGATGGCCTACTGGCCGATGGAGGGGACGTTTCAGGATGTAACAGGGAACGGATACAACGCTGTTTCAGGGGGCAGCCCGGTTTTTGACAGTGGGCGTGTTGGTCAATCGGTGTATTTTGACGGCACAGATGATGTCAGTTATCTGAACTGTCAGAACAGTTCAGGACTTCATTTGACAACAGGGGCGACGGTCTGTGCCTGGGTCAAAAGCAGCGGAATGACCGACCCGTGGGCCTCTGTGGTGACTAAGGGAGTCAGTGCCTGGCGGCTGATTCGCAATAATGAAACCAATTCGATATCTTTTCATTTCAATCAGGCCGGCGGCGGAGAGTATCAGGCCAACGGAACGACGCCGGTTCTGGACGGACAATGGCATCATATCGCGGGTGTCTATACCGGAAGCCGGATTCAGTTGTATATCGACGGCCGGCTCGAAGCCGAATCTTCGGCAGGGCCGGTGAATACCTCTACCGACCCGGTTTATATTGGGAGCCGCGTCAATGCCACGTCTACTCGAAACTGGATAGGCAATATCGATGATGTACGGATTTATGATATTGCTCTCACTGAGGCGCAAATTCTTTTCCTGGCACAGGGGCAACCCTATCAGGTTATCCCGCAGCCGACCCGTCCGGCCGACTTGACATCAGATGGAGTGATTAATCTGGATGATTTGGCTCTCTTTGTGCGTCAATGGATGGCCTGCAGCGACCCCGCTACTCCTTTTTGTTTGTAATTTTTTCAGAATTTTTCATTAGGAGCTATTCAAAAAAAGTTTCATTCCGGTTCGGCACTTTTCCTGAATAACCCAGTTTTTTAGGTCAATAGACCCGTTTTTATAATCCCTTTTGCCTTTATCGGACCCCGGTTAGCCCATCCAGCGAGATTTTTTCAAATTGGCCCCTCCATTTTTTTAAAATAGAGAAATAATTTAGGGAATGGGTGGGGAATTCACTATTCCGAAGGGATTTATGGACCTCGAAAGACGTGAACAATCTCGAAGCGATGAGTTCTTCAAACTGCTGATGAACAGCCAAAAGGTGATTTATGCCTATATTCTCTCGATGGTTCATAATTGTCCCGATGCAGATGATATTATGCAGGAAACGATGACCCTGATGTGGGAGCGTTTCGACGAGTTTGAGCGGGGGACCAACTTTGGGGCCTGGGGGATTAAAATTGCCCGGTTTAAGATTCTCAATTATTTCAAATCCAAGAGTCGCGATGAAGAACTGTTCGATGAGTCCCTCCTGACACAGATTTCGGATTGCTATCATCGAAAAATGGATGAGATGAAGGTGCGCATCAGTGCTCTGCAGGAGTGTCTGAAAAAATTGGACAAGCGGGATAAGAAATTGATTGAGATTCGCTATGAGCAGGGTCTGAAGATTACCGAGCTGGCCGAGCGGATTGAACGGCCGGTGCAGGGGCTCTATAAGGCCTTGGCACGCATTCATACGGTCCTGCATCGCTGCGTCAACCAGACGATTCATCAGTGGGGTTTTCGATGAAAAAAGATATTTCGACAGAGTATCAGCTCAGCGAGCTGATTTTGCTGATGCTCGAGGGGGCCGGCACACCGGAGCAGAGACGCCGTCTGGCTCAATGGCTTCGGGAAGACCCGGAGGCGATGGAGTACTATGTCGAATATATGATGCAGTATTCCGGGCTGACGCAGCCGGGTGATATTTCGATTGCTGATTTGCCGCAGGAAACGGTTTCGCCGGTTCTGGAAACGTCGCTCTGGCTGGCCCTGTCAGCTTTTGAGCAGCAGGCGGAGGCGGTGGAGGTGGCAAGACCGGCCCCTGTTTTGCCGGAACCGGAAACAAGGTCGGCGGCTTCTGCGCCGACGGCGGTCAGCAAGTTTTCGCTCTATTCGCTGCTGATTTCTACAGCGGCATTGGTATTTCTAATTGCGTATGCGCTGCTGGTTCCAGGCGGCAAGGGCAAAGAAGTAGCGACGCTGTCGGAAACCCTGAATGCCCGCTGGGCTTCTCCGGAGCGGGGTATCCGGGAGGGAATGCGGCTGAGCACGCAAATGGAACCTGTATGGCTGCGGGAGGGCGTTGCTGTTATTCAGTTTGACAACGGAAGCCGAGTTGTGCTGGAAGGTCCCGCCGAATTTACCCTTTTGACCGATGACCAGATTGAGCTCCGTCACGGCCGGCTGTTTGCCTCCGTCCCCAAAACAGCCATCGGATTTACCGTCAGTACGCCCTTTTCCAAAATTATCGATTTGGGAACCGAATTCGGGGTGAAGACCGACCCCGAGGGGATGGAGGTTCATGTGATGGCCGGCAAGACAATGCTGATTTCCGGCACGGCCAAGACCTCCAAGACGCAGCTGGAGGTCCGGGAGGGGTTTGCCAAGGCCGTCAGCGCCGCCGGTTCGGTGCAGGATATTGCTCTGAAGAAAGAGGCCTTTGTCCGTCGGCTTCAGCCGCAGACACAGTTTGTCTGGAGGGGACAAAATGTGAATCTGGCGGATATTGTCGGCGGCGGCAACGGCTTTGGAACCGGACGATTGAACGCCGGCATTGATTATCAGGGGACGATCGATTTGCTGGAGACGTTTACGTCTGCGGAAGGGCCGAAAACCTATGTTCCGGTCCGGTCCAGTCTTTTTATCGACGGCGTTTTTATCCCGAACGGCCGCTCGCAGATCAACTCCAACGGGATGACGTTTGAATTTGAACCGACCAACGGCCGCTACTGGCTGGGTGTGCTCAACGGGGCCTGGCATCAGATTGCCCTGACGGCGAAAGTGCCTCGCCATCAGCTGCGGCTGAACGGCAAAGAATACGGCACACCGGACAGTCCCGCCATTTATCTGAGCAGCAATCAGGGGGTCACGTTCAATCTCCAGGCGATTCGTGAATATACAAAAATGGATATCCGACGGTTTACGGCCCTGTGCGGTCTTTCGGAAACGTACCGCGATTACTGGGAAATTATGAAGCAGTACCCGCATTTTCCACAGGAGCCGACCGCCTCTTTTTATGTCCTGGTTGACGGGAAGGTCCGCTTTGTTCAGCAGGATATGACACCCAATGACCCGGCTCGACGGATTGCTGTGGATATCGGGTCCGAAGACCAGTTCCTGACCCTGGCGACTACGCAGGGCCGCGACAAAACCAATAACGGTGACTGGACGCTGTTTGCCGAACCGTTCCTCGAATTGCAGGAATAGATTTCGGAAAAATTATAATAACGGATATGTGTTGAAATGGAGGATGTATGATGAAGCGAGGTCTGGTAATTCTTCTTGCAGGATTCTGGGGGATGACGGCGGGGGCATATGTCCCTTCTCTTCTGATTGATGATTTTGCGGACGGTAATTTGTCGGAGTATGTGCTTACGTGTGTTTTGGACCAGAACACGGCTCGGGGGGTCAGTTTTACAGCCGCCGGCGGTGTTCTTCGCGTAACCAAATCATCGGGAACGGAGGCCGAGCAGGTTGTTCTCCTGCGGGATGATTATTCGTTGGCCGTAGGCGATTTGCTGGTAGTGGATTTGGCGTGGGGTACGACAACTCGTGCCGATATCGGGATTGCCGTGGCGGCAACCAAGACACCTCCGGCCCTGGCTTCCGGCACCAGCGGTGACGTTCGGCAGGATTATATCGCCGTCTATGTGCAGGCCGACAACAACAATCTCAAAGGAGTTGTAGTCAATGGCACTACAGTTGGCGGAACTATTTATGCTGGCGGCCTGCCTGCGGACCCGAAGGTTCACGTTACCGGTCTGTACATTCGCCGGGACAGTGCCAATACGTTTGCTTTGGGCTATATCGTGGACAAGACGACTTATGTTGATTTTTCGACAGCAACGATTGCCAATACAAACATCGGCAATGCAGTCGGTTTCTTCGGCGATGTCCGCAGTGTAACGACCTACGGAGACGTGGACAATTTGAGAATTGAAAGTTCCCTCTTTGGGCCGCACAATCCCGACCCGGCCAATAATGCGACCCAAGTGGGGATTCCCATCGGCACAACCGGAGATGTGGATGTGATGCTTCAGTGGGATGCCGGCTTAAATCCTGCCAATCGTTCTCAAATCAATCCGCTGATTAAGAAGCATTATGTGTATCTATCCAAAAATCAGAACACGACAAGCGACCCGAACCTCTACTACGCGGCAACCGTCAATCAGGTCGGCGGCAATCTGACTTCTTCTTATATTCCTGAACCGGCTCTGAAGGCCAGCGGCAAATATCTCTGGAGGATTGAGCATGCTCTGGACAATGGGCAGGGCGGTGTGTATCCGCCGGGTGAGCCGAATAATATTGTCGGCCCGACCTGGACATTCGAGACGATTAGTATGGAGCCGATTATCCAGACGCAGCCGGTTTCGACGTTGGTGCGTCTGGGGCAGTCGCTGTCTCCGGCTTTCAGTGTTTCCGTGTTCAGCGTCTCGCCTGTAAGTTATCAGTGGTACTATTCGGCGGATAATCAGATAGATGCTTCGGATACGCAGGTCGGCGGCAATTCTCCGACCCTGTCAATTCTGAATGCTTCTGTATCCAATCAGGGGCATTATTACTGCCGCATCTGGAACGAAGCGACCCAAAGCGGCGGCGGTCCGCAGCCGGATGTCTATACGAACGTGGTCTCTTTGACGGTCGGACGGCTGGTGGCGGCTTACGGATTTGAAAACAACCTCAATGACACCAGCGGCGAAAACAACCATGGCCAGGCGTTTGACCTGTCATTGCCGGATCCGAGCCAGGCCAGTCTGGTCTTTACAACCGACCATATTCAGGGAAGCTATGCTCTCCAGCTGAACGGTGTCGGTCAGTATGTGGATTTCGGGATGTCGGCTTATCCGAAGGCCGGACCGTTGGCGGGCGGCATCGGCGGCGGACTGGATGAAGGCACCATCACCTGCTGGGTGAAGGCCTCCAAAGTCGGCGGACTTTTGACCAACTACAATGACGGCACGACAACCGGCTTTGCGATGAGTCTGGAAACCAGCGGCACGACGGCGGATGCCCGCATTAATGTTCGCGGGGAGGCGGCCGAAATCGTCACGGCTCAGGGGCGGCCTGGTATGACCGGCTTTGATATGCTCACCGACAATCAGTGGCATATGGTTACGACGGTTTGGAAAGCAGGCACAATCGGGCGGGTTTATGTGGACGGGGGAATCGTGGCGGAGGATACCACGCTCGGCACGCCGGCGCTGTATGCGGCCTGGCAGCGGGGTGTGCTGCTCGGGGCTACCCGCACGTTTGCCGACCGAAATGTTCTGGCCAATTTCTACGGCGGCCTGATTGATGACCTTCGGGTGTATAACTATGCCTGGACGCCCGCAGAAATTGCCGCCGCCTATACCCAGGTAACAGGAAAGCCGGCCTGTGTGAACCCCAATTTTGACGGCAGCCAGTTCAACTTTGATAATACCGCTCCTTCATACTGCCGGATTGACCTGGCGGATTTTGCGGCATTTGCAAGTCGATGGCTGGCTGACGGATTGTATTAAACGCGGCAAAAAAACGGACAATCAACTCGATGAAAATAAGAGGAGAAGCGACGATGAGAAAAATGATGCTGACGGCAGTGGTTTGCCTGTGCGGTCTTGCGGCTCAGGCCGTGGATATCGGTCCCTACCCACTGGATGCGGATACCCTCCATTTGTGGCGGTTTGACGTCGTCAAAGACGGTGTCATTCACGATTTGGTGCGGACCAGTCCGATTGACATGGCTTTTTACAACAATGCTGCTCTGGCGGCCTCGAAGGCCGGATACGGCAATGCAGCCAATACCTATGATAACGTGGCCGGCAATAACGGGCCCTTTGTCGGACGAGTCGGCGATTATAACCAGACGATTCTGATTTCTGATTTGACGGGACCCAACGGCGAGTTTACGTTTGAGGCCCTGGTTCGTCCGGATGTGCCGGCCGGTTCCCTGAGGGGACATATGGAGATTCTCAGCGGCGAGACGGATGCGGGCGCGACGGACCGCGGATTTCAGCTGCGGATACAAAATACGGGCACGACACTTCGGTTCCAGACCCTTTCGGGCTCGACAACCGCATTTGATGCTCCCATTACGTATACCCCGGGTCAGTGGTATCATGTGGCGGTGACCTACAGCGGTACGCCCAATGTTTCCGGCAACCTGAAACTTTATTGGACGCCGGTTGGTTCGGCCACATCAGCCGTACAGGTCGGCGGACCTTTTACAATGACGGCGGATTTGGATGCGAATGATGCGACCAAGCTGTGCATCGGAAATGAGCTGCGGAGTTTCAGTCTTGCAGATGAAAATTTCGACGGGTTGGTGGATGAGGTGCGCATCAGCCGCATTGCCCGCCAGCCCGATCAAATGCTGCTGCGGACGGCTGTATCGTGGGTGACCAACCCGGTTCCCGTTTCAGGCAGCCAGGCGGTTGATTTTGACCTGTCTGCTCTTCAGTGGGATAAGGCAACAGCGGCCAATGTCACCAAGCATTATCTTTATATTCAGCAGGGGGAGCCGAATTTCGCCTCTGTTTCGCCGGTGGTTGTGACCGGTTTGGTTAATCCGATTACAGCTCCTGTGACCTTGTCAGACGGCCAGGTCTATTTCTGGCGGGTGGATGCCAGCATCAATAATTCCGGTCCGAATGACCCCAATACACTCATCGGCCCTATCTGGAGTTTTAAGACCCTTACGCGTGTGCCGGCCTTTACGGTGCATCCGATGGACCAGGCCGTTTTTGCCGGGCAGACAGCCCAGTTCTCCATAGAATTGGTGAAAGAGACCGGCGTTACCTACAAGTGGTATAAAGGCACTCAGCCGCTTTCCAACGGTACGACTGCCTGGGGGTCTGTGATTTCCGGTGCGGATACAAAACAGCTTTCGATAGCCAATGCTCAAGTGCAGGACGAAGGTGTTTATTTCTGCCGGGCGACCAATGAAGCCGGTTCTGCGGATTCAGGCAGTGCCGCCCTCCAGATTAAACGGCTTGTCTCGCATTATCCGCTGGAGGTTCTCAACGGCAATACATCCCCTGATGTTGTCGGCGGCAGGGATATGACGCTGATGCAGGAAGGCACGGCCGGTCTGCCGACGCTCGATACGAACGTGCCGGCTTCCTCTGTGGGTCTCTACAGTCTGCGGTTTGACAACGGGGACCATGCGACGGACCCGAACGGCCGGTATGCCCAGCTGCCTGCCGGAACGGCGGATTATAAGGACATTACCGTGACGGCCTGGGTTTATTGGCGGGGCGGGGCCAACTGGCAGCGGATTATCGACTTCGGCAATGACACGTCCCACTATATGTTCCTGACGCCCAGCAACGGAAGTGAATGCCGGTTTGTGCTGAACAACGGCTCCGGGGAGCAGATTGCTTCCACCGCCCCTCTGCCGACCAATCAGTGGGTGCATGTGGCTGTTGTGCTCGACGGCAATACCGGACGGATTTATATCAACGGCGAACCGAAAGCCCAGAATACGGCGATGACGATTAATCCGATCGATTTCCATCCGGCCCAAAACTACGTCGGACGAAGCCAGTTTACGGCGGATGCAGAGTTTGATGGATGGATTGATGACCTGAAGATTTACAACTATGCCGTAGATGTTCAGACCATCGCGGCCGAGTTCTTCAATGCGACCGGCATCCGGCCCTGTATGGAACCCAATTTCGACGGCAATCAGTTCAACCTCGATAATACCGGCTCGTCCTACTGCCGCGTGGATTTGGCGGACCTGGCGGTCTTTGTCCAGAAATGGCTGGCCAGCGGTCTGCAGTAAACCATAGAGTTTTCCCGGCAGGGCTTCCTGCGTAGGGAGGCCCTGCTTACCGCAAAAAAAGTGTGAAGTGTGTTGTGTGTGAAGTGTTGGATGTGTTTGGAGTGTGGAACAAGTTTCAGTGAACCCAATTTGTGGAGGATGTGAAAGATGAAAAAAGCATCTGTTTTAGTCCTGATGGGGCTGATGAGTATGGCAGCCCAGGCCGTTCTGATTGACGACTTCAGCGGCGATTTAAGTGCCTATACGGACACGGTGATTCTGGATGCCAACGGCGGGGCTTCGAATGTCAGCACGTGGCAGATTGTCGATGGAACGCTTCAAATCAGCACCTCGACGTATGACGGCATTGAGCAGCATGCCTTTATCCGCAGCGGTCTGACCCTCGGTGTCGGCCAGGAACTCCAGGCCGATGTGGTGGTTGGAGCGACAGGGTCGCAGGATATCGGTCTCTATGTCGGCGGCACAGTCCCCCAGACCGGTGTTCGCAAAGATTATATTGCGATGTATCGCCGCAGTAGCGGCCAGCTGTTCTCCCGCGGCTTTGATGGGACGACGGAATATCCGTTGGCCGGAAACTGGACCAACAATATTTCGATTGACAAACTGTTTATTGCTCGTGTTGAGGAAAACAAGTACGAGGCGGGTTGGTACTATCAGGGGACTCGGAATGTTCTGGTAACCCGTACGCCTGCTTATGCCAATGCTGCCACGGTGGTCGGTTTCTATGCCGATATTCGGGGAGCCGGTGTGGTCGGCAGTCTGGATAATCTGCGGATTTTTGTTCCGGAACCGGCGACGATGGCTCTGCTGGGGCTGGGGGCTCTGCTGGCATCTCGCAAGCGCTAAGAACGGTTTAGGATAAGAGGAAACATTCGGCTGCGGGCCGGGAACGGTCCGGTCCGCAGCTTTTTATCAAACAATTCAGGAGACAGATGGTGGCAGGCAGAATGAACAAAAAGAACGGATTTACCCTGATTGAACTGCTGGTTGTGATTGCAATTATTGCTTTGTTATTATCGATTATTATGCCGGCATTGAAGATGGCCAAGGAGCAGGGCCGAAAAATTGTCTGCAAGAACAATTTGTCTCAAATCGGCAAGGCGATGGAGATGTACGAAATGCAGTACAACTACAAACGCTTTGCCATCCGGAAAGATGCCTCCGAGACAAACGACTACTGGATGGGCAAACTGGCTCCCTATTCCGACAACACCTATTATGCTCAGCAGTATCAGGAGGGCAAAAAGATCGACATGCTCCTGTGCCCGTCCGCTCCGTATAATAAGTATCAGGCGGACCCGACCGGTCCCTATGCCAATCCGTCCGGGCAGTACGGCACGGCGACGATGCCCTGGTCGTGGGCCCGCTCGACGGGGATTTCCACAATCGGCAGCTACGGGATCAACGGCTGGGCCGGGCTGGATTATTATTACGAAAGCGACTCGATGTATGCGCCGTACTTTTTCAAAAACTGGATGGATATTTCGCCGACTGTGCCGCTGTTTGCCGACTGCGTCTGGACCATCGGCTGGCCGCGCGGCAATGACCTGCCGCCGGATACGCTGCAGGGTTCTGCCGCCGCCCAGCTGCCCGCCAACAGTGAAAATATGCGGAGGTTCTGCATCGACCGGCACGGCAGGCAAATCAATGTGATTTTCCGGGACCTGCATGCGGATACTGTAAAATTGGAAGTGCTGTGGACTCTGCCCTGGAGCAAAGGGTATAAAGTTCCCAGTCCGCTGCCTCGGCTTCCCAATAAGTAAAAAAACTGCAAACGTACAAAACAGAATTTCAATAAACTGGGGGTGAAGCAATGCACCGTCGAACAATTGCAAGCACGGAAACGATTTTTCTCTGCTGGGCCGTTCTTTGGGGGGTTACTTCGCTGTGTACGGCGTTTCCGAGTGTAACCAAAATCGGCGATACGACCGTCGCGACCAATGCAATGACGCTCAGCAGCGGGGCTCCCTACGGATATGCCATCAACGGGCTTTCTTTTCAGCAGGAGGCCCTGATGACCTTTAACGGCTGGCAGTATGTCACCTACTATGACAGTTCCCGTTATGTCTGTGTGGGACGCCGCCAGCTTCCCTCCGGCCCCTGGCAGGTTCTGACCCTGACGGATTATACACTCAGCACGACCACAGATGCCCACAATGTGATTTCGATGGGCATTTGCCCCAATGACGGCACGATTCATCTGTCTTTTGACCATCACGGCGGGGTGCTCCATTATCGAGTCTCGCAGACTGGTGCTGCAACCAATCCCGCCTCCGTGACCTGGAGTGCATCCCTGTTTGGAGCCGTCCGGAATTATCTGGAGGCGGGCAAATCGTATTCGAGTGTGACCTATCCGCGGTTCTGGCCGACCCCCGACGGCAACCTCCAGTTCGGCTACCGTATCGGCAGTTCCGGTAACGGGGACTGGGCTATGGTGGATTATAATGCTTCCACAGGTCTGTGGACAAACACGCGAACGGTCATCGGACGAACCGGCACTTATACAGATTCCCTCGGAAGCAGTACGGTTCGGAATCCCTATTTGAACGGTCCTATCGGCTACGGCCCGGACGGTACCCTGCATCTGACGTGGACCTGGAGAGAAACGGCCGGCGGAGCCAACCACGATATTCTTTACGCCTACAGCAAAGACGGAGGGCTCACTTGGTACAACAACGAACCGCCCAAAGGACTGCGAATCGGAACAGGACCGCAGCCGATTCAGACGATGCTCGGCCTGAGCTGGGTTAATGAAGGGCTCCAAATCGTCGGACGCTCCACCGGAGATACCGCCACCCAGGAGTTAATTCTCTTGGATTCGCCGGGGATTCGGGTCGTCACGCTGGACCGCTATTATGGGCTGATGAACCAGCAGGCCCAGGCCGTTGACCCGCAGGGACGAATTCATACGGTGATGTTTCACTGTACCCCCGAAACCTATCAGGGCTATACCTGGAGCACATGGGGGCCGGAAGGAGCCCGACGCTATTTCCATTACTGGCGCGATTCGCAGGGCACCTGGCATCGAAATGAGCTGCCGGATTATGTCGGCAGCCGGCCGAAATTGTTTATCCGCTCCAACGGCGATGCCTTTGTGATTTATCAGTCCCGCCGGACGGTCAATCTGACGGATACCGGTATTTATTTTATGGACGGCGACCTGACGATTCAGGCGGCTACGGCGGCCAATCAGTGGACGGATTGGCAGATCATCCATGTCGAGCCCGGTTATTTCCTCAGCGAAGCCCTCGGCGACAAGACCCGCTTTGAGCAGGGGGTTCTGTCCGTGATGATGCAGGAGTCGCCCGGCACGATAGGGGCGGCGACCAAACTGCGGGTTCTGGATTTTCAAATCAACGATTGAACAGCCGATGGATGGGGGATCTTCCTGTGAAACGAATTTTGATAAGAATCGTTACGGTGCTTGCGACGGCTGCTGCTCCCTCTACGGCGGCCGTTCGAGGGTCCTATACACCGGATGACTATACGCTGCATCTGTACCATTTTGACGGAGATGCAAATGATGCCGTTTCGAGCAGTCCTATTCATTTAACGCCGGCTTACGGGGCGACGGTTACAGAATCCTCGTATGAAGGATTCGGGACGGCGCTGAATACCTATGAGGGTTCTTCCAATACCTCTGCTAATCAGCCGATTGCCTATGTCGACGAAGTTTCTATCAGTAATTTTACAGGTTTGGACGGGGCGTTTACGTTTGAGGCCGTTATCAGGCCTGCCGGTTCTATTCCCAATCATATGCAGATTATTTCCGGAGAGGACGACAGCACTTCCACACGCGGCTGGCAGTTTCGAATCAACACCAGCGGTCAGCTGGAGTTTATCAAATTAACCGGTACCCAGGAAACGTTTGCCGCAGCACTGCCGACAAGCGGAGACCATGCCTGGTCCGGCGGCCAATGGTTTCATGCGGCTGTTACCTATAACGGACAGGAAAATACAGCCGGCAATCTGAAGTTTTACTGGACGCGGCTGGATTCCGGCGCCTCGGAGGCCAACCTGCTGGCTTCTTTCCAAATGTCGGCGGACCTTTTGTCTTACCCGCGAATCGACTTTGCTGTCGGCAATGAAGGACGGGATTATTCCGGCGAAAATTTTGAGGGATTGGTCGATGAGGTGCGTATCAGTTCCATTGCCCGCGGACCGGAAGAAATGCTTTTTGCTCCGGGCGGTGTGCCGCCGGTTATTGTAAGTCAGCCGTCCGATGTGCGTGTCAGAACGCCGAATAGCGCCGTTTTCGAGGCGGTTTTTGAAAGTCCAACTGAACCGACGGCGGTTTGGTACCGTGCCGGACAATCCGTCGAGCTGCCTGTGGAACCATCCGGCGGACGCATTCTTTCTGAAATCGTTTATGATGCTCAAACTCAGCGCTATACGGCTCGGTTGGTGTTTACAGAAACCTTGGTCTCGGATGCCGGCTTTTACTATTGCAGAATATCGAACGCAAGCAATGTCCAGCGTTCAAGTTCTGCCGCTCGTTTGTTAGTGGAAGGTCTCATAGCATATTGGACACTGGATGCGTCGGATTATGCCGGCGGGGTGTATGTGGACACTGTAGCCGGACGTCCGGCATCGGTTTCAGGGGTTCCGGTGTTTGTGGAGGGAGCGGACGGGAGTTCGCTGGGTGCAGTCCAAATCGGTGCTGATTCGGGCTTGGCGGTGACGGAACCGCTGGACCTGACGGGCGGGACGGGCGCCATGACAATCAGTCTGTGGGCTCAGCGGCCGTCGGGCCTGTCTTCGGGGTCGGATGTTCAGATGGAGACCTGGCCGGAAGGGACGCTGTTGTCAGTGGAAGGAGGTTTGTCTTCGGGAAGCCGCTGGCAGCACATTTGTGTAGTCTATACAGGGACATCGGCCCGGATTTATGTGGATGGGGTGTTTCGGGCGGAAGGGGCATATGGTTTGCCGATGGATACGACGGCTCAGCTGACGCTGGGCGGTGGGATAGGGGGAGTGGAGATATTTGAAGGGCGTTTGGATGATGTGCGGATTTATAATTATGCCTTCAGTTCGGAGGAGGTTGCCCAGGTTTATTATGAGATGACGGGGGTGGGGGTTTGTCTGTTGGGTCATACGAGTTCGTATGATTTGACGGGCCCGGCAGGGGCGCCGGATTGTGTGGTGGATTTGTATGATTTGGCGATGTTTGCCTCCGTCTGGCTGGAGATGTATACCCTGCCGGATTTGGCTGGATTGGCCTCCGAATGGCTTCGCTGCACATTGTATCCAACCTGCAATTAAGGTTGTTAAGAATGAAACAAATAAAAACACAAAGCGTACTGATTCTTTTCCTGCTTGTCGGGTGGCCGGTCTGCGGTGCCTCTTTGTTCGATAATTTCGAAATCTATCCGACGGGAGCTCTGCCTTCTCCCTGGGTAATCACCGGCGGCAGCCCTGTCGTGGCCCAGGAAAGCGGCGGCAATCGGTATATGGAAAGCTATGGCAGTTATCGGGGGCTGGGGGGATTAGCCGTTCCCGCCGCCGATACGGAAACGACATTTTTTTTCCGTTTGTATAAACCAGCCGGTACGGAGCCGGACTGCTCGGTGGGCTTAAGCTACCTGGCGGCCCCGACAGGAGATTGGAATGATTTTGAGTGTTATGTCGTGGTGGTCGGCGGAGAACTTCGCGCCCGCAACGGTACTGTTAATACGGCGATTCTGAATCCCTTTTCGGCAGGGGTCTGGTACAACATCTGGCTGGTTATCAACAATCTGAACAATACCTATGATGTATATGTGACGACCGGTCAGAATGCAGCAACCGCCGCAGACCGGCGTGCCGATGATTTTGTTTTTCGCAACAGCATCTCCGGCCCGCTTCAGTCGTTTAAGGTGTACGGCCGAGGCACCGGCTACGGCCCTGTTCGTGTGGATGATATTTATCTTTCTGCCGGGACGAATCTGACGCTTCCATATCTGAATACCGGCCTTCCTGTTCTTTTGACGAATCCGAATTCCGTTCAGGTTCGCGAAGGGCAGCCGGCCGTTTTTGAGACAACTTTTACAAGTGAAACCGCCCCGGTTGTTCAGTGGTTTAAGAAAGGTCCTCAGCAGGATGAGCCCGTAGGGGCCTCTTTGCCGAATGTGAATATTGAACTGTTCGCAAATGGTCAAACGTATAACTCACGCCTGACCCTAAACCCTGCTGCGTTTTCTGATGCAGGATTGTATTATTGCCGAATCAGCAACGGCTCCGGGTTTTCTGTAAACAGCACGTCGGCCCGACTGATTGTGGAGGGGCTGCTGGCGCACTGGACGCTGGATGTGTCGGATTATGTGGGCGGGGTTTACGCGGATGCGGTGTCCGGATATACGGCGGCGGTTACGGGGGTTCCGGTGTTTGTCGAGGGAGCGGACGGGCGTTCGCTGGGTGCGGTCCAAATCGATGCGGATTCGGGCTGGGCGGTGACGGAGCCGCTGGACCTGACGGGCGGGACGGGAGCGATGACGGTAAGTCTGTGGGCCCAACGGCTGTCCGGCATGTCTTTGGGGTCGGATATTCAGATGGAGTCTTGGCCGGAGGAGACACTTTTGTCAGTCGAGGACGGTTTGTCTTCGGAGGGCCGCTGGCAGCATATTTGTGTCGTTTATACAGGCACATCGGCCCGGGTTTATGTGGATGGGGTGTTTCGGACGGAAGGGGCGTATGGTTTGCCGATGGATACGACGGCTCAGCTGACGCTGGGCGGCGGGATAGGGGGAGTGGAGATATTTGAAGGGCGGCTGGATGATGTACGGATTTATAATTATGCCTTCAGTTCGGAGGAGGTTGCCCAGGTTTATTATGAGATGACGGGGATGGGGGTTTGTCTGTTGGGGCATACGAGTGAGTATGATTTAACGGGGCCGGCAGGGGCGCCGGATTGTGTGGTGGATTTGTATGATTTGGCGGCGTTTGCCTCCCTCTGGCTGGAAATGTACACCCTGCCTGACTTGGCCGACTTGGCTGCTCAATGGGAAAAAACCTATTTCTATCCAAATTAACTCCTTTGTGCGTTTGGCAAAAAAAGGAAATTAGTAAAACCTCCGCAAGTTAAGTTGGTGGTATTTTCAAAAAGAGAGTTTTCTGGTCTTCTTTTTTAATTTGTGAAAAATTTATTTTTCTGTTGACGATAGCTTTTTATAAGAATATATTTTTTAAAAGGTGGGGAGTAAAACTGCATGGTTCCTTCTCATTAGGGTATGAAGGGGGCTAAAGGCTTCGCAAAATGGGTTTTTAGCCGCAGAGGGAAGGCAGTTTAACTGGCCTTTTTCCAGGATACTGCCGATAAAAGAGCAGATTAAGGAACTTTGGCAAGTTTATGAACTCCAGGGGCGAATCCCTTGTATAATACTTAGCAAATTTCTTCTCATCACCCTCCTCCGAAGCCAGATTCCTAAAAAGGAGTCTGGCTTTTTTCTTTTCATAAGGGGAAAAAGATACCGTTGGACTAAAATGTTTGCGGATATACAATGCGAATCGGCTGAAATCGTAATTATCGGATTCTTTTAGGGGTTTTGGGATGTCAGGACAAGACAACAGTTTGAAAGTGGGTGTATATGTTGATGCCGCCTATGTTTATAAAAACGGCGGTCGAGGAATGCAATACAATATCCTTCGGGAATTTGCCTGCCGGGAGGGGGCACAGGTGATTCGTCTGAATGCCTATGTGAGTTTTGATGCAGACCGTGCGCAGGAGGATGCCGTTTTTGGAGCGAATGCAAGAAAGTTCCACTCTTTTCTGCGGGACCTTGGTTATAAAGTTATTATCAAAGAGGTTAAGTGGTTTGTGGATGACGAAACCGGCGAGCGCTTCGGCAAGGCCAATGCGGATATGGATTTGGCGACCGACCTGCTGATTCAGTCAGAGCATCTGGACAAGATTGTGCTGGTTTCCGGCGACGGGGATTTTGTCAAGGTGGTCAATGCTGCTCAAAACCGCGGCTGCCGGGTTGAAGTGATCGGCTTTGACAATGTCTCCGGCCGACTCAAGGAGGAAGCAGACCAGTATTTCTCCGGCTATATGATTCCCAATCTGCTGCCGACCAATACGGAAATTCCCTGGGGACAGATTGGTTCGGTCGTGCGCGGAACGTGCTCCTATTTCAACAAAGAAAAGGGGTTCGGCTATCTTCGGTATTTGAAAGAAATCTCGCCGTATCTGTGGATAACGGACATTCAGCGTTCGGGAAGTCCGTATGGGATGGCCTATTTTCGGGCGGGAAGTCTGCAGAATGCCGGCGGTGTGGAACTTCCCAGCTATAACCATATTTTTGAGTTTGAGCTGCTGCCGCCTCAGCGGGATGACCAGCTGCCGGTGGCAAACAATGTTCGACTTGTTTCTGTGATTCCTTATTGACAGGCACGGGAATCTGTCAGAAGCGGCAGGTGATAGAACCGGAAAAAGCCGTCGGCTGGATACGGTAGTGTCCGGGCATCTGATCATCAAAACCGACACGGCGTTTGTTCAGGTCCTTGTCAAACAGCCCCAGCAGATTGTAGCCGGTCAGGTGAACAGTTGTGTTTTTGCTCCAGCGGTACTCCAGGCCCAAATTCAGATAAGCACATGCTTTGAAGGGTTCTTTGAATGCCGTATCGTAGTCCCAGTTGGGGAACAAGTGATTGCGGTAGTCGGCCCAATCCTGCCCGCCCGGATTGCCCCACAGGACGGAAAGCGTGCCGAAGAGCGTGGTTTTCTCATTCAGGGCATACTCGGCCTGAAGTTTGGTAGAATGGTTGTACCAGTGAGCCAGGTCGTTTCCGAAGCCGAAGGGGGCGACGGTGTACTGGTTCCACCAGGTGTACACGTCGGCCCAGTTGAAGGTTGGGGCATCTGTAATGTTGAGCAGTTTGGTGAGGCTGTGAGACAGATTCAGTTTCAGCCGGTCCTGCCGCCAGCCGCCCTCTAATTCGAAGCCCCATGTGCGCATCTTGCCGACGGTTTTGCTTCCTGTGCCGCCGGGGGCTCCGGAGTTGACATTCTCATCCGGAATCTCGGCCAGCACGTCGCGGAACTGATACAAAAAGACGGAAACGCCGCCCCAAAGATGTTCATTGTGCTGCCGTTCATACCGCCATTCGAGAGCATCTAATTTTTCCGAAGGGCTCTCCATATCATGGATGTTCTTGTCAATCCACATCTGGCCGGCGCTGTTGGTCAGATGAGAGCGGGACACCATAAACTTGAAGGTGTCTTTTTCCGTCGGCGTGTAGGTCAGGACGCCGCGGGGCGAAAACAGAGTATCGGTGTAAGGATGCCAATCCGTCCGTCCACCGAGAAACAGGGTCCACTGCGGATGGATGAGCCATTGATATTGGCTGAACAGCGCGTAGCTGTCGGTATTCCACCGAGGCACATGCAGGGCTCCCCACTGCTGATATTTGCCGAAGGGCTGAATGCTGATAGGCGTATCGCCGAATCGCTTGCCGAATTCATCGTGTGTCCATTGTCCGCCGAATGCCAGCGAGTGGTTTGGATGCGGATTCCATTGAGCTGTAATCCGCCCGACCCATTCATCCTCAGCAAAGCTTTTCCATAGAAACGCCCGCTCCCAGTTGTCGTTGTCGTTGGCAAAGCGGTCGAAACTCAATTCATAGCGGACAGACCAGTCGCTGCTGATTTCCTGGTCGTAGGAGGCGGCCGCAGTGGCTTGAGAATATGTCAGCCCGTCATCCGGCGTCTCACGCTGATCGAACCAGCGCAGGAAGTCAATCCACTGGCCGCCCTGGGTCAGGCGGGCCCAAAGATTCAGTCCGCCGTCTGTGTATTGGCCGTACAGTTTCATCTTGGGCCGGTCAAACGGCATTTCGTTGAGGTTTTTGAACCACGTTTCAATGTGTTGAGTGCCGCGGTAGGGTTTCCAGACGAACCCGGGTGGACCGCCACGCAGGAATACATCGGCTTTGGTGCCCAGCACGGTCGGTGAATCAGAGGCAGCGGCTCCGTTGTACTGGCTGGCACCGGCGTAAAAGAAATATCCCTGGTCCGGACCGGTTCGCTTGCCGAATTTGTATTCGAGTGTGCCGAATTCCTCCACCAAGCCGCCTCGCACGGTTACCTGCTCTCCCTGAAAGGTTGCGGCGCTGTCCGTGACGATGTTTATGACCATCGACTGGGCGCTGGGACCGTATAGAGCAGAGGCCGGACCCCGCAGAATGTCAATATGATGAATGTCGGTGAGCATCGGCAAATCCAGTTCGGTAATGGCCCCGACATCGGTCTTTTCGTTCATAATCCGGCCGTTGACCAGCACGACGAATTTGTTGCTTCGGTGGGCAAGAATTCCGCGGAGACCGAGGGTTTTCGGATGCTCACTAGTGAACATCATCTGCAGGTTGGGCACGTACATTTCCAGCAGTTCGTACAAACTGCGGGCCTGGGAGGTTTGAATCTGCCGGCGGGTGATGGTTGTTACGGTATAAGGAGAAAGCCGCCGCGGCGTTTGCGTCAGAATGCCGGAGACAGGCAGGTCGGCTTCCGAATCATTGTCTTCTTGTACAGGGGGTTCTTTGGCGGGTTCGGAAACAGAGGAAGTGTTTTCAATCGGCTGTCCCTTCAGCAGGGCCAGTTCCTGCCGCAGGGCCGCCAGTTCGGCTCGAATCTGCTCGGCTTGGGCCTGTTTGTCCGGCTCTGCCGCCCATACAGGCGAGGATACCAGCAGGCAACCCAGTCCCGTCAGAAGCCGCAGGAGGAAGCGGGTTTCAAATTGTACAAGCCCATGTTTCATACCCTGTCATCCGCTCCTTAGAATCGATGCGTAAGCGTTACGCCGAACGAAACCGGCAGAATCCGGTAGCGTCCGGGCAGCTGCCGATCAAAGCCGACCCGCCGCTTGTTCAGTTCCTCATCCACCAGCCCCAGCAGGTTGTAGCCCGTGAACGTCAGCGTGGTATTGGGGCTCCATTTGTATTCAGCCCCAAGGTTCAGATAAGCACTGGCCTTAAAGGGCTCTTCAAAGCCGGACAGATAATCCCAGTCCGGAAACATCTGGTCTCGATAATCGGCGGCATCCTGCCCTCCCGGCGAACCCCACAGGACGCAAAGCGAGCCGTTCAGTAGCCATTTTTCATCGTATTGATATTCCGCCCGCATCTTGCTGGTGTGATTGTGCCACTGGGCCAGGTCGTTTCCGACTCCGAAGGGAGCGGCGCTGTAGTTGTGCCAGAGAATGCCCGGTTCGCCTTTCATTTCAATCAGCTTGGAAAAGCTGTGAGACAAATCGACTTTGAGTTTTTTCCCTTTCCAGCCGGCCTCCAGCTCCACTCCCCACAGTTTCATATCGCCCACGACTTTGGTGCCGCTGCTGGTGCCGGTGGCTACTTCGGAGGTGTCGCCTAAAATACCCGGCATGTCATACAGGAAGACAGACCCTCCCATCCACAGATTGTCTGTATGCTGCCGTTCATACCGCAGCTCGTAGGCGTTCAGCTTGTCCACGGGGCTGGTTATATCCAGGTAGTTGTAGTCAATCCACATCTGGGCGGCGGAGTTGGTCCGCACAGAACGGGAGGCCATCAGTTTAATGGTATCCTGTTTGCTTGGAGTCAGAATCAGCACGCCTCGCGGTGAAAACATCGTGTCCGTATAAGGATGCCAGTCCAGCCGGCTGCTGACGAACACCGTCATCAGGTCATTGATGTTCCATTGGTATTCACCAAACAGGGCGTATGTGTCTGTGCTCCACTGCGGCATATAGCCGACCCAGTTGGCCGGATTTGGGTCTGTCCGGTTGGGGGGATAGTGGAACATAAACGGCTGATTGCTGACGGCCTCTCCGGACAGGGAAAGCCCAAACCGTTCGTGAGACCATTCCGTCCCGAATGCCAGCGAGTGGTTCTGAGCCGGATTCCACCGAGCCAGAATCCGTCCGTAGATTTCATCCTCGGCGTAGCGTTTCCGGAAAGACGCCTGTTCAAAGTTTTCGTTTTCATTGGTAAAGCGGTCATAGCTGAGGACATACCGCAGGGACCAGTCGGAGTTGATTTCCTGGTCATAACTGGCCTGCATCGTGGCCTGCGAGTAGACAATACCCTCTTTGGAAAACATCCGCACATGCCACCAGTCGTCCCGCGGAAAATCGTGCCAGGCGGTAAAATCAATCCATTCACCGCCCTGGGTGTAGCGGGCCCATAAATCAAATCCGCCCCGGGTATATTGAGCAAACAGCTTCATCTTAGGCCGCTCAAACGGCATTTGGTTGAGATTCTTAAACCAGTCCTTGACCTGTTCAGTCCCCTGATAAATCTTCCAGTTCCAGGTGGAGATGTCGTCCAGCAGCCACATCGGCTCTTCCGTACCGAAGACCATCGGAGAATCAGCAACGTCCGCTCCGTCGTATTTGCTGGCACCGGCATACAGGAACAAACCGCTGTCCTCGCTGAGTTTGCGGCTGTGCTTGAATTCGCCGGTGGCGTAGCGTTCAACCGCACCGGCCCGCAGCGTTGCTTCTTCTCCTTGGAAGGTTTTGTAGCTGTCTGTGACGATATTGATGGTCATTGACAGCGCCCCGGGGCCGTACAGGGCGGAACTGGGACCCCGCACAACGTCGATGTGGTGAATATCCGTGAGCATCGGCAGGTCCAGTTCGGTGATGGCGCCCGAATCCGTCCGCTCATTCATAATGCGGCCGTTGACCAGCAGCAGAAACTTATCGTTTTGGTGGGCGATGATGCCGCGAAGACCGACCGCACGGGTCCGCTCTCGTGCAAAGATGACTTGCAGGTTCGGCACATACATTTCGAGCAGTTCGTAAAGACTTCGCGCTCCGCTGCGCCGGATTTGTTCCTGGGTGATGGTGGTAACCGTCGAAGGCGTCAGACGCTGCGTGGTATGCGTGAGAGAAGCGGCGGTAGGAAGGGTAATCTCCATCAGTTGTTCCAGCGGCAACTCAAAGAGGTCCACCTGGCCGTCGGCAGCCGATTTCTCATGGGCGGAGATGTCTGACGTCTGCAATTCGGGGGCCTGGGGATCAATCGTTTTGAGCTGTTCTTCGAGGGTTCGAATGCGTTCTTCAATCTGACGGATTCGCTCCTGCCGATGGATGTCTGATTCCTCGGTCTGGGCTTGAACGATTGCACTGAAAGCGAACAGGAAAACCGCCAGCGTTCCGCATCCTCTTCCGTGCAGAGAAACAGGTTTCTGCCCTTGCCTTCTCATATTCCCTTTCAGATAAACCTGACAACCTTTTCGGGAATCGAATAAGGCGGCTTTACAGGAAATACTTTCAAAATGGTTTGTAGGGGTTATATTTGTTGTAAGACTAAACAAAAAATATTTGCGGAAATCTTTTTCGGTTGAAAAGGGTCCGATAATGTTTTCCAATCAGGATTTTCATTTCAAGACAAAGATGTGAGGATTGCTATGAAAGTTGTTCAGCAGACCATAGGAATTTCCACACGGCGCCGGTGCGAAATGGCGGATATTACGGAACAAGTGGCCGGAATTGTTGAAGAAAGCGGCATCCAGAACGGACAAGTAACGGTTTATACCCCGCATACGACGGCCGGCATTACGATTAACGAAAATGCCGACCTGGATGTCGTGCACGATATTCTTCTGACGCTGGAGGCCCTGGTTCCGGCGCATCGGGCCGGCTATCAGCACTCCGAAGGCAATTCCGATGCCCACGTGAAATCCTCTCTGGTCGGGTGCAGCGAGCGGATTCTTTTGGAAAAGGGGCGGCTGGTTCTCGGAACCTGGCAGGGGATTTATTTTTGTGAGTTTGACGGCCCGCGCAGCCGCAAGGTGATTGTCCAGGTTCTCGGAGAGTAGAAACTCACTTTTCCAGAAGCGTTTTTTGAGAAAAAACTCTTTACAAAACGCGTTTTTTGTTTTATTTAATAGGGCGATTACGCGGGCGTAGCTCAGGGGTAGAGCGTCACGTTGCCAACGTGAATGTCGTGAGTTCAAATCTCATCGCCCGCTTTGAGGCCGGAAGGCCTGAGTGTCTTATCGAAGACAGGGAAATCCGGGTGGATTTCCTAAATCTTTTATTGACATAGCTTTAGCGAGTTATCGGCTAACACAATTTAGTCTGGCGCTGGTCGCTTAAGTGCTTGGAATCCTGCGGGAGCAGGAAGGATGGAACTTGAGGTCGGCGAAAGGATATTTCGGCGGCCGTTTTTGTTATAAGAATAAGGGAAATAACAACTTAGGAGTCCTGAAATGGCGGAAGAAACTAAGGATAATCAGCAAAACGAAAGTCAAACCGAGCAGTCAATTCCAAATGTTGTAAAAATAGAGGATATTGGTCCCTGCAAGAAAAAGGTCACCGTGGAGGTTCCTGAAGAGAAGATAAAAGCTCTTCTGGATGAAAAATATAAAGAACTTAGACAGGATGTCATTATTCCGGGGTTCCGCAGGGGCCGGGCTCCTATTCGTCTGCTCGAGAAACGATTCGGTACCGATGTTCGCAATCAGGTGAAACTCCAGCTGCTGGCAGAGTCCGCTGAGTCAGCTCTGAAAGACAATAAGGTGGATTATCTGGGCGATCCGGATATCAAGCACGAGGAAATCACCCTGCCGGACAGCGGTCCGCTGATGTACACTTTTGAAGTGGAAGTGCGGCCGGAGTTTGAACTGCCCAATCTGGAAGGCATCGAAATCCGCAAGCCCAAGGTTGAAGTGACTGAGGAGCGAGTTCAGGAGGAAATCGAATCCATGCGGAAACGCTCCGGGATGTGGGTGCCCAAAGAGGAGGCCGTGGAAGCGGGCGACCAGGTCATTGCGGATGTGATTGTGCATGTGGAAGGCGAAGAGGGGCAGGACAAGCAGGACAGCATTGAAGTCTTTGTCCGCGACCCCGGTTTTGTTGCGGGGGTTCCGGTGGAAGGGTTGGCGGAGCTTCTCCGGGGGGCTAAACACGGTGATGAACGCACGGTTACGGTGGAAGTGCCCTCTACGTATTTCAATGAACGCTTCCGCGGCAAGAAGGTTGACATAAAGATTGCCGTCAAAGAAGTCAAGATGCTCAAGCCCGCCGAGCTGAACGAGGAATTTTTCAGCCGTTTCGGCGTCAGCACGCTCGAGGAGCTCAAAGGGCGGGTTCGTGATTATCTGGAAACCGCCTCAGAGCGGCAGGCCCGGGCGGCGATGGTGGACCAGGTTTATGCCTATCTGCAGAAGAATATCGATTTCGACCTGCCGGCGGATATGGCGGCCGACCAGTCTCTGGCTATTCTGCAGCGGCGCTACGTCAACCTGCTGATGCAGGGCGTTTCCAAAGAGGAAATCGAGCAGCAGATGGATCAGCTGCGGGCCAGCTCCGACCAGCAGGCCAAAGAACAGCTGAAGCTGTTTTTCATCATGAGCAAGATTGCCGACCAGTTCGGCATCGAAGTAACGGAAGAGGAAATCAACGGTCATATTGCGGCCGTGGCGGCCCAGCGAGGCCGGCGTCCGGAAAAGATGCGGGAAGAGCTGGCTCGAGACGGCTCGCTGGCCCAGTTTGCTCTGCAGGTGCGCGAGCAGAAGTGCATCGAGAAGATTCTCGAGAAGGCCAAAATCGTAGAATCCGAAGAGATTCCCGCCCCTGCAGCGGAAGAGGTCCACAAGCCCCGCAAGCGGGCGGCAAAGAAGACGGAAGAAAAACACGAGGCCGCCGCTGAAAAAGAGGAAAAAGAAACGGCGGAAAAGCCCAAGAGCCGGGAAGAAACGCAGGCCAAGCGCAAACCCAAAGCCGCCAAAAAGGATCAGAAAGAGGAAAAGTAGGGCGGCGGATTGTCCGATATAGTCGTCATTCCGGCAGGTCTTCCGGGCCTGCCGGAACGGCGTTCGTCCGATAGAAAAACAGCTGGAACCTTCAAAAACAAGAACAGGATGGAAATGATGCTGTATCCGCTCAACCAGTCAGAGCCGCAGCGGCCGTTTGCCTTCGACCCGCACCTGCAGGGACCGGGTTATCAGCGCACCCGCGAAATGACGCTCGACGACCTGCTGCTGGAAAACCGGATTGTGTTTATGATCGGGGAGATTTCCTACCGGCTGGCCACCGAAGTGATTATGAAGCTGCTGTACCTGGACAATCTGAAGCGCGGTGTGGAAATCAGCCTGTACATCAATTCTCCGGGCGGCAGCGTGGATGACACGATGGCCATCTATGATACGATGCGGTTTATCGGCTCTCCGGTGGCGACCTACTGCATCGGCCGGGCCCAGTCGGGGGCGGCGGTGATCCTGGCGGCGGGCACCAAGGGCCGGCGGTATGCCCTGCCGCACGCCAAAGTGATGCTTCATCAGCCCTGGGGCGGCGTCAGCGGACAGGCCGCCGACATCAAAATCCAGGCCGAAGAGATTCTGAAGGCCAAAAAGATGATTAATGAAATCCTGGCCTTTCATACCGGACAGCCCGTCGAGAAGATCGCACAGGAAACCGAACGCGACAAGTACATGACCGCTCAGGAGGCCAAAGAATACGGCCTGATCGACGATGTGCTTCAGGAGCATCCGGAAGAGAAAAAGCAAAAACCGGTCCTCTGAAATCTTTCCACTCATCCGTGAGGAATCTATGCGAGTCAATCAGAATCTTGTCCCGATTGTAATCGAGAAAACCGGCCGCGGCGAGCGGGCCTATGATATTTTTTCCCGCCTGCTGAAGGACCGGATCATCTTTCTGGGCGGCCAGATAGAAGATGAAGTCGCCAACCTGATTATTGCACAGATGCTCTTTTTGAGCAATGAAGACAGCGAGGCGGACATTCATTTTTATATCAACTCTCCCGGCGGGGTGATTACGGCGGGCCTGGCGATTTATGATACGATGCGGTTCCTGCGGTGTCCTGTCGCAACCTATTGTGTCGGTCAGGCCGCCAGCATGGGGGCGGTGCTCTTTGCAGGCGGCACGCCGGGCAAACGATTTATCCTGCCTAACAGCCGCGTGCTGCTGCATCAGCCGCTGATTTCAGGGGTCATGACCGGAGCGGCCACCGATATCGAAATCGAGGCCAAGGAAATCCTGCGGCTGCGCACACGGCTTTACCAGATTTTGTCGTTCCACACCGGAAAATCCCCGGAACAGATAGAGAAGGACTGCGACCGCAATCTCTGGCTGGAGGCCGAAGAGGCCGTGGCATATGGTCTGGCGGACAAAATCCTCCAGAAAGCCCCGACGGTTCTGCCGAAGGCCAAAACGGAGTCGGACGAAACGGAATAGTGTTCCGGAAAGGGCTGTTATGACCGAGCGGCTGGTGAAGATTCTGGTTTTGACGGCAGTCGTTTGGACAGTCGGCTGCTCGGTTCCACCGTCTCAAACCGCTCTCTGGCAGCAGGTCCGCGACCTTCAGGCCGCCAAAAATCATCTCGAAAACAAAGTTGAGCGGCTGGAAGAAGAAAACCGCCAGCTGCTCGAACAGTGCGGCATGCTGTCTTCCCTGAATCCGGACCTTCGTCTGTCGGCCCTCGATCGGCTGATGCAGATTCGTCTGGCAAAAGGCACAGCCCTGACCGATGAGAATCGAGACGGGAAGATCGAAACCTTGCGTGTGCACCTGGAGCCGATTGACCAGGCCGGGGATGTGGTAAAAGCCCCGGGACAGGTTCATGTCTCCCTTTGGCATCTGGATGTTTCGGCTGGGGAACATCTGCTTGGTTTGTGGACGGTCGGTGCGGAAGAGCTGAAAACGAAATGGGGACGTTCGCTGATGGGGGCTTACTATCGGCTGACGTGGGATGTCGAGGCGATTCTGCCGGAGAAGGCCTGCGAGTTGACCGTAAAAGTGGAGTTTACAGACTATCTGACCGGCAAAGTCCTTCGCACCCAAAAGCCCCTTCGCCTTCGCTGAATGGATCTCTCATCCGGGACCTGCAGGGTTCCGGCTTGAAAATCACACCGCCGGCGGTAAGATGTCCGGCATGCAAAAATTCCGAAATATCATTCTGTGCGGGGACTGCATAGAAATCCTCCGAAGTGTGGGGGAGCCGTTTGCGGATCTGATTTTCGCTGACCCGCCGTTCAATATCGGCTATCAGTATGACAAATACCGCGACCGGGTTGAAAAGAACCGGTATCTGGCTTGGACACGCGACTGGATGAGCGCCTGTCTGGGTGTGCTCAAACCGACCGGTTCCTTCTATATTGCCATTGGCGATGACTATGCTGCGCATGTGCGGCTGATTGGAGAGGACCTGGGCCTGACGCTGCGCAACTGGATTATCTGGCATTATACCTTCGGCCAGCAGACCCGGAACAAATTTGCCCGCTCCCACACCCACATCTTTTACTTTGTAAAAAATCCGAAACAATTCACCTTCAATGACTGGGCTGTTCGAGTTCCTTCTGACCGTCAGCTGGTTTACAACGACAAGCGTGCCCAGTCCTGCGGCAAGCTGCCGGATGATGTGTGGAATACCTATTCGCGTGTATGCGGGACCTTTCGGGAACGGCAGGGCTGGCATCCGTGCCAGATGCCCGAACTCCTGCTGGCTCGCATTATCTCGGCCAGCTCCAATCCCGGCGATTGTGTGCTGGACCCGTTTGTCGGTTCGGGCACGACGGCGGCCGCGGCGTTTCAGCTTGGACGCGATTACTGCGGGATTGATATCTCTGAGCAGTATGTTGAAAACACTCGAAAACGTCTGACTGACCTGCAAAAAACCAGGATATCCGGCCCGTTGTCAATGCACGAAATGCTCGAATTGAAGCGGCTGGTTTTTGAAATCGGCCGTCCTGCAGATGCCTATCAAATGAATGAGAAATTGACGCAGCTTTTTTGCCGACAGTTTGCCGTCCGTATGAACAATTGCAAACACTATAAGCCGGACATGATTCTACCGCTGCTGCCGGAGATATGCCCATGTCAGGGCCGAAAATAAAAACTCTTTTTTTCATAGCGGTTTTGCCGGCACTGTCAGCGTTTTTGCTGACAATTTGCCAGGCGCCGTATGACCAGGCATGGGCGGCGTGGTTCGCCTGGGTCCCTTTTCTGCTGGCCTGCCGGCCGCAGTTGTCATTAAAAAAACTCTTGCCCGCCGTTTTCGGAATCTGGCTGGTGTACTGGCTGGTGAACCTCTACTGGCTTATCGGGGTGACCTTTCCCGGCTATCTGGCTTTTGGTCTGGTGCAGGCCTGCTATGGGCCTGTTCTGGCCTTTGCGGTGCGGTTTGTCCGAAGAAAACGCTGGCCGCTGACGGTTTGGGCTCCGCTGATTGTGGCAGGAGCGGAGGCCTGGCAGAGTGTCCTGTTTACCGGTTTCAGCTGGTATTTTCTGGCTCACAGCCAGTACCGCAATCTGCCGATGATTCAAATCTGTGATATTTTCGGCCAACTGGGGGTCTCGGTGCTGGTTGCCGCTGTGAACGGTCTGGCGGCTGATATTTTGCTGGATGTTTTTTCCAATCAACTTCGAAGATTGACCAATTTTGTAAAAGTCGCCGGTGTCGGCTTGCTGCTGGGTCTGAATTGGTTTTACGGCATCTATCAGCTCAATCATTCGCAGCGGTTTTTATCGGACGGTCCGCTCGTGGGGTCTGTTCAGACCAATGTTCCCTCCCATATAAAGGAACTGAGCGAAAACGGCCCGGCCATTCTCCAAACCCTTCTGGACTTGAGCGAACCCTGT
Organism: Planctomycetota bacterium; assembly: GCA_029552545.1. GTDB lineage: Bacteria > Planctomycetota > Phycisphaerae > Sedimentisphaerales > Anaerohalosphaeraceae > JAHDQI01. Next base: position 358,767 of record JAKPDO010000019.1, read on the forward strand.
TTTAATGCCGGTGCATGGATGGCGGCTTGGCCGGAAACGATGGTGTTGGCCTCCTTAAATCCGGACTATCTGTATTATCTGCCTCCGGAAAGTACAGCCCGTCAGTTTGACCGCCAAATCCGGCAGTTCGCCGAAGGCCGCGGCTCTTTGTTGGTAGGGGCCCACGCTGTCCGCATCAGCACCTCCAGCGGTGAACCGGTTGCAGCAGACCAGTATAATACCGCTTTTCTATACGAGCCGACCGGTCAGCAAAATCCCAGCCGGTATGACAAGATTCATTTGGTTCCGTTCGGCGAATACATTCCCTTCCGTCAAACACTGCCGCGGCTGTATGACTTTATTCATCGGCTCAGTCCCTATGATTACGACTACAATCTGACTCCCGGCCAAAAATACACCCGTTTTTCTATTGAGAAAGAAGGCCGACGATACAGTTTCGGTGTTCTGATTTGTTATGAAGATACCGATTCGACCTTATGCCGGAAAATGGTTTTGGATAAGGAGGGCCGAAAAGCCGATTTTCTGGTTAATATCAGCAATGACGGCTGGTATGTTCGCTACAAAGACGGCAAAGTATATCCGACGGTTGAGCAGGCCCAGCGGATGGCAATCACGGTCTTTCGATGTATCGAAAACCGGATTTCAATTCTTCGCAGCGTCAACACAGGCATCAGCTGTTTGATTGACCCGTTGGGGCAAATCCGCAACGAATATCTGGCCGGCACTCTCCCCACAAAGGCCGTTTTACGCCAGGGGCCGGATGCGGAAGGTTGGTTTGTGGACCGTGTTGTGCTGGATTCCCGAATCACTCTGTTTACACGCTGGGGACGCCGGCTGGATGGGGTTGTGGGAATCACATTTTTAGGGGTTGTGCTGGCGGCACTGGCGGATAAACTGTATGGAGATGGAAAAAAGGGGAACCCTTTATGAAAAAATGGTTGTTTGGTGTGAGTTTGTTGTTCGTATGGTCTGTTTTATCCGGGTGTGATTCGTCGATATCGACGGTTCAGATGCCGGCCTCTCAACCAGCGCCTGCCGCAATTCAGGCAATGGTGCCTCAGTCCCTGAACATCGTCAAAGAAGGGCTGGAGAACCCTAATTCCTATGTCCGCGCGGCGGCGATTGAAGTGGCAGCACAGACCCGTCAGGAAATGTTTCTTCCCAAAATTATGCAGTTAGCCGATGACCCCAAAGTGACTGTTCGTTTTGCGGCTCTTGTGGCAATGGGGGATATGCAGTGCACCTCGTGCAGACAGACTCTGCAGAAGAAGCTGGAGGACCCCAATCCGAATGTGCGGATTGCCGCTGCCTATGGACTCTCAAAGATTGGGGCTCTTGAGTACAGGGCTCGGATTCTGGAAGCCCTCAAAAATCCCAATCCCACAGTAGCGGCCAATGCCGCTCTTCTGGTCGGCAAAATGGGAAAACGAGAAGACCTGCCGCTTCTTTGGGAATTGATGACCGCCGGCAGTTCCAATGAAAAAGTGCTTTTCCAGACAGTTGAGTCTATGGCACGTCTGCAGGACCCGAAGGTCTATCGGGACAAAATTTGGCCGCTGCTGATCAGCAAATATCACGATGACCGCATCTGGGGAATTCGCTGTATGGGAGCACTGGGGACCCCCGATGCCCTGATGGCTGTCCAGACAATGCTTCAGGATGATGTGCTCGAGGTGCGGCTGGCGGCGGCCGAACAGCTGGGGGCGATGGGAGACCGCTCCGGATTGTCGATGGTTCAGGAATATTTTGAACGCAGACCGAATTTGGATGAGACAACTGTAGCTAACCAGTTGGCTGTGTCTGCTGTCGGAACGTTCAGGGATCCATCCCTGAACGGATACCTGTCTAAGGCCTTGACCAGCAGGTCTCCCTTTATCCGGCTGATGGCGGCCAAGTCCGTCCTGCTTCAGAAGTAAAACGACGTAACTTTCGAAAAATAAATGAGTTATCTGTGAAGAGAAAAAAGGAGGTTCCGGAGCACGGATGTAGAAATAATGCGGGCTGCTTTCGCCGGCGCGGATGATTCATCTGTTTGAAAAGACACAACTTTTGACGGAATAATATTTTAGATGCTTATAAAATTGTCTTGACCTCTGAAGAATACCGACTTAAAATCCCGATATTTATTTGGTAATTTGCGTTTTTGGGTGTTGAAAAATGCCGCTGTTGCGGCGGTGAAATCGCTCAGGATACGGAGGTTACATTGAGTCCATTAACAAAAATTTTAGTCATCTTATTATCCTTATTCGCCATCTTTCTGTGCGGGGCTATGGTGTCTTTTGTTGTGAATACCAACAACTATAAGGTTCTCTATGAGCAGCAGAAGAACCTCTACAGTGCCGCGCAGGCGGATGTGGCCAACCTGAACCGTCTTTACGATGAACTCCAGAAGAAAATGAAGCTTCAGGAGGAACAGCTTCAGGAAAAAATTGCGGCTCTTCAGGCACAAAATACAAAACTGATGGCCGACCTTCAGAATGCCGAGCGTCAAAGCCAGGAATACCAGGCCCGGGCGGACAGCTGGAAAGGAGTTTTGACGGGGTTTGAGCAGAGCATCCGGAGTTTGCAGGAGTCGCTGCGTCTGACGCAAAGCCAGCTGGATGAAGCCCGTGCTCAGGGCATCAAAGACGCCAGAGAGCTCAACCAGATTACTTCTGAATTGTATGAAAAGATTGTCCAGCTGGAGGCACTGGAGGCCGACCGTCGTCGTCTGCTCGAGCAGAAGAAGGAACTGGAAACCAAGCTGACCGGTACTTTGCCGGCCGCATCGGCCCCTGCGGCGGTGGTAACGCCGGTTCCGGGGCCCGCTCGTCCGGCTGCTCCTGCGGCGGTCGGAGCGGATATCCGCGGGCTGGTGACGGAAGTGCGTTCGAATATGGTCACGCTTTCGGTGGGCAGCTCGGATGGTGTTGAGAAGGATATGCGGTTTCACGTTACCCGAGGCGACCAGTTTTTGTGTGATGTGGTGATTACCCATGTAGATATCAATCAGTCCGCCGGCGTGCTCGAACTGGTTCAGCAGACGCCGAGAGTGGGCGATACAGCGAGCACAAAACTTTAAATCGGATTGACTATGGCCAAACAGAATACGACCGCCGCAAACGATGTCTATACGGCGATACTGGCATTAGCGTGGCTGACCGTCTTTGCAACGGCCGTGTATGTGTCGCTGACGTGCTGGTTCTATTACGGCAGTCAGATGTGGTCGTTTGCGGTCCAGGCGGTGCGATAAGCCCTCAGGACACGCAGGTCCGCCGGCGGTGAGATGACGATTATCGGATTTGAAGGGAGTCATCGTGTTCGAGTCGATTGTGGGCTGGTTCAGCAAGGATATGGGCATAGACCTCGGAACGTGCAATACGCTGGTCTGTGTCCGCAACGAAGGAATCGTCCTCAGCGAACCGTCGGTGGTAGCGGTCCGAAAAGGCACCAATATCGTCCTGAATAACGGCGAAGCCGTGGGGCTGGTGGCCAAAGAGATGCTCGGCAAAACCCCTGGTTCCATCAGCGCAATTCGGCCTCTTAAAGACGGTGTCATCAGCGATTTTGAAATCACCGAGGCGATGCTTAGCTATTTCATCCGGAAGGTCCACGGCCGCGGGCGGCTTTTGAGCCCCCGAATTGTGATTGCCGTGCCCAGCGGAATCACGGCCGTGGAGCGACGAGCAGTGATTGAAAGCGCGATGCGCGCGGGGGCTCGCAAGGTGTATCTGGTGGATGAACCGATGGCGGCGGGCATCGGGGCTGGGCTGCCGATTACGGAACCGACTGCTTCGATGGTGGTGGATATCGGCGGCGGAACCACGGAAGTGGCCATTATGAGTCTGGCCGACATCAGTACCTGCGAGTCCATTCGAATCGGGGGCGATGATTTCGATGAAGCCCTGATTAATCACCTCAAACGCACCTACAACCTGCTCATCGGTGAGGCCCGGGCCGAACAGGTCAAAATTCAGATCGGTTCGGCGGCGCCCCTCGAGCAGGAAATGACCATGGAAGTGGCCGGACGGGATACCATTTCCGGACTGCCGCGGAAAATCGTCATTACCAGCGAGGAAATCCGCGAGGCCTTCCGGGAGCCGATCGCAGGGATTATCGAAACAGTCATGCGCACACTCGAGCGGGCGGAACCGGAGCTGGCCGCTGATTTGATTGAAAACGGGGTCCATCTGTGCGGCGGCGGTTCGCTCCTGCGGGGAATGGATACAGTTCTTTCCAATGCCACCGGTTTGAAGGTCGTGCACGCCGAGGACCCGCTCACCTGTGTGGCCAGAGGCACCAGCGTTTATCTGGAGAACCTCGAAATCTGGAAAGATGTTCTGGATGAAAGCGGCTATGGATGGGATTGACCTGTCCGGAACAGCGGTTGCGGCTGTTGACCGATAAGAAGATATGGCCGTTCGAAAAATTTACCTATCACCGGGTCTTTTGTTTGTAACCCTGCTTCTGGCAGGGTTTATTCTTCTTTGGCTGCCTCAGCGATTGACGTGCCATCTGAATTTTCTTTTTGTTCGCATTTTTGACCCTTTTTTGCGGGTGGGACGAACCCTCGAAGTCCAGCGAGCCCAAAGTTCCGCTGACAGCGGACAGGCGGTTGATGCGGCGGAATATGAGCGGCTCTGGAAGGCCTACCAGAATCTTGCGGCTCAATATCATACTCTTCATCGGGAATATGAAACACTGGCTCGGTTTCGGAAAGAGGTTCCGCTGCCGTGGGCGGGGCTGGTGCTGGCACCCGTGAGTTCCTCTGTAAGGGGGATTCGACACGAATTGATTATCAGCCGCGGAAGCGACCACGGTCTGGCCCCCGGCCAAATGGTGCTTTCGGAAAAGGGAGACAGTGTACTCGGGGTTATCCAGGAGGTATCTGCCCGTTTTTCTCGGGTCCGACTCTTGACGGATTCTGCGGTGACGATGGAGGTGCGGATTCGTCGGGAAGGTGCCGAAGTGGAATATATCGGACGAATGTCGGGGGATGGAAAGAACGGCTGTCGGATTCCGCTTCTGTCCCGCGATTATGATATTCGTGAAGGGGACGTTGTGTACGCTGCACCCCAGCCGGGAATTCTCGAAACTCCTCTGGTGGTCGGCCGCTGTGTCCGGGTTCGTCCGGACGAGGAGCATCCGCTTCTGTGGGATATTACCGTTCATCCGGTGGATGATGCATACGCCCAGAAGATTGTGGCGGTGATTGTCCCGCCGCTTTCGACGGCGGACACAAAGTAAAGGTGTCTATGCGGTGGTCTTGGTTCATTCTGCTGACGGTGCTGGCTGCTCTGCTGGAGGCAGGCAATCTGCTGAATCTGGTTGCGTTCGGATACGGCCAGGTGCGTCCGAGCGTTCTGCTGGTTCTGCTGATTTTTACATCTCTGCGGGCCGAACCGTTTGAAGCGGTCGGTCTTTCCTTTCTGCTGGGGTTTGCGGCGGATTTGTCCGGATCGGTGATGGGGCCCAATACCGTCTGCTGGGGGCTGGCCGGCTCGCTGCTCTGTCAGATGCAGGGGCTCCTGAATGTCCGCTCTTCTATTTATCAGATTGCGGTGGTTTTGGCGGCCTCGCTGATCTTGATGGCGGCCTCACACGGTTTGGCTGTCTTAAAAACCGAACAGGCAGGAGTTTTGCCGATGCGGGTTCTGCTGGGACGGGCTTTATATACGGCGGCAGTTGTCCCGGTTTTGTGGCCGCTGTTCGAACGGCTGTGGCCTTTCCTGAAAAAACCGCGGCCGGGACGCTCTTCCGGGATACGGCTGGGCCATGTATAAAGTTAGATTAACTATCCTGATTATCCTTTTTGCTTTCGCCGCATTGATTTGCTTAATTCGGCTGGGGAGTCTGCAGATTGTGCACTGTCAGGAGTATCGGCAGGCCATCGCTGACAAGCAGATTTTGGAGCCCCAGCCGCTGCCGACGATTCGCGGAAATATCCTCGACCGCAAGGGCGTTGTTCTGGCGAAAGACGTGCCGGTTTTTTATGCTTATGTCAATTATCGTCTCTGCCGGCTTCTGGATGAGCGTTTCTGGGAGGCTCAGATGCAGCGGCAGGGACTTGAAGAAGGCCGCTCTCCCCAGCGTCTTCGTTATGATCTTCAGGCGCGCTATGCGGAAGACTTCAGTCGTCTCAATCGGATTTTGGCGTTTGCGGAACGAATCGGAGCCCCCCGCACAGAGGTGATTCAGTCGATTGAACGCATCAACAACCGAATCTGGGAAATGGGCTGTTATGTTCAGTGGAGGAGGATTAACCCGAACGGGTCGATTGAAGAGTACCGCCGTCAAAAAGAAGAACTCAGACCGGCGGATGTTCTCGGGGTTCGTCTGGTGGAAATGCAGCAAACCTATCCGGTTTTTGAGATTCCCGCCGACCATCTGGTGGAGGCCCAGGCCGAGCTGAGCGGAATGAAAGATGTCGAAATCCGTACGCACGGCCAGCGTTTTTATCCCAGACGCACAACGGCCTGCCAGATTATCGGCTGGGTCGGACTGGTTCAGGAGGAGGAAAAAGACCTTTTCAGTCAGGACGAATACCTGCGCTATTTGGAGGGGGAACTCATCGGCAAGGCGGGAATTGAGCGGATGTGTGAGCCGATTCTGCGAGGACGTCGGGGCGAAGTCATTTATGATAAGGATGGGCATCTGCTTCAGCGGAAAGAACCGCAGTACGGGCGAACGGTTCAGCTGACGCTGGATGCGGATTTGCAGGAGCGCATCGAAAAATATCTTCAGCATCCGGATTTGCCGCCGGAAGTGGCTGCGGTCGTCAGCCGCCGGGCCTCTGCTGTTGTGCTCGAGGCAGCCACAGGGGATATTCTGGCTCTGGTGTCCACGCCCCAGTATGATTTGAATAAAGCGAGGCAGATGGCCGGTCAGCTTTTGTCGGACCCCAATACGCCCTTGAGACACAAGGCGCTGGAGGTCAATTATCCTCCCGGTTCCACGATTAAACCGCTGATTCTGCTTATCGGTCTGGAAGAAAAGAAAATTACCCCGAATGAAGTAATCTCCTGTCCGGCCCATTCCCCGCCCCAGGGATGGCCCAGCTGTCTGGCCCAGACGCGTTTTTCCCGGATGGGGCACGACTGGCGATGGGCGGATGAGGGCGGCAACATTGCCCGAAACGCCCTGCGCGGCAGCTGCAATATTTATTTTTCCCGCCTGGCTGACCGGATTGACAGCGGGGCGCTGCAGCGATGGTTCTTTGAGTTGGGGTTTGGGAGACGTGTGCTTTCTCCTGTGGAGTATGTTGATCCAAAGACCGGAGAGCAGGTTGTTTCCTGGGGAACGCTTCCGCAGGCGCACGGCAGCATCGAATATGGTGTCCAGCAGACACCCTATACGAGCCCCGAACAGATTCGCCCCATTCCATCCAATCGGCAGTCGGAAAAGCGGTTCTGGGGAATCGGGCAGGGGAATCTGCGGGTGACTGTTTTGCAGGCGGCCAATGCTCTGGCGGCCCTGGTTCGCGGCGGGATTTACAAGCCGCCCCGTCTGATTTATCTGGATGATGACCCTTTTAATCAGAAACAGCAGAAGATTCTTTCTGTTTCGCCCAAAACACTTTCCGTGGTTCGGGAAGGGATGCGTGCAGCCGTTTATGAAGACGGCGGAACGGCCTACAGCACTTTCCTGGATTGTCCGCTCCGCAAAGAGTTAAAGATTTACGGCAAGACCGGCTCAACGGAAAGCCCGGATATGGCCTGGTTTGAATGTTTTGCGGAGGATTCAGCGGACCGCAGCGTTGTGATTGTGGTGGCCGTGCCCGGCGGGCTTTCCGGGTCTGGATATGCCGCTCCGGTGGGCAGACAAATCCTTCAGTTTTGCTATGAAGCCGGCTATATCGGCGTCAAGCCCAAAAACCAGACGGTTCGAAAACAGTCCGCCGAGCAGGGTGAAGGGGGAGGAGCGGGATGAGTTGTTGGGTCGGAAGGGTTTTGTCGGCGGCAGGAATTATAGCCGTTTTGGTTTTGGGCGGCTGCGGATTGGACGGCGGACCTCGCCCGCGCTGGGGATTTACGCCGAAACAATATTACGGTGATCCCAACAATCTGGGGACTCATTCCTACGGATACGGCGGCCGCGAGGGGTATGGGATTTTGTACACACTTCGGGGGGGCACCATCGACCCTGACCATCTCCGTGGAACGGCGGACCTGACCCGGCATACGTATCTGAAGGCCTATGACGCCATTCTCAGCGGACGAAGCCGGTTTCAGGTCGGACCCGCCTTTGAACTGACAACGAATGTAATTCGGTTAACGTATCCATCAGACTGGATGCAGCGGCCTCGCTCTGAGCGGGAGAAGATTGCCCGCGAAGCTGCTCTCATAATCGCGCCGGCTGTGGCCTATCATTCTTACGTATGGCACGAGATGCTCACCTGGCAGGGCCTGCGTTTTGCTCTGATCGAGCCGGAACATGAATCCGCTTTCTCCTGGGAGGATTTGTATTCCAACGCTCTCGGCGCTCATCTGGCCGTGAGGGCTGTTCAGCGCGGTGCAATGACGGTGCCTGATTACAACCAGGCCATGACAGAATTAATCCGACAGACCCTGGAGGAACTTCAGGTTGTCTCCCGTTTGCAGGCCCTTGCCTATTTGGAGCGGATGCGGGGCAAATGGTTCACGGCAGATAAGCTCCTCCGTCGTCAGATGGATATCGGGTTTGAAACCGGCCGAATTACACCCTGTCTGATTCCGGGTCTGACTGACCAGCCGCCTGTCTCGCTGCCCTGGCCCAATCTGGACGGGCTGGAAGCGTACGGTCTGGGTGTGCTGTACACCCTGCGGTCCCCTTATCTGGAGGCAGCGGCACTCAAGCGGCGAGCCGGAATTCAGGGTGAGCTCGAACCGCTCAAGCATTTCCCGCTGATTATGGAGTCCATTAAAAAAGAGGCCCGCGAAAAATTCGGATACCTCCTCGAGGAATAACGGATTACGGACAAAAATCGCCCGGTTCATATCTGCACTCGAGCCACTGTCCGGCCAAAACAGCCAAATCGTTCATATCCACGCGGCAGTCCCGGTTAAAATCGGCATTCGGATAAGAGGGACATCGGGGGTCGCTGCGAAAGTGCGTCAGAACAACCCGGTCCGTCTGGTAGAGGATATCAAACGTTCCTTCTTCGAAAATTACTTCGGAGACCGCATTGAGAAACCGGCCGTTGATATGGCGGGCTTCAATAATTGCAAACGAGTCTTCGTAATTCGGTACATACCCATCCAGCAGGTCCACGTCGAGGTACCCATCCAGCACGACTTGTCCGCCTTCCTGGGCCTGTGCAGTCAGAATGGAATGGCCCCAGGCGGAATGGAGACCGCCGATGCCGATTTTCAGCGTCCCGTTCGACCCCTGATAATAGTTGTAAATGATATCCAAAAATTTCCACATTCCGCTCACACCGGGCATCACGATGCCGCTTTCGTTAACCACATCGGCTCGAATCCAGCCCCAGCCCTCGAGGGTGCCCCCCTTGAGTACAATCGGATTGGCCTGGCCGGGGCTGTATTCAGCGGAAATCTGTCCCTCCTCCATTCGAATCACACCTTCCGGCCAGACTGTAATCTGCTCTCCGGCCTGGTGATTGGCTGCCGAAAGCTCAGCGTACAACCCTTTGTCCGGGTCAGCGGATAAAGAAATCAATCCCCGTCCGCCCGGTTTGTCGAGGGTTCCCCCGACGGCGACGGAACCCTGCAGGTCCGCCCAGGACCCGTCGGTAATATTCAATTCCCCGCAGCTGCCGGGGAAAAGGGCAATGGCTGTATGCCCGAGATGAAGCAGTTTGGAGCCGGTCAGGTTTATTTGGGCTGAGCCGCCCATTCCGAGATTCAGGCTGATGGGGTCCCACCAGTAGTTTTCAATAATCAGTTCCGTTTGATGGGCTGTCCCAACGATGTCGATAACAGCGGAGGAACGGGCGTGCCGGGCCATTTCCAAGTAGCCGAAATCCATCCGAGCTCCGTTGCTGAGCGTGACGAGTGTATCGCCGTAAATGGACATTCCGAAGTAACCGTCCACATACCATTCCGTGTCCTGTCCGTCGATGAGAAAATCCGCTTTTCCGTCAATACCGCTCTGGCCGTGCCCGTGTTCCAGAACGGCCCCTTCTGTCACGGAAACCTGTGCCGAGCCGAGCACACCGTAAAAAAAGCCGTGCCAGCCGTCCGTTCGATAACCGCTCCAAAAGGTATCCGGTCCGCTCAGATGAAGGGCTCCGACGGTTTGAGGGTCATTGTCCCCAATCAGCAGATCACCGCTGAAAACACCTCCTCCGCCGATGCGTAAAGCGCTGGATTGGGTATCGGCAAGGAGGACGGTGCGGTTGTAGTCGGCCGTGCCGTCCAGCAGATAGGTATGGCCGTTCAACTGGAGCGTCAGGTCTGAACCGTCGACGGTCATTCGGTCATGGATGTAGTCTGATTCGAACCAGACGGTATAGGCGCTGGGCAGTGTAAAATAAACAGAATCGTCCGCTCCGGGGACCGCCGGCGGATTCCAGTTGTCCGGCTGTCCCATTTCACCGTCTATCGGTTCCGCCCAGTAGAAATCGCCGGAAAAACAAACCGATGCAGTCAGCAGGAAAAGTGGGAAAAGAAAGAGCGTTCGCTTCATTTTCTGCCCTCCTTATGAATCAAAAAAACCACACTTTGCCGGTGTCGGCAAAAACACTTGTTTTCAGATGCTTAGAAAGAGCGAGGGAGGAGAGGGGAAATCCGGCTGTTTTGGCCGGGTCCTCTTTGACACTCTTATCAGGCAAGCATTTTCCAATAAAAGACCGCTTTTGTCAAGATAAAAATCTGTTCAAAGCAACTTTTCCCCAATTCTTCATTATTCTTACTTCTTACTTCTTAATTCTTATTTATTCCTCCCGCCGGGTCGGGCTGGAGGAATCGGCCGGTGTCCGGGTCATAATACATTTCTTCCCAAGCCGGTTTATTTGCTATATCGTTCCGGCAGTTGCTCCGGAATATCCTCCATTACCCGTTCATACCATTTTATATAGTCCTTAATCTGTTCCCCTTCCAACCGGCAAGTCTCATGTTCGCCGGGCAGTTCCAGTACAGCCCCGCAGTCGGCCAGAAATTCTGCTTTTCGAAAACAACGGCTGCCGAGTGTTGCCTCAAAAATGCTGCATCCGTTGAGGCAAAAATTGAGATCCGCTCCATGGTCCAGCAGCATTCGGATAATCGTAAAATCCGATGCTGTTTCCCTGCGGTTGTTGCAGACAAGCCACAGAGGGGGCCGCCCGACAAAATCAAGAGCGTTAACTTGGGCTCCATGTTCAAGCAGAAGCCGAACCATTGCTTCATGAGAATAAAGACAGGCATTGTGAAGAGGGGTGTATAATGAGCCGCATCGAATATTGACATCGGCTCCGTACTGAATAAGAAGAAGCGCAATCTCCTGTCGTCCCCAGGTGCTGGCCCAATGCAAAGGAGCTTCTGAAAATTTGCCCGCTTTTTCATTCACATTCGCTCCTTTTTCAAGTAAATAGCGGACCATTTCCTGATTATTGCAAACGATGGCCGCATACAGTAAGTTGTATCCATTGCGGAAGGATGTATTAATCAGCTGTGGATTTTTATTCAAAAGAGATTTGACCGTTTCCCAGTCGTTTTTCTGAACGGCTTTTTCCAGTTGTTCTTTGTCGTTTTGACAACCGAGGAAAAAGAGGAAACAAATCGTTAGATTTAAGACAGCCAATCTATTCTTCATATTACCATAATTCTCCGTCTGTCGGCTTCAAAACGCTGCGAGGAACCGGCCGGTGTCCGGGTCAGCGTATCAGGGCCGTAAGATGTTACCTGCATATTTCTCTTATCCAGACAGTCCAATTCCAATCCTGATAAGTGGTCGGGAGACATTTAATAAGTTTTGCTTCAAATCGCATTTTTATGTGTTAAAAAATATTCATGGGTGATGTACAAAAAATTCTTTTTCCTTTTATCTAAGTACTGTTTATCATGTTGAACGTCTTTCTCAATCTTTTTTACTATCCGGGCAAAAAGCGGATCACCTGACACCTGGGCGTATTCTTTCAATATTTCTGCAGCTTTGTACTTACAGCCGTACCCAACGGTTGAAATCAGCAAATGAGGATGTTCGCTGAAAACCATGCCAATGCTGTAAAGAACCTTACCTTGCAGTAATAAGACCCTACTTTCTGATGTTCTCTGGTATTTCTCATAGGCCGTCTCATTGGCTATCAGAGACAAACGATAAAAAAGTCTCAATCCATTCACCGTTTCTTCTTCTTGTGACAGGTCAAATGGAAGTATATCCCGGATTCTATTGCGGTTGGAGCTGAGAAGTAAGAGACTGTTGTAAATAAGGTCCTTCTCTTCGTCTTTGAGGGAAGGACAAGGAGAATCCGGCAGGGCGGATACGATTTCAAATGCTTTTTTAATTATTTCTTTCTTTTCGTTTATAGAATGTTCAGAAGCAGCGACGAGGTTCGAATCCGCAAGAAAGCCCAAGATAAATTCTTTTTGACACTTCTGTCTATAGGAGGCAAAAGTCAAATAACCCAGGATTATGCCCCCGGCTAATATAAGAGATAAAATAATACAGACTCTCATTTTCTTATTCATCCACTTTCTCCTATTGCCGAAAGTTATAAATTAGATCATAAACTGAAATTGGTAGCGGATAAAAGCAGCAGTAACACCATTTCAACACTTTTCTTGCGAGTTCAGATGACTCTTGTTGATATTTTTCCCTTTTTAAAGAATTGCGGTATTCACATTCATACCAATCATACGATTCGTACGGAGTTCCGCAGTCTTCCAAAGAATTTTCATACTCTTCAGCAAGAATGTGCAGCCTTCGTATACCATTTAAACATCGAAAACATCCGATGATGCCCTTTCCGGTTGGGTCCAGGTGATTGCATGCATTACTTTTTGCGTATTCATATCTGTTCATTCCGTCGGTGTACTGGCTTGTCGGGCCGAAGGGGTTAACGCTTCCGCCGGCCGGGGCATCATAGTGGGCGCGACAGTACATCTCCTATGGGTTTCCGCTGTTTGGCCAAGTTATATCTTATTCTCTTTTTTCCAGCGCTTGCAAATGATAACGGCCGGCCCGAAAACGATACGGCTTTTCATATGCTCCGGCCGTATTGACATCGCAGAGGATGCCGTTTTCAAAATTATCTATGGCGATTGCAAACTCTACGTTGGCGTCAATATACATCTCGACATAATCTTCCCCGCGGTCATCCTGCATGGTTCGAAAATGAAAGGAAAAAACGGTTCTTTCGGTCTTATCCTCAACGGAACGGCCGACGATGGAAAATCCCGGATATTTCATCCCGTTAATGTCTCCTTCTTCGCTCATCAATGCGGCATTAGAAAGACCGATCTGCTTATGATTATAGTCGGAAGAAAATAAACGTCCCTGGCACATAAAGAATGGGGCATAGCCTCTGTGAGAATGTCTTTCTGTCCAGTCAAACCCAACAACAACAGGGATTTCTGTTTTCGGAGCCGATGTCGGAGCGGACAGAAACATTTGAAGATGAATCAGAAAGGCCCCTAAAGAGAATAGAATTAGAACCGCTGCAAGAACAAGAAGTACTGTATGAAATTTCTTCATGGTTTTCTTGCCTTTCCGTAAGGTGTGTGTCTTCATTCCTTTTTCTGCTGTGCCTATAGGTCCAATGCCTATACCGGCACTAAAGGTGAATTTCCATGTTATTGTAATTATTGCCTGGAGAACATCACCGCATAGCCCTCTTGGGCAAAAGGCGTAATAATTGCCCAAAATCTTCCGGGCCGGCTGTGCCCGTACCCTTTGGAACGACAAAGAATCGGTTGGCGTACATATAGAGTGCTTTCGTCGGCATTCTTATTTCTTTTCTAAGTAACTTAGAATTCGTTCGACCGGAAGGGGGGAAAAGGTTCTCTCCTCGATCTTTGTGGAAAGAAGAAGCTTCCCTAAATGATTTGGGTCAGCACTCTCGGATTTTAGAGGCAGCCAGTTATTAGGACGATTTAAACCGTGGGTATGAAATTCTACAATTTTGTTTTCTTCCGTTTTGTAACAGAGATCAAGACTCCAAATGCCGCCGGTCCATTCCGTGGTGTTGAGAAGAAAACAGATTTGCTGATTGTCCGGATCTCTTGCCGTATAAAGACGGTCCTTTCTGGGATAAGGATGACCGAATTCGTAAAAACTTGTGTCCTCGCAGAGTCTGTGATAAGTTGAAAAAACCGCTCCCGAAAGAACAAGGCAGGCCAGACACAAAAGGGTGATGAGACTGTTCTTAATCACATCGGACTCCTTGGATTTTTCGTTAGACATCTGCATCATGTTAAGACCTGCTCTGTTTTTATGAGTCGCGGGCGGTTTTTTGAATACTTCTCCGAAGGCTGTCCTATTGTGCCTGCAGGTAACTCCATATGGACTCCCTGGGGTTTTCGCGGAAACCTCTGTGCTCCACTTCCTCGATAAGCAGGAGTTTTCCCGGCGGGGCGTGGTCCGGCCCTTCCAGTTTCAGCGGCAGCTACTGTTTCGGATTGTTCGGACATGCTGTCGAAAAACAAACGATGCTGTTGTCGTCCTGTTTGTAAAAGATGCGTAAACTCCACGCTCCGTGATTCCATTCGTCCGCATCCACCAGGAACCGGACCTTGTGATTGTCCGGATCTCGAAAGATGTATGTATGCCCTGCAACTGGAAGCCGATATCGCGCCTCCATTTCCTTTTTCAGCAAGTGTCTGGAATAAAGGAGCACGGCAAGAACCAGCAAAAGAATATTGCATAAGAGACACAGAAAGAGGATAAGAAGATTTTTCCCCATATTATCGATACCTCCCATTATTGTTCTCTTGGCGGATTGGATACCGCCGGCGGAAAAGGAAGATGTCTGTAATCATCAGACGACTTATCTCTGCATGCAGGCAGAGCTTTACAAGACGACCATGCTCTCTCAGCACGCTCTTTATCTGTACCTTATTGTCTTTTCTTCATTTCTTCCTGGTCAATATATCCCAATAACTCCCCAATTCCATAAGGATGTTCGGTTATGCTGTTGAAAAAATCGTATCTATAGGTGGCCGCTCCATCTAAATGGGTAATTGCACGGGACTTCAGCCCTTTTTGTTTAATTTTGTCGAATATAGATTCGGGTATCCGGCCGCTGGACTCATGCCCTGTGTGAAGAAAACGATTATAATAACGTCCATCGCTGTAAACGGTCGTATATTGAATGGGTTCTTGGCCATAGACGCCGATTATGTTCAGCAGCACGGTTTCTCCTGCAGTCTGATTCACGGTTTCAATTTTCTGCAGGCTGCTGTGCCGGCATCCCCAAAAAACAATCAGGGGTACCAAAATGGGTTTTAGATATTTGGAAACCATTGTTTCTCCTGTTTAATCGCTTTTTGCATTTGGGTTTATCGTCTTTTTCCTTTTTTAAGACAACATCCGTGAATGGTTTTTTGAACATATCGACGACAATTGTTTATGATGGGGCAAGAATGCCAGCCTGAATTTGGGGATGCCATTACACACGATAGAATTTCACCGCAACTTGCTCGGCAACATTTCTTTCCGGCCCCTGAACCCCATTTGGGAGTTCTTTCACAGGCCCCGTGAAGCGGCTCAATCTGAGGATATCTACTTTTTTTCTTCGCCGATACCTTTTCCCTCGTTTTTCATTAATTCTTTATAGAGAGCCGTCGACAATTTCCGATACGTTCCGGATAAAATAAAAGACTTCGGTCCTGTAAATAATAGAACTTTTTCTCCTGTGATTTTATCACACACAATATCATCTCTAATAAAAAGATCATCCTTTTGAATTCCATATCTTATAAAGAATTCCATATATGGAACGATGAGCCAGCACTCAGGAATCTTCTCGTTTTCCGCAGCAGGCACCCTTGTGAAAACCTCTGTATGGTCACAGCGTATCGAATAAAAATGTTTGTCATCTTCCCCTTCAACCCGCAAATAGCCCTTTTCCATAAGTTCTTTTTGACTCGTGGGCATTCTTTTGTTTTCTTGAATAAACAATTTAAGGCAAGAATAAACTTGATAGATCGGGATTTCGCACTGATATTTGATTACGGCCGACACATACCCCGCCGCAAGAATCAAAATAACTGCCAATAATAGTCTTCTGATATGTTTTAATCCGCTCAATTTCATACTCTCTTCCTTCGAGTACGCTCGAAGATTATGGGCATTCATTTTTTAATAGGGAATAAGCTGAACAACTGTTGCCCAAGCAAAATAAGCCGGTCCAGAATCTCGTGGTTGCTTCCCTATTCCCAAATGCATGCCGGTATGTGTCTGCTGTTCTGCAACTGATTCTTGCACTTGCAAGTGTTATGCCTGTTCCTTCTCTCTCGTCAGTAATACCTGGCGTTACTATAAATTTTCCCCCGCTGCCTGCAAAAATCGTTATGATATATGCAGGACCTCCTTTATCACATTTAACAACCACCCAAAAATGTGAAGGGGTGCCGGATAAATCACTTTTTACGCCTTCCAATGTAACTTCACACCAGCAGCATTCTTCGGTGTGCCAGTCGTAAAGGGAGACGTTTTTCTGGTTTCGATAATGACAGCGGCAAACCCGGCCGGCAGAAATCCCCTGCGGATTGGGAATTGTCTCTTGCGTGCAGGTGCTTTGAGACGCCGAAATGACAAGGCCGTCGGGAAGAACAACGGGATAATATTCGACTGTTTTTATCTTGCAGCAGACCTGCTGATTGTTTTTCGCTGTTAAACCCATAGGGTCCTTTTGATGAATGGGATTCGAATCCACATACTCATATCTGTTCATTCCGTCGGTGTATTGTATTGTCGGACCAAAGGGGTTAACGCTTCCGCCGGCCGGGGCATCATAGCGTGCCTGATAACGTGAGGACTTATCTGACGCCTGGAAGAACAGCCAGCCACAGAAGCAGCCGCAAAAGCAGCACAAACAGCAGAACCCCTCCGCCGCACAGCAAAAAAAGAAAGATTGGTTCCAGCTCAAAATACTTTTTCATGGGGAAACCTGCGTAGATAACTGACCTTTCATTTCTTGCAACTGGACAAATAGGGCAGATAACGTTTAAAAAGGGCATTATCCGTTTTTTACAAACAGCTTGTGTGTAAGGTATGCGGTAACGATGCCTATATAAGGAAGCCCCAGACACCCTATGCAAGCCCCCGGACCTCCGCCTGCAATAAGAATCTGGGCAATAATATTTACCAGAAACATCAGGATTCCTCCAAAACAAAGGGATAGCGTTCGTCTCCGTACGATTATTGTAAATAGGATAATCAGAAGAATGCAGACGCCCTGAATGAGCAATGACCAATGTTCTCTTTTCATAGCTGCGAACCCGAGTGTCATTTCACAAATTCTTCGTGGACAAAAAACGGAGAGGAGCCGACGGCGTCAAATGGGGTTCCCACCGATATAACGAAGGATAGAGGAGGAGCAAACCACATCGCCGCATCATTTCCTCCTTCAAAGTTGTAGTTGTCTTTGAGAATGTTCACGGACAGGACATCCCTATTTTTTTGAGGTCAAAGATGCAATCGACGGAATCCTTCTGAAAATTCCAGCAATAAACCTTCTCTTTGTCCCGAAGCCAATATACGGTTTTCTTCTCCGGTATTAAATCAAGGATGGAGACCTTGTCTGTCTCCAAAGTGTGTCTGAGGACGCTGTTCTCTTCCGGATTTATGACAACCAAATCCGTCTTCTCGATGAAGGCCAGGTAAGGGTAGGAACTCCGCAGCCATCTTATATTTGAATTGGAATGGTAAATTATCTTTTCGCCGACATAAACGTCGCCGCCGCTCATAAGAACAGCCGTATCCTTATAAATGCCTGACAAGAATCTCTCCTGCTCGTACGGAATGCTCTGAGAGATGGAAATCTTCTTTTGATCTATAGTAACCTCCAGTAAGGTTTTTTTATCCAACGGGTGAATATAAAAGGAATGGTTGTTCTTCCAATAAAGAACGGAGGCAAAAACAGGCGGTTCTGTGAGGGGAACGGCACTTTTGCCGCCATCGAAAGACACAGCCACCGATCCAAAGTAATTCTTCTTGTTCCGTCGAAAAACAGAATAATCCTGCCCGGGCCTTCCAGCCAGTATCCTGCCGTCGGGACTCCAGCACAGTCCGTCCACAAGAGCCGGCCAAGAAAGGGGCTTTATCGTGAACTTGCCGGGAGGATTGTCCCGGATGCAGAGCAGCTTATAGGACGGCCGGAATCCGAGACGCGTCTGCATGACGCTGACCCATAATTCGTTCTCTGCCCGCCAGTCCAGCGACAGGATGTATTCGGCCTCTAAAACCTTCTTTGCGATGTTATCTGATAAATCTGCGATGTACAGGAACGACCGGCGTCTGGTTGGAAGATTGTTTTGATCCAGCTCTAAGATGCAGACAGCCATTTTATCTCCTGAGGGGTCTGCTTTTGTTGAATAAGGCCATATCGCATAAGAGGCGGCTTTGCCTTCGCTGCTTCCGAAAAACAGGCACGCCAGAAAGAAACTCGCAATCTTACTCATAAAATGCCCTCACATAATTGTAGAAAATCTGTTTCCTGTCATGTCCGGAAAGGGTAAAAATCACTGTTGCTTATTTTGATGGCCATGGATCTTCTGGCGGAAGATCAATCCCCCCTTCTCCATTATTCTTCATCCGTTGTGTTTCATGTATATTACAGTTGTTTAAACAGAGGTGAAAATCTTTTAATTTTCTAACATTACAAATGGTCTTAAATAGTTTCTTCCAAAAACTCTCTAAAATTTCTTCCACGACATCTTCCCAACCCGGTATGGGATTGAACTTGTCAATAAAAAACCGAGCATTGCAGTATAGAACACATGTCTCATGATCAAACTTATCGCCCCACGGCCAATCCCAATCTTTCGGATTGTCTGATTTTAAACCCCAAGGGTCACCCCAGCGGCATGAATTACATCTTGCGTACAGGTAAACATTCATTCCGTCGGTGTACTGGCTTGTCGGGGCGAAGGGGTTAACGCCTCCGCCGGCCGGGTCGAGGCCCAGCGGGTCGGGCTGGAGGAATCGGCCGGTGTCCGGGTCATAATACCGGGCGCGATAGTACATAATTTCCAAAATGCCCGTTTGGGAAGTTCCCACCCGGTCCAATTCCCGCCCCGTAAAGGCGTAATAATTGCCCAGAATCTGCCAGGCCGGCCACGGCACCGAACCCCACGTTGCCGAATAGGGCCGCATTCGACCGTAAACATCGTATTCATAGCGTCTTACGACCGTTCCGGCCGCATCGAACAGCACGGCCGGACTGTACAGATGGTCATGGCCGTAGAGATACTCCGTCCCCGTCGGCTGCCGCATCATCAAAACCTCATCGATGTAGTTGCCGAATACAAACGTCCGCGAATCGCTTTCTATTCCGCTGCTGTTGACCGAGGTCCGCAGCAGCACCCGCTGGTCATCGTAATAATACCGCTCGGCCGTGTTGTTCGGATTGAGCTTCTCAACCCGTCGCCCAAGTGCATCATTTCTCCAACCAGCAAAGTATCAGACAAATAGTGTCTTTTATTGCCTCGCTTTTTTAGCCGTCGCATCCGGCCCGTTCTTCCAGCCGGAAAGCCGCTTCATCCTTTCCGCATCCCGCAGGACACACAACCGGCGCGTCGGAAGAGCCGCCCAACCATCGAAGACAGCACGATACCCTCCTTTCCTTGTGGATGGGGGAGAAACGCGGAAGCTGCAAAGGAAGGAAAGAAAAACTCCGCTGCCCGACAGCAGAAACCACCTGCAACGGTTTTGTCCGCGAGTTGTGTTTGGTTCATTACTTGCCCTTATTTCTGCGAATTCCTATTTTACTATAACCAAAACCGCGACAAAATCAAGAAAATTACGGCTCATCCTTGTAGAATGAGTGCGGATGGGGTATGCTTGTTTACTGAAGGAATTGAGGAAGTTATCAGCAGGGATGGAAAGATGCCGGCGGTTATTACCAAGCCCGATACGGTTGAAAAACTGCGGATCCTGTCCAGCGATGCCCAATATGACCTGGCCTGTGCCTGCGGGACGACTCGTCCCGAAGAGCACCGCAAACGAGGCCTTGACGGACGCTGGATTTACCCGGTAACCCTGCCCAACGGCGGCACCAGCGTTTTGTTCAAGACCCTCTTGTCCAATGTTTGTTCAAACGACTGCAAATATTGCCCGCTTCGAAATGATCAGGACCTCCGCCGCTGCACGTTGACGGTCGAAGAAACCTGTCGGGTGTTCCTGGAATATTATCACCAAAAGAAGGTCTTCGGTCTCTTTTTAAGCAGCGGGGTCATCGGCACACCGGACCGGACGATGGACCTTTTGAACGGGATTGCCGAGACGCTGCGAAAGAAATATCAATTCCGGGGCTATATTCACCTGAAAATCCTGCCGGGGGCCAGTCCTGCGGCTATCGAAAAGGCACTTTCTTTGGCGACGGCTGTCTCGTTAAACATCGAAACCCCCGGCGCGGAGTATCTTTCCAAACTCTCTTCCCGCAAAGACTTTGTAAAGGATATTGTTGAACCGCTTAAGCTCATCAGCCGACTGACGGCCAAGGGGGCCCGGTATGCGGGGGTCAAGCAGACGACCCAATTTATTGTCGGGGCTGCCGATGAGCCGGATGAAAAGATTGTCCGGTATATGTTCGGCCTGTATAAACGGCTCCGGCTTCAGCGGGTTTATTTCAGTGCCTATCAGCAGGGGCTGGGGGCACCGGACCTGCCTGCAGAGCGAACGCTGACGAATCCGGCGGACGTCTTAACACGGGAACATCGGCTTTATCAGGTTGATTTCCTGATTCGAAAATACGGATTTGAGGAGTCGGATTTCCACTTTGGGCCGGACGGCCGGCTGCCGCTCGATAAAGACCCGAAGGAATTGTGGGCCCTGCGGCATCCGGAATTTTTCCCGGTCAATATCAATCGGGCAAGCCGTGAAGAGCTGATTCGGGTGCCTGGTTTGGGGCCTGTAACCGTAAACCGGATAATAGAGCTCCGGAAATCAGCCAGGATTCAGCGAATTGAAGACATCGGAAAGCCGACAAAGCTTCTCCGAAAAGCATCGTCTTTTGTTTGTTTCTAAATCCTTATCTGTTAATGATTTGTAAATCAATCTGCGCTGTATATCGTTTGTTTTTGTGTTTGCCGGAGAAAAGATTTTCTAAAAATGAACAAAATCCCTTGCAAAAACAAAGGATAAAAATAGAATGTCGTTTTTATGAATTTGGGCTGAAGTGAGAACATTTGTTTTGAAAGGAAGGTTCGACTTTCTATGATTAAAGTGAAGGCCAGAGCAGGCGAGAGCGTTCAACAGATGGTTAAGCGGTTTAAGAAGATGTGCGAGAAAGAGGGCCTGATTCGCGACATCAAGCGAAACAGTTATTATGAAAAGCCCTCGGAACGCAACCGCCGCAAACGCCGCAAATCACAGCGGATGGCTCGTCTGTTCAGCTCGATGAATCTTTAATCGTATTGACATAATCCGAATTTGCCGGCCGGACAAGCGTTCTTAGGACTCTTGTCCGGCTTTTTTGCGCCGTGAAAAAACCATAAAAACGATATGTTTTGCTGAAATGTCTGTTTTTACGCTGAAGAGTTCGTTTGAGCCGCGCGGCGACCAGCCGCAGGCGATTGAGAAACTTACCGAAGGGATTCGGAGCGGACAGCGCTATCAGACGCTTTTGGGGGTTACCGGCAGCGGCAAGACCTTCACGATGGCCAATGTGATTGAGCGGGTGGGACTGCCGACGCTGGTTATCTCTCACAACAAAACGCTGGCCGCTCAGCTGTATGAGGAGTTTCGCGAGCTGTTCCCGGAAAATGCGGTCGAATACTTTGTCAGTTACTATGACTATTATCAGCCCGAGGCCTACATTCCCCAGCGCGATATTTACATTGAAAAAGACGCCTCACGCAATGATGAATTAGACCGGCTGCGGCTGTCGGCTACCACCAGTCTGATGAGCCGCCGGGATGTGATCATCGTGGCCAGCGTCTCCTGCATTTTCGGGTTGGGCAGTCCGGAGGATTATCAGGCGAGCGTCATCGGTGTGCGGGTGGGGGATACGCTGGACCGCAATGAACTGCTCGGCCGGCTGGCGGATTTGCAGTATAACCGCAATGACCTTGATTTTGCCCGCGGGACGTTTCGGGTGCGCGGCGATGTCGTCGAACTGTGGCCATCCTATGAATCGTACGGCGTCCGCTTTGAGTTTTTCGGAGACGAGGTGGAGGCCATTCGCTACATCCATCCGGTCAGTGCGCAGGTCTTGGCCGATGAACAGCAGGTCTTTATCTATCCGGCCAAGCATTATGTTCTGCCCGCCGAACGGATTGAAGCGGCCTGCCGAAGCATCGAGGAGGAACTCCAGCAGCGGCTTCTTGAGCTTCGACACGAAGGCAAACTGCTCGAAGCCCAGCGGCTGGAGGCCCGAACCCGATATGATTTGGAGATGATTCGCGAGGTCGGCTACTGCAGCGGCATTGAGAACTACGCCCGGCATATGGCGGGTCTGAAACCCGGAGCCCGTCCTTATACGCTGCTGGATTATTTTCCAGAAGACTTCCTGCTGTTTATCGATGAGTCCCATGTAACCATTCCGCAGCTGCGGGCGATGTACCACGGCGACAGGCACCGCAAAGAGGTGCTGGTGGAGCACGGCTTTCGTCTGCCCAGTGCCCTGGATAACCGGCCGCTGCGGTTTGAAGAGTTTCAGGAACGCTGGAAGTATGTGATTTTTGTCTCTGCTACACCGGCGCCGTATGAATTGCAGCTTTGCGGCGGTCGGGTTGTGGAACAGATTATTCGGCCGACGGGTTTGGTGGATCCGGAGATTTTCGTTCATCCGGCCTCCGACCAGATTCCGCATTTAATCGGCGAAATTGAAAAACGCATCAAGGCGGGCCAGCGCGTACTTGTGACCACGCTCACCAAGCGGCTGGCCGAGGATTTGTCTGCGTTTCTGGCCTCCAAAGGGATTCGCTGCCGATATCTGCACAGTGAAATCCAGACCCTCGAGCGGGTGGAGATTCTGCGGGACCTGCGGACGGGGGAATTTGATGTCCTGGTCGGCATCAATCTTCTTCGGGAGGGATTGGATTTGCCGGAAGTGTCGATGGTGGCTATCCTGGATGCCGATAAAGAAGGGTTCCTGCGGAGCGAAACTTCTCTGATTCAGACCATTGGGCGGACCGCCCGCAATGTGGATGCGACGGTGTGGCTGTATGCCGACATGATTACCCCATCGATGCAGAAGGCGATTGACGAAACCCGCCGGCGGCGTACAATGCAGCTGGAATACAATGCCCGTCACGGCATTACGCCGCAAACCATCCGCAAGGAAATTCAGCGGGGGCTGTCCGAGCAGCTGCGGGCGCGACAGGCGGCCCGTCAGGCCGTCGGGCTGGAGGACGCCGAATACGACCGGGTGGAATTGATTGCACAGCTGGAAAAGGAAATGTTCGAGGCGGCCGAGCAGCTGGAGTTTGAACGAGCCGCCCGGTTGAGGGACCAGATACGACAATTAAAAGAAATGCCTTTTTTGGAGGTGGAACAGCCCCGTGCAGGCGGACGTCGAGGCAGCCCCGCCGGACGGAGAAAACGAACCTAAGAAACGCTGCCCCCAGAGAGGACCTGAGACCTATGCCCAGAAAAAAAGATGAACAGCCAGTCCGACGCATCCGAAAACCGGATATGAGAAATGTTCGGCCGCTGCTGGAACTGGCGGTCAAAGAGGATTACGGCAAGGGCGACCCCACCAGCATGCTCACCGTCAGCGAAAAAAAGAGAGGGCGGGAAAGTTTAATCACCCGGGAAGAGATCGTTGTATGCGGGATGGAGATTATTCAGGAAGTCCTCAAAATGTATGACCCCCGGCTGACTCTGAAGGTGCTGATTCCGGACGGCCATCGGGCCAACGTTGCCGACCGGCTGGGCATCATTGAAGGGCCTCTGCGGGCCATGCACAGCGCCGAGCGTGTTGTCCTGAATTTTCTCCAGCGACTCTGCGGCATCAGTACGATGACGTGGAAATTTGTCTCTGCAATTCGAGGCACCCGAGCTAAGATTTACGACACCCGCAAGACAATCCCCGGCTGGCGGGAGCTGGAAAAATACGCCGTTCGGTGCGGCGGCGGATACAATCACCGGATGAATCTGGGCGAGATGGTGATGTTTAAGGACAACCATCTGGCCGACTTGGGGGAGCGGTTCGAAGTCAAACTTCGTGAACTGGTCCAAAAAGCCCGGCAGATTCCCACCGTCAAATCCGTTATTGTGGAAGTGGACCACGTCGATGACCAGCTGGACCGTGTGCTGCCGATTCCGGGGATTGATATCATTCTGCTGGACAATATGGGGCAGTGGCAGCTCAAACACGCCGTGGAGATGCGCAATAAAATGTGCGGGCGAAAACCCCTGCTGGAGGCCAGCGGCGGCATCACGCTCAACAATGTGCTCAGCGTAGCCAGCTGCGGCGTCGACCGAATCGCCGTCGGAGCCATTACCCATTCTGCGGTGGCGGTGGATATCGGTCTGGACCGATGAGCATGAACCGCTCTGAACCGCTGAATCCGGAGCGAATCCGACAAGGGCTTCAAACCGCTCACATCGGGCGGTGTCTGCTTGTCTTCGAAGAGGTCTCCAGCACCAATGATATTATCTGGGATTCCGTCGGCAGCCCTGATGCGGATGGATTATGCGTTTTTGCGGAGAAACAGACGGCAGGGCGCGGCCGGCGGGGACGCATCTGGCACGGCACGGCAGGGCAATCCCTCCTGTTTTCCATTTTGCTTAAAGGGGAGCACTTAAGTGCAGATTTGCTGGTTTTGGCGTCAGCAGTCGCTGTTGCTCAGACTTTGTCGGCTTTGTCGGTTTCCTCCGTTCAGATTAAATGGCCGAATGATATTTTGGTTGCCGGCAAAAAAGTCTGCGGGATTTTGTGCGAATCAAAAACCATTCACTCTCAGGGGTGGTTTGTGGTCGGCATCGGCATCAATGTCTGTCAGGAACGTCCGTTTTTTGAGCAGTACAATCTGGCGGATTCCGCCACCAGTTTGGCCCTCGAAGCAGATGAGCCGATTGACCGGAGCTGCTTGGCGGCCTCGCTTCTGAATGCCCTGGACCATTGGTTCAGCATCAGCCGCTATGCTCCGCAGCAGGTTATCGAGGTCTGGAAACGCTACAACCGGCAGATCGGCAGTCAGATTCGAATCCTCGAAAATCAGCGGGAGTTTTGCGGAACCTGCCTCGACATTGACCCGGCTAAGGGGCTGCTTGTTCAGTTGCATCACGGCCCTGTCCGTTTCTTCCACGCCGCCAACTGTACGGTCATTCCTTTCGAAACGGCTTTGTAATCCAGTCCCCCAGGGATTTGCCCGCCCCGACGGCCAAGTCCACCGGTGTCCGAATCCACTCGGCAATCTGCCGGCCGGTTTCCTCCAGAGCCCCTGCGACCGTTTCTTTTGCAGCCGCAAACGCCTGATCCGATTTGTGGACAAGCAGCCCCCAGACATCCTTGAAAAATACATCGCGGACATCTGCATAAAAATCTCCCAGATGCGACAACATTGACTCCCGGGCTTTTTGCGGATTCCAGCCCGTAAATGCGCGGCACCGCTGCATCGCCGCATGGCCGGTTACTGTCGTCAGAAAGCCCGCGCCGATGCCTTCGGCAATCTCATCCAGAAATCGCCCGACGCCCGGGATTTTGCTGCCGAGGGATTCAATCAGATTGCGTCCCAGATGAATATAATTGACCGTTGCTACAATGGTGAAGATGTCATAAAAAACGACCGCCTGCTCCCGCAGGGCCGGCCGGCTGTTGTACATCTTCACCACATCCAGCACCATCCGAATGTTGCGATAAATCACCACCGCCAAATCAATCGACTTGTACGGGCTCAGCGTCACAAACACCATCACATCCCGCATGCTGTCTCGTACGTGTTTGTTGGCTTTCTCATCAATTTCTCTGAGCAGGGGACAAATTGCAGATTCTTCGGTTTGTCGAATGATGTTCAGCAGTTCGCTTTGTGTACGGCCTGCGGACAAGAATTCCCGCAGTGAATCGGAGGCGCTCTTGGCCTGTCGGCGCTGGTTTTCGGACAAGTTGGGATTGCAGCTTAGCCGTTCCAGATAGCGACTCAGGTACCGAATATATTTTCGAAGGCAGCGAATGTCCGCCGACAGAAAATCCTCAATTTTCGGCGGTGTAAGCACCCGCGGGCGACTTCCAACTGTTTTCCAGTAATACATCCCCAGCCATATCAGACCGACCGCGACGGCCAAAAGGAACAAATATCCTGCAATCGGATGCATTGTTCGAAGGGCCTGATAGGCCTGCAGAAATTCCATAAACGCAATAAACGACAGCAGCACTCCGAATAGAATGATGAACAGCCGAATCAGCTTCCAGGCGGTTTTGAACATTTTTGGGCCCTTTCTGCCGAACAGAATTGTTTTCTAAGGAAATTATACAGGAAAAAGACCTACAATGTCAAAAGAAAGCGGTTTCGATTGCCCATTTTCCTCTTTTTTGATAATATAAAAACCTGTGCAAGATGGACTGATTATCCAGGATTTGGGCCTTACGCGGTATGCGGACTGTCTGGCGTACCAGGAGGAACTCTGCGCTCAGCGGCAGGCGGATGTGATTGCAGATACTGTATTGCTGACCGAGCATGAACCTGTGATTACCTTAGGTGTGCGAATGGCGGATAATAAGATTCTGGCGATGCCGGAAGACCTGCATCGGCAGGGAATAGAAGTCTGCCGCGTCGGAAGGGGCGGAGCCGCAACCGCTCACAATCCCGGACAGATTGTGATGTATCCGATTCTGAAGCTCAGCCGTTTGAAAATGGGATTAAGCGACTATGTGCATACACTCGGACAAATCGGCATCGAAGTGCTCCGGCATTTCGATATCGGGGCGGACTGGCGAAAACAGACACCCGGACTTTGGGTAAACGGGCGAAAAATCGGTTCTGTTGGTGTTCAGGTGCGCAAGGGGGTTACCCTCCACGGAATCGCCGTCAATATTTGCAATGATTTATCCATTTTTGATGCGATTGTTCCCTGCGGTTTGGAAGGGGTGCAGATAACGTCCGTCTTGAAGGAACTCGGAAGGGCCCCTTCGATGCAGGACATCAAGAGTTGTTTGACAGAGCTTTGTATGCATTATTTGACACGTTCGGAGGGGCTGTCCGATGAGTGAATCCAAGGGGCGTTTTCCGGCCTGGCTGAAACGACGTGTCGGCGGGGGAGGTGTGTTCACCCATACACAAAAGACCCTCGAGCGGCTGGGACTGGAAACCATCTGTACAAATGCCAATTGTCCCAATCGGGGCGACTGCTGGAGCCGCGGCACAGCAACTGTTTTAATTTTGGGGAATATTTGTACTCGAAATTGCGGTTTTTGTTCCGTTGGACACGGAAAGCCCTTGCCGCCGGACCCGACTGAACCCGCAAGGGTCTCGGCTTTGGCACGCCAGCTTCAATTAAAATATTTGGTTATCACAAGCGTTGATCGAGATGACCTGCCGGATGGTGGGGCGGCCCACTTTCGCGATGTCATTCTGTTCTGCCGACAAGAGAATCCGGAGATGCAATTTGAACTGCTTGTGCCGGACTTTCGGGGTTGTCAGAATGAGGCACTGGAAATATTATCGGACGCAAGACCCTTCGTTTTCGGGCACAATCTGGAGACTGTACCTCGGCTTTATCCGGCTGCTCGCCCCGGCGGAGATTACCTGCGTTCGCTGACGCTTTTGCAAAAGGCCAAAGACTGCTGGCCGGATACCCCCACAAAATCTTCTATCATGCTTGGACTGGGAGAAACCGAAGAGGAGGTTCTTCAGGTCTTGCAGGATTTGCGTTCCGTCGGCTGCAATCGACTGGCGTTGGGACAGTATCTGAAGCCCGATAAAAACTGCCTGGATGTGGTCGAATTTATTCCTCCGGAGAAATTTGACTGGTGGGCTGACCAGGCCCGCCGACTGGGGTTTGACTGGGTTCAGTCCTCCCCATTTACCCGCAGTTCTTACCATGCAGAACGCTCGTTCTGACTTTTTATATTAATTCAGAAGATTTTATCGGAACACTCGGCGGAATTTTTCTTTTTTCCCTCCTCATAAGCGGCGGATAAGGTATATTTTTTAATGTGGGGGTGAAAAGATTCCTTCTTTGTTATTGAGATCTGCCAAGCGAGGGTTAAACGGAACCTTCTTTTGTCTGGGAGATCGGCCGTGAACGCCAAATCAAGTCAAAGAAATCTTGGCCGCCGGGGGATTGCTCTTCTGGCTGCGCTGATTTTTATTGTTCTATTCTCTGCTTTTTCCATTGGGGTCTTGTCGCTTTCGACGGCCAATGTTCAGACAGCTTCCAATCACCATACGTCCAATCTGGCCCGTTCGTCTGCAGAATCCGGACTGGAATATGTTCGGTATTGGTTCAGTGGGGTGAGTCTGCCCGGGACCATCGCTGCGGAACAGCGGTTTGTTTTTTTTGCTGATGAACTCGAATCTATTCTGCAGGATTACGACATTCCCTACGAAAATCTGGTAGAAGACCAGTTGTTTCGGATTGGTACGGCGGAAAGCCCCATCCTCCTTCAAGCCGGCCCTGAGCGTTCTTTTTATGCAGAGATAAGACCCTTGGGAACAGAACGAATTCGAGTTTGGATATGCGGGCGGGCGGGAGAGTTCGAGCGAACCATTCGGGCTGACTTTGCGTACGGCACCCGACGTCATTCTGTTTTTGATTTTGGTGTGGCTACAAAAGGACCTCTCGGCCTTTGGGGCAATATTCAGATTGAAGGGGTGAATATCTCCGTCGAATCGGACGTATATATCGAAAGCGAAAATCAGAATAATGCCTTGACCATCGTCGGCAATTCCCAGATTGCCGGGGATGTCAAAATCGTAAACTCCAATGCAGTTGTAACGCTTCAGGGAGGCAAAGCCGGCATTGGCGGTGAAACAGGCCAGGCCGCGATTGATCATCATGTGCAGACCGGGGTGCCTGCAACGGAGTTTCCTTATCCCAATACCGATTATTTTGAACAGTATGTGGACGGAATTACGATTACCAGTGCCAACAAGAGCAGCTACAGCAGCAATACGACGCTCGAAAACGTCCGAATTGCTGCTAATACCAATCCTGCCTTTTCAGGAAATGTGACATTAAAAGGGGTGGTTTTTATTGAGTATCCCAATCAGGTAGTTTTCACGGGTAATACAGATGTTATTGGGATTATCATCGGCGACGGCGACCTGAACGATCACTCCGGCACCAGTAAAATTGAGTTTCGAGGCAATGTCAGCAGCCGTTCCGTTTCAGAGCTTCCTGAGGAACAATTTGGGGATTTGACCCGGGAAACCGGGACTTTCCTGATGGCCCCCGGCTTTGCGGTTTCGTTTGGCGGTTCATTTGATACGCTTAACGGCTGTATTGCCGCCAACGGCGTCACGTTCTATGGCAATGCCGGAGGAGTAATCGGCGGTTCTGTTATCAACTATTCTCCCACTCTGATGACCCTGACGGGGAACGCAGACCTCTATTTTAACCGGACGGGAATTACATCTCTGCCTGCCGGTTTCTTTCCTGAGATTGTTATTCATTACGATTCTTCTTCTTATTTGGAAATCCCCTGAACCAGTCGGGATTCCTTTACAGCAAACTGAATTATCGGTCCTTTCCTGCCTCTGAGTAAAAAACAGCCGCCCCGGCATCCTCTCCGTCCGGATATTTATTATTTATATTTTATAAGGGTTAGAAGAGAAAAACTCTCAAAGAACAATTCCCCCGTTCTATGAAGAGGTGCTTTTATGTACCAAAACAGAAAAATCCGAGCATCGAAGCATCGCGGGGTTGCCATTCTGGCGGCGATGATATTTATTGTAATTTTTACGGCTTTCTCCGTCGGGATTCTGTCGATGGCCTCGGCCAATCTGCAGGTATCCGGCAATCATCAGAAGGCCAATATGGCTCTCAATGCAGCCCTGTCCGGATTGGAATATGCCAAATGGATTGCCGCTAAGACGCCCACCGGCAGTCCTACGCATATCAATACTGTGACCGATGAACAAGCCGATACCGTCTGGACCAATCTTTGTGCGCAGGTCGGAGGTTCCGTCGATACACTCGAGGGAGGAGGCGGTCAGCAGGTTGCAACAGACTGGATTGAGTACCTGGACGGCTCTTCCTTCCGAATTCGTTTTGTGCGGTACAATGATGACCCTGATACGGCGGATGTGCGGGAAAATCTGACGATTTATGTGGAATGCCAAGGTCAGCATAAAGGATTGAATCGTACAGTGGCTATGCAGATGCGCATCACCAAGGACGCACAGGTGCTTAATTATGCCATAGCCGGACGCGGCCGAATGTGGCTGGCCGGAAATACCACCATCCATGGGGATATTTACAGCTCGTGGAATAAAGCCAATATCTCTCCTTTCAATATGACCGACGATTCCGTTGTGGAAGGGTCGCTCAATACGGTATTGCCTTGGCAGACCCTTCTCAACCAGAGCTATCAAATGCAGACCTTTGCCTGCGATGAAAACGGCAATCTGCGTCTGTCGGATGGAAAAACCCTCAAAAAGAGCACCGGATATCTCTATGACGAGTCGGGACGGGTGATTACCAACAGCAGCGGGACCCCTCTAAACATTTTGTCGCTGAAGTTTAAAATTGAGAACGGTCTCAATGTCGCCACGGACACCAGCGGCAATCCCATCATCGGCTATGTCAACGGCCAGTCCGTCGGCCCTGTCGTGTACGGCAATCCTGTCGAAGCGTTTGACGCCGACGGCAATCGAATCTACGGCAGCAGCGATGAACTGAAGGGAACGTATGAGACCGTCAATTACAGCCAGCCCGATCAGACCAATATGCCCGGCCTGAGCATCAATGACTATTATGATGCTTCGGGCAATAGTCTGACGGCACTGCACTATAAAAGTCAGATTCCCACATCGAATGCCGTTGTCAGCGGCAGCCGAATCGAAAACGGCAAATTATCTACCAGCAGCGTTCCTACGGTTACGGAGTATTTTCCCCATGCCCCTCTGGCCAGCGGCGGATATTCCGTGGCGGCCTCCAGCAGCAGTCTGAAACTGACACGCTATAAATATGAGAATAAGACTCTTCGCAATGTTGTCATCAGCGGCGGAACAAATGCCTTGTTCAAGAACTGCACCTTCGAGGGCATCCTCTATGTGGACTGCAGCACCAGCGGACCTACTTCGACCACATCCACTTACAACAATATTCGTTTTGAAAACTGCACGTTCAACGGTACCATTGTCACGAATGTCCCCAAGAATCTGAACAGCGGCTGGTGGCAGAGAAACTGCCTGTATTTCACCGGCGAGGCGACCTTTAACAATACGTCCGGCTATCAGGAGGCCACCATTCTGGCGCCTCACTTTAATGTCAACCTCGGAAATACCAACCCTACCCAGAGTGAAAATAATGTTCTGACCGGTGCCATTGTGGGCGGCATTGTGGATGTCCGCGGCAATGCCCAGATTTACGGCACGATTATTTCAATGGCGGATACCACCGCCTATACTTCCGGATATGTTACCAACATCGGAGCGACGGAGAGCGACGGCGGTTCGGAAACTACGGAAGCCGGCGACATCGGCGTTATCGAAATTACCCCCAATGAAGAACAAATGCTTCCCAGCGGAATTACGACACCTATTGTGTTAAAGCCCTTGAAAAATACCTATGAAGAAAAAATTTAACCGGAACTGAAAACCTTTTCGAAAGGGGATTCCAATGAAAACGCTTGCTTATTTGATGCTGATTCTGATAGCCCTGACGTTCTTTCTGACGCTGGGCAATACAGCGGTTGCCGATGACGGCGACGGAGATACTGTCGGCGGATGTGAGGTCTTCCGTTCTCTGACGGCCGGACTCTGTCTGGCGGAAGAGGATGACGGCGGGACTGTCACCGACAGCTGCGAGTAAGAAAATCACTGAGACGTATCTTTTCCGAGAAGAGGGCCGTTGGAGATGCTCCAACGGCCTTTTTATTTTCCCATCTGTTCAATCACTTCAAAAAGTGCCTGCGTACCGTCCTGTCCCCGTCCGCGGGCCGACAGGATGCTCAGCAGTTCCCGGGCCAGAGCCGTTGCCGGCAAAGGTTGGCCGATGCGCTGTGCATAATCTAAGATGAGATTTAAATCCTTGATTTGCAAATCGACCTTAAAGGCAGGTTTCCAATCGCCCGCCAGTATCTTCGGCCCCAGATGTTTCAGGGAATGACTGTAGGCCGCCCCGGCCAGGACCGCTGACAGAGTTGTTTCCAGATTCAGCCCTGCCTTTTTGGCGAATGCCAGACCTTCCGAAATGCTTACAATCGTATGAATAATCATTACCTGGTTAACCAGTTTGGTCATCTGGCCGAAGCCGACCGGGCCGCAGTGGGTAAGAGTGCGTCCAACGACCTCCAGAATGGGCCGGATTGTTTCCAGATGTTCGCGGGGGCCTCCGATCATAATCGACAGTTTGCCTTCGATGGCGCCGATTTGTCCGCCGCTGACAGGAGCATCAAAGAAAATGACCCCCTTTTGCCCCAGTTGAGCGGCGATTTTCCGAGTGGCATCCGGACAAATTGTGGAAGTGTCGATGCAGATAAGCCCTTGCCGGGCGGTTTCATACACCCCTGACGGTCCCAGCAAAACCTGCTGGACGTCCGGCGTATTCGGCAGACAGGTCATAACCGCATCGGCACCGGCTGCCGCCTGGGCAGGGGTTTCCGCCCAAACAGCCCCCTGGTCTAAAAGCGGCTGAGCCCGTGATTTCGTACGGTTGTGAACAATAACGTGATAGCCGGCCTTCAGCAGATTTGCTGCCATCGGTGCGCCCATAATTCCCGTACCGATGAAGCCGATTGTTTTCCGAGATTCAGCCAAGACAGCCCTCCCGTCAGGCTACAATCCCCAGCCGCCGCTGTGTGGTACGATACCATTTGCCGGAACGAATTGCCGACCAGAGAAGCAGCCAAACCGCCGGAATCCAAAGTCCGACAAAGCGGATATACGTTAAGACCTGCCAGAGTTTTGTTCCGTCAGACCGCGCGGGGAAAAATTGCAGCAGTTCCGACGGCAGATAAATTGTTCCCAGCAAGACCCCGGGCACGAGACACTGCCAGGGAAACAGAAGCACCAGAAGGAAAAGGGAGATAAAAAAGGCCCGGCTGATGTGGCTGATGCCCCCCAAACGGCTGACCAGAGACACTTTCAGGATAAACACCAGGACAAGACAGTAGAGCACAGCCGCAAACAAAAGGACAGCATTCAGCCCGCTGACCAGCACCCAGGCCTGACGGGTGGACAGATGAAAAGGCGGCCAATGAAGGGGCGGAAATTTTGTTTTTTCCGCATCGGGCTTTTGAGGGGTTTGGACCTCCTGGGTCACTTCCCTGGCGGCCTGAACAATCGGTTCCGCCGGATTTTCACGGCTGACAATTACCGACTCGACTGCCGGTGCAGCCGCAGGAGATGATTCCGATGCGGCCGATTGCGAAACGGTTTCAGCAGCCGCTTTCTCCGAACCGGCCGTCTCGGTTGTCATACTCGGATTGCATGTTTTTTCATCCGCAATACCGCCGCTCTGCTGAAACCAGAACAGTCCCTGCAAAAGCAGCAGACAAATCAGCATCAGCCAGAAACAAAAGTTCTTCATTCCCCGAAAGGCGTCCCTCGCCTCCAGGCAGTCCGTCACATCAATCATATCATGAGCCGTCTGATGGTCTTCCATGTCCTGACTCCTCATTTTCAGGTTTCGTTTGTGTTCAGGTCTGTGAAAGCATTATAGGCCGCCTGAATCGTTCTATCAATATCCCTTTCCGTATGGGCCAGGGAGACAAACCATGCCTCATAAGCACTGGGGGCCAAATAGATTCCCTGTTGGAGCATCGAAGCAAAAAAGCGTTTAAACAAACGGCTGCTGCATCTTTGAACATCTTCAAAATTATTCACCGGTTTGTCTGTAAAAAAGACGCTCAGGATGGACCCGGCCCGATTGATTTGAATCGCCGTGCGGCTTTTCCGAGCGGCTTCATAAAGTCCTTTTTCCAGTCGGGCGGAAAGCAATTCCAATTGCTCGTAGACCCCGGGTTTTTGCAGAATCTCCAGTACGGCCAGAGACGCCGCTGTTGCCAGAGGGTTCCCGCTGAGCGTTCCGGCCTGATAGACCGGTCCCAACGGAGCCAGAAGGTCCATAATTTCTTTTCGGCCTCCGACCGCCGCACAGGGCAAGCCGCCGCCGACAATCTTGCCTAAACACGTCAGGTCCGCTGAGATGTGAAAAAGCGACTGGGCTCCGCCGTACGCCGCCCGAAAACCCGTAATGACCTCATCAAAAATCAGAACGCTCTTGTGTTCCGTGCACATTTGTCGAATGGCTTGCAGATAGCCGTCTTTCGGCGGTACGACCCCCATATTGGCCGCAATCGGCTCAACAATGACCCCGGCAATCTGGTGCGGGTATTTTTCGAACACGGTTTGGAGGGCCTGTACGTCATTATAAGGAACCGTGATGGTTTTTTTTGCCAGGTCTGCCGGAACCCCGGCACTGGCCGGTAGCCCCAATTCCGCAACCCCTGAACCGGCCTGAACCAGCATCGAATCGCTGTGCCCGTGATAGCAGCCGTCCATCTTGACCAGAAGGTCTCTGCCGGTAAAGGCCCGGGCCAGCCGAATAGCCGTCATGACCGCTTCAGTCCCGCTGCTGACCAGACGCACCTTCTCTATGCTTTCAAAAGCAGAAACAACGGCCTCTGCCAGTTTGACCTCGTTTTCGGTAGCCGCCCCGAAGGAGGTGCCTTTGGTTGCGGCTTGTCTGACGGCCTCTACCACAGCCGGATGGGCGTGTCCAAGAATCATCGGCCCCCAGGAACCAACATAATCTATATATTCATTGCCGTCAATATCCCAAATGTGGGCTCCGGCGGCTCGGTCAATAAAAACCGGTGTAAGCCCAACGCCGCGGAAAGCCCGGACCGGGGAGTTGACCCCTCCCGGGATAACCCGACAAGCCCGTTCAAACAATTTGTCAGATAAGTTTTTTCTCATTGTTTTGAATGGATTGTACTCTTTGAATCAAGAAAGTCCAAAATAAAGATGCGAGTTTGCAACTCAAGCGAAACCCGGTTGATTCTAACCTTGTTTTTTCTTGCAATCAGAAGGGATTTGACTATACTTGCTCATTTCGTAAATAACGGAGTTTGAATTACCTGAATTGACTGAGGAACCCATGCATATCATTAAATGGATTCGCAAGAACGAACGAAAACTGATGGCCTGGCTGGTGATTTTGATTATGATTTCTTTTGTCGGCGGCTACGGTCTCCAGCAGTTTTTGATGTACATTGGTCAGGGGGGAGCCAAACATGTCGTAGCTGTATACGGCGACGGTCAAAAAATCCGGTCTATTGATGTTTATCATGCCCAGCAGGAACTGGAAATCCTTAAGATGCTGATGGTGGACCGGATGCTGCTTGCATTTTCTCAGATGTACAGTGATTTAACACCTCAGCTGCTCGAATTGATTCTTTTCCCGGATGCCCGCGCCTCCGGTGAGCTGCGTCTGCAGCTGCTTCAGCTGGCTGAACGGGGGCAAATCGATTTGAAAACGGAGGAGATTGACAGCTTCTTTGCCTCAGAAAGGCATCGCCCGGAGATTTTGTGGCTGCTCCTCAAAAAGGAGGTTGAAAAAGTCGGTTTTGTCCTCTCTGATGCGGATGCAGAGGGCTTTCTGCGGCAGATTATTGCAGGTCTCACACAAAACCAGCTGGATCCGACTGTTCTTATCAACCGGATTATGGAACAGACCAAAAAATCCAAACAGGAAATTGTGCAGGCCTTCGGTTCGCTGGTGAGTGTGATGAATTATGCAGATTTGGTGCTGGGAAATTATCTGGTTACAACAGACGAAATCCGCAGCCATATTGCCCGCACAATGGAAAAATTGTCTGCTCAGGTTCTCCTGCTGGATGCAGACCTTTGGGTGGATGAGCAGTCCGAACCAACAGAAGAAGAAATCCAAAAGCAGTTTCAGACCTATCGGACGGTGTATCCGATGGCCTTTTCTCCCGAAAATCCCTATGGGTTCGGCTATGCCGTCGGCAGGCGTGTTCAGCTCGAATACCTGCTGATTCGGCTGGATGAGATTCAGAAGAAAATTGAAAAACCCTCTTTTGAAGAACTTGAAGCATATTATACAGCCAATCTGAGCAAGTATCAGACAACCGAACCTCTCGACCCCAACAAGCCGGATGCGGGGACGCGAACGATTACGCGGCCTTTTGCGCAGGTAGTCCAGCAGATTCGTCAGGAAATGGAGCGTCAGCGGGCCGAGGATTTGGCCAACAGTATTCTCAATGAAGCCCGCCAGATGACCGATGTCGGCTGGGATGCACTCGACTTTGAGAAGGCAACGGTCGCTCAGCTCCAGCAGGCCGCCGGAGACTACACCGCGGCCGCTCGCCAGCTGGCGCAAAAATTTCAGATTACGGTCAGAACCGGCAAGACCGGGTGGCTCCGTCCGGAAGACCTGGCCTCGGATTCGTTTCTCCGCCGGGTTGCTCTTCCGACTTCTTCGGAAACCTCCGTGCGTTTATTGGATGTCCTGATGGCGGTTCCGGAGGATGGAAAGCCCTCATCTGTGCCCGGGCTGCCGTCTGTGAGGATTTGGGAAACCATCGGCCCCCTCAGCGGAGGCATCCTTGCCGAAGGGCAGTATGTATCCTTGCGGGGGATGCTTCGGGTTATCGGCATTCAGCCGCCGGTGCTGCCGGAAGATTTGAATTTTTCCTTTGAGAACCGCGGTGTTCTCCTCTCTGATGCTTCAGAGCCGTCGGTCTTTTCGGTCCGTCAGCAGGTTTCCAAGGACCTCAAGACCCTTCGGGCAATGGAAAAGGCCCGCTCCCAGGCGGCGGATTTAATTCGCTTTGTGGAGACGGAAGGATGGGAAAAAGGTCTCCAGCGGTTTTACGAAGTTCACTATCCCCAGACGGACCCCAATAATCCGGTTTCGACACGGCCTCAGGTCCGTACGATTACCAACCAGATGATTCCTCCGCAAAGTCAGGTGGAGACCCTTCGCCAGCGTCTGTCGGTGCCTTCGGCTTCGCGGGATTTGCTTGTCGGGCGGTATCAGAATACAGTTTTTGTCAGAAAAATGGCGGAAATGCTCGAGCCCTCTCAGCAGACAACAGGTCCGATTGCACGTCTTGTGGTTGTTGAATCGGCCCGAAATGTCGGTGTAGTCAAGGAACTTACACGGCAGCCGGCAACCGAAAAGGATTATGCGGACAACAAAAGCAAAATGGCTGTGCAGCGGGCTTTGCTGGCCAAAATGGGGCTTGGACTGACGCATTTCAATCCGGAAAACATTGTCAGCAGAATGGGGCTGGTTTATAAAGACACCCGAGAACGTCCTGAACCGATTGAGATTGAACTGCCGGTGGACTATTAATGCCGACAAAATCGAATAGGCCGTTTGATCATACTTTCTGGCTGTTTCTCGTGGCCGTGACGGCCTGGGCAGTCCCCGGCGGCGGCCATTTTCTGATTGGCCAGCGCCGTCATGCTTACGTCTTTTTTGCGGCGATTGTGTTTACCTTTCTCATAGGTCTCTATATCGGGTCCATAGGAATTGTCGATCCGGTAGGGGCCAAACCATGGTATTTGGCACAGATTTTGACCAGTCCTGTAGTCGGATGGATTGGCCAGATTGCCCAGAAGGGAGATTATCCTGTCTACGGACGTCCGCAGGATTACGGTCAAATCTATACAGCGCTGGCGGGTCTGCTGAATCTGCTGTGTATTCTGAATGCCGTCTATCGGGCCTATTCCGGCATCGGGGAGACCATTGGACGGGAGGAGGAACATGGCTGAAGGTTTTCCGATGCTTCTGGCAGGATTTTTTGCTCCGGTGGAAATCGGCACCACACCGCTTTCTCTTCTGTGGATGTTTCCGCTGCTTTTGTCGATTGCTGTTGTCTATAAAGCTACACGTCTTCGGGTGCTTTTCTGGAAGCAATTTGTCTTGGAAGTGCTGGTGTTGTTTCTGACCCTGAGCGGATTTATGATTTTGGCGGGGGTGGTTTTAAATCTGCTGGTGTGGCTGATTACCAGTTAGTTGTCCGGCAGTTCTGTCGGCCAGTCTCCGCTTTCATTGAGGACACCCAGTTCAATCAGGGCCTTCAGGGCGGCTCTTTGTTCGGCCTCTTTTTTGGTTGCACCCCAGGCGCTGCTGAACAATCGCTGACCGATTGCCGCGCACACTTCAAAACACTTGTTGTGGTCGGGTCCTTTTTCATCCAGCAGGCGGTATGTCGGGGTGGCATTCAGATGACGCTGACTGTATTGCTGGAGGATGGATTTAAAGTTGTCCAAATGTCCCTGGGCATCGGCGCTTTCGAGGTAAGGACCGAATTGCCTTTGAACAAACTCCTGTGCGGCTGCAAAACCGCCGTCCAGGTAAATGGCTGCCAGAATCGCCTCCAAGGTGCCTGCCGCTATGGACCCGTTCATCGCTCGTGACCCGTTTGTGCCTTTGCCGACCTGAATAAAGTCGAGAAGCCCCAGGGAGCGGGCAATCTGAGCGCAGATTTTCCGGGACACCAGTACGCTCTTGATTTTGGTTAAATCCCCTTCCAGATAATCAGGAAAGCGTTCATACAACGCATGGCAAATCAGAAGTCCGAGCACCGCATCTCCCAAAAATTCCAGCCGTTCATTGCTGGCCAATCGCGAGTTGGCCCAGGAGGAATGAATCAGTGCCTCTTCCAGAAGTGCCGGGTTGCTGAAATGATACCCCAAACGCTCCTCTGCCTGCCGGAGAAGTTCTTTTTCCATTTTTCTTCGTCTCTTTTCTTCCGCAAGCAGATTACGAAAACCGCTTGCTCTTTGCAGCGGTTTTCGCAATGTGCTTGGCGTAAAAAGTGTTTCCGGAAAAAGTCTTTACAAATTCCTGACCGAGTTGTCAATCCCAAAATTTTCCTTTTTTACGATTCAGCTTGGGCCATTTGCAGCCCCGCCAGCGCTACAAATTGGTCTTCCACAAAAGTAAAAACTGTATCCAGACCGGTGACCAAAAAGATGTTTTTTGTCTGCGGCTGGACACAGCAAAAGACCAGTTTTCGCTGGTTATCGTGGAGAATCTTGCGAAGTTTGAGCAGTTTGGCGATGCTCGAAGACGTCACAATCTCCACGTCCGAAAAATCAATCACAACATCTTGTTCCTTTTCCCGAGAGACCGTCTGGCAGACAGAAATAATCTCTTCTCCGAGATCCGGTTCGGGTGCTAAATTTACCAGAATGACGTTTTCAGACCATCGTTGGATTCCCATATTGAACTCCTCAAATATGGTTTCAGATTACTTTGTTCTATCGTCCGGTTATCTCGGTCAATTCACAAAAAGGGCCCTATTTTCTCAAAATTGTTCATTTACAACGAGTTATCGGACGCTGCTCTTGTTGAAAATGCGAAAAAATATCAGCTGAAAAATTGACATAGTTCTCTTTTTTTGTTCTATTTTTTAGAAAAAGTTGATGGGATTCAGGTTTTTCCCTCCGACTGAATCCTTTTCGGGTTGCAGGAGGGTTAATGGTTTATGGGGATATTTTACCCCAGGGAGATTGTCGTGAGCAGCGGGACAGTGAAGTGGTTCAATGAGAAGAAGGGGTTTGGGTTTATTACACCGGATGAAGGCGGCGATGATTTGTTTGTTCATCATTCCAAGATCGATATGCAGGGCTTTCGAACACTCAAAGAGGGCCAGCGTGTCGAATTTGATGTAACCGCCGGGGAAAAAGGCAAGGTAGCCATTAACGTCAAACCTGTTTGACAGTTCTTTAGGCATAGCGGGAGAAAAATAGGTAAACACGAGTGGATAAGTCCTCCGTAAAGGCCTCGGCCGGGAAACGCCGGATTATCGATATTCATACCCATGCGTTTCCGGATTCACTTGCCGATAGAGCCATGGCGCAGCTTCATTCCGAATGTGATGTGAAGTCGTATTTGGACGGCCGAGTGGGCTCTTTGCTTCGCTCGATGGACGAAGCAGGCATTGAAATAGCTGTATTGTGCAGTATTGCCACGCGCCCCACACAGTTTAAACCGATACTCGAATGGAGTTCTCAAATTCGTTCCAAACGAATCATTCCCTTTCCTTCTGTGCATCCAGACGATTCTGCATTGCCTGACAAAATAAAAGAAATTGCTGACAGGGGATTTATTGGAGTAAAAATACATCCTTATTATCAAAATATGGTTATTGATGATTCTCGGAATGATTTGTTGTACAAGTCTATTATTGAAAATGACTTAATTCTTGTTTTACATACGGGGTATGATATCGCTTTCCCGAGGGAAGAAAAGGCAAGCCCCCGGCAAGTCCTGAATGTTCTCGAGCGATTCAGCGAGTTGAAACTGGTTACCACCCATATGGGCGGCTGGTTCCAATGGGACGAGGTGAACCACTACCTGCTCGGAAAACCCATCTATATCGAAACCTCTGTGTCATTTGACTACTTAGGGCCGCAAAGGATGGCTCAAATGCTGGAAAAACACGACCCTGATTATCTTCTTTTCGGAACAGACAGCCCATGGGATGATCAAAAAAAGGCGATTTTTAATATTGAAAATCTGATTTCTAACGAATCCATTAAACACAAATTATTTTATGAAAATGCTGCTAAATTGTTAAAACTCGGACGATTTAGATGTTGTTAGAGTACAAAAAAGTGTGAAAAATTCACAAAAAGCACACTTTTTTGCCGAAAAGGGATTGATTTTAGTCTTATCTACACTAAGATTATCAGAACATTTAAAAAAGGAGATGAGGAGTCGGGAAACAGGAGATGGGAATATGTTAGGCATCGAAGATAAAGGAGTTCTTCTGGCTTATTTGTTATGTATCGGTTCTTCCATTTTGTGTGTATTGTACGGTCTTTTTGCGCGAAACAAGGGGGATGAGCCGGTCAAGCCCGAAGATTTAAAATGGGTCTCTGAAGAAAAAAAGGTGGAGGAAAATCTGTAAACTGCTTTAAGACTCTCTCAATTTGGAGGGTTAATCCTGCTCCCCGTTGAGATTGACAGGAGGTTTTGTATGCTGGCGGACATCTCTCTTGAACAAATCATTGTCGTATTGGCCTATCTGCTGCTCGTTGTGTATCTGGGGTTGTTAGGATATTGGCGCACCAAGAATGCGACCGATTACCTGATAGCCGGTCGGCAAATTCACCCGTTTGTGATGGCCATGAGTTATGGAGCGACTTTTATCTCCACCAGTGCCATAGTCGGATTCGGCGGGGTGGCGGGACTTTTCGGAATGTCTGTACTGTGGCTGACCTTTTTGAACATTTTTGTCGGGATTTTCATTGCATTTGTGGTGTTTGCTCCCCGCGCAAGACGAATGGGCCATATCCTCGATGCACATACCTTCCCCGAATTGCTGGGGCGCCGCTACGAAAGCCGTTTTATCCAGGTTGCCTCCGGCCTTATTATTTTTCTTTTCATTCCTCTGTATGCGGCGGCGGTTCTGATCGGCGGAAGTGTTTTTGTAGCCAGTCAGTTTGATATTTCGTACACAACTGCATTGCTGGTTTTTAGTGTCATTGTGGCGGCTTACGTGGTTGTCGGCGGCCTGAAAGGGGTGATGTACACAGACGCCCTTCAGGGCACGATTATGTTTGTGGGTATGTTCCTGCTGCTGATTTTCACGTATGTGAAAGTAGGGGGACTGACCACCGGCCATCAAAAATTGACGGCCTTGGCTCCTTTGGTGCCGCCCAACCTTCAGGCCATCGGACATCGCGGCTGGACGGCTATGCCTTTGTTCGGATGGGGCGATACGAAATACAACCTGTGGTGGACGGTCATTGGAACGATTACGTTGGGTGTTGGTATCGGGGTTCTCGCTCAACCCCAGCTGGTGGTCCGTTTTATGACTGTTAAGAGCCGGCGCGAATTGAATCGCGCGGTCGTGGTCGGCGGTATTTTTATCCTGATTATGACCGGCGTGGCGTTTACGGTCGGAGCTCTGTCAAATGCTTATTTTGCAGAGCAGGGCCCGCTGATGACCGGACGAATTGTTAAAGTTCTCGATGCGGAGAAAAATCTGGCGGTTTTGCAGCTTGTGAAACAAAACAATGCAGGGGGCTGGGAGGATGTGGCGGGCAAGACGGCTCCGGTTAAACTTTATGGAGAAAGCATCGGGCAGATGGAGGCGGACGGCAAGCCGACGGAAATCCGTCAGGGACGAAGCATTGCTATTGTTTATGCGAAAGGTACGGCGGATGAAATCATTCCAACTTTTATTAAAAGTGCTATGCCTTCCTGGTTCGGGCTGCTGTTTCTGCTGACACTTTTGTCGGCGGCGATGAGCACTCTGTCCAGCCAGTTCCATACCGTCGGGACCAGCATCGGACGGGATGTTTATGAGCAGATTACCGGTCAGCACGGCAAGAGTACCAATATCAACCGAATCGGAATTATCCTCGGAATCATTTATGCCGTTGTCATCAGTTATTATGCCCGCGAGAGTACGTTCATTGCCCGAGCGACATCGATTTTCTTCGGCCTGTGTGCGTCGGCTTTTCTGCCGATGTTTATCGGGGCATTGTATTTTCCGCGGATGACGCGGACGGCGGCGATTGCCTCCATGATAGTCGGCTTTGTCATCACAGCATTCTGGCTGGTGTTTATCAAGGCCCAGGAAGCCCAGACTATCGGCCTGGTGCAAAAGGTCACCGGCGGGAAAACCTCTCTGCTGGCGGATGTGCCCAACTGGCCTGTTGTCGACCCGATTCTGGTGGCTTTGCCGATCTCTATCCTGACGGCGATTGTTATCAGTTTCTTTACTCAACCTCCTTCCAAAGAACATCTGGACCGATGTTTTCGGGGAGTTTCTTCATAAAAAAAGCGGAGAGGGATTTGTTCTCTCTAACAGGGATTGTCAAGGAAATGGAACGTAAGGAGAATGGAATGAAAGCGATGAAAGGACTGGGAGCCGTACTTGCTGCGGCACTGCTGAACGGCATTGTCTCGTTTGCTTTAGCCGAAGAGGCCGCCAAGCACTGGCACGAAGTGGACAGCGATTTGTTAAAGGCCTTCAAAAACCCAATGGAAGATGTCACGATGGGGCTGGATTTGCGGCTGCGTGAAGTGTACGGCAGAAACCTTCTGTCCATGAACGAAGACTGGGGCGGCAGCGACAATTACAATGACCATCATTGGCAGCGCATTCGTACACGATGGTCTTTGAAATGGGCGATGGCGGAGGATATGGATTTAAACACCCGGCTCACCTGGGAGTTCTGGAATCACTGCAAGCCGGAGAATCACCCGATCCCATTCTTTGAAAATCAGAATGTCGATTTTGACGAAGCCATTTTTGACATTTTCAATATTCAGTGGCGCAATGCCTTCGATATGCCGCTGACCCTGACCGTCGGCCGTCAGGAAATCATCCTCGGCACCGGCTGGCTGGTGCTGGACGGCACACCCGCCGACGGCTCGCGAACCATCTTCTTTGATGCGATTCGTGCTCAATACGGCCTCACGGATACCTTAAAAGCCGATGTGATTTACATCCAGCAGTATGACGATGAAGAGGAATACATCAAACCCTTTAATCATCATGCGGTTCAGGACCGCCGGCATCTGACGCAGAAGACGGATGAACGCGGCTTTATTTTCTACCTGACCAATAAGGCCGACGGCGGCCAGCAGCAGGAGTTGTACTAC
This sequence comes from Planctomycetota bacterium, assembly GCA_029552545.1. Lineage (GTDB taxonomy): Bacteria > Planctomycetota > Phycisphaerae > Sedimentisphaerales > Anaerohalosphaeraceae > JAHDQI01. The sequence continues at coordinate 402,540 of JAKPDO010000019.1, forward strand.
ATTTACAAGAATGAGGAGAACTCCGACTGGGCACAGAGCTACAGCAGCACTCCGGGGCAGGATGCCGATATTCACACCATCGGCGGACGTCTTTCGGGGCCGCTGGATGACCACTGGTCTTACAGTGCCGAACTTGCTAAACAGTGGGGTGATCGGAACGGCAATACCCTGCAGGGGTTGGGTGCCAACACGAAGCTGATGTATGCTTTCAATGACGAAAAGAAAAATGAAGTGCACGTCGGCTATGAGTACCTGTCCGGCGATGACCCGGATTCGAGTGCGGATGAGAAATTTGATTCGCTCTGGGGGGACTGGCCGCAGTATCAGCGGGGCGGCGACCTCCAGTCCTATATCTGGACCTATGAAGGAGCGCTGGGCGAGGTGAACAACCTGCATCGGCTCGGCTTTGGACATAGTTTCAAGCCCAACAAGGTCTGGACGATCAATACTGACTATAACCTCTTGTGGGCCGATCAGACCAATCCGAGGGTGATTGGCGGCGGTGCCAATACGCTGACGGACAGCAACTTCCGAGGACATCTGCTCAGCGGTCTGGCCACCTATTCCTGCTGCAAAAACTTCAAGACTCACTTTATGCTGGATTACCTGATTCCGGGCGATTATTACCAAATCAGCGATGATGCCTATTTTGCCCGTGTTCATCTCGAATGGACGTTCTGAGACAATTGCTCCCTTATAAAGCACCTTGGACAATTCAGCATGCGGCCCGGTTTTCAGACCGGGCCTTTTTTATTGGGAAGGGTAAAAACGGCTTTTTGGAGCGGTTTTTCTTGACCTTACGGGGGCAATCCGTTATTCTGGAGCGTCCTGTTTCAGTCATAGAGAATTGATATATCCTGCACAAAGGAATGTTGTGTATGGCCCGAAAACCCTCTTTGGAAAAGGCCTTTCTGTCGGGCAATGAGGCGCTGGCCCGCGGGGCCTGGCAGGCAGGTCTAAAAGTTGCCTGTGCCTATCCGGGGACCCCTTCCACCGAAATTCTCGAGAGCTTGGCGGCTTTTCCGGAGGTGGATGTTCAGTGGTCTGTCAATGAGAAGACGGCGTATGAGGTGGCGTATGCCGCCGCCGTCGGTGGAGTGCGGGCGCTGTTTGCCTGCAAGCACGTCGGACTCAATGTGGCGATGGACCCGCTGATGACCTCGGCTTATACCGGTGTCAACGCCGGCTTTGTGGCGGTTGTCTGCGACGACCCCCAGATGCACTCTTCCCAGAACGAGCAGGATACACGGTGGGCGGGCGTTTATGCCAAACTGCCTATCCTTGAGCCCTCCAGCCCCTCTGAAGCTATCGATTTTATTCAGCAGGCCTTTGACATCAGCGAGCAGTACGATACACCGGTTATTATTCGAATGACCACTCGCATTTCCCACAGCAAAGAGGATGTGGCAATCGGACCCCGAAAAGAAGTTCCGATTCGCTCTCTGCAGCGAGATATGCGCAAGTACGTGATGGTGCCCGCCAATGCCCGTATCCGCCACGAAATCCTCGAAAAGCGTCTCGTGAAGCTTAAGGCCCTCTCGGAACGCTCTCGGCTTAACCGGATTGAGATGAACAGTACGTCGCTGGGTTTTATCACGGACAGTGTTGCATATCTGTATCTGAAAGAAGTTTATCCGGATGCTTCCTATCTGAAGCTCGGCTTTCTCTATCCGTTCTGTGATGAAAAAATCAAAAAGTTTGCCCGAAGCGTTAAGCGGCTGATGGTGGTTGAGGAACTGGACCCGTTTATTGAAGAACATGTCAAATCCCTGGGCATCAGTAAGGTGCAGGGCAAGCACCCGTCTTATCGGCTGGGGGAGCTGGACCAGGACCTTGTCCGCTCTCTCGTCGCCGGCAAGCCCAAAAAAGTCAAGCCGCGTCCCGGCCGGGCGCCTCGTCTGTGTGCGGGCTGTCCCCATTGGGCTGTTTTCTCCGTACTCAAAAAATTAGATGTTTTCGTGGCCGGAGACATCGGCTGTTATACCCTCGGGGCTCTGCCTCCGACGTCCGCTCTGCATACCTGCCTGTGTATGGGAGCTGGTGTGACGTTTAACGAAGGCCTTCGACGGGCTCATCCTGAGCAGAAGATTGTCGGCCTTGTGGGGGATTCCACCTTCGTCCATGCGGGCATTCCCGGTCTGATTAATGCCGCCTATAACAAGTCCAAAGGGGTCATTTTTATCCTCGACAACTCCACGACGGCGATGACCGGCGGTCAACCGCATCCGGCTACCGGGAAAACCATCCGAAGGGAGCCGACCAAACGGCTGGATTTGAAGGCCGTCTGCCAGGCCTGCGGAGCGGATTTTGTCGATGTGATCGACCCGCAGGGCAGGGTGAAGGAACTTGAAGAACTGGTTCAGCAGCGTCTGGCGGCTGACGCTCTCAGTGTGATTATCGTCCAGCATCCTTGTGTCTTGTTGAAGTGAGATAGGAACAATGATGAAAAAACAGGAGGTCTATAATATCACGTTCGGCGGGGTCGGCGGGCAGGGCATCATTACCGCCTCGGAACTGCTCGGCTGGGCAGCCCTCTATGACGGCTGCAGCGTCAAAAAGTCTGAAGTCCACGGGATGAGCCAGCGGGGCGGCTCTGTTGAGTCTCATGTCCGTTTCGGCCGCAAAGTGTATTCTCCCCTGATAGGACTGGGACAAGCCGACTTTCTGCTGTGTTTTCACCCCGATGAGCATCCGCGGCTTAAACCCTTTCTTCGAAAAGGCGGCACTGACCTGATGCCTTACCTCGAAAAAGTCCAGCAGATTGCCGACAATCCGCGGGCGGTGAATACCGGACTGATGGGGGTTTTAGCGGCCTTTCTGCCGATTCGGCCGGACAGTTGGGAGTGGGCGATGCAGAAAGTTTTCAAGCCGTCGATTCTTGAGGTGAATCGGCAGATGTTCAGCAAGGCGATGGCTCTGGTCAAATAACGTTCTCCCCGGACGGTCCGACGGACGCCGGAGGAATCGAGGGATATGGAAAACGGGAGGTTGTTTATGATCTGGAACGAAAAAATCGAGACGATGCCGCTGGAGGACCTGAAAAATCTCCAGTCCGAGCGGCTGGTCAAGCTTGTGCGGTACGTCTATGACCGCTGTCCGGTATATCGAAAGAAATTTGAGGAGGCCGGCGTAAGCCCTTCCGATATCCGCAGCATTGATGATATTACCAAGCTGCCTTTTACCACCAAACTTGATATGCGGGACAATTATCCTTACGGGCTTTTCTCTACCCCCCGTGAAGAAGTGGTAGAAATTCATGTGTCCAGCGGCACGACCGGCAACCCGACGCTGGTTGGTTACACCCGTGAGGATATCAAACTCTGGTCGGAAGTCATGGCCCGCGCCTTGTGCTGTGCCGGGGCAAAACCGGATGACATCATCCAGATTGCTTACGGCTATGGTTTATTTACCGGCGGACTTGGCTTCCACTACGGCGCCCTTGAAATGGGGCTGACCATTATTCCCACCTCGTCCGGCCAGACCAAGCGGCAGCTGAAGATTATGCAGGATTTCCAGCCCCGCATCCTGGCCTGCACGCCCAGTTATTGTCTTTATATGGCCGAAGAAGCTAAAGAAATGGGACTGGACCCGCGGAAGGGCAGCTGGCGCATCGGCATCTTCGGGGCCGAGCCCTGGAGCGAGGCCATGCGCAGAGAAATCGAAGAGACCTGGAATATGACCGCCACCGATATTTACGGCCTGTCGGAAATCATCGGTCCGGGTGTTTCGCAGGAGTGCACATACAAAGAGGGGCTGCATTTGTTCTCAGATGTGTTTTATCCGGAGATTATCGACCCCGAAACCGGAAAACCCGTCCCGGAAGGTCAGGACGGCGAGCTGGTCATCACCACCCTTACCAAACAGGCCATTCCGCTGATTCGCTATCGAACCCGCGATATTGTGAGTATGACGACGGCACCGTGCCGCTGCGGACGGACCAGCCCCCGCACCAGCAAAATCAAAGGCCGGACGGACGATATGATTGTTGTGCGGGGCATTAACGTCTTTCCGTCTCAGATTGAGCATGTCCTGCTGGGGATTGAAGGCACCCACCCGCATTATCAGCTGGTTATTGACCGCCAGGCCCACAAGCTCGACGAGGTGGAGATTATGGTGGAGGTGGATGAGAAGATTTTCAGCGATGAAATCAAGCAGATGCGGGCCCTCGAGCAGAAAATCAAAAAGGAGATTGAGGCGGTTTTGTCCATCGGCGTCAAGGTCAAACTGGTTGAACCCAAAACGATTCAGCGCAGTGAAGGCAAGGCCAAACGCGTGGTGGATAAACGAGTCCTTTAAACAAACCGCCGATGTTTGCAGGAAAGGAACCGGACTATGAAAATCAGGCAAATCAGTGTGTTTCTGGAAAACCGAAAGGGACGGCTCTATGAGGTCTGTTCTCTGCTGGGACAGGCGGGGATTAATATTCGCGCGTTGACGATTGCGGAAACGGAGTCGTTCGGCGTGCTTCGGATGGTCGTCAACAAACCCGATGAGGCGATCAGTCTGTTTCGAAAACACAATATCACCGCCAATCTGACCGACGTCGTGGCGGTGGAGGTGCCGGACCGGCCCGGCGGATTGGCCGAAGTGCTGAAGGTTCTTTCTGACGGGAATGTCAATGTGGAGTATATGTACGCTTTTGTCGAAAAGTTTTCCGAAAAGGCGCTGCTTGTCTTCCGGTTTGATGACCCCGGCCGTGCCCATCAGGTTCTTTCGCGAGCCGGCATTACGGTTATTTCTGAAAAAGAGCTTCCGAATCTGTAAGAATTACTGCTGATTCAGAAAGGCACAGCGGGAATGGAAATTCGATACTGGAATCAGCGGCTGGAGACCTTGCCCCGGCATGAATTGCGTCAGCTCCAGCTGGAACGTTTGAGGGAGGTTGTCGGGTATGCCCTTCAAACTCCGTTTTATCAGAAGCGTCTTCCCAAAGCAGGTATCTCCTCTCCGGAGGACATCCGCTCTCTGGATGACTTGAAAAAAATTCCCTTTACCGTCAAGGATGACCTCCGCCAAGCATTTCCAAAGGGACTTCTGGCCGTCGATATGGAAAAAGTGGTGCGGATTCATTCGTCCAGCGGCACGACGGGGATTCCGACGGTGATTTACTATACGGCGGACGATTTGGACCGCTGGACGGATTTGCTGGCCCGCAGCATTGTGGCCACCGGTGCCGGTCCCGCAGATGTCTTCCAGAATATGATGAGCTACGGTCTTTTTACCGGCGGGCTGGGGATGCATTACGGGGCCGAGCGGGTCGGGATGGCGGTAATTCCGGTCGGCGGCGGCAACACCCAGCGGCAGCTTCAGATTATGCGGGATTTCCGTACAACGGTTCTGCATATTACGCCCAGTTATCTGCTGCATATTCACCAGCGGATGCCGGAGTTCGGTCTGACACCGGCGGATTTAAATCTCAAAAAGGCCTGGATGGGGGCCGAACCGCATTCCGAAAATACACGGCTCAAACTTCAGGAGTTATTCGGAATTGATATATACAATTCCTATGGTCTCAGCGAGATGAACGGCCCGGGCGTGGCCTTTGAATGCGTCTATAAAAACGACCTGCACGTCTGGGAGGATGGGTACATTATCGAAATCATTGACCCGCGCACAGGCGAGCCGGTGGAGGACGGTCAGGAGGGCGAAGTTGTTTTCACGAATCTGATTCGCCATGCCCTGCCCCTTTTGCGGTATCGAACCCGGGATTTGGCTTTTCTGCATCCGGAACCCTGTCCGTGCGGCCGAACCGCCCGGCGGATGTCGCGCATTACCGGACGCACGGATGATATGCTCATTATCAACGGTGTGAACGTCTTCCCCTCTCAGATTGAAGAAGTGCTGATGAGCATCCCGGAGGTCGGAACGAATTATCAGATTCATCTGAGCCGTCACGAAGGACTTGACCGCCTGACCGTCAAGGTGGAAATTTACTCCAAACTGTTTACCGGTGATTTAGCCGCCCTCGAGGCCCTCAAAAATAAAATCAACGAAAAACTGCGTGCTTCGATTACCATCAATTCCCGGATTGAACTGCACGAGCCCGGTTCTCTGCCTGCTTTTGAGGGCAAGGCCAAACGTGTTGTGGATGAACGTGAAAAGCTATAGCAGCCCATTCTGACGGCGAAGGATTCGAGTAAGGAGCAGCAGTATGGCCAAGCAGATTACGGTTTTTTTGGAAAATAGACCCGGTCGAATTCAGTCCATTTCCCGTATCCTTAAAGAAAAAGGATTGAACATTCTGGCCTTTTCCATCCAGGACCGGGGGGAATTTGGGCTGATGAAGATGATTGTGGACAAACCAGCCGAGGCCCAACTGGCCCTGGCTGATCGGGGAATGGCCTGTGCCCTTAAGGAAGTTTTTGCCGTTACGGCGGCTGACCAGCCCGGCAACCTCGAAAAACTTACCACGGCTTTGGCGGAAAAGAGCATCAATATCAAGGATGCTTACGGGTTTGTCTCCACGTCCGACAAACGGGGAATCTGTTATCTGGAGGTGGAAAATCCCCAGAATGTGGATATCGGCCGACTGATTGCCGAACATGGTTTTACACTGATTGCTGACAAGGACCTTTACGATTTATAGCAGGAAAGTATGGACATTTTGCCCGCAATTGATCTTCGCGGCGGTAAATGTGTTCGCCTGATTCAGGGCCGATACGATAACCAGATTACCTATCGAGAAAATCCGCTTGAGCAGGCCGAAGAGTTTTTCGCCCAAGGAGCTCAGTGGCTGCATATTGTTGACCTGGACGGAGCGAAAGAAGGCAGGCCGGTTCATACCGATGTGGTTCGCCGGATTCTCAGCCGTTTGCCGATGAAAGTCGAATTGGGCGGAGGGCTTCGGGATGAAGAAGCCATCCGGCAGATGCTCGATTTGGGACTGGAACGGGTGATTATCGGTACCAGTGCCGTCAGCAATTTTGAATGGTTTTCCACAATGGCTTACAAGTTTCCCAACCGTTTGGCGCTCGGGCTGGATGCACGCGGCTTTCGTCTGGCGGCTGAGGGTTGGCTCAAAGAAGCAGGGGGAGACTTGCTTGAATTTGCCCGCCGGGCTTCTCAGCTTCCGATTGCCGCTATCATTTATACGGATATAGAAAAAGACGGAATGCTGTCCGGCCCTAATTTGACCCGGACGGAGGAATTGGTCAAAGCCGTTGGTGTGCCTATTGTAGCGGCCGGAGGTGTTACGACTATTCAGGATATAAAAAACCTAAAAAAAACAGGTGTTTCCGGCGTCATTATCGGACGTGCTCTTTATGAAGGTACCTTAACGATAGAGAAAGCCATAAAAGAATCTAAACAATAAAGATTCAATATATCTTTTATATTTAATCATAAGACGACGAATTTTTTCAGAATTTACCGGAAAATTCTGATAATTCTTGACATCCGAAGGGTCTTTCCCTTACCTTACAGTGCTTCTGGTCTCGTGGACCAGACAGAGAGAGTCTTTGTATAATTTCAATCAACGTTTTTTAGAATCTGGAGGTTAGTTTCTGTGAATAAGGAACTGGCTCGCGAATTAATCAGCGCGGGCGTACATTTCGGACACGGGGTCAGCCGCTGGAATCCAAAGATGGAACCTTACATCTACGGAAAACGCGGGATGATCCACATTATCAATGTTAAGGAAACCTTAAAGGGGCTGCTGATTGCCAAAAAGCTCCTTGCTCAGCTGGTTTCCGAAGGGAAAGATGTGGTTTTTGTCGGCACCAAACGCCAAGCTCAGAAAGCCGTTCAGCAGGCAGCCGAACGGTGCGGAATGCATTATGTGACTGAACGGTGGCTGGGCGGAACGCTGACCAATTTCCGTACCATTCGTTCCCGGCTTCAGCGGTTGGAGGAACTGGAGGAGATGGAGGCCTCCGGACGGCTGGAAGAAGAGAGCAAAAAGCAGGGTGCACGTCTGAAAAGAGAATTGCGGAAAATCCGAAGCAATTTGTCCGGTATTCGCAAGATGAATCGCCTTCCAGGTGCCGTCGTTGTGGTGGATGCCAGAAAGGAATATATTGCTTTGCGTGAAGCCCGCAAGTTGGGTATTGCGACAATCGGCATTATTGATACGGATTCCGACCCGGATACCGTAGATGTAGTGATTCCGGCGAATGATGATTCGATAAAAGCGATCGAAATCATTCTGAACGAACTGGCGGATGCCGTAGCGGAAGGTAAGACTATTGTTCGTCCGTCAGAGATGATGGATTCCGCACAGGCTGCCCGTCGCCGGTCTCGTCGGCGGGTGTTGGCCAGCGCTGCCGAGGCGGGCGAGGAGGAGCCGGAGACGGTTGCCTCCGACAACCCTTCGCCTCTTTCTGAATCAGCGGCTCCGGAAAATCCCGGATAATCGGACGATTTTTGATTCGGTTCAAAAAGCGGTAAAAACAGACGATCACCAAACGGGAGTTTGACTCAAATGGCGGAGATATCAGCAGCAGCAGTTATGAAACTTCGCAAGGCCAGCGGCCAGGGAATGATGGACTGCAAGAAGGCCCTCGAAGAAACCAATGGGGATTTTGAAGCGGCAATGGAGCTGCTTCGCAAGAAAGGGCTGGCTACTCTGCAGAAGCGGGCCGGACGAGAAACCACGCAGGGTCGGCTGATTTGCCGAAAGAGCAGCGACGGACGTTCGATGGCGATGGTTACTCTTTGCTGCGAAACGGATTTTGTTGCGAAAAACGACGATTTTTTGGCCGCCTGCGAAAAACTCGGCGAGTGCGCCCTGAAGGCAGATGCTCAGGCAAACCCTCAGGACCTGATGGACATCGAAGTGGCCGGCAGAAAGTTCTCCGATATTCTTACAGAAGCCGTCAGCAAAATCGGTGAAAAAATCGAAATCGGAGATTTTGCCCGTTATACAATTGCCGGCAGCGGGCTGCTCGGTTCCTATGTTCATTTCAACGAGAAAACCGGTGCCATGGTAGAGATTGAAACCGATTCCGACCAGACCGCAGCGGCTCTCCGGCAGTTGGCGAATGAGATTGCCATGCATATTACGGCTATTAAGCCGATCGCTGTGGACAGGGACTCTGTATCCCCTTCGATTCTCGAACAGGAACGGCGGATTGCAGCCGAACAGGTTAAAAACAAGCCCGCCAACATGGTTGAGAAAATTGTCGAAGGCAAAATCGCCAAGTTCCTTAAGGAAAACTGCCTGCTCGAACAGCCCTTTGTGAAGGATGACAGCAAAACCGTCAGCGAAGTACTCAATGAGGCGGCTCGTGCGGCGGGCGGGCGGGCAAAAATCAAACGGTTTGTCCGATTCGAAATCGGATAAGCAGCCGGTTCCAACAGGCATCGTAAACGCAGGTTTCCGATGCCTTTTTTTCACCCCGCCGGGACAGGCGGGAACAAGGATGGGTATGAGCGATATACGGTACAAACGCATTCTGCTGAAATTGTCAGGGGAAAGCTTCTGCAAACCCGACGGTTTCGGAATTGACGGTGAGGCTCTCGAGGCCATTGCAGACCGAATCATACGCATCTGCAAACTCGGACCTCAGGTGGCCATTGTTGTGGGCGGAGGAAATTTCCTGCGGGGACCTTCGTTTTCGCGAAAAAGCCATATTCCCCGAACGACCGCCGATTATATGGGGATGCTGGCAACGGTGATTAATGCCTGTGCTCTTCAGGAAATTCTCGAGAAAGAAGGCCAGCCGACCCGGGTGCTCAGCGCCATCGAGGTATCGGCTATCTGTGAGCCGTTCATCCGACGTCGGGCGATTCGTCATCTCGAACGCGGTCGTGTGACGATTCTGGCCGGCGGAACCGGAAATCCCTTTTTCTCAACCGATACCTGCGCAGCCCTGCGGGCGGCTGAGTTGGGCGCTGAACTGATGATTAAGGCCACCAAGGTGGACGGCGTTTATACCGACGACCCCAAGACCAATCCCAATGCTCAGCTTATTGAGCGGATGACCTATCATCAGGTTCTTCAGCAGAATCTGAAGGTGATGGACCCGTCCGCCGTAAGTTTGTGCTGGGAAAATCATATTCCGATTGTTGTCCTGAATTTCTTCCGGGACGGCCATATCACAAAAGCCCTTCGGGGTGAACAGGTTGGAACCTTAATCAGTGATTGAACGTCTGAGGCCGACGGCTCAGACCGAGAATAGACAAGAAGGAAAGGGGAAAGCATCTATGACGACAAAACAGATCGTTTCTGAACACGAAAAGAATATGCACAAATCCATCGATTTTCTGAAAAGTGAACTGCGTGCAGTGCGGACCGGACGAGCTTCGCCCGGTCTGGTGGAACACCTTACGGTGGAGTATTATGGAGCACCCACTCCGCTCAAACAGCTGGCGACGATTGCGGTGCCGGATGCTTCTTCGATTGTCATCAAACCGTTTGACCCTTCCTGTCTGAAGGAAATTGAGAAAGCCATCAGGGCCAGCGAACTGAGTCTGGCTCCCCAAGTGGACGGCAAAACCGTTCGTCTGAATCTGCCGCCTCTCAGTGAAGAGCGGCGCAAGCAGATTGTTCAGCAGGTCAAGCAGATGGGCGAAAAAGTCAAAGTCACCATTCGCAACATCCGACGCGATGCCATCAAAGCTCTCGAAGATGAAGAAAAGAAAAAAACCATCACGGAAGATGACCGTGACCGGGGCAAGAAGGAAATCGAGGACCTGACCAAGAAACACATTGAGCAGGTTGATGAAATCATCGACGCCAAATCTCGCGAAATCTTATCCGAATAGTTTTTAAAAGAACGTCGCCGTTTTTTGTTTTTTCCGGAACCGTTTCTTTTTTGGGGAGATATTTTATGACTGACCCGAAGCAGCGGAAAAAGTCTGTCAGGCGACTCGGGCTTTGGACGGCGATAGGGTTGGGAATTGTTTTTGTATTGATTGCTTTCCTTCCGTCGCTTCTGTCCACCCGAGCCGGCACTTCTTTTCTTTTTAACCGATTGAACCGCTCTGTGGATGGAAAGCTGACGGCGGAGGATTTGTCGCTCGGCTGGTTCAGCGGCGTCCGGTTGCAAAATCTTGTCTGGCAGGATGCCTCCGGGGATACTCAGGTACGAATCGCTTCTCTGAAGGCCCGCCCCCGATGGCTGGCTCTGCTCGCCGGACGTATTGCTCTTACCGATGCGGTAGTGGAGGGTCCTTTTCTTCAAATGAAAAGACCGGTTGCCTTATCGACCGCTCCGCAGAAATCAGAGCATCCGCAAAAGAGCTCGCCGTCTCCCGTCTATCGGATTGGCCCTGTTGAACTGGAGATCCGACAGGGTCAGGCCGTTCTCGAGCAGGCCCGTCCGGACGGTCTGCCGCCGATGCAGCTCCATGTTCGCAATCTGGCTTCCACGGTAGTTCTGAACAAGGCCGGCGCGGAGTCCGCCGTGTCCGTCTCCATGGACATTGGAGATGGGAAGCAGCAGGGCACCCTCCAGGCCAAAGGCCGTGAGCTTGCCTTTTCCTCTGGGACGGGATTGGCCGGCCTGAGCGGTCAGTTTGATGCGGAAATTCATTCTCTCTCCCTGGGCAGTCTGGCCCCTCTGCTGGCCCTGGCGGGCAAAGATGTCCAATTAACCGGAACCCTGAACGGAACGGCAAGTGCCAAAATCACCAATGGTCAGGTCCAAAACATTCAGCTTTCAGCCGACCTGAGCGGTTTCGAGCAGGTCTATGAAGGCCGTACCATTCGGCTCGAACAGCCGCTCAAGGCCCGCGCCCGTCTTTCCACGCAGGCATCGGATTGGCTGATTGAGCAGTTGGAAATTGAATCTTCCTTCTGCCGTTTGTCCGGAAAGGGGGGCCTGAATGCTCTCGAATATACCTTAACGGCCGATTTGGCCCAGGTGCAGACATTCACCGCTTCTTTGGCGGACTGGAAAGGGTATCGGGCGGCCGGATTTCTCTCGGCAAACGGCAAGCTTCTGCGGCAGCAAAATGCTCTTCAGGCCGCCGGACAGGTCAGCATCCGGGAGTTTTCCGTCCGACAGGCCGACAAGTCCATCGCCTTTTCTGGGGTATCACAGGATTATGACCTAACGGTTCTTGTGGATTCCAAATCCGCCCACATCCGCCAGGCGGTTCTGTCCGCCCAGCCCCTCGGCACTCTCCGGATTGCGGAGACAAAGCTGGACTGGAGCAAGCCCGAAATCCAGGCGGAATCGGCTCTGACCGGAAGCTTGGACCTCAAGCATGCCGCTCCGGTTATTCAATTCTTCTATCCGCTGCCCGCAAATGTTTCGATGGCAGGGATTGTGCGGCCGGATGCCCGAATCGAAATGAAAGACGGGACCCTTCGAATTTTGACCGCTTCGACGGCGGCAGAGAATCTGACCGTCAGCAAACCCGGTTTAGAACCGTTCATCAGCCGACAGCTTACCCTGAAGGCCGATGTGCTCTGGGATCTTAGAAAGAATGAACTTCGCCATCTGAAGGATTTTGAACTGAATAGCGATGCGATTCGGCTTCGCGGAAATCTTCAGCAGACGGGTGCTTCGGACAAGACTCAAATTGTCGGAAAGGCTCAGGCCGAATATGATTTAAAGGAGGTGTCAGCGCTGCTTGGCCCTTTTCTCCCCGATGAATTGATGCTCGAGGGAAAACGGAATGACCAATTCGATTTTACCGTTAGCAAAACCCCAAGGGGCTTCGACTGGCAGACCCTTGCGGCCAATGGCTCATTCGGCTTTCAAAAAGCTGCTTATAAAGGACTGCAGATTGGAGCTGCGGAGCTGAAACTGAAGGCCGACAAAGGCATTGCGGCAATCGATTTGTCGGATACACCCGTCAACAATGGGATACTCCGGCTGGCGGGGGATATTGATTTCAGGAGTACACCGCCGGTTTTTCGCCTGCGCAGACCCATGACCATTCTTGAGAAAGTACAAATCAACGATGAACTGACGCGAAATCTTCTTGAATACGTCAACCCGTTGTTTGCCGGAGCCAGCCGTGTTTCCGGCATTGCGGATTTTTCCTGTGAGGAACTGGTGCTGCCGCTCGGTGCTGCTCGAAAAGACCTGTTGAAAATGAAATCCGTTCTGGCCCTCAGCCAGATGACGATGCGATCGGATGGATTTCTCAAAGAGCTGCTCAATGTACTCGGCAGTGACCCATCGGTTGTTCTGACGCTTCATCCGACCGCACTGTCGCTGGAAAAAGAGGTGATTTCATATCGGAATATGCAGTTGGATGTCGGAAAAAATCCGGTCGTCTTTTCAGGTCAAATCGGGCTTGACCGGCGGCTTCGGATGGAAATGAAAATGCCCTGGACACTCGGCGGACAGTCCATCCGTTCCGGCGAGGACCCTGCTGATCGAATCGTACTGTCCGTCGGCGGTACGATTGACAAGCCCCAGGTTGATTGGGGTAAAGTTCTCCAGCTGAATCTGGGCAGAATCTTATTGAAGGAAGTTCTAAAATGAAATCCGTCTTTCCGGGGTTCAGGCGGTGGTTTACATCGCCTGTGGAAGAGTTGGGCCGCTGGGCACGATTTCTTGTTTTCCAGGTTCGCATTTGGCGGCATTGCATCCGTCTGCTTCGCGTCAACCGATTCGGAACGCAGGCGGCGGCCCTGTCTTACTATACTATCTTCGGTTTGGTCCCCGCGGCCATTGTAATGCTGATGATTTTTCAGATGTTTCCGGCTTATCGCGATGTGAGCGCCAAGGTAAGGGCCTTTATCTACGAACAAATGAATTTGACGCGTCTGGAGTATCCGACGGATAAAGTGACCGGGCCGCGTCCTAACGGGCAAGTTCCCCCCAAAATCAGTGTGGCCGAAAAACTGGATGAGTTGACGGATCACTATCTTGGACGGCTGAACACCGGGGCTGTCGGAATTGTCAGCGGTTTGCTCGTGGTGTATGCCGCCATCGGTTTGCTGTCAACCGTCGAAAAGGCCTTTAATGTCATCTACCGAGTTCCGACAGGCCGCTCTTTCCTGAAAAGAATGGTCAATTACTGGTCGCTTCTCACCCTCGGTCCGCTTCTGCTGGGACTCGGAATCCATCTGAGTACTCAATTTATGCTGATGAAAGGAGTTCATCAGGGCTTCATCCGCTATGTTCAGCCCGTTTTGCCTTTTCTTATCAGTGTTCTGCTTTTTTTCTTTCTCTATTATATGCTCCCCAACACATCTGTTCGCCCTTCCGCGGCTCTGTGGGGAGCCGTTGTCGCAGCGGTCCTCTGGACGACAGCCAAGTTTCTGTTCGGCTTATACGTGACACGGTTTGTGCCTTTTAACGCCGTCTGGGGGATTTTGGGAATCATCCCACTGACGGTTTTTTGGATTTACTGGACATGGATTTTTATCTTATTTGGTCTTCAGCTGACCTATGCCGTCCAGCACCTGCGTACTCTCGATGCGGCTGAATTGGCCCGGGCGCAGCGGACTTCTGATGTCTGTTTTTTGGCCAATGACCAGACTGTCACGAGAATAGTCGAATTTGTCCTGCGGGTTTTTGAGCAGAAGGAAGAACTGCCTGTCAGTGTCGAGCAGGTGGCCGCCAACCTGGAGATGCCGGTTGAGGTGGCGCGTCGGCTGCTGGACCATCTGGTCAAGGGCGGCCTTTTGTGCCATACCAATGAACCGGTTCAGGGATATGTGCCCTCCACCGACGGGGCTCATATCACGCTGGCCGATATCAGCCGGGTGGTCGATTCACTCAGTTATGGACAGGCCGACCCGATTCGCAACCCCAAGATTGTCGGCGTTTTTGAAAAAATTCGGCAGACTCTGGCACAGTACACCCTTAAGGATGTACTCGAACCGTTTCACAAGGAGGAACTCAAAACCCAGCCGCTTCAGGAGGAAAAGTCAGAGTAAAAGGCATCAAGAAGAAACCGGATGCCGAATCCGGCCAGTGCCAGCGCACAAAACCCCAGAATCCATTTCTGATTTCGCCGGCTCAGCAGATTGGCTCCGTAAAAAGCACTGAATGCTAAAATCGTCAGCCAAACCAAATCACAAGCCCAGTGGACGACCGCAAAGAGTACAAGAGCAGACCATCCTATCGCCTGAGCTCTCCAGGCCAGGTTTAGCCCTACGCTGACCCACCAGAAGAGAAAATAGGGATTTGTCGCCGAGAGGAAAAATCCGGTCATCAGCGGCCCGCGGCTGGAGACGGCCTGCGGATTGAAATCCGGTTTTCGGATTTCCCGAAGCATCCCGAAACTCATCCAAATCAGAAAAAGACCTCCGGTGATGCCGATTGCGGTTCGTGTCAAAGGATACTCAAAAACAGCGGCGAATCCGAGCATCAGCAGGAAAATCAGCGGAATCTCCAGGATTCCGTGTCCGAGTGCAATCAGCGTTCCCGCCCAACGGTTCCGGCTGCCCTGAGCCAGCGTGGCTGTGGTAACCGGCCCCGGTGCCATCACGCCTGACAGCGAAATTACAACAGTCTGAATGAGAAAAGAAAGGAGCACTCCAGTCGCCTCATTCACCGATGATTTTCACAAGAACACGTTTGCGGCGTTTTCCGTCAAATTCCCCGTAAAAAATCTGCTCCCAGGGCCCGAAATCCAGTTTCCCTCCAGTAACGGCCACGACGACTTCCCGACCCATAATGGTGCGTTTCAGGTGGGCATCCGCGTTGTCTTCATAACCATTGTGCCGATACTGCTCATAGGGCTTTTCCGGAGCCAATTTTTCCAGCCAGACTTCAAAATCGTGATGCAGCCCGGGCTCATCATCATTAATAAAAACGGACGAGGTAATATGCATCGCGTTCACCAGACATAACCCCTCGGAGATGCCGGACTCGGCCAGACACTGCTCCACTTGCGGTGTAATATTGACCAATTCTCTTCGCCGCGAAGTCTGAAACCAAAGTTCTTTCCGATACGATTTCATCTGATTCTCCGTTAAATGCCGCTTTGTGAAATTACCTTATGTTTTTTCGAAAAAAAAGCAAATAGGAACAATGTTTTGACAGGAGGAAAAAACAATATTCAGACAATATAGACCTTAAAAGGCGATATATTGAAAGGATTTTTAAAATTCTCTTGCTTTTTTTCCGATACTTAGAGATAATGAACTATCGAAATGACTGGACACGATCAGTCAGCGTGCCTCAATGAAAGAGAGTTTTCTCCCTTCCATTGCTCGTCATTTCGCAGAACGTGCAATTTGAGTCAGGAAGGTTAGAATATTACAAGGCGGTTTTGGACATTAAGAACCCTTCAAAGAGGTCGGTTTTTAAGAATTTCTTGCCCCGCGAGTCTTTCCCGAGTCAGGATTCCTCCGAAGGCGGTTTTTTTATGCGGTCATCTCCTCTGCGCATCGGCGCCGGACGGAGCCAAACGAAATACTTTTCAATAAGGAAAAACCATGAACATTTATGTAGGAAATCTGTCGTTTGACGTTGTAGAAAGTGATTTGCTCCGTCTGTTTGAAACTTTCGGCCGTGTCACCTCCGCCAGCATCATTAAAGATAAGTTTAAAGGGCGCTCCCGCGGATTCGGATTTGTGGAGATGCCCGATGATGCCGAAGCCCAGGCCGCCATTGAGGCCCTCAACGGCAAAGAAATGATGAACCGGACCCTTACCGTGAATGAAGCTCGTCAGCGGCCTGAACGGGCTCCTCGAAGCGGAGGCGACCGGCGGCCCAACCGCGGCGGCGGGCGCAGACGGTTTTAACCGTTTTTTCTCAACAGGTACGGGCCGGTGTTCTTATTTGCTCTCCGGGATGCAGGCCCTTTTACAAAAAGCAGGAGGGCACGTAGAGTTAGGGACGTTAAGTCCCGGGAGTACAAGCAATGGCAAAAGGTACAGTCAAGTGGTTCAATGACAGCAAGGGATTCGGCTTTATTTGTCCCGAGGAAGGCGGCAGCGATTTGTTCGTCCATCACTCGGAAATCCAGGCCAGCGGATTTAAATCCCTCAAGGAAGGCCAAAAGGTCGAATACGAAGTCGGCCAGGGCAAAAAAGGCCCCTGCGCTACCAAGGTTAAACCCTGCTAACCAGGCAGGTGCATTGGAGCACTCAAAAGCCCCGTCGTCTGTTCGGCGGGGCTTTTCTTTTTTATCCGGAGGATTCTTTCCGCCTGCATACAGGACAGCCCTGCAGACGAAGCGGCTTGGCCAGTCGGGCCTTCAAAAGCACCTCGTCATTATTTTGAAAGACCGCCTCCGTGGGGCCGTCCAGCAGCACTTTTCCTCCTTCCAGAACAATCGTCCGCTCACACAAATCCATTGCCAGGTCCAGGTCATGGGTGGCGATGATTTTCGTATGTTCAAACGACCGCAACAGGTCAATGAGCTCCCGTCTGGCCTGAGGGTCCAGATTGGCACTGGGTTCATCCAGGACAAGGATATCCGGAGTCATCGCCAAAACAGAGGCGATCGCCGCCCGCCGTTTTTCTCCTGCCGACAGCCGGAACGGCGGGCGATTCTGCAGGTGCAGCACACCCGTACGGCGAAGGGCTTCCTCGACTACCGGACGGACCTGCTGGGCATCCAGCCCGAGGTTGTGCGGCCCAAAGGCAGCATCCTCATACACCGTCGGCATAAACAGCTGGTCATCCGGGTCCTGAAACACCATTCCGACCGTTTTGCGGATGGCCGGCAGGGTTTGACGGCTGACCGGAAGATTGCCGATTCGCAATGTGCCTTTGGTCGGCAGCAGGCAGCCGCACAGGTGCAGCAGAAGGGTTGATTTGCCGGCTCCGTTGCCTCCCACGAGGGCTACGGACTGACCGTGCGTAATGCGGAACGAGATTCCCTGCAGGGCCGCCGTTCCATCCGGATAGGTATAAAAAAGATTGTCCGCCTCAACCAGATGATGACTCATTCTGTTATCCCTTCAAGGAACCGCCCCCATATTGCAGCCGGATTGACCCAACGGAAAATAATGAAAAAAACGGTCCAAAAAAAGAAAAACAAAACATCCTGCCGGCTTATCTGGAAAACCTGCTTTGTGGGAATCCGGCCTTCAAACGCCCGGCAATACATCGCCTGGCTGATGCGCTCCGCCCGCTCAAATGTTCGGAGCAGCAAAGTGCCGGCCATTCCCCGAAAGGAAAGCAGACCGGTTCCCCGACCGTCGAAACTGCGCAGAGAACGAGCCCGAAGCATTCGAGCGGCTTCTTCCGTCAGCACAAACAAATATCGATACAGGAAAAGGATCTGCAGGACAAAAATCCGCGGTATCTTGATTTTTTCTAAAGCTGCGCAGATGCTTTCGAGACCGGTTGTTGCAATCAAAACCAGCACACTCCCGACGGTCAGTCCAAACCGCAGCAAAATAGAACAGAATGAAAGCCAGCCGCCGCTGACGGAGAGAAATCCAACCGACAGTACGGCCTGTCGGTCCAGCAGGGGATTCCATATTCCCAGCAGCACGGCTAAAGGGCTGACGGCTGCCAGCCGGCGAAGCAGAAGACCTGTCGGCACATGAGCCGCTGTCATCAAATAGAAGGGGTAGAGAAAGAACGGGATCAGTGCCGAAACGGTATATTTGGGAAAGGAAACCACACACACCAGAAAAACAACGGTTGTCAGAACTTTGACCCGGGAATCCAGCCGATGGATGGGGCTGTCCGATCTCGCCAGTTCATCCATTCGGCCTAAATTCAGCAAAATGTCCTGTCCGGCTGTTCCCATCATCCGCCGTTCCTTTTTTCAAGATTCTTTTGAAATTTAAACAGATTGTATCGAAGAGGCAGGGGTGGGTCAATTAGGCAGAGGAGGAATCAGGAAATAGATGGGAATCAATGCTTTGCCGCAGCGTTATTGGACAGGTATTTCTGAAGGATTTGCCGAAGGGCTTTTCGGTCAATCGGTTTGGTCAAATAATCGCTGCAGCCGGCTTTCAGACATTTTTCATCATCCCCTTTCATCGCCAGAGCTGTCAGAGCAATAATGGGTAAAGTCAGGCCTTTGGCTCGGATGGCCTGGGCGGCTTCCAGTCCGCTCATCACCGGCATCTGCATGTCCATCAGAACCAGGTCAAAGGGTTCACGCAGAACGGCCTGGAGGGCTTCCTGACCGTTCTCCACAACCACCGCCTGCAGCCCCTCTTTTTCGAGGAGCAGTCGAATCAGCATCTGATTGGCCTTGGCATCCTCGGCCACCAGGATTCGTCCTGAAAGACGAATCTGCTCCGCCTCTTCCTCGGAGGGCTGGTGAATGGCCTTCTCTGCGGTTTCATAACGGTTATGGGATGTCTGTTTCGAAGGGTCGATGCCGGTCGGCAGCCGGATTGAGAAAACCGACCCGCGTCCGACGGTACTGTGCACGGTGATTTTTCCGCCGAGCAGTTCCGTCAGCCGCTTCGTAATCGAAAGGCCCAGACCCGTTCCGCCGTACCGCCGGGTCATGCTGCTGTCGGCCTGTGTGAAGGCATCAAAAATTACGGCCAGTTTGTCTTCCGGGATCCCAATGCCTGTGTCTTCCACATCAAAACGGATGAAGTCGGCGTCGTCTTCCTGCTCTTTCATTACGTTGATAAACACATGACCTTTTTCCGTAAATTTGATGGCGTTGCCCGCCAGATTGATTAGACACTGGCGCAGGCGTACAGGATCTGAATTCAGCGTTCCCGGCAAGTCGCTGCATTGAAGAATTTCAAATTGAAGACCTTTGGCGGCTGCCAGCGGATGCAGGGTCGAGAACAGGTCCTCCAAAAATTCCGACAAAGAAAAATCAATCATCTCCACTTTCAGTTTGCCGGCCTCAATCTTGGAGAAATCCAGGATGTCGTTAATCAGCTGCAGCAGCATCCGTCCGTTGTTCAGAATCATCTGAATGTATTCTTTTTGACGTCCGCTGAGCTGTTCTTCCTCCTTCAGCAGTTCACCAAATCCGAGAATCGCGCTCATCGGGGTGCGGATTTCATGACTCATATTTGCCAGAAATTCGCTTTTCATTACATCAGCTTTTCGCACCTCCTCCAGCAATTCAAGCAGGTGGTCATTGCTTTTGCGAAGCTCTTCCTCCGTCTGCTGAACTCGTTCGGCCATCTGATTGAGCCGCAGGGCGGCCTGACCGATCAGGTCGGAATGGGGCTGTTCGATCCGATGGGATAAGTCTCCCTGACGAATGGCATCCGCGGCCTCTATCATCTGTTTCAAATAATACTTCAGCAGCAGATACAGGGTGCTCACCACCCCGATAATGGCGGCTTCCGCCGCCAGCAGGAACAAACTGATGAGAACCTGGGTGTGCTTCAAATCAGCCGTTAACCGCCCCAGGGTTCGCTGAATCTCTTCCTGGACAATCCGGCAGTAATAAATGGATTTTTCTTTGGAATCCTCCAGGATTGTGCTGATGGCCTCCAGGGATTCCCGAGCCAAATCTCGACTCGGATCTTTAAAGTATGTGGACTGATAGGCGTACAGAAGTGTCTTGCATTTTTTTACATTGTCCTGGAGCTGCTGATGAAAGGGCGGCGGATTGTCTATCTTGGTTTTGAGCTCCTCCAAAATCTTTTCAATGTGGTGAAGATGATTCATGGAGGGTTCGATGTTGCTGGATTGATTCAGCCAGCTGGTCCGAAAAGTGTACGCCGTTTTTGAAAACTCATAAATAATTTCCGAAAGCAGTCCCAATTCTTTGATTTCACACTGAACGTGGCACTCAATCTGCTCATAGGTCTGATGGTGAAAATAAATGGACACGAGGGCTATTATCAAAAGCGCAGCAAAGATAACCGCCGCCCCTGCCTGAGCGACCGTAGAAAACGAATAAGTTTTCGGAAGTTTTCGAAACAAATTGAGCATTGTGTTTTAATTCTGCGGCGGTTCAATGGCCAGGTATAATCGGTCAAAAGCATTTCCGGTTCGGTACAGGGGCTGCTGCCACTGCGGTTCGATGCCCGTGCCGGCCATTTCATAGACGGTAGCAGCAAATAAATAGGTTTGACCGACTTCAAACTGTACGTCATCCTCATGGCCGGTCTGAAGGACCCGCTGAATCTCAAGGGTCCACTGTCCCTCCGTCCATTGACCTTTGCCGCGTATGTCCGCTCGGCTGCCGGACGGCTCCTGCGGGTAATAGCGAAGGAGAACGTTTCCCTGATAATCGAAGAAGAATTTTTCCGTATAAGCGGCTTGTCCTTCATCCCCCGTTCGGCGCAGGTAAAGGGTGCCGTATTGCTTTGAAGGCAGAGCCAGCGATTCGGCCTGCGGCTCAAGGGTCACCTCCTGCTGCTTGTCATCCAGATATCCGAGCGGATTGGTTCGACAGGCCTTCCAGAACCAGATGTCGGCTTTGTGGGGCACCAGCTGTTCCGGCGATAAAGACAGATTCTCTCCGTTCAGCCGCCATTTGAGCACCAGCATATCTTCTTGGTCATTGCCCGGTTTGTAAATCTGCTCTGTAGGATCCCAGAACCAGCTTTTGTGAGATTCTGACGCGGCACTGTCCGGATAGACAACCAGAAGAAAGATGCTTTGTCCGTTATGAAAGGCCTTCAGTCGAATCGGTCTCTGAGAGGAGAAATCCAGGGTTGTAATCTCCGGCAAACCCGCCCAAACCGGTTCGTTGGCTGTCCCGTCTGTCTGAACAGTGGTTTGAACATATCGGCATTGCAGGGTCAAGTCCATCGGCTTACGTTTCGGCGGGACAAAATCAGTAAACTCATTTTTCTGTTGAATCGGCCGCGGAATACAAACCCCTTTTTCAGGTGATTCGGGTTTGACCAATGATTCCGGTGCCACTTGAGCGGTGGGGGGCTGGGGTTTTGCGTTCGCTGCCTGAGCTTGTTTTTTACGGCAGCTCAAGCCGCACAAAAGAACAATAGCCCCCGCCACACACAGAACAAACAGTGTCCGGCTTTTCATAATCTTTTCCTTAAAAGATTGTGCCAAACGGTAACCTGCCTGTTTTTTTCGTCGGCTTATTTGCCGGACTTAATAGAAAAACAGTTGCTTCGGAAACCGCCTTTTGTGGCTTGTTAAAGTCTTATTTAATAAAGAATTATGCATTCTGAACCTCCTTTCATCGAGAACGGATGACTTGGAAGGGAAGTTATCGGACTTCTTGTAGAAAAACAATTGTCAAAGTTGTCTGCAGCAGAAAGCTTGTTATAATGCCCCGAAAATACTTGCGGCTCGGCAAAAAATGATTCGAAAAAAAGTCAACAGGATTACCAGACGAAAGTTCGTGAAAGGTGCCGTTGCTTCAGCCGTTGCTCTTTTTTCAAGAAAGGCCCTTGCTGTGGAAGAATTCTTTCAGGGAAAAGTATCGTTTCCCCTTTATCGCGGGTTCAATCTGCTCGAAAAGTTCAGCGGGCAGGGACCCCGTCGGCCGTTTGTTGAAAAGGATTTCGAAATCATGGCTGACTGGGGATTTAATTTCGCCCGTCTTCCGATGTCCTACTGGCACTGGGCGGATAAGAAGAACTGGTTTGCGGTTCGCGAGGATGTTTTGGAGGATATTGACCAGGCCGTTGAATGGGGCCGACAATATGGGATTCACATCAATCTGAATCTGCATCGAATCCCCGGATACTGCATCAATAACCGCCGGGCCGAACCGGTGGACTTGTATGAGGATACGCCGGAAAACAGGCAGAAAGCCCTGGAGGGGGCTGTATTCCATTGGAAGATGTTTGCCCGCCGATACAAAGGAATCCCCAGCAGTCAGCTGAGTTTTGATTTGATTAACGAACCGCCGCATTTGCCGGATGAGACCCGCCATATAGAGGTTGTTCGTGCTCTGGTTGAGGCCATTCGTCAGGAAGACCCGGACCGGCTTATCATGGCTGACGGAAAGGATGTCGGTCGTTCACCCATCTGGGGAATTGTCGATTTGGGGGTTGTCCAAAGCACACGCGGTTACGACCCTGTCAGCGTGAGCCATTACCGGGCCTCTTGGATGCCGCCAAATGCCTTTCAGACCCGGCAGGTTCCAACCTGGCCGCTCAAGGCCGATGACGGCACGATTTGGGACAAGGATTATTTGAAGGAAAAACTAGTCAAACCTTGGAAAGAACTTGAAAATCAGGGGGTCCCTGTTCATGTCGGTGAGTGGGGGTGCTTTAACAAAACCCCTCACGAAACGGCGCTTCGGTGGATGGAAGACTGGCTGCAGTTATGGAAAGAAGCCGGCTGGGGGCATGCCTTGTGGAATCTGCGAGGCGATTTCGGCGTCCTCGACAGTCGAAGACCTGATGTTCAATATGAAAAGTACAAGGGTCATCTATTGGACCGCAAAATGCTCGAACTCATTCGAAAATATTGAGTCCATTAGTTGTTTTTATTTGCTCCGCATCCATTCCTCCAGATTTTTCGCCAGCAGTTCTACGTCTTTCTTTTGCAGAATGTGCTGACGGATGAAATCGGGGATTTTCAGTTTGAGCAAGGCCTTCTCGACCCGCTTCCAAAGCGATTGACGCTGCCGTTCGGTTTGAGCCAAATAAATCTGACTGACCAGTTCCTGAACTCGCCCCAAAAGAATGGTGTCCAAATGCTGATAATAGTTGGAGATAATGTTCTGCTGATGAGGGGTGTATTCTCTTTTTGCCATTGGAAGTCCTTTCTGTTCGAAGTTCCTATCCTAAAAAGCCCCCTCGAATTCAGCAAGAGTGTTTGTTTGCTGAAAATTCAAAACTTTGTATAATTTGGCGAAAAAATCATATAATTTTCTTTGCGTTCTTTCATTTTTTTGTTATATTCGCCAACAGTTGTGCGAGACAGCCATTTTATTGTTCTATTTGGTGCAATAAAAGGAATAAACAGAACATAAGTTTTGATTATAGTGATAGAAAATGGATATAAAACCTTTTCGTGCTCTGCGTTTTAATCCCGAAGTCGTTGGGAACCCCGGTACCTGTATTGCTCCACCTTATGATGTGATTGATGAACAGGCCCAGCGGGATTTGTACCATGCCAATCCATATAACATTGTACGGGCCACAAAAGGTCTAAAATATCCGGAAGATGATGAACAGTCCAATGTCTATACCCGAGCTGCAGACTATCTCCGGGAGGCCATTCAGCAAAAAGCCCTTGTCTATGATGAACAAGAGGCGCTGTACGGATATGTTCAGGATTTTTCGATTGCGGGCAAACAGTATCAGCGCAGCGGGATTATCGCCCTGGGACGGCTGGAACCCTTCGGGAAGGGAATTCGCCCCCACGAAAAGACCCTCGATGGGCCCAAGGCGGATCGGCTGAATCTGATGCGGGCGACCGCCGCCCAGTTCGGCCAGATTTTTATGCTCTATGACGACCCGTCACGGGCAGCCGAACAGATGATTCAGAGAGCGATGCAGGAATCGCCTGTGCTTGATTTCATGGATAAGGAAAATGTTCGTCATCGCCTGTATATTATTCGGCAGGAACAGGACGTTGTCCGGTTTGCTCAAATGATGAAGTCCAAATCCGGCATCATCGCCGACGGCCATCATCGCTACGAAACCGCCCTCAATTACTGGCTGGAGACCCAAAATCCAAAGGCCCAGTGGCAGATGATGACTTTTGTGAATACCTATAATGAAGGGCTTGTCATTCAGCCGACACATCGGCTCCTGTGGGGCCTGCCCGATTTTTCCGCATCGGCTCTGCTTGATGGCCTCAAGACCGATTTTCAAATCGACCGATTTGAATGGACTGATATACACCGGAAAAAGCAGGCCTGCGCCAAGATGTTCGAACAAATGAAGACGCTTCAGGCGCAGGAAAAGACCGCCTTCGGATTTTATGCCGGCTCGAATGCTTTTTATGTCCTCACGTTCACAAATCCCCCGGCTATGATACGCATTGCACCTCAGATGAGCGAGGCCTCTCGGCGGCTGGATGTGAATATCCTCCATCGGCTTATTCTGGAACAGCATCTTCACATCAACGATGAAAAACTGGCCCGCCAAGCCCATATTGATTACATCAAAGATTTAGGCGATGCCATCGAACGTTCGATTGAACGCATTGACAGCGGACAGGCCCAGGCCGTTTTCTTCCTGAATCCAACCCCGATGAGCCATGTCCGGGCTGTGGCGGAAGCCGGCGAAAAAATGCCCCAAAAATCCACCTTTTTCTATCCCAAAGTGTTCAGCGGCCTGACGATTTATATGGTCGGTGCCGTTCCGCAAAAAACGGTTCAACGGTCTTTAAAACAGGAGTGTTCACGATGACAGACTGGAAAAATCCCCCCAAACTCTTTATTCCGGGCCCGGTTCATGTTCTGCCGGAAGTCCTCCAGCAGCTGGCCCGTCCGACGCTGGGACACCGCAACAAGGAATACTCCCAGCTCCACAAAGAAACCGTGGACATGCTCAAGAAAATCCTCTTCACCGAGCAGCATGTCTTTTTGTGCACCTCCTCGGCGTCGGGCATCTGGGAGGCCAGCATCCGCAACTGTGTCAAGAAGGACGAACCCGTTCTGTGCACCATGTGCGGGGCGTTCAGTGATAAATGGGCCGATGTTGCTCGTTCCTGCGGGCGAATGGTGGATGAGCTGAAGGTTGAGTGGGGACAGGCCACAACGCCGGAACTGATTGACAAGGCCCTCTCAGCCAAGAAATACGCCGCCATTACCCTGGTCTATAATGAAACCAGCACCGGCCTGACCAATCCGGTTTATGAAATCAGCGAGATGATGAAAAAGAAATATCCGGATGTGCTGGTTTTTGTGGATGCTGTCAGCGCGATGGTCGGCCTACCTATCCATTTTGATCAGCTCGGCTGGGATGTGGTTTTCGCCTCCGTCCAGAAGGCCTTTGCGATTCCGCCGGGATTTACCGTAGCAGCGGTCAGCAAACGGGCCCTTGAAAAGAGCAAATCCGTCCCCGAGCGGGGGTATTACTTCGATTTCCAGGCCTTTGCCAAGTCTGCGGAAAAAGACCAGACGCCGACAACTCCGTCGATTCCGCATATTATGGCTCTGCATTATCAGTGTACACGTCTGCTGGCTGAAGGTATGGAGAATGTCTGGAAACGCCACAAGAAAATGGGTGAATACGCCCGAGCATGGGCCAAGGAGCACTTTGCGCTCTTCTGTGAGGAAAAATACGCCTCTAATACCCTTACCACGGTCAAAAATACACGCGGCATTGACATTTCGACTGTGATTAAGAACGTTCAGGCCAAGCACAATGTCCTTTTCGGCAACGGCTACGGCAAGCTCAAGAATGAGACCTTCCGGGTGGCCCATATGGGCGACATCACCCTCGAGGACCTCAAGCAGGTGCTGGCCTGGATTGAGGACGAAATCAAATAACCGGATTTCGCCGCAATTTTCAAGGCCTGTCGAACCCTTCGGCAGGCCTTTTTTTTGCAATCTGTTGCTTTTTGGAGACGTAAAAGATATATTAGTCTGCTCAAACAACCAGAAAGAATCAGGAGTAAACACAATGGCAAAAAACATTGCAATTGCCGGGGTAACCGGTGCGGTCGGGCAGGAGTTCCTGAGAATCCTCGAGGAACGCAATTTCCCCTTTAACCAGTGCAAAATGCTCGCTTCCAGCCGCTCTGTCGGCAAAAAAGTCACCCTCAAGGGCAAAGAATATGCCGTAGAGGAACTCAAACACGACAGTTTCAAGGGGGTGGATATTGCCCTGTTTTCCGCCGGCGGGGCACGCAGCAAGGAATTTGCTCCTTCCGCCGTCAAGGCCGGTGCCGTCGTGGTGGACAACTCCTCGGCCTTCCGGATGGACCCCGATGTGCCGCTGGTGGTGCCGGAAATCAATCCGCAGGATATTTACAAGCACAAAGGGATTATCGCCAACCCGAACTGCACAACCATTATTGCGATTGTCGTCGTCTGGCCGCTGCACAAGGCCAACCCGGTCAAGCGCATGGTTGTCAGCAGCTATCAGGCCGCCAGCGGGGCGGGCCAGTCCGCCATGCTCGAACTGCTCCAGCAGGCCCGCGAAGTCCTCGACGGCAAGCCCGTTACCGTCAAGAATCTCAAGTACCAGCTGGCCTTCAATGTGTATTGCCACGATTCGAAAATCGGTCCCAACGGCTACAACGAGGAAGAAATGAAACTGGTCAACGAGACCCGCAAAATCTTCCATTGTCCGGATATTGCCATCACGGGCACCTGTGTGCGTGTTCCGGTCCTGCGGGCCCACAGCGAGAGCATCAATCTTGAGTTTACCCATCCGATTACACCGGATGAAGTCCGCCAGCTCTTGAGCACGGCCCCGGGTGTAAAAATCATCGATGACCGGGCCAACAATCGTTTCCCGATGCCGCTGGATGCCACGGGCAAGGACGATGTGTTCGTCGGACGCATTCGCCAGGATGAATCCATTCCGGACAATCGCGGCATTAATCTGTGGGTTTCCGGTGACCAAATCCGCAAGGGTGCGGCCCTCAATGCCGTCCAAATCGCTGAGAAACTGCTTTAACAGCAGGGGCTTTTCAGGTACTCTATAGGCCGGGTATTTATCCGGCCTTTTTTATTATGCAGGCAAGAAAGATTAAGTTGACCCTTCAGTACAATGGAAGCCGCTTTCACGGCTGGGCGGCCCAGCCGGGGCTGCCTACCATTCAGGGCACTATCGAGGAGGCCTTCGAAAAACTGTGCGGTCAAAAGGTTGAGGTTGTCGGCTCCTCGCGTACGGATGCCGGTGTCCACGCGCTCGGTCAGGTTGCTCATGCGGTTCTGGCGGACTGTCCTATCCCGACCGCCAATCTTCAAAAGGCCCTGAATCGGCTTCTGCCCGAAGATATCGCCGTGGCGGCTGTGGAAGAAGTGTCCGATTCTTTTGATGCTGTCTCCGATACGCGAAGCAAACGATACCGATATACCATCCACAATGGCTCCATTCGTCCGGTGCTCGAGATTCACCGCTGCTGGCATTATCCCTATCCGCTGGATATCGAGGCCATGCAGCATGCCGCCGAACGGCTTTTGGGCACCCGCGATTTTAAATCATTTGCCTCGGCAGGCGATCAGCGGCTGTCCTCTGTCCGAACCGTAACGCTTTGCCGGGTTCAGAGCGACCCGCCCTGGATTACGCTGGATATCGCCGCCGACGGCTTTCTGTATAATATGGTTCGCAACATTGTCGGCACCCTCGTAGAAATCGGGCGAGGACGCTGGCGGCCGGAGGAGATAGACTGGATTCTGGAGGCCAAAGACCGTGCGGCTGCCGGTCCCATCGCTCCGCCCGGCGGGCTTTGTCTGATGGAGATTTTTTATTGAGATGAAGATTGTCCACGTTATCACACGTCTGATTGTCGGCGGGGCGCAGGAGAACACCCTGATTACCTGCCGTCTTCTGGCTCGTCGCGGTCACGAGGTCGTGCTGATTACAGGCCCGGCCGTCGGTCCGGAAGGGGCTCTCTTTGAAGAGGTCCGCAAAGACGGATACGAAATCATCCTCCTGGATGAACTTTGTCGGGAAATCTCTCCGATGAACGATGTGTCCGCCTATTGGAAGCTCAAGCGGCTTCTGCGCCGTCTGAATCCGGATATTGTCCATACCCACTCGGCCAAGGCGGGCATTCTGGGCCGCTGGGCCGGCTGGGCCTTAAAGGGCAGACTTGCCGGTGCAAATCCCGTTCGGCCCTTCGTGGTTCATACCGTTCACGGGCTTGCGTTTCATCCATATCAAAGCCGTCTCCTGAATCGTTTTTATATTGCCGTTGAGAAAGCCGCCGCCCGCCGAACCGATGCCTTTCTGACCGTGGCGGATGCGATGACGGTTCAGGCCAAAGCCGCCGGCATCGGTCGGGACAAACCCTGGACGACCGCCTATTCGGCCATTGAAGAGGAGCAGTTTGTTCATCCGCCTTCTGCAGAGGCCATTGCGGCCTTTCGCCGGGAGTACAACCTGCCCGCCGAAGCGATTGTTATTGTCAAAATCGCCCGGCTCTTCCACCTCAAGGGGCACGAGTATGTCATTCGTTCCGCCCAGACCCTCGCTCGGGCTTGTCCGAATGTCTATTGGCTTTTCGTCGGCGACGGCATCCTGACTGAACAGCGGAAAGAGGAAATCCGACGTGCCGGTCTGGAAGGACGGTTTCGCTTTACCGGTCTTCTGCCTCCTTCCCGGATTCCGCTGGCCATCCATGCCTCCGATTTCCTTGTGCACTGCTCGCTGCGGGAAGGGCTGGCCCGTGTCCTGCCCCAGGCGATGCTCTGCGGCAAACCCGTCGTCAGTTTCGACATTGACGGGGCCCGCGAGGTGGTCAATCCCTCCACCGGATTTCTCATTGAACCCGAAAATGTCCAGCAGCTCATATATGCCTGCCGGCAGCTGATTGACAATCCCGCCCTGCGGATGCAGCTGGGACAAAATGCCCGCCGTTCCGTTCTGGGCAAATTCGCCCCCGAAACGATGGTCAATACCATCGAGTCCGTCTATCAGAAACTGTTCAGCGAACGATCGCAGAAACGCCGATAAGTCAGACGGGTGTCTTTATTCTCTGAACCGTGCCTTCTCGAGCTGGTGCAGTTTTTTCCACACACCCGTTCGGAAAAAGAAGAAGAGGGCAGCCGCCCGGACGGCCCAGTCGGCGGCTGTTGCCGTCCAGACACCCGCCAGTCCCCAGCCGAGGTAAAAGGCCAGCAGCCAGGTTCCGCCCAGCCGGAAAATCACGGTGCTGACCAACCCGACATACAGGGCCGACTTGGTATCCCCGGCCCCGCGCAGGGCTCCGATAAAAATGAAGGTAAACGCCATAAACGGAAGCTCCAGCCCGGCTATCCGCAGCGCTGTCCCCGCACCGTCCAGGACCTGCGGTGTTGCCCCAAATATTCGAACCAGCTGCGGTCCCCACAGGGCAAAGACGATGCTTAATATCCCCATAAAGACCGCCGAGACCGCCAGCATCCGCCGGACGGCGAATTCCGCAATATGCTCCAGCTGCGCCCCGACCGCCTGTCCGACCAAAGTTGTCGCCGCCACAGCCAGCCCCCAAACCGGCATATAGGCAAAGGATTCCATCTGGACGGCCAGCTGATGCGAAGCCAAAGCGGTTGTTCCCAGCATCGCCACCAGCCGCATAAACAGCACATAGATAAAGGTATTGGACAGACGTTCCGCCAGGGCCGGAGCCGCCAGATACCACAGCCGATGCAGCATAACCTGAGTCGGTTTGAGGAAATGGTGCCAGCCCAGACCGATGCTGCGGCGGGAAAACAGGGCTCCTACAGATACCGCCGCCTCGGTCGTTCGTGCCAGCACCGTTCCCCAGGCCACTCCGTAAAAGCCCATTTTCGGCACTCCCACGCCGAACGCCAAAACCACACTGGCGATCAGATTCACGACATTCATCAGGACTGAAATCCACATAGCCCGCATCACATCCCCCTTGCTGCGGTGGATGCTGTTGCTTGTGAACAGCGGCAGCCCGAACACACAGGAGAGCATCAGAATCTTCAGATAGCGGCTTCCGGCGGGCAGGACCGCCTCCGAGGCCCCCAGCAGGCGAATGATTGGTTCTGAAAGCCAATAGCCGACGGCGGCAATCCCCGCCGCCGTGGCAAACGAAATGGTCAGGGACAGGGCGGCATAGCGGCAGGCCGTCTGCCGATCGCCTTCGCCCCACGAACGCGAGACAATCGATGCTGTTGAAATTGCCAGAGCGATATACGGGGCGTTGATGAAGAACATAGCCAGCCCCGCCAGGGCGGATGCCGCCAGGAAGTTTTCGTTCCGGAGCCAGCCGACAATCAAGGTATCTACAAAAAACACCAGCGAGAACAGCAGGTTCTCAAAGACAGCCGGGGCTGCCAGCGCTGCCAGCGTCCGGTTCAAATCCCGCAGACGCAGGTTCAGCCGTTCAACGGGCTGTTCGATGGAGTAGGATTCACTGTCCGCCATTTGTTGATACCATTCGTTTTTGACGATTCCAAAACAGAACAGAATAAACAGGCCCGGGCCGAATCGCAATCAAAAACAGCGGGCCCCCGACATCCCGTTGGGATGCTGAATTTGTCCTTGCCCTCTGCTGTCCGGCCTTTTACACTGATGCTTTTGGAAAACGACGGTTCAGCAGAGCGACAGAAATGGAACCCAAAGACCCCATTTATCATTCTGTGATGACGATTGCCGGGCGGGACATTACCGAACTGCACGAGGAATGGACGGTCCGGCAGGCGCTGGAGGATATTCGAAGCCGTCAGCTGGGCGACCGAATTATGTATTTTTATGTGGTGGATGCAGACCGGCGTCTTGTTGGTGTGATTCCGACCCGGCGGCTCCTGACGGCGCCTCTGGAGAAACCACTGTCTGAGATTATGATTCGCGATGTTATTACGATTCCGCATACGGCGACGGTCTTTGATGCCTGTGAGCTCTTTGCGATTCATCGGTTTCTGGCCCTGCCGGTAGTCAACGACAAACAGCAGATTGTCGGGGTAGTGGATGTGGGGATGTTTACGGATGAAATATTGAGCGTGATAGAGCGCGAGCGGATTGCCGAAGTCTTCGAAATTATCGGCTTTCGGGTCTCGCAGCTGCGAAACGCCTCGCCGCTTCGGGCCTTTCGGGTTCGCCTTCCCTGGCTGACGGCCACCATCGCCAGCGGTACGATTTGTGCGCTGCTGGTCGGTGTGTATGAGCTGACGTTGGCCAAGACTCTTGTGCTGGCCTTCTTTTTGACCCTTGTGCTGGGACTGGGCGAGAGTGTGAGCATGCAGTCGATGACGGTCACCATCCAGGCCCTGCGTTCGATGCGTCCGACCCTTCGCTGGTATCTGTCTTCTCTGGTTCGTGAGGCGGGCACATCCCTCCTGCTCGGGGCGGCCTGCGGGCTGGCCGTGGGAATGATTGTCTGGCTTTGGCGCGGCGCCGGACTGCCGGCCTTGGTTATCGGCGGCAGCATCCTTCTGTCGCTTTCGACGGCTTGTTTTCTCGGCTTGAGCATTCCGGCCCTCCTGCACGCCCTGAAACTGGACCCCAAAGTTGCCGCCGGGCCGATTACGCTGGCCCTGGCGGATATCTTTACTGTTCTGATTTATTTTACGTTGGCGTCTATTCTTTTGTGAGGTTCTTGTGAAGATTGTTGCAGACCAAAATATTCCGTTTGTTAAGGAATGTTTCTCGTCGCTTGGTGAAGTTTATGTCTGCTCCGGCAGGCAGATTACGCCGGAGGTTGTTCGAGATGCCGACCTGCTGCTGGTGCGGAGCATTACGCCTGTCAACGAGGCCCTTCTGGCCGGCAGCCGCGTGCGGTTTGTCGCCACGGCTACCATCGGCACCGACCATGTGGATACCGACTACCTTCAGCGGGCCCAAATCGCTTTTGCCTCCGCCCCCGGGTCCAACGCTAACAGTGTTGCCGAGTACGTTGCTGCCGCACTGCTTCTGATTGCCAAACGCCGTCGGTTTACCCTCGAGGGCAAACGCATCGGCATTATCGGGGTTGGCAATGTCGGTTCTCGGGTGGATGTCAAATGCCGGGCCCTCGGGATGGAGACCGTTCTGAACGACCCGCCGCTGGCCCGGATTACCGGCGACAGGAAATACCGGCCTCTGGAAGAAGCCCTTGCCTGCGATATTATCACGCTGCATACTCCTCTGACGGAAGACGGGCCCGACGCCACGTACCATCTGGCTGACGAAATCTTCTTTTCCGCCCTCAGGAAAGGCGCTGTCTTTCTCAATACCGCCCGGGGAGGTGTGATGGAAACCGCCGCCCTGAAAAAGGCGATGGAAACCGGCAAAACCTCGGCGGTTATTCTCGATGTCTGGGAGAACGAGCCCACGCCTGACCCCTGGCTGGTTCGTCATGTGGACATCTCTACTCCTCATATCGCGGGCTACTCCTTTGACGGCAAGGTGAACGGTCTTTTGATGATTTACCGGGCCGCCTGCAAGTTCCTGAATGTGGAACCGCAGCATACGGAAAAGGATTTTCTGCCGCCGCCGGCTGTGCCGCAAATCGAAATCACCCCGGAGCAGATTCAGTCGGCAGCTGAAGAGGTCCTCCTGCACGAAATCGTCCAGCAGGTCTATCCCATCGGGCGTGATGATTTCAATATGCGGGAAATCCTGCAGGTGCCCGCCGAGCAGCAGGGGGCCTTTTTTGACCGCCTCCGCAGGGACTATCCTGTCCGCAGGGAGTTTCAAAATACTCTGGTTAAGCTGCCCAAAGGGGCTGATACGCTGGCCGCCAAACTGGCCGGCATCGGGTTTCAGGTGGAGATGGAAAAATCACGATGGAACCTCTTTCGCAGGTAGTCGTCTGGCCCTCCGGTCGGCTGGATTTCTCCGCCGGCCCGCTGGTGATGGGTATTCTGAACGTTACGCCGGACTCTTTCAGCGACGGCGGGGATTTCTTTGAAACGGACAAGGCCGTCGCCGCCGGAGTTCAAATGGCGCAGCAGGGGGCGGCTATCCTGGATGTCGGGGCGGAATCCACACGGCCGGGCTCGCGGTCTGTTCCTGCCGACGAGCAGATTCGCCGGGCTGTCCCCGTCATTGAGGCACTGGCTCGCCGGGTGAGCATTCCCATCAGCATTGACACCAGAGACCCTGACGTTGCCCAGGCGGCTGTCCGGGCGGGGGCCTCTATCCTCAACGACATCACCGCTCTGGCGGACGAGCGAATGGCCCGCCTGGCTGCCGACAGACAGCTGCCGGTTGTCCTGATGCATATGCAGGGCACCCCGGAAACGATGCAGCAGAAGCCGCAGTACGACGATGTGGTTGCGGAGGTGAAAGAGTACCTGCTGAGCCGGGCGGCATATGCCGAATCCGTCGGCATCCGCCGCGAACGGATTTTCATCGATCCGGGCATCGGCTTCGGCAAGACGACGGAACATAATCTTCTTCTGCTGGGGCATCTGGAGGAGTTTGTCGGTCTGGGGTATCGGATGCTGGTCGGTGTCAGCCGCAAGCGGTTTATCGGTCAGCTTACCGGCCGGGAGAACCCCAAAGAACGGCTGTTCGGCACCGCTGCCGCCGTTGCCCTCGCGGCGGCCAAAGGGGCTTCGATCCTGCGGGTCCACGACGTCGGCCCGATGACCGATGTCGTCAGGGTCGCCTATGCGATTGCCGCTGCGGAATCCTCTGTCTGACAGTCCGGCGGTCTTATTCGGCCGTTTTGTGCAGCCGCTGCGGAAGGCGTTTTAGGGCTGTTTCTTTTGGCCGGTCAGACAAGTTGGGTTAGACGACCTGAAGGGCGAGAGCGGTGATATCATCCTTTTGTCCGGGAGCGGATTTGAAGGTGTCGGCCAGATGGTCGAGGGCGGCAATTAATTCATCCACGGGCAGCGTGCAGAGGTCTAAAAAGGAGAAATGGAAGCAGAATTCGGTATCTTTGCCGGTACCGATGAGCGGTTCGGCCCCATCGGAATAGAGCAGCAGTTTGTCGCCCGGGCACAGCTGGATGCATTTTTCCTCAAACTGGGTTTGTTCAAAGACGCCGAGCAGGCCGCCGCGGGATTCGAGAAGTTTGGGTTTTCCATCGCGGATAAGAATCGGATAAGGATGTCCGGCGCGGGCCCATCGGGCCTCGAGGGTTTCACAGTTCAGCAGGAAATAACAGGCGGTTGAAAACAGACACCCCTGGAGTTCCTGCTCTATCATTTTCAGGTTCAGGTTGCTGATGACCTGTTTGGGCGGGAAAATCTGCCAGCTGTGCTCGTAGGTCTGCCGCATGACCATCGATTGCTTGATGAAAATGGTCAGCAGGGCGGCGGGCATCGAGTGACCTACGGCATCGGCGATGTAGAAGCCGATGTGTTTTTCATCCAGACGTCGGGCGTCGTAAATATCGCCGGAAACCCATTCGGCGGGTCGAAAAAGGGCGGCAAAGTGAAAATGCTCCGTGTTCGGCAGCCGGGACGGCAGAAAATTGCGCTGGACTCGGCCGGCCATTTCGAGCTGTTCGGCGATGTCCGGCGACAGCATATTCTGGTTGTTTTGAGGGATTTCCGTTTCCGAAATCCGGCCAATTTTCTGGGTCATAATACCCCTGTTTTTGAGGTTTGTCTTTTGGCTTTGCCTATTTTATCGTCCTATCTGTGAGGATGCTTAAGGGGGATGATTCAAAATAGGCAAAATATGGCGTAAAAGAGTATTATCGGACGTTTTCGGGTTTCATTACGCGAAGACGGCCGAGCCGATTCGGAGGATGGTAGCGCCTTCTTCGACCGCGATTTCATAATCTTGGCTCATTCCCATGCTCAGGTGCTTAAATTTAGCCCCCCCAATGTTTTCAGCACGAATTTCTTCGAAGATTTCGCGGCAGCGGGCAAAGCAGGCCCTGACAACCTCTTTGTTCATCGTCAGGGGGGCCATCGTCATCAGTCCGATAAGACGCAGGTTGGGCATCGAGGCAATCTGTTCGGCCAGATGGACGGCCGCACCGACAGGGGCGCCGTATTTCTGCGGTTCTTCGGAGCAGTTGACCTGAAGGAGGACGTTGGGATGGTGGTCGAGTTTGGCGGCAACGGTGTTGATTTCTTCGGCCAGACGGAGGGTATCAACGGAGTGGATGTAATTGCAGACTTGCAATGTCTGCTTGACCTTGTTGCGCTGGAGGTGGCCGATCATATGCCAGCGGACCTGCTTGGGGAAAGACGGATTTTCCGCCTGCTGCTGCTTAAGGAAGGCATCCACTTCATCGGCGATTTGTTTGAGGTGCTGGACACGGTTTTCGCCTAAATCGGTAAAGCCGAGCCGGATGACCTCCTGAATGGCGGCCATGGAGGCGGTTTTGGTCACGAGAATAAGCTGGATTTGTTCGGGCTCGCGTCCGCTACGGCGGCAGGCGGCTTCGATGTTTTTCTGAATGGTCTGAATGCGTTCTGCAATGGTACTCATAACCGTCATTGACCAAACGAATTCGACGCAAGTATTTTTTCTGATTTTTCCGGCAATTTCAAGGCAGAAACCGAGAAGGGTCCTTGAGTTTTGCCGGCAGATATTCATTGACGACAAAATCCAGGCCGTGTTTGGCGAAGGCCTGCTGCTCGACACGCACGCCCATGCTGAGCATCTGATTGATAGCGATTTGCCAGGGTTTGTGATGCTTGACGAAGGGGTCGTTTTTCAGGGCGTCCTTGGCTCGTTTGATGTCCACATCTTTAAGCGGATGGGTCGGCAGCTGATAGTCTTTGATGTCCTGCGGCGTAACACCCAAAAACGTGGCCTGCGGGACGCAGAAAAACTCATTCAGATGGGCGGCGTTTCCGGACCCGACCTTGAGGGTTCGATAGATGTTGAAGTAGCCGTATGGGTCGCCGTCCACAAAGGCATACACGGGGATTTTCAGCTCGTCGCTGAGCCGGCGGATAAAACGGCGTGCCGCGCGTGTGGGAACGCCGCCCATGCTGACGAGGATGCAGTCGGCCTTGTCCCAGTAGTCGTATTTGACCAGACGCTGGAACATACCGGCGGTTTCGATGGCCAGGATAAACTTGGCTTTGCTCTCAAATTGGAGGTCTTCGACGGCGACGGGAATAGAATAGGCGCCGGAACCGAACTTGGTGCAGTCGATGCGGAGTTTGCGGCCCTGCGCATCTTTGTCGATGACGAACAGGCGTCCGGCGACATCGCCGCCTTTCTCTTCCGGAACGAATTTGAGCTGCTCGCGGTTGACGCCGAACATGGCTTCGATGTCGTCCATGATGGTGTCGGATTCGGGCTGCTCATCGAATCCGGCCTTGCCCCAGTTTTTGGAGATGTAGTAGGCCTCTCGTTTGGTGGCCATGTCATCGGTTTCAATGAGCTCTTTGGAGAGGGCCATCATCTTGAGGGTCTGGGCAAAGGTTTTGACGGTGCTGACGGTCAGGGTGCGGCGTTTGGTTTTGCCGACCATTTCGAAATGGCCTTTCTGCGGGATGTATTTGACGTTGGCCAGAGAGCGGATGGGGGTGCTCATGGTCGGCTTTTGATTTTTTTCGATTTTTTCATAGACGTCGCGCGCATTGGCGATGATCCGCCGAAGGACCGGCGGGTTGGCGGCGGTTTTTTGTTTTTTTTCTGACGGCTGGGGAGCCGATTTTTTCGACGAACTGTGAGCCATTTTGATTTTCTCCTGATGGTGCTTGTCTGATTGCGGATACTTTATGCGAAAAAGGAATTGCTTGCAAGAATGAAAGGACTGTCGAGGAAGACCGAACGGAGAAAAGGAAATTAAAATTTTTAAAAAATGAGGGAAGCCATGGTAGATCGTACCCCCGCAGTGCATATTCTTCTTTGGTCATATAATCGGGTCCCAACCAGTCTAACATAACCGGCGGCAATCTGACAAGCTGCATCGGGATTTTCGGATCGGTTTGACGCACGATC
>JAKPDO010000044.1 GCA_029552545.1 Planctomycetota bacterium
GGCGGAGCCGGGGATGCCGATGCGCAATCGGGCGGTTTTGACGAGCTCGCTGGGGCCGGTGAGTGCGGAGTGGACCACGCGGGTTTGCTGCTGGAGTATGGAGGAGGTGATTTATGTGGACTGTCGGGCGAAGGGAGCGGATGTGGGGACCAGCTGGCGGGATGCCTATACGGATTTGCAGCGGGCGTTGGCCCGTGCGGCCGTCGGTTGCGGCTGTGAAATATGGGTGGCGCAGGGCGAGTATGATCCGGGGCGTCTGCCGGAGGAGACGTTTGTGATTCCGGCCGGTGTGAGGGTTTACGGTGGTTTTGCGGGAAATGAAAGCAGTCGGCAGCAGCGGAATCCGAAAAAGTATCAGACCATCCTGACCGGTGCGGCCGATGCGGAACGCAATGAAACCGTGGTACGGATGAGCAATAACAGTTCTCTTGATGGGTTTACTATAACGGAGGCAGTGTCCTATGGGATTTACGGAAATGAGGCCGATTTTACGGTGGAGAACTGCCGGGTCGTTAATAATCAACAATATGGGATCTGTGCGCAAAATGGGGATGTAGCCATAAAATGGTGTGAGATTATGAATAATGGATTATATGGGATTTATCACGCTGGAGAAGGATATGCTTTAACAATCGATAAGTGTAGAATTGTTCAATCTGGACGATATGGTATATACAATAGATTTTCCACGCCTACGATAAATAATAGCATCGTTTCAAGAAATGGCTACCTTGAGCAAGGGTTTTATGGAATCAGAATTAGTAATCCCACATATAATCCGCGTGTCTTTTGTAATACAATTGTTTACAACAAATTAGAGGGGATCTTCTTTGCGGACAATGGAACAACTATCGATCCGAATGATAAGAACTGGCCGGATATTCAGAACTGCATTCTGTGGTATAACAATAGCGGCGGGATGCAAGTGGCCGGATTTGATGCCAATACGCTGCCTCAGTACTGCTGCATCTACAATCCTGCGGATCCGAACGGAACAGATTATACCCTAAACGCCAGAAACAATTTCAGCGGCAATCCAGGATTTGCCTACGGCGATCCGAACAACCTGCATTTGGCCTGGAACTCACCGTGCAAGGATAGGGGCAATCCGTACCATACAATAGACGATGTCGGCTTGTCTGATATGGATGGCGAAGAACGCATTGTTGATAATAGGGTGGACATCGGGGCGGATGAGATTTGCTCCTGTGACGAAGACTTAAGCGAGGATGACATCCGGCATCCGCTGGACTGGGATTCGGACGGGGTTATTAACAATATTCAGTTCGGGGAGTTTTCGAGGGCATGGTTGAGCTGCGAACCAAATTTCCCGGGTGATCCCAATAACTGGAATCCTGTGTGCAACCTGGATAAAACCGGCGACAGTGAACACAAAATTGATTTGGGGGATCTGGCTGTATTCTGTGAAAATAATCCTCAGGTATGGCTGTGGCGGGCCTGCTGGGAGCAGGCGCAAATGAACCGGTTTGAATTGATTGCATGTTCTATGATAGGGGAGGGCGGGGAATCGATGAGGATGGCCATGCCAATAATGGAATCACGTGAGATAACTCCTGCCCAAGAGGTTGTTGAACTAGATCCGGACGTGTTGGAGGAGAACATTCTCCTGATTCTTGAGGAAATTAGCAAGTCCCTGAGTGAAGAAACCGAAAATCTCGACGCACGCTACGAGATAAAGGCCTTTTTGGAGGATTTACTCCGGGATCTGCAAAACAACAAAGGTTGACAAATTAAAAGACTTAAAATGTCTGGTTAAAGTTTGATATAATAAAAGAAAAGAAAAAAAGCAAACAGGAGGTTGATCTATGAAAAAGACAATGATCATTGTGTCGGTTTTGGTATCTGCTGTTTGCACACCAGCAATCGCAGGTTTTACTCGCATCATTTCAAATACGTATGAGTATGGAGTTATTTTACGAAACAATGAATCTCTTTTGGTGACAGGAGGGGGTGCAGATCAAGTTGAATGCCGCGATTACAGTTATGTCGAAGTAAAGGGGACTACTTCTCCTCTTCAGTTAGACGTAGGTGGTATATTTGTGCTTGATCTTATGAATAATAGTCATATGACTTTTTACAACGGCGAAGTGGGGGCATTTACTATATGGAATCAAGCCCAAGCAGTCTTTAAGGGTGGGCGAATTGATTACATCTCGAGTTACCAGACTGTACCGGATGTTTTTGTGGGGTATAATGAGCAGGGTGAACCAATCTTTGATAAGTTCAGGCACATTGAAATGTTCGTTAAGAGCTATCTGTACAACCCCACGACCACGACATTGACCGGCACGTGGGCGGACAACTCGACCTTTGCCATAAAACTGCTCAATCAAGCCGGCTACGACCCGGTTATCGACAATATCCAATTCATCCTTGTCCCTGAACCGGCCACTGTCTGCCTGCTGGTTTTAGGTGGGTTGTTTGTGAACCGAATGGATGGGTAAAAATAAAAAAAGCTCGGGGGAAAGCCCGGGCTTTTGGTTTTTCCAATAGGTTTCAGCTCTCAGAGTCCTGCGGCTTTGCGGAGTTTGGCGGCCATATCGGTTTTTTCCCAGGTGAAATTGGGGTGATTTCGCCCAAAATGACCGTTTCGGGCCGTTTCCGTATAAATAGGACGCCGCAGTTTTAAGTGCTGAATCATTCCTTTGGGGGTTAGCGGGAAGAAGTCCCGGACAAGTGCTTCCAGACGGTTTTCGTCGATTTTTGCCGTGCCTTCGGTGTTCACCAGTACGCTGATGGGTTCGGCAACGCCGATGGCATAGGACAGCTGGATTTCGCAGGTGTCGGCCAGGCCGGCGGCGACGATGTTTTTGGCGATATAGCGGGCCATATAGCTGGCGGAGCGGTCCACTTTTGAGGGGTCTTTTCCGCTGAAGGCCCCGCCGCCGTGACTGCCTCGTCCGCCGTAAGTGTCCACGATAATTTTACGCCCCGTCAGCCCGCAGTCGCCCTTGGGGCCGCCGATTTCAAAGCGTCCGGTCGGGTTGATGTGGAAGATGGTGTTTTTGTCCACAAGTTTTTTGGGCAGAACGGGCAGGATAACTTTTTCAATCAGCTCCCTGCGGGCCTGCTCGGACATCCGTTCAGTCTTTCGGTCCACAACGGAGGCATCATGCTGGGTGCTGCACACCACGGCGTGAATGCGGCGGGGCTTTCCGTTTTCGCCGTACTCGACGGTAACCTGGCTTTTGCCGTCAGGCCGCAGCCATTTGATTTTGCCGGTTTGACGCATTTGGGTCAGACGATGGGTGATTTCATGCGCCAGGTATATCGGCAGAGGCATATAGGCCGGGGTTTCCGTGCAGGCGTAGCCGAACATCAGCCCCTGGTCGCCGGCGCCGCCGGTATCTACCCCCATTGCGATATCGGGGCTCTGCTGCTTCAGTGAGACAAGAACCGCACAGTTTTCGGCATCAAAGCCGATGTTCGGGTCGGTGTAGCCGATGCTGCGGATGGTATCGCGGGCCACCTGAGGGATATCGACGACGGCTTTGGAGGTGATTTCGCCGGCGATGACGACCATGCCGGTGGAGACAAGCGTTTCACAGGCAACGCGGCTGTTGGGGTCCTGAGCGAGCATCGCATCCAGGACGGCATCGGAAATCTGGTCGGCCACCTTGTCCGGATGGCCCATTGTGACGGATTCGCTGGTGAAAAAGTGCCGACGGGCAGCGGAACAGCCGCCTGCGGACTGATTGGTTCCGGCCATTGACTTTCTCCTGTATTGTGTTGCTTTTTAAAATTCGTTAAGAAAGGGACTTTAGCGGCTTTCGGCCGTTTCGTCAACAAAAAACAGACCGGCAGGCCCTGACGGACTACTGTTTTCGGAAGACAGCCACGATGTTCTCCACATCGACGACGAAAAGCCGGTTGTCGCCTTCGAAATCCACCGGAATGGCCCCTTTGGGGTTGAACAGGACTTTGTCGTACTGTTTGAGGGGGATTTCGGAGGACATTTCGACTTCGGCGGAAACGGACACAATCCGGCCGGTGATGGTGGGGATTTCGATATTGTCGGGCAGCTGGATGCCGCCTTTGGTCTGCTTTTTGTCTTCGTCTTTTCGAATCAGGACCCGTTTGCCGATGGGCTCAATCGTCTCAAAAGAATCAATTTTGATGGGATCAATTTCGCTCATACCTCTATCCTGTCTGATGCTTTCGGACGGTATATTATACGAAAAAACGTTCGTCTATGACTTCTTTTTTTTCGCAGAAGCGGTTTTCCGCTCCAGGATTTCATCGACCTGGGCCGGGTCTGACGGCGGCCATTGGCCTTTTTCCTGCAGGTCTTTGAGCTTGTCCAGCAGTTTGATGCTCACAATGGTCCGGCACCGCGGAAAACGGCTGCATCCCATAAACGGACCGCGTTTGCTTTGGCGAACGACGAACAGACCGTCTTTGCACTTGTGGCAGCGGATTCCTGTGGGGGTCGGCGGGGGCGCCGGCGGCAGGGGATTGCCTTCCTTGTCGGCCTTGAGGATGGTTTTGCATTCCGGATAGCCGGAACAGCCGAAAAAGGGGCCGAAACGTCCGGTTTTTTTCACCAAGGGCTTGCCGCATTCCGGGCATTTGTGCTCGGTGGGCTGGTCCTGAAGCATTCGGCCGTCTTTGTCGCAGGGGGTGCCGAATTTGCACTCCGGGTAGCGTGAGCAGCTGAGGAACCGGCCGTTTTTGCCGAACCGATACTCGAGCGGGGCCTTGCATTCCGGGCAGGTGTATTCGCTGGGCTGCGTTTCGGCCTTGGCGTGTTTCATCTTCTGGACGGCCTCTTCGAGTGATTTTTTGAAGGGCTCGTAGAACTCCTGCAGGACCTGGACCCAGTTGAGGTGCTGCTCCTCGATTTTGTCCAGCTGCTCCTCCATATGGCGGGTAAAGGCAATGTCCATAATCTGGGGGAAATATTCGAGGAGTTTGTCGGTGACGATTTCGCCGATATGAGTGGCGTAGAAGACGCGGTTGACCTTTTCGACGTATTTCCGCTCCTGAATGGTGGAAATAATCGTCGCATAGGTGCTGGGCCGTCCGATACCTTCCTTTTCGAGGGTCTTAATCAGCGAGGCCTCCGTATATCGGGCTGGCGGTTTGGTAAAGTGCTGAACGGGTTTGAGGTCCACGACCTTGAGGATTTGGCCTTCGTGCAGAGTCGGCAGGGTCGGTTCTTCTGCGGAGGTCGGCCAGATTCGCGTAAAGCCGTCAAAGGCCAGCGTACGGCCGGATGCCGTGAAGATGCACGGGCCCTCCGGCGTCTGGGCCTCGATTTCGATGCGGGTGGTATCCCACTGGGCTTCTTTCATCTGACAGGCGACAAATCGGCGCCAGATAAGGTCATAAAGTTTGTATTGTTCATCTGTCAGAAAGGGAGCCAGCTCGTCGGGGGTCAGGTCAGGGTCGGTCGGGCGGATGGCCTCGTGGGCCTGCTGGGCCTCTTTGCGGGCGGTAAAAACATTGGGAGTTTCCGGCAGATATTCCGGGCC
Organism: Planctomycetota bacterium; assembly: GCA_029552545.1. Classification (GTDB taxonomy): domain Bacteria; phylum Planctomycetota; class Phycisphaerae; order Sedimentisphaerales; family Anaerohalosphaeraceae; genus JAHDQI01. Next base: position 5,496 of record JAKPDO010000044.1, read on the forward strand.
GATTTGGGACTGGATGTAATGGCGGACTTCCTGAACGGCCTCTTCGGACAGGTGCGTGCTGTCGGTTCGCATATAGGTAATCAGCCCCAGAGCGCCCATCGAGCCCAGATCGATGCCTTCATAGAGCTGCTGGGCGATGGTCATCGTCCGCTGCGCTCCGAAGCCGAGCCGATTGGCGGCGGCCTGCTGAAGCGTTGAGGTGATAAACGGAGCGCCCGGGCGGGACTGGACGCGTTTGGTTTCGATGCGGCGGACGATAAACTGTGTCCCTTTCAATTTCTCATAGACGGCCTGGGCCTGCGTCTGATTGGAGGCCTCGAACTTTTGGCCGTTGACGGATGTCAAATCAGCCCGGAAGGCACCGTGTTTGGCCAGCCACTGGTCCTGTTCGGTCAGCGTGCGTCCTTTTTCCGGGTCTTTGGCGCTGTTGAGAAAGGTTTGCCATTCTTCAGCGGTGATGTCGGCCTTCTCGGAGGCAAAGACAGCCGGAATGAGCCAGTACTCCTGCGGGACAAACGCACGAATCTGCCGCTCCCGCTCGACAACCAGCCGCACGGCGACAGACTGGACACGTCCGGCACTCAGTCCGCGTGCGACTTTTTTCCACAGCAGGGGGCTGATTTGATAGCCGACGATGCGGTCCAGAACACGTCGGGCCTGCTGGGCAAGAACACGGTCCATATCAATCTTGCCCGGATTGGCGAAGGCCCGTTCAATGTCTTTTTTGGTGATGGCGTTAAAGACAACGCGGTACGTGTCTTCATCATTCAGATTGAGAACCTCTTTGAGATGCCAGGCAATCGCCTCGCCTTCTCGGTCCATATCGGTTGCCAGGTAGAACTTCTCGCATTTTTTGGCCTTGGCGCGGAGGGCGGCGACGACCTTGCGTTTGCCCGGATTGATTTCATAGGTCGGTTCAAAATTGTGTTCGATGTCAATATTCAGGCCTTTGGAGGGCAGGTCGCGGACGTGGCCCATGGAGGCCTCTACTTCAAAATCCGGGCCGAGATATTTGTTGATGGTTTTGGCCTTGGCGGGCGACTCGACGATGACCAATGCTTTTGTTTTGGCTTTTTTTGTCATTGTATTCTCTGTCGCTTAAAAGCGTTTTATCTTTGTCTGTTCTGAATTATCGGTTTTCGTTGTCGCTATTCTGAAGGCAAGGCGATAGATAAACGGGGCTCAGGAGGGATGTCAAGAGAAAAGAAAGGGAATATTCTGAATTAAACAGGTCTATTATGTTCTGGTATTGCCTTCTGTGTTTATGGACGGCCTCTGAAAAGCCGGTTTTTTCAAGCAATGCACTTTGTCCAAAAGAGCCCAGATTTCATGCCCTCCAAGCCGAAAAATAAAGAATACAATAGCGGATAGATTGTGCTTTACACAAGAGGCCATGACTGTTATAGATAAGATGCGAATGGATTTCAGAAAAGGGATGAAGTATGAAGAAAAAAGTTGGGTTTTATTCGATGCTATGGGTCGGGATTCTTTCGGGTTTGGTAGTCGGCTGGCCGCGTCCGTCGGCCCTGCCGGAAAAAGGACACTGGACCCTCGATATTACGTATGAACATCCCATCCTGATTCAGGTACCGTCTCCTCAAACCGGCCAGCCGAAACGGTTCTGGTATATGATTTTTTCTGTGACAAACCTGTCTTCGGAAGAAGAAGTTCCATTTTATCCGAAATTTGAGTTGGTAACGGACACGTTCCAGATTCTGTCTGCCGGACAGGGAGAGCCGTTCAGTCTGTTTGAAACCGTACGGGCTCGGCATCGGGGGCAATATCCGTTTCTTGAATCGCTTGATTTTGAGGACCATCGCATCCGAAAAGGCCAGGACAATCGACGGGATTTTGTGGTCTTTTGGCCGGATTTTGATGAGAAAGCCAAGGAGGTTCGGTTTTATCTGGCCGGGCTGAGCAATGAAACGATTGCTATAGAGCATCCGACTTTGAGAGAGCAAGAGCGTCCTGTGCCGGTTTATCTGCGAAAGACTCTTCAGCTGACCTATTCCATCGGAGCGGATCCCCAGCTTCGCGGACAGGCCTCCCTGCGATTTGAGGGGCAAGACTGGGTAATGCGGTAGGCAAACAGGTGCGGGTTGGCTTGTCGATGGCGGAAGCGGGAATCACGAAAGAGTCGTGTATTTACTGCGGGCACAGCCAAAGCCGCTTTTGTTACTCGGCCGAAAGTATGTATGGGGAGATTTTTTCTATCTGCCGGTGTTTGAAATGCGGTGCCTATTTTCTGTCTCCTCGTCCTGATGACCGTCAGCTGGAGCGGTATTACGATGAGGCCTACTACGGTTCCCGGCCGAACAAGTTTTCTCCCGCCGTAGAGAAGGTTCTGGATTTTTTTCGACAGGGTCGTGCCCGTGCGGTGAGCCGTTTGGTTCGGCCGCCGGGGCGGGTTTTGGATGTCGGCTGCGGAAACGGACGGTTTCTTGGTTATTTGATTGAGCGGGGGTATGAAGGATACGGGGTGGAGCTGCCGGGTCCGGCGGCTCAGCGGGCGGGGGAGGTACCCGGAATCCATCTCAAAATTGGTTCTCTCGAGGAAGGGGATTTTCCCAAAGGTTTTTTTGATGCGGTTTGCCTCTGGCATGTCTTTGAGCATTTGTCCCAGCCGAGAAAGACACTTCAGACCATTGATTTTATTCTCAAGCCCGGGGGTTTTTTGTTTTTGTCGATGCCGAATATCCATAGCTGGCAGGCGCGGCTTTTCAAGGGCCGCTGGCTTCATCTGGACCCGCCGCGGCATCTGGTTTTCTTCTCGCCGGAGGGGCTGGTGCGGGTGCTCAGTGAGCAGGGATTCCAATTGTGCCGAAAGACGACCTTTTCTCTGGAACAGAATGTTTTCGGAATTCAGCAGAGTCTTCTGAACTGCATCTGCCATAAACGAGAGCTTTTGTTTGAATTTTTGAAAGGCAACCATTCCTATACGGCTGGGTATCCGATGGGATTGCTGCGTCTTCAGCAGGTTTTTACCTTGCTGACAAGTCCGCTGTTTGTGTTGGCGGCGGCTTTGGAATCGCTTTTCGGGGCAGGGGGGACAATGGAGATGGTTTTCCGCAAGACTGACAGAACGATTGTTGAAGGAGACAGAACCGGCTATGTTTAAAGGGCGGAAAGTCGTGGTGGTCATGCCGGCCTACAATGCAGAGGCCACCCTGCGAAGAACCCATCAGGAGGTGATGGAGCAGGGAATTGTGGACCTGGTGATTGTGGTGGATGACGCCAGCTCGGACCGGACGGCGGAAGTGGCCCGTCAGCTGCCGTGTACGCTGGTTCATGTTCATCCCCGCAATCAGGGCTATGGGGCCAATCAGAAGACCTGCTATCGGCTGGCCCTGGAGCAGGGGGCGGATATTGTGATTATGGTGCATCCGGACTATCAATATACGCCGCAGCTGATTCCGGCGATGGCGTCGATGATTGCCAACGGCCTGTATCCGTGTGTGCTGGGTTCGCGGATTCTGGGCGGTTATGCCCTCAAGGGCGGGATGCCGCTGTGGCGGTATGCGGCCAACCGGTTTTTGACCTTTGCGGAAAACCTGCTGATGGGGGCTAAACTGTCGGAGTATCATACGGGCTATCGGGCCTTTTCGAGGACGCTGCTGGAGCGGCTGCCGCTGGAGAACAATTCGGATGATTTTGTGTTTGATAATCAGATGCTCGCGCAGATTCTCTGGCTGGGATATCCGATCGGGGAGGTGTCCTGTCCCACAAGGTACTTCGCGGAGGCGTCGTCCATTAACTTTCGCCGCAGTTGCGTGTACGGCCTGGGGTGTCTGAAGACGGCCCTGCTCTATCGGCTAGCCAAATGGGGGGTTATCCGCTCGAATCTTTTTCCGGTGCGCTCACCGTCCCGGAAGGAGCCGAACAATCGCGTTTGAATATCATCATATAGGTTTTTTGAGAGAACGGATCTCCAATTTTTTCGCAGAAAGAATACCCGTTTTTTCCCAGGTAATCCTGCAGTTGCTGAAGGGCCTGTTCATCGGGATTCCAATGGACATCCGGACAGTCATGGACGGGGAAAAAGAGATACTCGTATGACTGCAGGGTGTTCAGACTTTTCAAGGTTGACAGGTAAGCAGCCCTCGGAGCCGTGACAGCCTCAAGCGGTACCCGAAGCGGGCCGACCGTTGCCAGAATCAGCCGCTGAAAGGAGTTGTTAAAGACGATCAGTCCGGAAGAGTCCTGGATATAGGAATGAACGGCTCGTGTAAAATTCTGTGTGCAGTGGGGACCGTCGTGAGTTCTCGGGGCAGCGAACGAGCGATAAAGATTTGCCCCCAATACAAGAAACAGCAAGACAGCAGCGGGCGGGGAATATTTTCGGGGCAGAGAGACAACTCCCAATGCGAGAATCAGCAAAACGACGGGAATCGTAAAGAATTGAAAATGGGGACTGTTCAGTGTTTTCATTTGGAAGATGCGGTCTGCCAGATAATACGCCGCCAGGTAGATGCAGAATGCCAAAAGAAAAGCTTTGCCGGCTTTGTTTTTCTGCAGCTGAAATACTCCGGCCAGTCCGATTCCGGAGACGATGCCGAGAATCAGAAATTTGTAAAAGGCGTATGTTCCGGGAAGAAACTCTGAAAAGTTTGAGGCAAAAAGATGTTCGAGCCAGTGACGAAAACTGCTTGTGCCGTAGAAATAATAGTCTCCGGTTCGTACGACTTTTAACTGGTGAAAAAACGTCGGGAGCCAGGGCAGATAAAAGAGGAAAACCAAGCAGCTGGTTGCAGCGGCGGCCATCCAATTTCTTTTCTGTTTCGGATTAGACAGCACAAGAAAGGCCAGGTCAAAGACAAAAACAAAGATGAACAGATAGATTGAATAAAACCCAACGACTGCCGTGAAAACAAAAGCGAGATATAACAGCAAACTTCGCTGTTTCTGACCGGTTTCGGTGAATTCCAGAATCAGTCGGAAAGAAAGAAGGGATAAAAACATCACCAGCGGATACGGCCGGATCAGGAGAGCAAACTGAACGCTATAGGGACTGAACGCCAGAAGAGCGGCTGCCAGAAGACCGCAGGCAGGACTCCTGAGTTTCCTTCCTATCGAGAAGAGCAATCCAATCGACAAAACCGAGAAAACCACGGAAAATATTCGAAGAAGGAGAACATCATTTCCCGCATATTTGATGAGGGAATGAAGCAGCAAGTAATAGAACGGCGGATGCATTCCGGTTTGCTCCATCGATTTGAGCACGTCGGACAGACCGCGGTCGGGGGAGTATTCCATCAGGGATTGAATCTGCCGGACGGGTGTGGGGGAGTGAGGGATGCGTCTGGGATAATCGAGGGCTTTGCCGGCGGCCTGAAGCAGACTGACGCTTTCATCCCCGCTGAGCGGCAGATTCCAGCAGTACAAAATTCGCAAAAGAAACCCGATAAACAGGATTGCCGCCAGGAGCCAGCCGGTTCTCGACATTGGTTATCTCCGAATCGAGACAATCTGCCCGCACCGGGGACATTGGGCCTTTGGAGCAGGAAAGTTCGGCGGGATTTTCATCGTAATGCCGCAGGAGCATGGGAGAAAGACAAAGCCGTTGACTTTCCGCATTAAGTCTCCGATTTGGCGGTTTACTCGTGCGGAATCTGTTGGGACAGGGGCTTGCGGAGTCGAAGCAGAAGGACTTCGCGGCGGAATGGGTTCGTCTTTGACGGCAGAGGGTGGAATAATCCCTGTGCGTCGGGTTACAGCCCTGTAGGATTCTTCATAATCTCGGTAGGAAACCCCCTGGCTCATCCGCCGCAGGATTCGAATGCGTTCTTCAATAGGCGGATGGGTGCTGAACAGGTGGGCGGCGTTTCGGCCGCGGAACGGGTTGGCAATGTACATTGGAGCGGTCACGGCGTTGGCGGCCTGCATTGAAACAGAGGTGTTGGCAATTTTTTCGAGGGCCGAGGCCAGCCCCTCCGGATAGCGGGTCAGACGTACAGCTCCGGCATCGGCGAGATATTCTCGTCTTCTGGATAAGGCAAAATAGAATAATTGGGCAAACAGGGGGGCTAAAATGGACAGGATAATTGCTAAAATGAAGAAGATGGCTTGTGCTCCGCCGTCTCGGCCTCGTCCTTCTGATGAATATCTTCGTCCGCCGATAGAGGAATAATACAGCCCTCTGAGGAAAACCTGACTGAGCAAGACAATGCTGCCGAGCATGACCCCTGCCAGCGTGACGTAGAGGATATCTCGGTGGACGATATGACTGATTTCATGGGCGATGACTCCCTGCAGCTCATCCCGATTCAGGCGGGCCAGAAGACCTGCCGTGACGGCTACAGAGGCTGTTTCGGGACTTCGGCCTGTGGCAAAGGCATTGGGGGCGGGGTCATTAATGATATAAATCTTCGGCATTTTCGGCAGGGAGGCGGCGATGGTCATTTCCTCAACGATATTGAACAGCTGCGGGTGAACATCGGGGGTTACGGGTACGGCCCGGCTGGAGGCCAGCAGAATCTGGTCTCCATTGGTAAAACTTATCAGCATCAGGATAAGCCAGACTGCCGAAGCGACCATCAAGCCCACCCAGCCGGATTCCGGACCGCCGATAGCGGCTCCGAGAATAAAGCCCAGCGAAAGCAGAAAAATTCCCATCCCTGCCAGCAGCAGGACGGAGTTCCTTTTATTGATTCGAATCTGTTCCCACACAGTAGTTTTGAGTTATAAGTTATGAGTTTTGAGCAGCTTGAGTTTTCCCTGTTTTCACTATACTTGTGAGCATTTTTATCAGTTCTTCCGCTTCATTTAATAAAGAGGATATTTCATTCGCTGAAACGAGTTCTGTATCTTTGAGCAGACGAAGCCAATAGTATGTTTCTCTTGCTTCCTGTGATGCGATTGTCATTCTGTGAAAAAAATCTTTACGGCTGCCGCTGGCGGATGCCTCTTCTATGTTGGCTCCGATGCTTGTACCGGAGCGAAGAAGTTGGGAGGAGATTTCGACGTGATGTTTTTGTTTTAGTTTTGTGCTCAAATGGATAATCCCTATCGCAAAAGAATAGCTTTTTGTCCGAACTGTATGTGGGTTGTCCATAAAAATCTTATGCTTTATTCAGAACTCATAACACACAATTAAAAACTGACTTTCGGGACTTCGCGCTGGGCGGGCTGCTCGATTTCAAAGAAGTCTCGTTTGGCAAATCCAAATATTCCTGCTACCAGGTTCGAGGGGAACATCTGGATTTTGTTATTGTAGAAGAGCACCTGATCATTGTACGCCTGGCGGGCGAAGGCGATTTTGTTTTCGGTGCTGGTCAGGGCCTCCTGAAGGGACAGAAAGTTCTGGTTGGCTTTCAATTCAGGGTAATTTTCGACGACGAGGAGGAATTGGCTCAAAGCCCCGCTGAGGGCGGATTCGGCTTTGGCGGCGTCGGCGACATTTTTGGCCCCCATGGCCCGGCTGCGTGCCTCTGTGATTTTTTCAAGGGTCTCCCGCTCGTGTTTCATATATCCTTTGGCGGTTTCAACCAGATTCGGAATCAGGTCGTGACGCCGCTTTAACTGCACGTCAATCTGAGACCAGGCATTTTCCACCTGGTTTCTCAGTTGGACCAGCGTGTTATAAATCCCGATGCCCCACAGAACCAGCAGAATCGGAATACCGAGGACGACAAACAGCAAAATCATTACAGCTGCAGCCACGTTTGGGCTCCTTTCTGAAAAGAAACTCTTTCTTTTCCCATACTACTATTTTAAGAGGGAGTCGGGTTCGGATTTGTTTCCGGCTTATTAAACATTTTGCCCAGAAAAGAGGGGATTTTTTTCTGGGAATCGAAACGTCCCATCTGCAGAACGGCTTCCAGCTCCCCGCGGTCAAACCAGAGGCCGTGTCCCTTTCGGCAGCGGTCCAGCAGAACGGAAGAAGATTCAGGCCCGACAAGGACTTTTTCCATCTTTTTTCCGCAGATCGGACACCGCCGCAGCTTTTCCTGAACGCCTTCCGCCGGCTGAAAGGACCGGAGCACCTCCTGGGCTTTGCCGGAATCGCCCAGCAGTTGTTCCAGTTCACCGCTGTCCAGCCAGATACCCCGACAGGCCAGACAGTAATCCGTCTCGACGTTGTCCAGTTCAAGGGTGATCATTGGATTTCGGCAAATGGCACAGTCCACAGTATCCTCGCTTTTCCCAAGCCGGCTCGTATGGTACCCTCATCAGCAAGACCTGTCAAGACGGCGGGTGAAATGCCGACAAAATCTCGCTGTTTCTTCTTGACAGGGGGTTGAGAAGAGCGCTAAGATGTTGACTTCAAAAAACATATCGCCGGATTGTATCTCCGGTTTCAAAACAAGAGGATTTGGGATGATTATTGACTGCCATACACATATCAGTTGTCCGGAAGAACAGGTTGATTCAGAGCAGCACCGGTCGGTTTGCCGTGAAATTGACGGCTGTTTTGTGCTGGCCGGCTGCGGGTTCGAGCGGAAAGAAGCGAATCATCATCTTTCCGAGTATATTTCCGGCAATCCAAAGGCCATTGGGTTTGCTGTGTTCAACCCGGTTGAAGACGGGGTTTCCAAGAGGATTCTGAAGGATGCCACGGAGGACTTGGGGCTTCGCGGAATTGTCTTATATTGCGCAGAAGACCGGTTTCATCCGGCCCATACGCAGGCGATGGAACTGTATGAACTCTGTCAGGAGCGGGGGATTCCGGTTTTCTTTCATAATTGTCCGCCTTATTCATCGGAAGCGGTTTTGGATTACGCTCGTCCCTGGCTGCTGGATGAAGTGGCGCGAACGTTCCCCGGCTTAAAGATGATTGTCGGGCGAATGGGATTGCCGTTTCTGGAGCAGACGCTCTGCCTTCTGGCCAAACATGAGAATGTGTTTGCCGATTTGACCGTCAATCCGATGAAGGTCTGGCAGGTGTACAATACGGTGGTTTCGGCGTATGAGGCGGGGGTGATGGATAAGCTTCTGTTTGGAAGCGGATTTCCGTATGCCCAGCCGGGGGCATGCATCGAGACGCTTTTGGGGTTTAATAAACTGCTTTCGGACTCCCATCTGCCGACGGTGCCGCGGGAGAAACTGCGGAGCATTGTGGAACGGGACAGTCTGTCTTTGTTGGGCTTGTCGTAATTGCCTTTGGTTTTTGAGGGGCTTGGGTTGGAACGGGAGCATTGGACGAGCAAGTGGGGGGTGATTCTGGCGGTAGCCGGCAGTGCGGTCGGGCTGGGCAATTTTCTTCGGTTTCCGGGAGTGGCGGCCAATCACGGCGGCGGCGCCTTTATGATTCCGTATTTTCTTTCATTCCTGCTGCTGGGACTGCCGCTGATGTGGATTGAATGGACCATTGGGCGGTTCGGCGGCGGTTTTGAGCACAGCACGGCACCGGGCATCTTCCAGACGATGTGGAGGAAGAACCGGTTCATCAAGTATTTCGGCGTGATTGGGATTTTCGGGCCGGTTGTCATTTTCTCTTATTATACCTACATAGAATCCTGGCTGCTTGGATACAGTTTTTTTGCTGTGACCGGACGGTACGCTGCGTGTACGACGCAGGAGGCGATGAAGACCTTTCTGCAGGGCTATCAGGGGCTCGGCGGAGCGAACAATCCCTATTTTGACGGCGTGGGAACGGCCTATTTGTTTTTTCTGCTGACCTTTGGACTGAATCTGCTGATTGTCAGTTTCGGTATTACGCGGGGCATCGAACGGTTTTGCAAGTGGGCTTTGCCGCTGCTGTTTGTCATCGCCATTGTGCTGGTGATTCGGGTGCTGATGCTCGGAACGCCGGACCCGGCCTATCCGGAACGTTCGGTGTATAACGGCTTTGGCTTTCTCTGGAATCCGGACTGGTCGGCTCTGCTGAAAGGGCGGGTCTGGCTGGCGGCGGCCGGACAAATCTTTTTTACCCTCAGCTGCGGGTTCGGTGTTATCCTCACCTATGCCAGTTATCTGCGCAAGCAGGATGATGTGGCCCTGTCCGGGCTGACGGCGGCGGCAGCCAATGAATTTGCCGAAGTGGTGCTGGGCGGCAGTCTGGTGATTCCGGCGGCCTATGCTTTTTTAGGGCCCGAGGGCATTCGGGATGTGGCCCAAAAGGTCTTTGATTTGGGTTTTGTGACGATGCCGCTGATTCTGCAGAAGATGACCTTTGGGCAGGTGTTCGGGCTTCTGTGGTTTTTCCTGCTTTTCATTGCGGGTGTGACCAGTTCGATTTCGCTGGCTATGCCGGCAATCGCCTTTATGGAAGATGAGTTCAATCTGACGCGCCGGGAAGCGTGCCTATTTTTCGGAATTGTGACGTTTGTGCTCTGCCAGCCCGTGATTTTCTTCTATGGAAACGGCGTATTGGACGAGATGGATTTCTGGGGGGTGATGGTAGGGCTGGTAGTTTTTGCGACGGTTGAAGCAGTGCTGTTCGGATGGGCTTTCGGGATGGAGCGGGCCTGGACGGAGCTGCATTCGGGCTCCGATATTCAAATCCCGGGGATTTATCGGCTGATTATCAAATATGTGACGCCGTTGTTTCTGATGGCGATTCTGGCTACCTGGTTTGTGCAGGAATGGGTGGATGTTTTTCTGATGAGAAATGTGCCGCAGTCCAACCGGCCGTTTGTCCTGATTACCCGACTGGGACTGCTGGGACTGTTTGTCTTCTTGTGTGTGATGGTTTGGGTGGTTTGGCGCCGACGAGGGCGGGAGTCGTAAAATGAATCCGTATGGATGGTTTTTTATGCTGCTCAGCTGCGGAGGCATCACCGGATTGTTTCTTTTCTGTCTTTTACGGACATTGCGTTCGAGCGGGAAAGAACATAAAACCGCCGGCCGGAGCGAATAAAAAACCCCAGTCTATTTTAAGGGCTGGGGTTTTCAGATTTTTTATCGACTGCAGCAGGTTTTATTTGAAGCCCTCGACCTTTCCGAGTGTGTATTTTTCGACGGCTTTTTCCAGGTCCACGTCGTTGATATTCGCCAGCGTGCACAGCCAGGCAAAAACATCCGCAAACTCTTCGGCCTTATTCTTCGGGTCATTGCCTGCCAGGGCTGTTGCCAGCTCCCCGACCTCTTCAATGAACCACAGGAATGTTCCCGGAGTTCCCCGTTCGCGATCCCGCTTTTCGTAGCGGTCGCGAATCCATTGCTGAAACTGACGGATTTCCATTGCTGCTGATTTTTAGGAGATTTGCCCGAGTACCTGGGAAAGTTTGGCTTTGTCGTAAATGGCCCGTACCTCTTCGGTGGCTTTCCGGCAAAGTTCTTCCATTTTTACGCTGAACGGGGCATTGTTGGTCTGTTCCGCAAGATGCAGATGTGTGAGCAGGGGACCATCCACGGCTTCAATGATTTCCAGCAGGGAGATGTTTTCGGCCGGGCGAGCCAGGAAGAAGCCGCCGCGAGGCCCGCGTTTGCTTCGCAGAACATTTGCTCGAACCAGCTGCTGGAGAATTTTTAAGAGGTATTCCAGAGGAATATTGTATTCTTTCGAAATCCGTGCCGCCAGCACGGCACCCTCTTTATAATTTTGAGCGATATAACCTACTGCGATAAGAGCATACCCTGTCGATCTGCTGATTTTCATAACGAAACCTCCTGTGATTTCTGGTTTATTTATTGACATTCATTGATTGCAAAACTCTTTTTCGGATAAATCGGAATCTCACAAATCTATAGGTTTATTATCAATAAATGTTCAGGACTTGCAAGAGTAAAATTATCGATAAAAGAAAAAAGATGGTTTTTGGAACTATGACCCAAGAAGAATGTCCAATATGAGACTATACGGCTCCTGTATGTCTGTAAATATAAATATCTTAAAATTATGTTCTTAGATAGGATTTGTTCCGGTTTTTTGAGTGTGTGCTTGACATCGCAGGGGGGATAACATAGGATTCCGGCAAATGAAAATGATATGGGAGGTTTTATGGACCAGAAGAGTCCCAATATGACGATTGACTATGTCGGCGGCGATGTGATTGTGGCTACGCTTGTCGATGAAAAAATTCTCGAAGAGTCCCAAATTCAGGCGTTGGAAAGTTCTTTCCTGCCCCTGATTGAAGAAAATAATCCGATTAAGCTGGTGGTGGATTTTTCCCAAGTCCGTTTTCTGACCAGTTCTGTACTGGGGCTTCTGATCCGTTTGAGCAAAAAGATTTATGAGTCGGAAGGCATTCTCCGTCTGTGCGGTATCCAGCCGAAGATTTATGAAATCTTCAAAATTACCCGGCTCGACAAGGTCTTTGACATCTATCCAACCCGTCAGGAAGCCCTCGAAGGATTGGTCTAAACGGTTTTTCGGCTTCCGCCGTTCTGAAAAAGCCGCCCCAAAGGAAAGGTTTATGGCAGCCAATCCTGAAAGTTCGCCGACACAACTTGAACTGCCCGGAACAATGGAGGCGGCGGAGCGTCTTTGCGGCGAACTGCTTCAGGAAGCCGTGCGGAAGGGATTCGGCGAAGAGGACCTGTTTGCCATTCATTTGGCCCTGGAGGAGGCCTTTGTCAATGCAATTCAGCATGGTAATCAGGGGGATCCGAGCAAAAAAGTTCATATCCAGTATTCCATTACACCCAGCCGATTCGAGATTTCCATTGCCGATGAAGGGCCTGGTTTTCAGCCGGATTCCCTTCCCGACCCGAGGAAGCCGGAAAACCTGTACAAATGTTCCGGTCGAGGAGTGCTGCTGATTCGTTCGTTTATGGATCAGGTCCAGTACAATTCCAAGGGAAACCAGGTCCGGATGGTCAAGTTCAAGAGCAAGCCGAGCCCTGAGAAAGGTTCCAATCACTCCCCGCAGAACGTCTTATAACACATATCCATTCCCTTTTTTTTCTCATTTTTCTTTGTTTTTTTATCCTGGAGGAAAAGCTGTCCTCTCTTTTTGCCGAGGCATTCATCGTTTGTATGCAGAGGATATGCTTATGGAAGACCTGTACGATTCGCTTTTCTCATCCAGTCAGTTTTTCATTGAGCAGCTGGCCCGGCTGATTCTGCCGGAGGTGCCCGAAGACGGCCCCTGGCTTGTTTTGGTAGGCCCTGAGCGGAAAATCTGGACGGATGACCGGACTCGTTTTCAGCGTCATTTTCCGGATCCGCAGACCCTTTTGTGCTATTGTGAACACATTGAAGACGGTCAGGACCCTGTTCTCGGATCGATGGAAGGCGGCTGTCTGATAGGAAGCGAACTGTACACGGAACGTTTTCCCGTTGGGTATCTTTTTGTCATTCTGCCGGGTTATACCCGTGCAACGGCCCAGGCGAATCTCGCCCTGATGGAACTGTTTTTCTCCCAGATGCGTTTGCTCTGCAATCTTCTGGATAAAAATAACCAGCTTCACCAGCTGCATCTGAATCATCTCAGTCGAACCTCAAAAGTTCTTTCCGGTCGTCCGGACTGAGCTTTTTTCCGCGGTCTGATACGTCCTATAAACGACCTCGAAAATCATCCGAACATATTTGCAGGATTCGGATTGTCTTAAGTTTTCAATTGGTAAGGGCTTATGCTGTTTTTCAGGAGAAATTAGCGCCGGCGGATTTGCCCATTAAGTTGATAAATGAAGATGTCGAAATGACCAAAGATGTTGGGAAATGTGTTGGTGTAAAATCTGTTTGCGGACTTACAAGACAGTCGAGGGGAGCCCGAGTTGAATCCGTGAAAGGTTAAAAGAAGGAATTTCTGAAAGGGTCAAGCATCGAATGCCGTCAAAGCGATGCTTAAAACCTGACTGGAATCAACAACCAAGAACAGACGGCGTTCCCGCAGCGGCTACCGTGGCTGCGCGAAGGCGGTCCGGCATTGTTTGTGGTGTTCTTTTGTTTTTGGTCCTGCTGGAAGGTGCAAAGAGTACTGCTGATACACCTGCCGGACTGCCGGGAGGTGTTTTATTAAGCCAGGCGATGACGGAATCGGGTAAGTTACCGGAGGAAGTGGAGTATCAGGTGAAAGCGGCTTTTATTTACAATTTTATGAAATTTACGGATTGGCCTCCGGAGAAGATGGAAAATGGAGGAGCGGGTGATTCGTCCCCGCCGCCGATGCAGATCGGCATAGTGGGAGAAAATCCATTCGGCAAGGCCTTTGAGCCGCTGATGGATAAAAAAATCAAGGAGCGTCCGCTGAAACTGGTTTTTATTCCCGGGATGGCGGCTTATGCGAAAAAGGTTTCCGACAAACAAGCGGCTTTCGAACAGTATTGGCATGAGCAGGGGGAGAAAATTCGCAGCTGTCATGTCCTGTTTTACTGCAATTCCGAAAAGAACTGGCTGGCGGAACACCTGCAGCAGGTTCAGACGCTTCCTATTTTGACGGTAGGAGAGGTGGAAGGATTTCTCAATTTCAAAGGCATCATTGTTTTCGTGAAGGAGGAGAATAAGGTACGGTTTGAGATTCATCTGACTCAGGCCGAAAAGCAGGGCCTGAAAATCAGTTCGCAGCTGCTGAAGCTGGCACGTCGGGTAATTCAGGAGAAAGAATCAAATGGAAAGTAAGGTCCGCTCCAACTCTGATGCACGAAAACAGTCCTTTCTTTCGAGCTCTTTCCGGTGGACGATTCGGCGCAAATTGACTGGTGTGATTATGGGCACCTCGCTGGCTGCTTTGGTTTTGGCCGGAGGAATCTTCCTGCTCTGGGACCGTCAGGTGCAGCGGCAGGGACTGATTCAGGACCTTCGGGTCCAGGCCCAGATTGCGGCGGAGAACTGCAAGGCGGCAGTGCAGTTCAATGATGTGAAAGGGGCTCAGGATACGCTGCAGATTTTTCGGGTCAAGCCGACCATTGAATATGTCTGTGTGCTGGATCGCAATAATGAACTGTTTACGGATTTCTATCAGGGACTTGAACACCAGAAACATGAACACGGGGGGATGGAAAAACTGAAATGTTTCGGAATTGACCTGAAAATTCTGTCGGAGGAAGAATATTATTTCACGGATACCTTTTTGATCCTGTCTCAGAAGATTGTTCTGGAAAATGAGCAGATCGGGCGTATTATTCTCTGCTCAAACCTGCAGCCGCTTCGGGAATCCCTCCAGCGCAGCGCCGTCATCAACTTGTGCATTCTTCTGCTGGCGGCCGTTGTGGCTTATATTCTTTCGTCCTCCCTGCAGCATCTGATTTCGGGTCCGATTCTGGCCCTGGCGCAAGTGGCTCGCCAGGTTTCGGAACGGAAGGATTATTCCGTCCGGGCCGCACTGACCAGCCGGGATGAAGTGGGGATTCTGATTGAGGCCTTCAACGGAATGCTCGATCAGATTCAGAAGGAGATTGAAGAAAGGCAGAAAGCCCAGATTGAACTGATTCAGCACCGGGACCATCTGGAGGAAATGGTCAACGAGCGCACGGCGGAACTGAAACAGAGCAACCGGCAGCTCGAACTGGCGGTGGAAAAGGCCAACCTGCTGGCCAAACAGGCCCAGGAAGCCAGCCGGGCCAAGAGCGAATTTTTGGCCAATATGAGCCACGAAATCCGCACGCCGATGAACTCCATCATCGGCTTCAGCGATGTGCTCAATGAAGAGCCCGGCATCAGTCCCGAGCATCGCAAGTATATTCAGCTGATTCTCAACAACGGAAAAATGCTGCTGCAGCTGATTAATGATATTCTGGACTTCTCGAAAATTGAGGCGGGCAAGCTGAATACGGAAATTGTAGAGATATCCCTGCGGGAGTTTCTCGAAGACCTCAATTCCCTCCTGCGTCCGATGGCCTTGAATAAGGGGTTGGATTTTGAGATTCTCCAGTGCAGTGATTTGCCGGTGATGATTTATTCCGACCCGGTACGGGTCCGTCAGTGTCTGGTGAATCTGGTCAGCAATGCCATTAAGTTCACCGAGTCCGGCCATGTCTTTGTCAATGTTTACATTCAGAGGCAGGATGAGGCGGATTATATCCGGTTTGATGTGGAGGATACCGGCATCGGGATTCCGGCGGACAAGATTGAGAAGATTTTTGAGGCCTTTACCCAGGCCGACGGCAGCACAACCCGCAAGTACGGGGGAACGGGGCTGGGCTTGACCATTACCAAGCAGCTGGTTCAGCTGCTGGGCGGTCATATGGAGGTGCGAAGTGAGGTAGGCAAAGGGTCGGTCTTCTCCATCATTCTGCCGACCGGTGTCAATGTCAAAGACCAGCCGGTGATGAACCGCTATGACCATTCCGAATCGGTGGCCAAGGAACTCACGCAGGGAAAATCCGAGCCCCAGCAGGGACCCCTGAAGGGACGAATCCTTGTGGCGGAAGACGCCAAGGGTAACCAGGCCCTGATTCGTCTGCTGCTGGAGAAAATGGGTCTGGAGGTGGAAATTGTGGAAAATGGTCAGCAGGCCCTCGAACGGGCTCAGGAAGGGAAGTTCAACCTGATTTTTATGGATATGCAGATGCCGGTCATGAACGGCTACGATGCCTCGCGGCTGCTGCGTGAAAGGGGCTGCACCATACCGATTATCGCTTTGACGGCCCATGCGATGAAAGAAGATGAAAAGAAATGTCTGGCCGCCGGCTGCAACGGCTATCTGCAAAAGCCGATTGACCGCGAAAAACTCAAAGAAGTGCTCTCTACTTACCTTTCCGGAAAGGACGATGATATGGACAAACAAGTAGACCAGATTCGGTCGCAGGTGGAACAATTGACGGATTTGTGCCGAAGCGCTATCGGCAGCCCCGAACAAACTGCACCGCAGAGCCCGGTTGCCAAGACTGCTCCTCTGATTCGCTGGGAGGATTTGTCCAAAATCTGCGATGACCCGGAGATTCTCCAGGTGGTGGCCCAGACGGTTCTGGAGGAAACTCCTTCGGTACTTCAGCAGCTTCAGCAGGCGGTGGCGTCGAAGGATGTGCCGAATGTCCAGCTCCTGGCCCATCGGATCAAAGGGACAGCCAGAAATATGGCGGCGGCGGAACTGGCGGAAAAGGCTTTTGCGCTCGAACTGGCCGCCAAGAACAATCAGATGGAAAAGGCCGATACTATGTTTGAAGAAATTCATCAGGCGTTTGAACGTCTGAGCGCCTTTTTGGCTCAGCCCGACTGGATTGAACAGGTTAAATCGGCTCCGTAGTAAGGGACAAGCGACGGATGGAACAGACAAATACTCAGTTGTGCCGCGGTTCTTCGGGCGGTTCCATGCGGGGCCAAGAAAGCCGCTCTCTTTCCATCCTGATTGTGGATGATGACCCGACCTGCCGGACGCTTTTGAAGAAAATGCTCGAAAAGAGCCGGATGAGACGGGCGGATGACCGCATCATTTGTGTAGGGACCAAGCAGGGGATGCTCGAGCATCTGGCCCAGTATCCTTTCGATGTTCTTTTGTTGGACCTTCATCTGCCGGATGGGGACGGTCTGGAGATGGTGGCTCAGGTTAATCGGCAGTATCCGGCCACCGCCATTATTGTTATTACGGGAGAGAACGACAAAACCGCAGATTTGACAGCGATGTCCTATGGAGCCCAGGATTATCTGACCAAAGGAGAGTTCAATCAAGCCTCTCTGACCAAGTCGATTTATTTTGCTCTCGAGCGGAAGAAAAATCAGATTCAGACGCAAAAAGCCCTCGAGGAGCTGGCCAGGGCCCACAAGCAGCTTCAGAAAGCACAGGCCCAGATGGTTCAAAGCGAGAAGATGGCTTCGATCGGTCATCTGGCGGCGGGTGTGGCTCATGAGATGAACACTCCTGTGGGGTTTGTAGCCAGCAATTTTGAGACCCTTCAAACCTATCTGACGAAGCTGAAAGGTCTCTTGACGCTTTATGAACAGTTGTGTGAAGTGCTGGAGAAGAATCCGTATCCGCCGGTGCTGGAAAAACTGCTGGAAATCCGCCATTATCGGCAGGAAAAGAAAATTGATTTTATCCTTGCGGATATTCAGGACCTCTTTACGGAGTCTCAGGAAGGCCTTCAGCGGGTTACCAGCATCATTCAGAATTTGCGGGATTTCTCTCGAATTGACCAGAGTACGGAGATGTGCGATTATGACATCAATGACGGTATCCGGAGCACACTCGTTGTGGCCCGCAATGAAATCAAGTATGATATGGAGGTGGTGACGGAATTGGGAACACTCCCAAAAATTCATTGTCATCCCGGGCAAATCAATCAGGTCTTTCTGAATATTCTGGTCAATGCGGCTCAGGCCATCCGTTCGCAGAATCGTCAGGGACCCGGGCATATTTACATCCGAACGCGGGACGAAGGGGATTTTGTAGTCTGTGAAATTGAAGATGACGGCCCGGGAATCCCCTCTGAGATTCTTTCCAAGATTTTTGACCCGTTTTTTACAACCAAGCCCGCCGGAAAAGGTACCGGACTTGGGTTAAGTGTTTCGTATGATATTGTGGTAAGCAAACACCAGGGACAGATTCTGGTGGACAGTGAGGTCGGAAAAGGGACGAAATTTACTATTAAGCTGCCTCGGGAAGGTCCGAAAGAGACGACAGACCGGATTTCACAGGAACAATCTGAACACTATTCTGTGTAAAATCGGTAACGCTGAAATAAGAGGTGAAATATGGAAAATCCTACCGTTCTGTTTGTGGATGATGAAGTGCGGCTTTTGCAGTCGCTGCGGCGAGGTCTGATGGATGAACCATACCGCTGCCTGTTTGCCAACAGCGGGGCGGAAGCCCTCGAGATTCTCAAAAAGAACAAAGTGCATGTAGTCGTAACCGACATGCGGATGCCGGAAATGAACGGCCTGGAGCTGCTCCGCAAAGTGCGGGAGCTGTATCCGGATATTGTCCGTATGGTCTTGAGCGGCTATACCCAGATTACGACTTTGCTGACGGCGATTAATGAAGGGCACATCTACAAGTTCATCACCAAGCCGTGGAAGCTCGAAGAGGAATTTAAACCCATGGTTCGGGAAGCTCTGAAGTATTATGATACAAAAAATCCATCCAAAGAATCTGCTCCTGCCGGGGCTTCAACCCATTCATCCTCCTGAGGGAAAAGGGATGTGGAAAGACCAGATGCTGTTCCTGTTTTTCGATCCTCCTGAAAGGACCGGCGGAGAGATTATAAGTCGTTGTATTTGGTGCTTTTTCCTTTGGATTTTTCGACCGGATATTTTTGTTCGTTGATTTCGATTTTTCGGCAGGCGGCTTCAAAGGGGTCAATGTTCAGTTCGCAGCATAAATAAATCAAAAAGGCGAAGATGTCGCCGATTTCCTCTTCCACTCTTTTTCGCTCAATCTCCGTCAGTTGTCTGCATTCGGCGGGCTGCTTCCACAGAAAGTTTTCCAGCAGTTCCCCCGCCTCGATAATCAGCCCCTCCGCCAGGTTTTTCGGGTCGTGAAACTGCTCCCAATCCCGCTGTCGGCGGAATTCGAGCAGCCGATTTTTCAGCGTTTGATAGTCCATTGTCTTTCCTTTTACAGCAGGGCGGTGCTGAAGTATCGTTCGGCACGGTCCGGCAAAACCGTAGCGATATTTCCTTTGATTCGAGCCGCCATCTGCCGGGCTGCCCAGACGTTGGCACCGGAGGAGATGCCGACCAAAAGGCCGTGCTTCATACTCAGCTGCCGGGTGGTTTCAATGGCATCTTCATCGGTGACTTCGATGACTTCATCCACCAGAGAAACATCCAGAATGTCCGGAATGAAGCCATCGCCGATGCCCTGAATCTGATGCAGGCCGGGTTCGTGCCCCAGCAGGGCGGATACGTCTTTGGGTTCGACGGCGACGATTCGTACATCGGATTTGTGCTCCCGCAGGAATCGTCCGATGCCCTGCAGGGTGCCGCCGCTGCCGACACCGGCGACAAAACAGGCAATATCGCCGGTCATCTGCCGCCATAGTTCCACGGCTGTTTGTTCATAATGAATACGGGGATTATCGGGATTTTTGAACTGCTGCGGAACAAAGACGCGGGGGTCTTCGGCCTGCATCTGTTCGACCGTTTCGACGGCCCCGGCGATGCTTTTTTCGGCGGGCGTCAGAACCAAGTCGGCCCCGAGGGCTTTGATGAGTTTCTTGCGTTCGACGCTCATGTTTTCGGGCATTACGATGCGGACTTTGTAGCCCTTCAGCCGGCCGACGAGGGCGATACCGATGCCCGTATTGCCGGAGGTGGGTTCGACGATGATGGAATCGGGTTTGAGCTTGCCGTCCCGCTCGGCCCCTTCGAGCATGGCCAGGGCCACGCGGTCCTTGATGCTCCCGCCCGGGTTGAGAAACTCCGCCTTGGCATAGATGGGCTCTCCCCGCAGCTGAATCAGAGGCGTGTTGCCGATCAGGTCGAGAATATTATCCGTAAGCATCCGCAAGAGCCTCAATCATTAGGGGTGGTTGAAAAGCATTTTCTTGACTTCGACGCCTTCGATTTTGTTGAGTTTGGCCGCCAGTTCGTCGGCGGTTTTTTCATCATCGGTCATTTCGAGCAGAATCAGTCCGTTTGGGGAACAAAAACCGGCTTCCGCTTCGTGCAGGCCCAAACGGGTCCGGATGCTGCAGCCGTACTCCGTCAAGAGATGCTGGACGGAATCCACATGATGAATTCGGTCTGTAATGTGTACACCCAGAATAATGTGTTTTTTCAGCGGCATGTTCGGCTCCTTTCTTATTCGAGCATTTTATCCAGTAATTCCGCGGCGATGCGGACAAACTGAGGGCATTCGTCAAAGGCGCCCGGTTTCTGCGAGGCGGCCAGCCCTTCCGGAGTGGCCATATCGAAGCCGAGCAGCTGCCGGCAGTAGAGCGAGCCGGCGTGGTCTTTGAAGCGATGCATCAGCTCCCGCGTCCTGCGGTACAGGTCGTATTTGGTGTTCTTGTCCAGAGGGTCGGCTGTGCCGTAGCGCAAACCGAGCACCAGAACGGCACCGGTGAGGGCGCCGCAGATTTCCCCGTTTCGTCCGATGCCGCCGCCTAATCCGCCGGCCAGTTTGACGGCCGTTTCCTGCAGAAGCCCGAACCGTTCGCACCAGACGGCCAGAATCGCCTGAGCACAGTTGTATCCTTTCTGGAATAAACAGACGGCCTGTTCTGCCCGGTCCATAGGTTATCCTTTCTTTGGCGGCTGTTTGTGCAGGCGTTTCTGAATGCTTTTGGCATGGGCATCTAAGCCCTCCGTCTGAGCCAGCCGGATAATATCCTCCGCACTGCGGCGAAGCTGGTTCTGGGTGTATTCAATCCAGCTGACGGATTTGACAAAATCGTTGCTGGTCAGGGCGCTGAAATATCGGCTGGTCTGGCGAGTGGGGAGGGTATGGCTGGGTCCGGCCCAGTAATCGCCGACGGCCACCGGCGAATAGGAGCCGACAAAGACAGCGCCGGCATTCCGGAGCCGGCGGGCGACAGCACGACTTTGCCGGCCGCACTGAACCTGAACATGTTCGGCGGCAAATTCATTCGCCCAGTTAATCGCCGCCTCCATCGACGGGAACACGAGGATGCCGCTGGATTCGAGCAGACACCGCTGTGTGCCTTCCGCCCGGTCCAGCTGAGGCAGCTGCTCTTCGAGGGCTGCGAGCACTTTTCGGGCAAAATCCGGGGAATCGGTTACAACAATCCCGGCGCCGGGATTGTGTTCGGCCTGGCTGAGCATGTCGGCGGCCACCCAGTCGGGATTGGCCTGGCGGTTGGCGACAATCAGCACATCGCTGGGGCCGGCGAAGGAATCAATGTCCACCAGCCCGAAGACCTCCTTTTTGGCCAGCTGGACGACATCGTGACCGGGTCCGACGATTTTATCGGCCTTGCGAATGGTTTCGGTCCCGAAGGCCAGCGCCGCAACGGCATGAGCTCCGCCCAGCCGGTAAACCTCTGTGATGTCCAATTCCCGGCACAGGCCGAGGATGACCGGATGGATGCTTCCCTGCCAGCGGGGCGGAGAGAGGACAGCGATTTCTTTGACGCCTGCCACCTGCGCCGGCACGGCGGTCATAATCAGGGTGCTCGGCAGGGGGGCACTGGCGCCGGGTACACAGACGGCAACCCGCTCCAGCGGGAGATAGCGGATGCCGGGATGGCGGTTTTTTCGGCCGATGAAAATCTCCGACTGATATTTGCGGACATTTCGGACGGCCTTGCGGAGGGATTTCAGGAGGTCAGGGGGCAGCTGTCTGTGCGCCTTTTCGAGGTCTTTAGGCGGGATGCGAAACTCCTGCGGCGACAGGCGGACTCGGTCAAATCGTTCGCTGTATTCGCATAAGGCCGCATCCCCTCGCCGCCCGACATCCGCGACAATCTGACGGACAGACTCGGCCAGACTGTGCTTTCCCTCCAGAAAGGCCCGCATCGAGTGTTCTTCCAGCAGTCGTCGGCTTTTGGCTTCAAAGTCCGGCTGTCCGGCAATCAGCAGAATGGAGTCCAGTGTTCCGCTCACACAAACGCTCCTGACAGTAAAAAATTACGGAGTAAAGTTGCCGTGTGTATAAGTTCGGGCGGCTCCCTGAAGGAGCAGAAAGGTTCGTCCGCGAAAGGTGGTCAGCACGCCGGATACACGAAACCGCATGCGTTCAAGCGACTGCCTGTGCTGCTGCTCCACCTGCTCGAGCGTCCGGCAGGGCAGCAGGACGAAAGACTGTTCGGATACATTTCTTCCGAAGCCGTCCAGCACAAACTCGCCCGCCGGACCAAGGCGGACAAAACGTCCGGTTCGGCTCACAAGCATCGTATCTTCTTTGACGGCGGCGGGGGCCGTCTGCGCCATTCGGGCAAAATCGGTCTTCTGGGCCGGCTTCATTCGCTTGAGGATATCCGGCGGAATTACAGAAGATTCATTGGGGTCGGCGGCCGCCCGCAGAACATTTTTCATCTCCGCTTCCGTAGGTTTGGGACTGTCCGGCTGTTTCTCGGCCTCGGAGGAGCCCTTCAGAGGGGCCGCATCAAAAATAAAGAGGAAATTGCCGTTTTGGTACTGTGTTACGACGGCATCGATGCGAACCTGAACCTGATTTTCCGTTCCGGCATAAGAGAGGATTTTTTCGAGTGCACTGGAAGGCAGGATGGTCAGTTCTGTTTCCGGGGCAATCGTCAGACCGCGGCTGGTGAGCGTTGTGAGCGTGCTGAACCGCCAGGCCTTCGTTTTTTCATTGAGCCGGGCGACCCCTTCCACCTGCCGCAGCTCCAGCCCTTCGGGCAGGGGACGAGTTTTGGGTTTTTCCGCTCCCGCAGCGGCCTGTACCAGAGCCATTGCCAGCAAGGTCATAGAAAGGGTTGTTCGTATGTTTTTCATCGGAGTCCCTCTTGCTGAAGAATCGTCAGGGCTTCTGAAGGGGTTTCGGCGGTTCGGATGCAGCGGGTGCTTTTCGGGTCGGCCTGGGCCATCATCTGCACCAGCGGCTGCCAGAAGTTTCCCATCAGGATGATCGGCTTATCGGTTCCCGGAAACCCTTTGTTTTTGTGTTCCCAGACGTCCGCCAGTTCCAGCAGGGTGCCGGTCCCACCGGCAAAGACCAGATAGGCACTGCCGAGCCGAATCAGGGTTGCCAGCCGCTCCGTAAGTGCGTCCGTCGGGATTTCCTCGGTCAGATAAGGATTCGGGCTTCGCTTGAAGGCGCGGCAGGTTACGCCGATGACTCGTCCGCCGACGGAGACCGCCCCACGGGCGGAAGCCAGCATCACGCCGCCGTAGCCGCCGTTGGCGACCGCATAGCCGCTGCGGGCCAGCAGGACCCCCATCTGCTCAGCGGAGCGAAAGACCTCGTCCTGCTCGCCGGCCCGGCTAGTTCCAAACACGGTAATGACACGCTGTTTTTCGTTCATGACGGCATGGCCTTCTTCTTGGCGTAGTTGAGCAGACCGGCGGCCAGCAGGATTTCCCGGTCCCGATGCGAGAGGACCAGACGGCCCTGGAAGGAAAATCCCTGTGTGCGGTTGAAAATTTCTACCTCATTGGCGCTGCGGATTGCCCCGGTCAAGTCGGGGATTTCGAGCATATCGTCTGACTGGATTCGGTCGTAATCCGCCGGGGCAGCGAACTCAATCGGCACAATGGCAAAATTAATCAGATTGGCCCGATGAATGCGTTCGATGGATTTGGCCAAAACCGCCCGCAGTCCCAGATACATCGGGCACAGTGCCGCGTGCTCGCGGCTGGAGCCCTGGCCGTAACTTTCGCCGGCGACGACAATGCCGGACAGGCCCTGCTTTTTCAGGGCCAGACATCGCTGGGCAAAGGTCGGTTTGCCTTCCTCATTGAAACTGTTGAAGACGTACTTGGAATATTCCGGCACATTCGAGCGGTATTTCAGGAAGGCGCCGGCCGGCATAATGTGGTCGGTTGTGATTTTGTCTCCGCACTTGAGAAGAACCTGCCCGGTCAAGGTTTCCGGCAGGGGCCTGGGCGATTCGGGCACAACGATGGTCGGCCCGCGGATGACTACGGCGTTTGCTGCTTCCTCCGGCGGCAGGGGCGGGTCAATCATGCTGTCATCAATCACATATTCCTTCGGAGGTTTGACGGCCGGATACCGCAGCCCAATCATCTCTTTGAGACTGCGCGGGTCGGTAATTTCTCCCATAATGGCCGAGGCTGCCGCCGTTTCAGGGCTGACCAAGTAACACTGGTCGCCCTTGGTTCCGGTTCGTCCGGCGAAATTGCGGTTGAAGGTTCGCAGGGTGACGGTGCCGTCGCCCGGAGAAAAGCCCTGCCCGATGCAGGGGCCGCAGGCACTTTCCAAAAGGCGCGCGCCGGCGGCCAGCAGGTCGGCCAGGGCCCCGCTGCGGGTAATCATCTGAAGCACCTGACGGCTGCCGGGGGCGATGCCGAACTCAACGGACGGGTCAATTTTCCGCCCTTTGAGGATTTCGGCGGCAATCGTCAAATCCGTATAGCTGGAGTTGGTGCAGCTGCCGATGACGACCTGATGGATTTTCCGTCCGGCAATTTCCTCTACGGGTACAACATTATCCGGCGAGGAGGGGCAAGCCGCCATCGGAACCAGTTTGGATAGGTTGATTTCAATGATGCGGTCGTAGTGGGCATCCGGGTCGGCGGCCAGCGGCCGATAGTGCTGCGGCCGGTTCTGGGCGGCCAGAAACTGTTCGGTCATTTCGTCGCTGGGGAAGATGCTGGTTGTCACTCCCAGTTCGGCACCCATATTGGTCACAGTGGCCCGCTGAGGGACCGTCAGTGTCTGCACACCCGGCCCGAAATATTCAATCACGCAGTCTACATTTCCTTTTGTGCTTAGAATGCTCAGCAGGGTAAGGATAATGTCCTTGCTGGAAACCCAATCATGAAGCCGTCCGGTCAGATGCACACCGATGACCTTCGGACAAGTCAGATAAAAGGCCCCGCCGCCCATGGCGGAGGCGACATCCAGTCCGCCGGCACCGATGGCCAGCATTCCCAGTCCGCCGCAGGTGGGGGTGTGGGAATCGCTGCCCAGCAGGGTCGCCCCCGGTCTGCCGAACCGTTCGAGATGAACCTGATGGCAGATGCCGTTGCCGGGACGGGAATGATAGACCCCCACTTTGCGGGCGATGCTTTGCAGGTAGAGGTGGTCGTTGTGGTTTTCGGGTCCGAACTGAGCCATATTGTGGTCCACATAACTGACGGACAGCTCCGTTCGGACTCGGGCCAGTCCCATGGACTCAAACAGCAAAAAGACCGTTGTTCCCGTGGCGTCCTGGGTGAGGGTTTGGTCAATACGGATGCCGATGGGCTCGCCCGGCTGAAGTTTTCCTTCCACCAGATGCTGCTGCAAGATTTTGTAGGTGAGCGTCTGACTCATTCTAAGGTCCTGTCAATTCGTACGTTAGGTTTTTATCTGTCTCGGATGTCCTTTCCCTTATAGCATAAAAAAAGGCATTTTACAAGAATGAGAATGACTTGGGAAATTCAAAGATTTTTGAAACAGCCGCAGGGGGGAACCCCTCTTTTTATTGACGGAGTCAGAAAAAGGCGGTATGGTTTCTCGGGATTAAAAGACAAGTAAGGAGCTGCTGATGTGTTTCTTGCTTTTTGTGCTGCCTGCGTTTTTGCTGCTGATATTTGTAATTGGGGGGTACAATTCTCTGATTTCCAAACGCAATCAAATCCGCAATATCTTCGGGACGATGGATGCGATGCTCAAAAAGCGTTGGGACCTCGTGCCGAATCTCGTTGCGGCGGTAAAGGGGTATGCCGAACATGAACGGCAGCTGTTTGAGAAAGTAAGCGAACTGCGTGCAAAGGCGTTGAGCGGGGCTCTTTCAACAGAACAGAAGGTAAACCTCGACAACCTGATGACGCAGCTGGTCGGTGTCGTTCGCGGGGTTGCGGAGCGGTATCCGGACCTGAAGGCCTCGGAGAATTTTCTGCATCTGCAGCGGACGCTGAATGAGCTGGAGGAGCAGATTTCAGCGGCGCGGCGTGCGTTTAATGCCGCTGTGACCGACTACAACAATACGGTCCAGATGTTTCCGACGAATCTGCTGGCGACCCTATTCGGCTTTGAGCGTCAGGAACTCTTTCAAATCGAGGCGTCCGAGCGGGAGGTTCCGAGTGCCTCATTCGGTCAGACATGAGCAGGAGGCGTGAGGGTGAAAACTTTTGAGGAAATAAAGACCTTTTACGAACAGACCCTGTATCCGGATTTGGCGGTGCTGGAACAACGGCGGAAACGCATTTTGGGAGGGTTGGGAATCGGTTTGGTGGTGCTTGTGGGGGTCGGACTTTTTTTGGCAGGGCCTTTATTTGCTCTCACGGAAGAGCCGGCAGCCGTGATAGTGCCGCTGCTGGTGACGCTCTTGCTTTTCGTCGGGGTTCTTGTGGTTCTGGGGTGGGGCTATCAAAGAGATTTCAAAGAGCAGATTATCCGCCGTCTGGTCTGTTTTTTGGAACCGGGTTTGCAGTATGACCCCAAAGGGAAAATCGCTCAGGAGGATTTTCTTCGGTCTGAGCTGTTTCAGACAAGGCCCAACCTTTATAAGGGGGATGATCGAGTCTGGGGACGGGTCGGCAAGACCCAGATGGAGTTCTCGGAGATTTTGGCCCAGCATATCCAGAGAAGCGGCAAAACGACGACCGTTCATACGATTTTTCGCGGTCTTTTTTTTATCGCCGACTTTTCCAAACATTTTCGAACCAAAACCTTTGTTTTGCCGGATACGGCCGAAAGGGTATTGGGGCGATTCGGCAAAACCCTCCAGTCCCTGAATCCGGCTCGTCCAAACCTGATTGTCCTTGAAGATCCCCGGTTTGAGAAAGAGTTTGTCGTGTACGGGCAGGACCCGATTGAAGCCCGATATATTCTATCTCCCTCTCTGATGGAGCGTATTCTTCAATTTCGCCAAAAAACCGGGCGCAGAATCTTTTTGTCTTTTGTCAACTCCAAACTTTATCTGGCTGTTTGGTTTGACCGGCCTTTGTTTGAACCGAAACTCTTTCGAAGTCTGCTGGATTTCCAGACCATACAGGAATATTTTGGAGATATTCAGCTGGCGGTAGGGATTGTCGAGGACCTGAATCTGAATACACGAATCTGGTCAAAGGAATAAGGTCGATTGAGGTCGGCTTTATTCGTCCTCTGTTCGATTGCTGAGCAGAAACGATGCACGGTCACTCTGAACGCGTGCATAGAGAGCGGTTAAAAGAGGAGAATTGCCTGACAGAGCGCTGATGAGCTGCCGAATGGTCTGACGAGCGGAATATTTCTCCCGAATGGACTGGACGGCGGGAAGAATCGCCTCCCGCTCATCGTTCAGGATATCCAGTGCTTTTTCGAGGAGCCGTTCTGATTCTTTCAGATGCTGTTTATAGGCGGCCGTTTCTTCGAGAGCCAGTTCAACATTCATCAAGGCGTCCTTGGGTGAGCGGGTTAAATCCGCTGCCTGCAGAAGCCCCAGACCGGAAGCGGTCATGTCCATACTGTCCACTTCAATCTTCTGTTCCCGTTCGATTTCGATTCCCACCGTTCCAAAACCGGTGAAGGAAAGCATTGCAAAGCCGCCGGGACGGAAATTGACGGCGATTTCGGTGATTTCGCAAAGCAGTTCGCTGTATCGGTCCTGAAAAGCGAGAATTTCTTCCTGCTCATAGGCGCCTCCGGCGGCCTGGTGAGCCAGGTTTTTCATCTGAAGCAGTTTTTCTTCGATTTGGCTTACTTTTTGTGCCGCAGTCTGAACAATCGCCAATCCCTGATAAGCATTTCCCAGATAGCGGCGGTTTTCTTCGAGATATTCTGCAGCCCGTTGTTTCTTGAATTGGGCTGCATCCGTTTGGGGATTTTCCGCACGATTCTTGAGTTCTTCCTGTACCAAACGGTACGCACGAACTTTTTGAGAGGACGAAACGATCTCTTGACTGGCAGCACTATCAAAGAAATTCGAAAAAAGGTTCATATCCGGCCCCCATCGTGATAGGGTTCAGTATAGCCTGAGCGGATACAAAAATCAAGAAAAACTTTATAGAATCCTCACAGGGTCTTCATAAATACTGTTGTTGTTTTATCAGCTGAATTTTTATCGGACATTATCCGTTATGATGTGAAATTTAAAAAGGAGGATTCGGAACTGTATCGGGGCAAAAAAACTTTCTTGAGTCCCGACGTTCAAGGAACTCTTTGCCATCTACAGTCCGATAAGAATGATTCAAATGGAGCAGTCGGGTTTTCTTATAAACCTTCCAGACTGTAAAACGAAACAAGAAATGGCAAAAAGAGGGCGAGGGCGGGAAATGGCGGGATCCGGCGGGAAAACGCGGGATATTGGTCTGAAAATGAGGATTCCAGCGGTTGGTGGCGAGCCAAAATCCAGGCCGGTCGACTTGGCAAAAATGCGGTGTGCGTAATAAAAAACGAAGGAAGAAATGGCAAAAATTGCATATCTTTAAAACCCCCTTTAAACCCCTTTAAAACACAGCGGAAGGCCTGTTTGGCGAGGTTTAAAAATGAGGATCCGCGCGCGGAAAATGACCGCGCGCCGCGCGCCGGCGCGCGTTGATTATTTGTTAAAATAGGAAAGATAGTACTGTAGGCGCAAAAAAACTCCGGCGAAAAAACACATTTTTTTTCGCTGAAAAAATCGGGCGGCCCGATCCAGGGCGGCCCGGTCTTCCCGGCTGCCGTCATCGCAGGCCGGGAGAGTTTGCAATTTTGAAAGGAGCAAACCGGATAAATGGACTCCGATAAAATTTCAAAAAAATTTTTATTTTTTTTGTTGCAAAAGTGTACTGTATGCAGTATATATAATAGATAAGGTTCAAAAAAAAAGCGAAAGGAGCAAAAATGTTGAACTGGAACAGAATCGAAAAGTTGAACATCCCGTTGCCGGCAACGGTGCGGGAGATGCTCACGCCAAATACGGTGGTGAACATAGTAGCGGCTGAGAGTCTGTTCAGCCAGACTCCAACCCACACCACACAGACGGTAATGTCTGCATAATCGTTTCAGAAAACACACAGAAAGAAAATCAGGAACGGATTTCTAACCTTTTCTTAACAATAGCGAGGAGCGTTTGCGGTATAAATAAGCGTCGAGACCGGAAAAAACTTTTTTGTGGAGTGTGAGTGATGAAAAAGATAACAGCGATTTTTATTGCGGCCGCATTGAGTGTTTCGGTTCCGGCCGGGCCGACCATTAAAATGCTGAATGATTCGACACCCGCCTATGCTTTTCAGGTTCTTGAAGATGGGTTCGGCGGTTATAATGCGGGGACAATTCTGCCGACGTTCTGTCTGGAGTATCAGGAGACGTTCACCCCGAATACTTCGTACTATGCTGTGATTGGGACCTCTGCGGTCAAAGGCGGGATGGACTGGGCCGGCGGAGTTTATGGGCAGGGGCCGCTTCATGCCGTCAATTCCGACCCGCTGGACCCGCGGACGGCGTTTCTTTTTACGAAGTTTATGGAAGGGGACAGCCGTCTGACCGACCAGACCAAGCTGCAGAATGCCATTCACTATATTGAGGCCGAATTCAAAAATGCTTCTGTGATTGGTCCGAAGAATGATTATGTTCTTCTGGCTGAGCAGGCCGTTGCTCGGGGTGGAGAATGGTACGGCAAAGGGCTGGGCAATGTGAGGGTGATGACCCTGTGGAAATCTTTTGACGGCCGATGCTATTCCGGGTATGCCCAGGACCAGCTGATTCTGGTTAATGCGGTTCCGGCCCCAGGGGCTGTTGCTTTGGCGGCAGTGGGGACCGCTCTGATCGGCTGGCTGAGACGACGCCGGGAACTGTAATCCCTTTTTTCTGATTGAAGCTTTTTCAGAAACCGCCCGCTGAATCGGGCGGTTTCTTTTTTTTCAGCTTTCCATAAAGTCTCAAGTTCATCTTCATCAGAAATCTGAGGATTGTCTATCCAGATTCATCGACAGGTTTTTCGATTTCCATTGACGCACAAGGGAGCGGCGGATATGATTTTTTCTGTATCGAAAAGAAAGGTTTTTTGCCAATGCCTCAAATTCGCTTTTATGCAGAGCATTGCAAGGGATGCGGTTTGTGCGTGCTGGTTTGTCCTTGTCAGAACATTCGAATATCGGAGGATTTGAACGAGCACGGTCATCCGTTCGCAGTTCTGGTGGACCCGGCCCGTTGCACCTACTGTGCCATGTGCGGTCGAATGTGTCCCGATATGGCGATTGAGATTTTTGATGGCAAGAACGGCTCCAAAGAGAATTCCGGAGGGGCGGCGAAGTAGCCCACGAGGATGTCGGAAAAAATTCTTTTAAAAGGGAATGAACTGCTGGTAGAAGCCGCGATTGAAGCGGGCTGCCGGTTTTATGCGGGGTACCCGATTACGCCGCAGAATGAGGTGCCGGAGCGGATGTCCTGGCGGATGCCGCAGGCCGGGGGTGTGTTTGTGCAGGCCGAAAGTGAGATTGCGGCTGTCAATATGCTCTTTGGGGCTTCAGCGGCGGGTGCCCGCTGCATGACCAGCTCCTCGTCTCCCGGCATCAGTCTCAAGCAGGAGGGCATCAGCTACATTGCCGCCGCGGAGCTTCCCTGTGTGATTGTCAATATGCAGCGGGGCGGGCCCGGTCTCGGAAACATCCGGGCTTCGCAGGGGGATTATTTTCAGGCCGTCAAGGGCGGAGGACACGGCGATTATCGTCTCATTGTTCTGGCGCCGGCGACGCTTCAGGAATTGTATGATTTGACGCTGAATGCGTTTGATTATGCGGATTTTTACCGCAATCCGGTGATGATTCTGGGGGATGGAATTTTAGGGCAGATGGCTGAGCCGGTGGAAGCGCATCCCTATCGGCCGCTTTTCAAGCTTCCCCCGAAGGATTATATTTTAGACGGCTGTCGAGGCCGTGCTCCCCGTGTAATTCGCACGCTCTTTCTGCACCCGTCGGATTCCCTTGTTCAGCACAATCTTCGGCTTCAGAAAAAATATGCAAAAATGCAGCGGGAAATTTCTCTTTATGAGGAGTTTGAAACCGCTGATGCGGATGTGATTGTTACGGCGTACGGCATTCCCGGTCGGGTGGCCAAAGGGGCCGTTAAGAGGGCTCGACGAGAAGGCCTGAAAGCCGGTCTGATACGTCCTTTATGTGTCTGGCCGTTTCCCGTACAGCCCTATCAGAATGCGGCAAAACAGGCGAAAGCATTCTTGGTGGTTGAAATGAGCCACGGACAATTTATTGAGGATGTAAAACTGGCAATCGAATGCCGGCGGCCTGTTGCCTTTTTGGGCAAAGGCGGCGGATGGTATCCGTCTGAAGAAGAAATTCTGGAGCAAATCCGTCATCTTGCTGGGGCCCGTTCGAAGGGGCTCAAGGCCCAGAGGAAGTCATAAATGGAATTTCGGCGTCCCAAAACTCTGAAAAATGTGCTGACGCATTACTGTCCCGGCTGCGGGCACGGGATTGTGCATCGGCTGGTTGCAGAGGTCATTGACGAATTGGGAATTCGTGAGCGGACGATTGGTACAGCACCTGTGGGCTGTGCGGTGTTGCTGTATGATTATATGAATTGTGATATTATCGAGTGTGCCCACGGAAGGCCGCCGGCGGTTGCAACGGGAATCAAGCGGGTTCTGCCGGACCGGATCGTTTTTACCTACCAGGGGGATGGAGATCTGGCGGCGATTGGGGCGGCGGAGACCATCCATGCGGCCAACCGGGGGGAAAACATTACCGTGATTTTTGTCAACAATGCCATTTACGGAATGACCGGCGGACAAATGGCCCCGACGACCCTGATGGGGCAGTGGAGTACAACCACACCGGCCGGACGGGGAAAATTGGGCGAAGGCGGGCCGATTAAGGTCTGCGAAATGCTCAGTGCACTGGATGGCCCTTGTTATCTGGAGCGGGTGGCTGTCAGCACGCCCAAAGATGTCCTTCGGGCCAAAAAGGCGATTCGAAAGGCTTTTGAAAATCAAATCGCCGGCAAGGGGTTTTCGCTGGTTGAGGTGCTTTCGATGTGTCCGACAGACTGGAAACTCAGTCCGAAAGAGGCCGTTGACTTTGTGAACGAGAAGATGAAGACGGTTTTCCCTCTGGGAGTGTTTAAGGACCGCTGAAGGGATTCAGGATGGCGGGAATGTCTCAAATGCGGATAATCATCGCCGGTTTCGGCGGGCAGGGTGTGGTGCTCACGGGCAATCTGATTGCGCGTGCCGCCCTGAAGGAGAATAAAAACGTTACCGGCATGGTGGCCTATGGGGCGGAGATGCGGGGCGGTACCGCTTTTGCCGCCGTGATTGTCAGCGATGATGAAATTGCTTGTCCGTTTGTGGAGACGCCCGATTCGGCGATTGTGCTCAACCAGCCCTCCCTCGATAAGTTTGAGCCGGATGTAGCGGCCGGAGGACTTTTGCTGGTGAATACTTCGCTGGTAAAGCGGGGCCCCAAACGGGAGGATATCGACCGCATTTTTGTTCCGGCCACGGAGATTGCTCAGAGATTGGGACAATTGAAAGTAGCCAATCTGGCAGCTCTGGGGGCTTTTGTGCGGCATACGGGTTTGGTAAAAGAGGAAAGCATCCGGCAGGCCGTCAAAGACCTGTTTGCCGAGAAGAATCCGACTCTGACGGAGGTGAATCTGGCGGCCTTTGATGCCGGGTTGGAACAAAGCCGATTCCAAAAAGCTGTTTGTTCAGCTCCGAAAAAACGATAGCATCTTTCCTTGCGGGAGATTTTCGATGCATTCATCGGAAGGCACCCGGCTGTCCTTTCATCAGCGGACCCTCGAAGGGCTGACTCGAAGGTCACGCACGGACACCGGACTGCGGATGGCCCCGATGATTGATGTAATTTTTCTTCTGCTGACTTTTTTTGTTCTGACAGCCAAATTTCGGCGATCAGAAGCCATCGTACCTCTTCGGGTGCCTCAGAATGTTTCCTCTGAACGTCTGCAGATTGTCGAGCCGCTGATTCTTGAGTTGACGCTGTCAGGGGGAGGCTTTCGGCTTAAAATCGGTACGGACAAAGAAATGCTCCTGTCGCAGGACGCATCGAAAGACGAATGGAACGCTGCGGCTGATGCCGTGGAAGAGGTCTGCCGGCGGCAGCAGCGAAGGGCGGATGACCCGGTTGAATTGATTTGCGGCGATGAGGTTTCCTGGGATGCGGTCGTGAAGGTGTATGACCTGCTGCGGGTGCTCGGATTAAACCAGATTACATTTCTAATGACGGATGCGAATGAAGAATATGCGCAGTAGCAGAGTTGTGTTGGGAGTGCTTTTAGGAGGATTGGTCTGTTCTGTTTGGGCGGAACCGTCTCCGGAGGTTATCAAGACCGCCGCAGACAAAATCGCCCGTCTTGAAGAGGAGTTTTTGGTGCAGACCGCCCCGGCTCGGCTGACGTTTTTGTGCCTGGGTCGATTGGCGGATGCAGCACAGAGAAAGGTTCTTTCCGAATCCGCCGCTTCAGCCGGTCAAAGGGTTGAGGAGATGCTGGCTGTTCTCACGGAACAGGTTCATCAAATGGAAGGATACACGGGAGAGGATTGGGAGGCCCGGTACGGACAGACGGGGCTTTGGGCTGCGGCGCAGCAGGGGCTGCTCCGAGGCCGTTATCTGAAGACGCTGTTTCTGTTTTGGCAGGCCCTCTGTGAGGAAGGGCAAAAACAGCCGCTTCTTGCCAGGGTTCTTGAGACGTGCAGGGCGGAGAACGCTCGGTGGCAGGGTCAGGAACAGATTCTTCAGGTTCTGGCTCTCTGGCAGCGTCAGGGGACAGACGATGCCGAGCAGCTGCGGATGATTCTTCATCAGATGATGCTTCGGGACGACGTAAGCGAGCCGGCCCGAGAGCGGATGCTGCTTTTGCAGAAGCGTTTTGAACTGTTTTCCGGCGGGCCGTTTGAAGAAGAAATCGCCCGTATTTTTCAGAAAAAGATAAGCGACAAAGAGGATTTTGAATGGGCGGTTGAGTACGGTTTTCTTGAGTGGGCGCAGAGCCGTCGGGAACCTCTCCGCCGGGTCCAGCAGGCCTGGCCTTCGTCACAGGAATTTATTGACGGCCTGCTGGCGGCTCAGGAGGCCGAACATTTCGAGACGGTGGAGCGTCCGGCCTTCGAAGCCAAAATGCAGCAGTTTGCAGTTCGTGCTTCCCATGCGACTGACCCCAACGAGCGAGAAGAGACAGAGCGTCAGTGGGTCGAGTGGATTCAGTCGCTCGAAAAAAACAGTCCGGCCGGGTCTGTCCTTCGCCGCCAGGCGGCAGCCGGATACGTGTATTATCTGTTTGACAGGCCGGACAGGCAAAATGTGGACAAAATGGTCCGGTTTCTGGAACAGGAAGCGGAAAAAGGCGAACCGGTCCTCGGATATCTGTATGTGCAGGCCCTTTCTTTGAAAGAGGAGTATGGTCGAGCGGTTCAGATTTTATGTGAAATACCGGCCGACTGCCGCCATCTGGCGTTCGATTTGTATGTTCTGGAGGCCTTTGCGGAACGGCCGGAGGAATATTCTGCTTCTTCGGATGTTTTACTGGAACCGCTGGTGAAGAAACGAGCCGAGCAGATGGCCGCCTGCGGAGCGGCTTCCGTTCAGGAGCGTCAGCGGGTTCAACTGCTTTGGGCTCAGATGGCTGCCCGTTCAGCGCAGTTATTGCCGGAGGACACTGAACGGCTCGATCAATTTCTGGATGAGCAGAAAGATTCCGCCGATGAAGCTGTAATTCGCTGCCGGGCTTTTCGCCGAATGCAGCAAGGCCAGTGGATACAGGCCGTCCGGGAATGGCAGAAGGTTCGAAGTGCCTATGAACCCTCGGACCGGACACAAAAAGAGCGTTCCTGGCATTGGTGGCGTGCCAAATATTATGAACTGTATTGCAGTGCAAAGATGTCGGAAACTTCCCGCGAAGATGTTCGTCACGCTGCAGGGGTTCTTCAGACGCTGTATGCCCCGCCGCCTGCTGTTTGGCAAATGCGTCTGGAGGAACTCAAAAAAAGTGAAAGAAAATAACCGGCTATACTCTGTCTGTTATAAGGTGTATATCGGTTCGTCTGATAAGATTTCATAACTTCTTTTTTTTCGCCCCTTTTTGTTTTTTACATTCCCCAAATTCTCTAAATCTTCAAAAAAGTTGTCTAATCTTGGCCTCCAAAGTGCCGTTGTAATTAGAAAACGGCGTATCGAACCTCTATTTGTTGAGTTTGCCCATATGATGGACCAGGAGGTGTATAAGCGAAATAAGCTGTTCCTGAAGCTCCTGTTGGAGAATCAGCCGAAAATTCATGCTTATATCCTTTCGCTGGTGACCAGTCAGTCCGATGCGGATGATATCCTGCAGGAAGTCTGTTCCCAAATCTGGGCCCGATTCGATCAGTTTGAGGAGGGGGGCAACTTTCTGTCGTGGGCGCTGCGGTTTGCATTTTTTGAAGTTTTAAATTTCCGAAGCAAGAAAAACAAATCCAGGCAGGTTCTTTTCGACAATGAGGTTCTTCAGCAGATGATTCCGGTTCTCGATGAGGAAATGAAGACGGCGGATGCCCGGATGGACGCGCTGGAGCAGTGTCTGGAAAAACTGAATGAGCGGAGCCGGAAAATGATTGATATGCGGTATGACAAAGGGCTCAATCCGGCCCAAATCAGCCGTTCGATGAATCTGTCCATTCATGCCGTCTATAAACTGCTCAGCCGAATTCACAGTCAATTGCTCTCCTGTGTAGAGCGGGCGATTCGACGGGAGGAGTTTCTCCATGGATGAAACCATTCGAAAAACTCTCGAAGATTTGCTGATTCTGGCTATGGAGGATGCCATCTCCGAGCCCGATGCCCGGCAGCTCAATGCTCTGCTCAAAGACCATCCGGAGCGGATTCGTTGTGCAATTCGTTTTCTGCAGCTCGGCTCGCAGATTAAACAATCAAAGAAGCTGGCGGCCATGTCAAAGGCCTGGCTGTCGCTGAATCCGGAGGATTCGTTTTCGGGCTTTTTGCGTCTGATGGCGGAGTATGAAAAGGGAGCAGAACCCGTAACGGTGGCTTCTCATTCGGAGGCATCGGTTCCTGCTGCCGAAGAACCGGCTTCCGCCGCCGTACGAACGCGGGTCAGCCGGTTTTCTCTGGTAACGCTGTTTCTCTCCTCGGCAGCCCTGTTCTTTATTCTGGCCTATGCGTATTGGGGATATCTGTGCAATGGAGTGGAAACGGCCACAATTTATGACAGCATCCAGCCGCACTGGGCTGATCGAAACGCACAAAACGAACTGAAAAACGGCAGCCGGCTTTCGACCCGCTCCGGTCCGCTGCGTCTGCTGGATGGAACCGTCAAAATTCTCTTTGACAGCGGAGGTTCTCTTGTTCTCGAGGGACCTGCGGAGTTTCAGATTCTTACTCCCAGTCATGTTCGGATGCGTTCCGGCTCCTTGTATGCCTCCATTCCGCCGGGAGCTCTGGGCTTTACGGTCAGTACCGACAGCGCCAAGGTCGTGGATTTGGGAACTGAATTCGGTGTGCAGGTTCACGGCGACGGCGATTCAGAAATTCACGTGATGAAGGGCAAGACCGCCGTGGCGGTTTCTCACGGCAGGCAGTTTAAAGATTCCCAGATTATGCGGAATGGTTCAGCGCGGTATGTGGATGCCCAGAGCCGAACGATTCGAGAAACCGCCTTTGATCCGACCCGGTTTATCCGCAATATCGATTCCAAACACAATCTCATCAGCCGTGGGAAATTGACCCTCGATGTGGCTGACCTTACGGCAGGCGGCAGCGGCATCAAGCCGACGAAAGCCAATGTCTGGCTCGACCCCAAGACCGGCTATTCCGAGGCCTCTATCCACGAGCATGATACATCGGATTCTTTCCTGCCGATTCCGTCTAATCCGTATGTGGACGGTCTTTTTGTCCCTGGGGGACGAAACAGTCCTCCGATTATCAGTTCTCAGCAGCACCGTTTCGAGGAATGTCCCCCGACCAGCGGTGTATTTTATGCCAATCTCGGCGTCAATCCTGACCCGTCTTATCTCCGCATTCCGGGCAGGCGGGAGGGGATTCTTTCTTTCCAGGATACCCTGTACGGAACGCCGGAGCATCCATGCCTGGTGATGCATGCCAATCTGGGAATCACCTATGATTTGCAGGCTGTTCGAAAAGAATTTTCCGAATGGAAACTGGCTGCGTTTACCGCCAAAATCGGCATTGCCGATTTGAAGGAACCGTATCCCTGCAATGCCGACTTCTGGGTTCTGGTGGATGGGAAAGTGCGCTACTCTCTGAGAAATTGCCGTCAGAAAGGTACGTTGACGGAAATCGCCGTTTCACTGAATGAGCAGGACCGGTTTTTAACCCTGATAACCACCGACGGGGGCGATCCGGATGTGCCTCGGATTTATGAGCGGGCTATTTCCTGCGACTGGTGTGTCTTTGCGGAGCCGGTTTTGGAACTGGAGTAAAAGGGGCTGACCGCAGGGGTTGGGTAAAATTGTGAAGAAATTGTCGGATGTCGGCGGAAGGGGAAAACGGATAAGAATGTGATTGAGTCAAGCGGAGTCGGGTGAAGAATTGCCGGTGGGAGAAACACAGCAGGGGGTTTCGGATTTCAAAATGAGGATGGAGATGAAAAGGACAGCAAAAGTTTTTTCCAGGTAAGGAGGAATTCCGCCTATGCGCTGAGCAATTGTCTGGATGGTCAGGTGTAACGCTGAATGATTCATTAATATTCCAGGTAAGGAGAAGAAACGATGCAAAGAAAACGGAATCTATTGATCCTTTTGATTGGAAGTGTCTGGGTGCTGACAGCCCGCGGCGCTGTCATCAGTTTCAGCACGACGGCTCCTGTTCCGCAGCCGGGCGATGTCTACAATTTTACAGGGGCTGCGCAGGACCGGGACAATGTCGGCGGTGACGGAACAGCAGACGGTCCCGGAAATGATGCGACGACCTATGTTGCCTTTGACCGTCCTGCACAGGGACAAACGTTTCTGACCGGTTCGGAATTGAAGAATATTCGCGGTATCTGGGTGCGCCATCCCGGCTACAGCGGCAACAACCCCGGGGGGACGGCGGCGAACAATACCTGGTATGCAATGGCTGTCGGCTCCCAACTCACCGTTCGCATTACCAACCCTGCGGCGGCCGGTACGGAAGATTTTGTTGTTGCGAGTGAAACGGCAACCATCACCGGTACGGAACCGGGAGTGCTGCCGGCGGCCTCCACCAATTCGGCAGACGGAACGGGCACCTGGATACATCTGGTTCTGGACAGGCCGGTGCCGACTGCACCGAATACAGTTTACGGCTTTGACCTGACGGCTGCCGGCGGAACTTTTTTTGAACTGCTCGGCATTCGGGATGCGGCAGCGGGCGGAAATCCCTATTCCGCCGGAAGTGCTTATACCAGCGGTGCCAACGGAGCCGGCGGAAATACTCTGACGGCTCAGACGGGAGACCGCGTTTTTCTGATTGAAATGGGTCCGTATGCAGCACCGGCTTCCAATCCTGATCCGGCGGATGGGGCACAGGGTGTCGATTCCGATGCGGCCGTAACACTCAGTTGGGATGCCGGTTTGGCGGCCAATCCTCAGCAGCCGTCATCTCCGATTCCCAACCCCAATATCTTGTATCACTATCTTTATATTGTTCCGAACGAACCCAACTTCCTGTATGCTTCCCCAATCGCGGTCGGTGCAGACACCAATCCTGCTGATGGGAATGTTGACCCGCGAGCTTCTTACACTCTCGGATTTCTGCTGAATTCGGATACTACCTATTACTGGCGGGTGGATGAAATTCTGAATGACGGAACCGGCCATCCTCGTGCGGCTTCCGACCCCAATAACTTGTTCGGTCCTGTTTGGTCCTTTGAGACTGAAAAGAAGAATCCCCAGCTGAATCCGTCTCTTCCGGCCGATGTGGCGGCTTCGTCCGGTGAACAAGTGACATTCGTTGTACAGGCCGTCAATCCTCTCACGGGCGACAGTACAGGGCTGACTTATCAGTGGTATCGAAACGGCGTGCTTCTGTCCGGACAGACCAATTCGGTTTATGTTCGAACCGTCCAGAGCGGCGACGAAGGAAGCACGTATTACTGCCGAGTGACGCTGCCGGCGACCGGCCGGACGGTGCAGTCTCGTACCGCGACAATTTTGGTCAAAAAACTGCTGGCTTACTGGTCCTTTGACGGCAGTGTGAGCGATGCCTCCGGCAATAACCTCCACGGCGTCCATATCGGCGACCCCAATTATGCGGCCGGCAAGGTCAATCTGGCTCTTGAGTTTGACGGCACGGCGGATTATGTCGATTTGCCGGATGGGTTTGCGGACTTTACAACAGGTCTGACGATTACGCTGTGGGCCAAACCGACGGCGGCACCGAGTTACGCCCGCTTTATCGATTGGGGCAACGGCGCAGCCGCCGATAACATCTTGTTCTATCGGGTCGGAACGACCAATACCTTGGCCTTTAATGTCTATCAGGGCGGTACGGCCGGTACAGCCGTGCAGGCCCCGCAGGCACTCGAATCCAATGTCTGGCAGTTCCTGGCTGTAACGATGGACGGCAGCGGAAACGTTGTGCTTTACAAAAACGGTCGGCCTATTCAGAACGGGACGGTTCTGATGCCGAACGTGGCGGTTCGAACAGTAAACTATATCGGCGAGAGCAACTGGGCGGCAGATGCTTTGTATGCGGGCCTGATGGACGAGGTCAAATTATACAACTATGCAATGACCCCGTCCCAGATTGCTCAGGTTTATTATGAACAGGAGGGCGAATTCTGTCTGCAGAATCCGGTCGGGGACCTGTCCGGACCGCAAGACCAGCCGGACTGTGTGGTGGACCTCTATGACCTCAAGAAGCTGGCGGAAGATTTTCTGCTCTGCGGATTTTTCCCGGAGTGTCCCTAATCCCGTACTGAAATCAGAATCAGCAATTTGTCTTATAAGGAGACCTGACAATGCAAAATAAAAAAATCTTCATTTTCCTGTTCCTTCTTGCCTGGGCGGTGTCTTCTCAGGCGGCCGTCCTAACCTTCCACCCGACTCAGCCGGCTGTGGATGCGGACGACATTTACAATTTGGTCGGCAGTGCAACCGACAGGGACAACGTGGGGACATCCACTGCCGACGGTGCGGCCAATGACGGCTGCACCTATATTGCCCACGACCGAAACGGAAAAGGACAGACCTTCAAGACCCTCAATGTGCCCGGTTCCTATCGCCTCGAATCGATTACCGTTCGTCATGTGGGCTATACAGCCAACACGGTGGCAACCTGGTATATGATTGGAATCGGCAGTCCGCTTCTGATTCGGCTGACCGATCCGGCCAATCAGAATACACCGGACTTTGTTTTGGCCTCAGAAACCTACACAACAACCGGTACGGAGGCCAACATCTTTTCGCCGGGTGTCGTATCCAACAGTCTGAACGGGACCGGAACGTGGCTGACGTTTACACTGAACAACCCTGTTCTGCTTGCCGCCGATACGCTCTACGGTTTTGACATTACCAAAACAGCCGGCGGTCAGAATTTCTTCTTTGAGATGCACGGAATCAAGAATACGGCGCAGGGCGGAAACCCTTATCCGGATGGAACCGCCTATTCTACGGGAACCACCCAGCTGCCCGGCAACAACATGGTCATTGACCCGGGCGACCGTGTGTTTATCGTGAAACTGACTACGGTGTACAGCGCCTGGCAGCCGACGCCTTCTCACAAGGCCGTCGGGGTTGATACGGATGTTCCCCTCACTTTGTCCTGGAAGACGGGAATGAACCCGAGCAATCCCGCTCAAGTCAATTCCAACGTCAGGGCCCATTATCTGTTCGGCAACTTTAAGGATCCTTCCGACCCGAACCTTTATCTGATTGCGACGGTTCCGGCGGGACAACCGGTGCAGGAGACGGCCTCGTATGTTCTGCAGGGGCTGTATGCGGTTCGGCGGGACAAACTATATAAATGGAGGATTGTCGAAGGACTGGACAACGGCCAGGGCCAGCCGAGGCCGCCTTCAGACCCCAACAATATTGCCGGTCCTCTCTGGACATTCAAGACGGAATTGTCTGTGCCGGAAATTGACCCCGATACACCTGCGGACCAGGTCGTCTTTCCGGGTCAGTCGGCTCAGTTTACTGTCTCCGCCCTCAATCCGTTCACCGGAGATACAAGCGGGTTGACCTATCAATGGTATAAAAATACGGTTCTGCTGAGCGGAAAAACCGCTCCGACCCTCGTAATCAACAATGCTCAGGAAAGTGATGAGGGCGAATACTACTGTGTTGTTACGCTCACCGCAAACGGTATGACCAGCCAGTCTCGGTCAGCTTTATTAAAACTGAAGAAACTGGTGGCTCACTGGAAGTTTGACAATGATGCCCTCGATTCCGCCAACGGTTTCCACGGTACTCTGGTGGGGAATCCTGTCTTTGATTCCACCGGCAAAATCGGCCAGTCGCTGATTCTGGACGGGACGGATGATTCTGTGGACCTTCCAGACGGTTTTGCGGATTTCCGGTCCGGTTTGACCATTTCTCTGTGGGCTCGGCCTACTGCTGCGGCCAATTATGCCCGCTTCCTTGATTTTGGAAACGGAGCCCCCAGCGACAATATTATGTTCACACGCGTCGGAACCGGCACGACACTTCAGTATCAGGTGATGCATATGTTTGTTTCCGGCGGTGCCGTCGAAGCGCCCAATGCACTGACGTTAAACGAATGGCAGATGTTCGTCGTGGTGCACGACCCGGTTACCACCATTGCCACCATCTACAAAAACGGCGAACCAATTGCCTCCGGCGGGGTGGCTCTGCCCAACAATGTGATTCGAACCAGCAATTTCATCGGCAGGAGCAACTGGACGGCCGATGCCCTCTATGCGGGTCAGATTGATGATGTGCGCATCTACAATTATCCGCTCTCTGAG
The DNA here is from genome assembly GCA_029552545.1 of Planctomycetota bacterium. Classification (GTDB taxonomy): domain Bacteria; phylum Planctomycetota; class Phycisphaerae; order Sedimentisphaerales; family Anaerohalosphaeraceae; genus JAHDQI01. The sequence continues at coordinate 47,627 of JAKPDO010000044.1, forward strand.
GATGAAATCGCCGCTCTCTATGCCGCGTCGGAAGGGCCTTATTGCCGATTCCGGCCTGATTTTGACCTGACCGGTGACTGCCGTGTCAAATTGGATGATTTCGCTGTGCTGGCTCAGCACTGGCTTGAATGCGGTTTTTATCCGTCTTGTCAGTAGTCGGCGGAGATGTAAACAGGTGTGTGAAGTGTGTGCAGCATTGGTTGTATGCAGGAGTTCAAAATAAGAGAAACACATTTTGGAGGTATGAGAGATGAAAAGAGTTGTGTTTGCGATGATGGCTTTGCTTTTGCTGCTTTCGGCGGTTAACGCTTCCGCGGCCGCAATCAGCTACTATGCCGAAGCCCCGACAGTGGGCCCCTATGATGTCGCCTTTTTCGGCGAATCGTCCACAGACGGCACCAATATAGCCGGCGGGGATGATGCTGCCACTTATATTGCGCACGACCGGCCCGGAATGGGGCAGACCTTTACAACCGGGTCAAACCCGTCCGGCTATCAGATGAAGGGATTCTGGCTCAAGAACGTTCTGTACAGCACGCCTTCCGGCAACGGAACCTGGTGGTATCTGGACTATGACGGCGGTTCTCAACTGGAAATCCGGGTTGTAGATCCCTCTGCCGCCGGAACACCGGCTTTTAAGGTGAGTTCGGAGATTTACACCGTAACGGGCACCGAGACAGGTATCGGATTGATGCCGGAAAACTGGAATGCCAACAAAGTCGGCACGGGCACCTGGGTCTATTTCGAACTGGGCACCCCTGTAACCCTGGCACCCAACACGCAGTACGGCTTTGATGTGACAGTCGTTCTCGGCAGTTGGGGATACTTCTTTGAGACAGCCGGTGTCAGCGGCGGTGACGCCTATCCGGGCGGGGCGGCCTATCAGTCCACCGGCGGAGCTAACGGTACTAACAGTCTCTACCTGAATACGATTTGGGATGGAGATCATACCTTTGTGGTGAAACTGGTACCGGAGCCCTTTACGGCTGTTCTGTTGGGATTGGGCGGGCTGTTGGCCTGTCGGAAACGCTGATTTCGAGCTGTCCGAAAGGGAGAATGCCGCAAAGGAATGATTGGCGATTCAATAAAGGGGAGACTGTGCCGTGGAGGCACAGTCCCTCTTTTTGCATCGAAATCTGTGAATAGGTTTTTCTAATCTATGGGGGCGAAATAATGAAAGTTTCGGCTGTTTGGGTTCTTCTCTTCTCTTGCGGATTTGTTTTTCCGGTTCCGGCGGCGGTGATGTCGTTCAGTCCGAATCCGCCGCTCATCGGCCCTTTTGACATTTCGAATCTGGTCGGGGCATCCCGCGATATGGATAATGTCGGTACGGCATCCGCCGACGGCAATGCCAATGATGGGACCACCTACGTTGCGTTTGACCGTCCGGCTCAAGGGCAGACCTTCCGCACCGGCACGGCTTATCCCCTGTATCAAATCATGGCTGTGACCATTCGGCACGTCGGTTATCTCGGCAGCAACCCCGGCGGCCAGTCCGTCGATAACACCTGGTACTATATGCCCGCCGGAGGCCGTTTTACCATTCGAATTACCCGACCCGACTCGGCGGGTTCCGATGGATTCGTGTTGGGCAGCGAAACGTATGTTCTGACCGGCACGGAGGCAAATCTTTTTGCTTCATCAGCTGTGGCGAATACGCCGGACGGCACCGGAACCTGGATTACCTTTGTTCTCGATACCCCCATTGTTCTGTCTGCCGATACTCTTTACGGGTTTGATATCTCTTCCAATCAATCAGCATTTTTCGAAAGTTGGGGCATCAAAGACTCCGCGGCAGGCGGAAATCCATACCCGCAGGGGACCGCTTATACCAGCGGTTCCGCCGGAACACCGAACAATATCCTTCAGACAGCACCGGGAGATCGAGTTTTTGTCATTCATCTGACCGGACGAATCCCCGAGAACGGCGATTTGACCGGCAACGGCAAGGTGGACCTGGAGGATATTGCTGTTCTGGCGGCCGGCTGGCAGAACCTTTATGACCTGTCAGCTTTGGCACAAATCGTTTCAAACTGGCTTGTTATTGAGCCTCCGGTGTTTCGGTCCAATCCGCTTCGAAAGCCCGATGCTCCGATAAACAGCCCCTACAGCGGTACCCTAACAGAGGATGTTGTCTATTACGATGTTTCCCTGCTTGCTTTCTCGAAAATTGACGGACCTTTGTGGCTGACCGTTGCCGCCGACGGCACGCTTTCCGGAATTCCGGCTTTTGCGGATATGGGGCTTAACTCTTTTACTGTTCAGGTGCAGGACGGCGTCAATCCGCCGGTTCAAACGGTGCTGCAAATCATGGTTGCAGAACCGGAAGGGCCGGTCGAATTGTTAAAACCTGTGCCGTTTACCCATGTTGCCCTTGCGGATGAGTTCTGGCTGCCGCGTCTGCAGACCAATCAGCAGGTGACAATTCCCTATGTGTTCAGTCAGCTCGAACAAACCGGACGCATCGATAATTTCGCTATTGCCGGCGGCCTGATGACCGGGAGTCCGCGCTACAATTTCCCCTTTGATGATACAGATGTCTATAAGACCCTCGAGGGGGCGGCGTATTCGCTCCAGGTACAGCCGAATCCTGTACTGGACCAATATCTGGATAATCTGATTGTTAAAATCGCCGCCGCCCAGGCAAACAACGGCTTTTTCCCCGGCTATCTTTATACGATTCGCACGAACGGTGTCGATATCTGGTGCGGCCCGACGCCCTGGTCTAATCTGCGGATGAGTCATGAGTTGTATGATGCAGGACACTTGATCGAAGCTGCGATGGCTCATTATCAGGCAACCGGCAAAACTTCTTTGCTGAATGTAGCGACGGCTTTTGCCGATTTGCTGGTCAATACCTTTTATGACGGCGGTGTGGAAATCCCGCCCGGGCACGAGATTGTTGAGTCGGCTCTGGCTCGTCTGTATGACGTTACGGGCAACATCAATTATTTGAATCTGGCTCGATATTATTTGGACATTCGCGGTACCGTTACGGATGATTACAGCCCGTGGGGCGAGTATCATCAGGACCATTTGCCGGTGCTTCAGCAGACCGAAGCGGTCGGTCATGTCGTCCGCGCTCTCTATCTTTATATGGGAATGGCTGATGTCGCCGCCCGCACGAATGATGCCGCCTATCGCCGGGCCTTGATGACGGCACTCGACAGCATTTGGCACAGCGTGAACGACGCCAAGGCCTATATTACCGGAGGTCTGGGGGCGATGCACGGCGGCGAATCATTCGGCGCTCCCTATGAACTGCCCCATGACGGCTACTGTGAAACCTGTGCCCAGATTGCCAATGTAATGTGGAACCAGAGAATGTTCCTCTATTACAGAGACGGCAAATACATCGATGTGCTCGAGCGGACCCTTTACAATGCCCTCATCAGCGGGGTCTCGCTGAAAGGGGATACCTTCTTTTATCCCAATCCCCTTATCTCCAGCGGCGGTTATACACGCAGCAGTTGGTTTGCCTGCAACTGCTGCATCGGGAATATTGCCCGAACCATTCCTTCCATTCCCGGCTATGTCTATGCACGAACATCTCACGACATTTACGTAAATCTTTATGCGGCAGGTACCGGCCGGGTGCCTTTGGAGGATGGGGAGGTAATCCTCACACAGGAAGGCAATTACCCCTGGGACGGCCATATGACCATTCGGGTTGACCCGAACAATCCGGCTTCTTTTACAATCTATCTGCGGATTCCCGGCTGGGCCCGCAATCAGCCCGTCCCCGGCGACCTCTATACCTATACAGAGCCCTCCGGCGAATCGGCTGCAATCGATGTCAACGGGACTCCGGTTCCGCTGAATATCCAAAAGGGCTATGCGGTCCTGAACCGAACCTGGCAGCCCGGAGACCAGATTCATCTCTATCTGCCGATGCCGGTGCGGCGTGTTCAAGCCCATCCGAACGTGGCGGCCTGCACAGATCAGGTATCGCTCGAACGCGGCCCCATTGTTTATTGCGTCGAATGGCCGGACTTTGCCGCACAAAATGTCTTTCATCTGTATATTCCCTCGTCCGCTGTTCTGGAAAGTGAATATCGGGACAATATTCTCGGAGACCCCACCATTGTCAATAAGGGCTGCGTTCTCCGCGGAACCGTCAGGGGCGTTTATGAAGCATCTGGCGGCGGTACAACGGAACAGGATGAACCGTTTACCGCTATTCCCTATTATGCGTGGGCTCATCGCGGGGCCGGCCAAATGACCGTTTGGCTCCCGACGGATTCTTCTCGGGTAACGCCTTTGCCGTTGCCCACCTCTTCGGAAATGCTCGGTTACTGGACATTGGACGAAACGTCCGGTACGACGGCGGCCGATTCAAGCGGGAAAGGAATGAACGGCACTCTGATGAACGGCCTTTCTTTCAGCACCAATTCCGTAACCGGTCGAGTCGGCAGGGCGCTGAACTTTGACGGCACTAATGACTATATAGACCTGCCTGACGGCTTCAATGATTTTGTCAAGGGCTGTACCATCTCTTTGTGGGTCTATCCGACGGCGGTTCGAAACTGGGCTCGTTTTATCGATTTCGGCAACGGCGCCGCCTCCGACAATATCTGGTTCGGCCGGCAGGGCACAACCGCCAATCTGGCCTTTGAATGCTGGTCAGGGGGTACCTCGAACGGCCTGGTTGTTGCCGAAAATGCGATTTCTCTCAATGAATGGCAGATGTTTACGGTTACGGTGGACCGGTTCGGAAATGTGCGGCTGTTTAAAAATGGACAACTGATTCAAACCGGCACCTCCAGGCCGACCTCCGTTGTTCGGACTCAGAATTATATCGGCCGGAGCAACTGGTCCGCCGATGCTTATTATCGCGGCCGAATGGATGACATCCGCATCTACAACTATAATCTTTCCGATGCAGAAGTCCTGGCACTTTACAATACCCCGTAACCGGAATAGGGGGGCTGACTGGCCTTTTCCTTGAAAACCGGTACGGGCTGTGTTGGTTTCTTCTCAGTTTTTTCTCCCTCCAGCAGCTCCACGCAAAGATAGATTATATCAGCGGAGAACCCTGCCAGTGCATAACACCCCAGAATGCCCCCTTTCTGCGGCGAAAAGACTGTTTCAGTTATTCG
>JAKPDO010000049.1 GCA_029552545.1 Planctomycetota bacterium
CCGGGACCCAACCGCGTCAAATCCGCCTCAAAGACCGGCACCCCCAACATCCCGGTCTGCCAGCTCCCAAGGTGTTCCCCATCCAGAAAGGCGGAAATCCGCCAGGCCGGCTGGGGCTGACCGATTCCAATCCACACCCGGTCTCCTGAAAAAGGCATCACAACTGCCCCATCATCGGTACTTTTTCAGCCGCTGCTATGACTGCAATCGGCCAGTATACAATATCAGGAAAATGAATATGAAGACTAATATCTCTTTTGGGAGTTTCTTTGTTGAAAGTTCCGCCATTGTCTTCAAAATCCTCTCCAATACTGTACAAAGTGAAACCATCCTCCAGAACTTTGTAAATCATGGGGCTGCCGCTGTATGGATCCATCGGTACAGAACGCAAATAGCCCTCCGCCGTCAGTTTATCCAGGGTCTTCGGATAGACACCTGTGTCGTTTTTGTACCGCAAAACGGCAAGAACAGCAATCAATGCATTCATCTGAGCGGCTGTTTTGTGATAAGTATGAATCATGGCTTCCGGATTCAGGTGAATCTGTGAAACAATAAAGAAGATATGACTGCGCTCCACTTCGTCAAATCTCTCAAAGACGGAAGGAACGTCCTGATGTATTTGCCAGGGGGTTTTTTGAAGCAGATGATCGGAAAGATTGATTAAATCGTCTATTTGACGGGCTATTTCGTTCCGGGTCGGTCCGAACAAACAAAAATATGTCCGCTCCTTTAGGGACTCAAAATAGATGTGAAAAGCAGATAGGTCAGAAGCCAGCAAAGCCCGGGGATACCCGGAACGCCAGGCCCATCGTCCGGTCCCCCTGCCGTTGTCCAGAAATGTTCGCTGAAGCATATCCTCCGCAAAAAACTTTTCCGTTTTGAAACTGGGTCGATGCATATCTTCGGCAGCCAATTTCTCCAGACTTTCCTGCCACAATCTTAAAATGGAACTGCTGACAGAATACTGCCGAAGCAGGAGGAAAAGGTTTTCCGCCGCCATTTGTCTGAGCCGAAGCCCCAGAAACTGGTCAGCCACAAATAATTGCGGACTGCACAAATGATTTCCGGCACGCCAGCAGCGCAAAAGGGTCTCGAGGGCCTTTTCGAATCGTCCTTCCTGAGCCTCAAGCCGGGCTTTCCAGATACAGACTTCGGCCAACTGTTTGAAGGAGGGGAGCTCCGGAACCCGGATTCCGCCCATCGACCCGTCTTCGGAAAAGCGTTCAGGTCGGTAGTACGGCTTGTCAGAGGCTGTCTGAAAATATTCGGCAGCCGCTGTATTTGCTTTGAGCCATTCGATCATGGACCCCGGCAGAGGCCGAAGACAGAAAGGGTCCACAGCCCAAACTTCATCTGATTTCGGCACGTAAGCTTCGAATGCCTTTTGGTAAAGGAAGGCAGCGTTCTCGTCCGGTTTGAATCCCGGCGGTTTTGACCAGTCATTATATTCGGCCACGTAATCTGTTTGAATCAAAGGCCTTTGGGCAAAAAGCCAGCCTATTTTCGCAAGAAAAAAAACAAGCAGCGCTCCGCCCATAAGCAGCAGGCAATTCCGTTTTCTGATTCTCATACAATCCCGCTCTCTTCCTGTAAGGTCCATTCCTTTCAGTACCAATATATCAAGTCCAATTTTGCAAACAGCGGCCACCATTGGATCGCCCTTTCCTCCATCCCTTCTCTTCCCCAAACAGCTCGATACTCGTTGGAGCCGATCGGACCCTTTAGGAGGGCATCGTGTAAATTTCTGTCGGAATGTGCCCGGAGGATATGGGCCCATGCATGGGGAAAATCCGCTGCCTGTTCAACAAGATATCCATACCAGATTGGAGTTCTTGTCCCCATATAAACATGGACATAGTTGCCCTGCTGATCTTGGTAATGGGCGCCGACGGCGTACGCCATGTCGTTGTAATTCATTACCTGATTCGCATTTTTCCACTCCAAACCTGTCTCACACCCAATCGCCCAGAATTCTTTTATTGTTTTGGTTTTCCATAACCCCAAAGACCACATACTGCGACCGCGAATCTCCCAATCTGAAGGAAGAGGGTCAAGTGCAGGCGGATAAATTAATCGATCGGAACGCTTACAGGAAAAAATCCTGTTCTCTACAAAGAACGGCCAATATTTCCGTTTGTCCCAGCACTTAAAGTTTGTCCGATGCGTTCCCTCACGGATTACCTCAAGCCTGAGATTTCTTGTTTCCCCTATTTGACTGTTAGTATGGCCGATCCAGTAAACATAATGAAGATTTTTTCCGCAAAGGGCTGTTTGAATATTATCCCAGTTTGCATTTGTGCCGAGCAATTCTATATAGGAAATCCCTTTTGACAAAAGGCAGGCTCGAATCTCGGCTATTGAGATTTCAAAGTCTCTGTTGGCCCTCTCAAAAGGTGCAATAATCACCGCCCGGAAGGAGTTGGGGTCAATACGGCTCATGTCCACGTTTTTGCTCAGCGGCACCCAAAGCGTCGTCGGCCCGGAGGCCTTTTCCCCGCCGATCGACACTGCCGCCTCCGAAGCCGCTGCGAATAGGGCCTGATGCCGAAACCATCCGCCTTCATAAACCGCTTCCTCTCCCGAACCGGCCTGTACCCGTACCGAGGCCCCGTCAAAAAAGCCGCACAATTCGTACGGCTCGTTCGGCTCATACATCGGCGGAATCGAAGCATAGAAAATCACGTTATCAAACCGCACCGTCTGCGGCACCAGCCAGCATCCGCCTTGAGGGGTATAGCCGCCCACGGCCAGCCGATGGACGCCGTTGCTGTACTCGTAGGTGGGAATTTCAAAAATAACCTCTCCCTCCCAGTCCGGATAGGTCTGACCGGCCAGCTGCCCATCCACCTGAACAAAAACCCGGGAAGAAATCGGATAGTCCTTGACTTGGACAATCGTCAGGCCGGATAACATGTTCGGTTCCATTGGGCTGCCGTTCGGGTCCGAAAACAAGACGGATACCTCCAGCCGGAACCCGCTGCCCCATTCGGCCCAAAAGGCGTTCCTATCCCTGTCGTCAATTGTCTGCCGGCCGGGGGGAGTATTGGGGTCCTTGTACAGGTTGCACAGCCCGCACAGCCGTCCTTCATCAAAAACCGCCGTCAGCCAGTGCTCTGCCGCAATCGCCAAATCCTCCAGATTCACCATCCCGTCCCCGCTGAAATCCGACCGGGCGCAGTTCGGGTCGTGAAGCCCCGGCTGATTCGGGTCGGCCGTATAGCCGTAATCCATTGCGAAAATCCCGAAATCCGGCAGATTGACCCAGCTGTCGGCGTTCAGGTCCATCCGCACCCGATTCGGGTCATCCGTTGCCCCCATGCACGCCTCCATCAAAAAAATCGCTGCCAATCTGGGTTATTAGGGTCGATTTGACGTCGGACTTCTTTTTCTCCTTCAATCAGTCGGCGAATTTCATTGGGGTCTTTGAAATCCACTCCCAGTTTTTTCAGCTCTTCAAACAGAGCCGGATAATCCACTTCTTCCACCTCTCGGGCCTGCTGAAAGAGACGATAGACCGCCTCGGCTTTTTTTGCGCGGCTCTCTTTTTCTTCGCATTCGGCCTTCATCTGAGCATCCCATTCTTCCAAGGCCGCGCTCAGAATGCTGTAAAGCCCACTATCTTTTCCCCGTGGGGTGACTGCATAACCGTTTTCTGTTAAGAGATACGGAATGCGCACAGCATGCGTGGTACCCGGCATTTCAAACCGACGGGAAACCGATAGAAGAACCAAGCAATGGTCTGATTGAATGGTATAAAAGTCCCGATGCTTTGAAGAATAGGCCGGACATTCCGGCTGATTCAGCCCTTTAAGAATCGGCTCGATTTCCTCCCGTCGCGTATACACCTTTACAATAGAATAAATCGGCGGGTTCAGTATCTTTTCTTTCTGTTCCGCGCATATCCATTCATATCCCTCCGCATCTGGTACAAATCGAGGAGAGTGTTTATATGTATATTGGACAATGCACACCAAATCCCCTGTCCCCGGCCCTCTAAATTCGTCCAACGAAAACCAACCATCCCAAGTCAGAAAGATTCCCTGATAATGAGAAAGACGAGTCTGCAATCGCCAAACTATAAAACAACAAGTCCCAAGCATGCCTGCTATAGCCATTAGAATTATTATACAGATGTTTTTTTGTCTCATTGATAACCTCTTCTCTCTCTACGTTATTGTTGAGCTCCATAATAGCCAAATCGTCTGTTGCCGACATACCCTAATCCGTAGAAAGTTAGGGTGTCATCGTCTGTTGAATCTCTGTCCAGAAGCCCCTGGGTGTTATTCAAATTCCCATCTTTTCCGAACAGGGCTTCTCGGATACCCACATCCTGCTGTTGAAGAACAGAAACGGCTTGTGGAATTGTATCTCCTTCTCCGAGAGCATTGAAAAAAATGACCAGTCCTTGATTTACCAACGATAAAAGCTTTCTAAGCCGCGGCAGAAGAAACCATATTGCGTTATTTTGCGTGACATCTTCAGTAAATCCACAATACAGCATGTCTTTGAATGAGTGATCTCGAAGATTGTTGCAGCCTAATGCAATCGCCATATCCGGGTAGCGTGCAGACAGACAGCCGAAGACGTACATCTGATCCACCTTGATAAACGGGTAGTCATTGGCGCCCCTGACCAGACGAGAGAAATCAAATATTCTCTGATCCATCCCATCCGGGAGGGGTTCTGCATCCGGTCTGGTTTGTCTTGTATAGGAAGCCATCCCAACATTTTCGTATTGAGTCCGGAAATATCCTTCCCTTCTGGCATAACACTGGATTTGTGTCCGCTGGACTCCTTCTCTGACCACCTGTTGTGTCCATCTCTGGACAATACGCCCCACATGGCTGTTTGCATGTCCGAAAAAGATAATGGTTTTCACCCCATAGGTATTCCACAGCGAAAATCTCAAATTGTCGTAGTTGACCTCTGTTCCTGTCAGCACAATGTAAGACAAAGGAGATGTCCGCTTTTCGATTGCTGCCAGGGCGGCAAAAACCGCTTCTTTGTAGGTGGCTGTCACCCTTCGGTCCGGCAGAAGCACCAGAAATCGAATCCATTTGCCTCGATAAGTCTCCCGCTCAAACTTTTCGCTCAGAACGGCCTCATATCGCTCTTGCTCCTCTTCCGCAAACATAGCTGAAGCGGCGGAGAAAACAGCCATCTTTTTCCCCTCAAAAGCCGAAGGGGGAATTTGGACATCGGCCGGGCCGGGAAGGATATTCACATCATACAGAATCTGCTCGGAAAGGGCATCTTTCAGCCGAAGATTCAGTTCATTTTCACCTAAGGAAAA
>JAKPDO010000051.1 GCA_029552545.1 Planctomycetota bacterium
CCGGGACCCAACCGCGTCAAATCCGCCTCAAAGACCGGCACCCCCAACATCCCGGTCTGCCAGCTCCCAAGGTGTTCCCCATCCAGAAAGGCGGAAATCCGCCAGGCCGGCTGGGGCTGACCGATTCCAATCCACACCCGGCCTCCCTCCTGCTCGATCAGGATGTTCGGGTCGGAGGCATACACCTTCCCCCATTCGGCCCAAAAGGCGTTCCTATCCCTGTCGTCAATTGTCTGCCGGCCGGGGGGGGTATTGGGGTCCTTGTACAGGTTGCACAGCCCGCACAGCCGTCCTTCATCAAAAACCGCCGTCAGCCAGTGCTCCGCCGCAATCGCCAAATCCTCCAGATTCACCATCCCGTCCCCGCTGAAATCCGACCGGGCGCAGTTCGGGTCGTGAAGCCCCGGCTGATTCGGGTCGGCCGTATAGCCGTAATCCGTTGCGAAAATCCCGAAATCCGGCAGATTGACCCAGCTGTCGGCGTTCAGGTCCATCCGCACCCGATTCGGGTCATCCGTCGCCCCCATGCACGCCTCCATCAGGGCCAAATCCTGCTCATCCACAACGCCGTCCCAATTGAAGTCGGCCGGACTGCTCGGAATCCCGAACGTCCCCGTAACTCCAACCGGAAAATGACAGCCGATATCCAGAATCCCCGTGTCCGGCCGGTCATGAGCCGTACCCGTCCCATCGTCGGCCATCCCATACCCCGCATCCGTCAGCTCTGAATCCGGCAGAATATACAGTTTTTCCCATTCCTGCGGGAAATTGTAAAGGGGGTCGGCCATCAGCCCAATGCATCCTGGAAAAGAACCCTCGAAATTGACAGGCCGACGATTGCCCCAGAATGCACTGTGGACAATCTCGGCCTCCGTCAGGCCTGACCGTTGGTAAATCCCAAAGAAATAACTATTTGCAAAACAGCTGTTCACCGCTCGGATGCGGACTTCCGGCAGTTGGTTCGGGTCAGATGTATTTGGGTCTGTCGTGTTTGGGTCTGTCCAGGGTTCGTCAATATAAAGCCCGATATCCCCCTCATAAAGGATGGTTCGCTCAATTTCTACGGTAAAGGCAGGAAAGGAACTTATGTCCGGAACCACATAAATGCCGGTCCCGACATAACCAAGCAGCCCGTAAAAGATAGAACCGTTGAGCCAAAACTCGCAGTCTTGAACGGCCGCCGGAGCATACAATTGAAGCCCGTCAAAACATCCTACGGCAATCACCCAGCGCAGCGGTGTCTCGAGTGTTTCGTTGAGCACAATCCCTGCGGTACAATGCGTAATAATCAGGTTCTCAATGCGTGTTTTCGGGTCGGCCCCACGATGCACGTAAATCCCTGCCGCGTTATTGACAAACCAGTTGTTCGATTCTGCCGCCTCAATTCGCACGGCCGGCAGCACGGCCGGGCAGTCCCCCTCATAAAAAGCCGCCCGGCCAAGGTCCAGCCGCCCGCCGGGCATCACTTCAATCACCGGCAGATTCGGATCATAAGGAGCAATCAGCCGAGTGCCGGCGGGAATCACAACATACCCCTCAATCCGGACAGGCAGAGACGTAATGCGGTAAGTCTTCGGCTCCAGAATACAGGACCCCAGGGGTCCGGCCAGCTCTTCAATCGGTTCCGATTCTCCTCCCAAGGTTCGTATGCCGACAATCTCAACCAGCTCCGGATTCTCTTGCAGAGCCGTTGTCTCTACCTTCGGAAGTGAATCTGGAGAACCTGTGGGCTCATTGGCGGAGAAAAGAGCAGTTTCCGGATAAATCGCCTCCACATAAGGCCGACTGTTTGGGTCCAGTTCCATCCGAAGCCAGTTCAGCAGAGCCCAAGCCATTTGGTCGCGTGAAGATGGAGAGTTTCGCAACGCAAAAATCTCGTTTGGCTCGTCCGGAATCTGTGAAGTATCGTAATCATAAATTGCGGAAAGAACCTCCAGCAGTGCAGAAATCCAGCTGCGCTGTTCCTCTGAGCCGGCGGATAAAAACCCAGCAGATGGGAAAAAACTGAAGAAAACCGACCCAAACAGAACCCGCCTCACACCTGACATTTTTCCTCTCCTTTCTGTCTCCTGTCTGCTTGACGCCCTTTTTTCAAAGAGGAAGGTAGAAAAAGGTCGGCCCTCTGAATGACCCTTCTTTCCCGCCTTCGCAATAGTAATTTAGCAAGGCCGCCGTTCACTGTCAAGGATTGAAGGCGTTCTGAAAAAGCTCAGAGGCGCTGCGGCCTGCCGGATGTTTCGGCAGGGCAGCGCCTTTGAGTTTGGTGGAATCTATAGTTTCTTAGACGGCCTGGATGCGTTTGACCTGCGGCTCCAAATCCGTCAGGTCTTTGATTTTCACGGGCTTGCCGGTGTCGATGCTCTTGCGGGCGGCGATTCCAATCAGAATTGACATCGCTCCATCCCGGCTGCCTGCCGCATGGCCCAGCGGGTCCGGCGCATTCGGGGATACAAACAGCCGCTCGCGCAGCCGTGCATCTCCGCCGCCGTGTCCGCCGTACATCTTGGGCACTTTGACTTGCTCCACCGGTCCGAAATTGTGGGAAACCATAATTGAATTAAACTGGGTCGGGTCCTCCTGAAGGTCCTGCTTCATCTCCAGGGCGTGCAGCTCTTCCTGGCTGGGCATCTGCAGGCCCTTCTCCCAGGGGATTCCGTCCCAGCTGTCCAGCCGGCCTTCGAATCCGTTAAAGGCAATCTGCCAGCCCTCAAACGGCGAGTATGTGGTCAGCGAATAGCTCACCTGCACGCCGTTGGCGTATTTAATCTGCACGGCCATTTTGTCGAAGATGTCAATTTCCGGACGCCACAGACACGCATCCCGCAGATAGCCGTCGTATTTCTCATTGGCCACGTAAAGATTCATCAGGTGTTTGTCTTTGGTGATGTCCCAGTAAAATTTGCACTTGTCTTTGTGCGGGCAGGTTCGACAGTGCGTGTGCCGGAAGGGGTTGTTGCGGCCGTAATGGTCCAGTGCTCCGAAGGCGTGGACTTCGATGGGGTCTGAATCAATCCACCAGTTCAGCAGGTCAAAATGATGTGTGGCCTTGTGCAAAAGCAGGGTTCCGCTGCAGCGGCGCAGGCCGTGCCAGCGGCGGAAATACGACGCGCCGTGGTCGGTGTTTAGGTACCAGTGGAAATCCACGGAGGTCAGTCGGCCGATTTTGCCTGCTGCCAGAACTTCCTTGATTTTTGTAAAGTGTGTTCCGTAGCGGTAATTGAAGCCGACGTGCACTTTGCGTTTGGTTCGTTTTTCCGCCTGGAGGATTTTGCGGCATTTGTCCTCATCGATAGTCATCGGCTTTTCCGTGATGACTTCCGCCCCCATTTCAAGGCCTTTGACGATAAACTCGTGATGGGTGCCGTCCACGGTGGTGACAATCACGGTATCCGGCTTGGTCTGGTCCATCATCTGCTCAAAATCGGTGAAGGTGGGGCAATCGACGCCGATGTATGTTTTGGCGTAAGCTACGCGCCCGGGATTGATGTCGCACAACCCTACAAACTCCAGCCGGTCGCCGTGGTTTTCGACCAGCGATTTGCCCCAGAGCGAGATTCCTCGTACGCCGGTTCCAACCAGAACCAGACGTTTTTTGCGAGGCGTCGGAGCAGCAGCTCCGAAGAGGGAAGAAGGGCGGACCAGAGCAGCCGCTGTCGTCATTCCAGCCGCCGCCAGAAATTCTCTTCGCTTCATAAGCATACCTCCCGAAACAGGTTTGGACGATTGAAAACCGTTCAGCTGCCGGCTTTCCGCGCTTCCTTTATAATCCAAACCCGGCTTGACGGCAAGAAATACCTTGTTTCTTTGTAAAAACCGCATCCTTTCGTCGTTTTGCCGGTCTTTCTTGACAGCAGGGGGGTGAAACGATAGACTGGTTCCTTCTTTTGAATTAAGGGTCGATTATGTCGGATACAGAGAAAACAGGATATCGTCATACGTTAAATCTGCCGCAGACGAGTTTTGCGATGAAGGCCAACCTCGTGCAGCGCGAGCCGCAGCAGCGGAAGGCCTGGGAGAAAGAGGACATCTACGGCAAGATTCTCCAGGCCCGGCAGGGGGCGCCTTTGTATGTGCTCCATGACGGCCCGCCGTATGCCAACGGCGATATCCACATGGGACACGTCATCAACAAGGTGCTCAAGGACTTTGTCGTCAAGTACAAGACGATGAGCGGCTTTCTCTGTCCCTATGTGCCCGGCTGGGACTGTCACGGTCTGCCGATTGAAGTGAAGGTGATGGCCGAACTGGGCGAGGCCGCCCGCACGATGAGCAAACTCGAAATCCGCCGACAGTGTCATAAATATGCCAGCAAGTATGTCAAGCTACAAACCAAGCAGTTCCAGTCGCTGGGCGTCTTCGGGGATTTCGCCAATCCGTATCTGACCCTCAAGCCGCAGTATGAGCAGGGGATTCTCGAAGTCTTTGCGGAACTGGTCGGCAACGGGCTGGTGTATAAGCAGCTCAAGCCCATCCATTGGTCGGTGGGCTGTCAGACGGCCCTGGCCGATGCGGAACTCGAATACAAGGACATTGCCTCTCCGAGCATCTACGTCAATTTTCCGCTGGAGGAGCCGTCGGCGGCTCGGGTGCGTCAGATGGGCTTGGCCGATGCAGACAGCACGGTCTGCTTTATGATTTGGACGACGACGCCCTGGACACTGGCGGCCAATCTGGCGGTGGCGCTGCATCCGCATCTGGAGTATGTCTGTCTGTCGTACACAAAGAACGGCCGCAAATGGGCCTCGATTGTCTGCAAGAGCCGTCTGGAGGCGGTTGTGGCTGCTGCGGGCTTGACGGAGGGAACCTACACCGTCAGCGCCTCGCGGCTCGGCAGTGAGTTTCAGGGCCTGCGGTACCGCCATCCCTTTGTGGAGAAAAATCCGACGGACAAAGATGCCTGGTTTGCCATCAATGAAACGTTTGTGACGACGGAAGACGGCACCGGCATTGTGCATATCGCCCCCGGCCACGGCGAGGAGGACTATCAGGCCGGACTGAACAACAATCTGGCGGTTTATTCTCCCGTTCAGGACGACGGCTGCTATGATCAGACCGTGCCGGCCTGGCTGGCGGGCAAAAATGTCCTGCAGGTGGACCCGGTGGTCAACGAGCATCTCCGTCAGATCGGCCTGCTGGTGCACGAGGAAAAAATCGTTCACAGTTATCCGCACTGCTGGCGCAGCAAGATGCCCGTCATCTTCCGCGCCACGGAGCAGTGGTTTATCAGTGTGGACAAGCCCGCCGCCGCCTTCGGCAAATCGCTGCGGCAGATGGCCCTCGAACAAATCGGACAGGTCCGCTGGATTCCCGCCTGGGGCGAAAAGCGCATCCGCGGCATGCTCGAGACGCGTCCGGACTGGTGCATCAGCCGCCAGCGGGCCTGGGGGCTGCCGATTCCGGCCTTTACCAACAGTCAGGGCAAGGTGCTCCTGACGCGCCAGTCCGTGCTGGCCGTCGCCCGCCATATCGGACAAAAGGGCTCCGACAGCTGGTTTACGGATTCCCCGCGCCAGCTCCTCGGCGAAGATTTCCCGCTGCCGGAGGGTTTCTCCTGGGACGACCTGCACAAGGAAGACAACATCTTCGATGTGTGGTTTGAATCCGGCTGCAGCTGGCATTCCGTCGCCGTCAAGGCGGGCTGGCCCATTCCGGTCGATTTGTATCTGGAGGGGTCCGATCAGCACCGCGGCTGGTTCCAGCTGTCGCTGCTGCCGGCGCTGGGAGCGGTCGGCAAAGCGCCGTTCAAGACGGTCCTCACGCACGGCTTTACCGTCGATGAGAAAGGAATGAAGCAGTCCAAATCCGCGGGCAACTATGTCAGCGCCCTGGAAGAAATTGAAAAATACGGCGCCGACATCCTGCGGCTCTGGGTGGCCAGCGTCAATTATCAGGAGGATATGCGATGCAGCGATGAGCTCATCGGGCGTCTCCAGGAGGCCTACCGGAAGATTCGAAACACCCTGCGCTATCTGCTGGGCAATCTGGAGGACTTTGACCCGGCGAAGATGACGGTGCCGTATCCCGACCTGCTGCCGCTGGATCAGTGGGCGATGGAGGCCCTCCAGAAGCTGATCATCCAGGTCCGGCAGGCCTACGAAGACTTTGCATTTCACCGGGTCTTTTCGCTCCTGTACAACTTCTGCGTCGTCGAGATGAGCAGCATCTATATGGATGTCCTGAAGGACCGAATGTACTGCGACGGAACCGACAGCCGCAGCCGGCGCAGCGGACAGACCGTGATGTATGCGATTCTGGATGCGCTGGTTCGAATGCTGGCTCCGATTCTGGTGCATACGGCCGAGGAGGCCTGGGCGGCCGTCCCCTTCAAATCCGAACCGCTGGACAGCGTTCATCTGGCCGGGATGCCGCAGCCGGATGCGTCGATTCCCTGGGAAGCTAACGAGCCCAAATGGCAGAAGATTCTGGCCCTGCGCGACGAAGTCCTTCGCGTCCTCGAGCCCCTGCGGAAAAACCAGGTCATCGGTTCCAACCAGGAGGCCTGGGTCCGCCTGACCGTGCCCGAAGAGGAGTATGCTCTTCTGGAGCAGCTCGGCGCCCAGACCTTCGCCTCGCTGTGCATCGTCAGCGGCGTCACGGTCGAAAAGGGTCCGGCCCTCCGGGTTGCCGCCGACCGAAGCCCCTATCCCAAATGCCAGCGCTGCTGGAACTATTGGCCCTCCGTCGGTCAGAACAGCGAGTATCCGGACCTGTGCGCCCGCTGCATCCAGGTCCTTCAGCAGGGATAAGAACCATGCAGACGCAGTCACCTGACACACCCGGTCAATTCGAGGAGGTCTGGATTGAAAAAATCCGACAGGCCGGCGTTGCGCAAAGACTGGCCCTGGCATGTTCTCTGTCTCAGACTGCGATTCAGCTGTCCCGGCGAGCCATTCAGCGGAGCCATCCCGACTGGCCTGCACGCCGAGTTTTGCTGGAGTTTGTTGAGCTTCATTACGGCCGCACGCTGGCGGACGCACTCCAAGCCCTCTGGGAGCAGCCGAGCCGATGAAATCCAATGAACACATGCTGACACTGGAGCCGCTGCTGCGGGTCTTTGAGATGCTGGGGATTTCCTATTACATCGGCGGTTCTTTAGCCAGTTCTGCGTACGGCATAGCCAGAGCGACCCTCGATATTGGTTTGGTGGCCGACATCCGGATGCATCAGGTTGAACCTCTGGCGGCGGCCCTCAAACCGTTTTTTTATATTTCGCCTCAAACAGCCGAACAGGCCATTGCCCGGCAAACATCTTTGAATCTGATTCATCTGCAGACGATGCTCAAAGTGGACATTTTTGTCTTGAGAAATGAGCCGTTTGATTGGACGGCTTTTCAGCGAAGAAGACAGGATACTTTTTCGGAAGAGCAGCCGCGGCCTATTTACCTGGCGACGGCGGAAGATGTGATCCTCAGCAAACTTCGCTGGTATCGGCAGGGCGGCTGCACATCCGATCAGCAATGGAAGGATATTCTCGGCGTTTTGAAAGTCCAGACGCTGAATCTGGACATACCGTATTTAAAAAAATGGTCCGCTCAGCTGGGAGTGTTGGACTTGTTCGAACAATCCCTTCAGCAGGCAGGAATCCAACCGACGTTTTGATTCGCAATTATGACCCCTTTATACAAACAGATTTTTTTGACCGGTTTTCTGTTCTTGATGACACTCGGAAACGCACAGACTCTGGAAGAAAAATATCGGCGGGCTCTGGCAATCGAGCAAATCACAAGCGGCAAAGTCTTCAAAGAGAAGGTTGTGCCGTACTGGTTTGACGGCGGCAGTCAGTTCTGGTACCGCAATGACCTGCCGGACGGGCGCAAAGAGTTCATCCGGGTTCATGCCCTCCGCGGCTACCGGCGGGAGGCCTTTGACCATGCCCGTCTGGCGGAGGCCCTTGCGCAGGTGTCGGGAGGACAGGTGGACCCGCAGCGTCTGCCCTTCGGACAAATCCGTCTTTCGGATGATGACGGTACCCTTGCTTTTTCCGCCTTTGGGAAAACCTGGAGGTGCGATTTAAATACGTATGTCCTTCAGGAATGCCCGCCGCAGGAGGGGCCGGCGGAAGTGCTCGGGCCCGAGGCGGACATCCGGCCCAGTCAGGACAGTCAGGAGGAGACCTTCATTGTCTTCCGAAACCGCACCGACCGGCCCGTCCGGCTTTACTGGGTGGATACCGCCCGCCGCCGGCAGCACTATGCCGACCTGGCGCCCGGTCAGGAGCATCGCCAGCATACCTATGTCGGCCATGTCTGGCTGGCTGTCGACCCGAACGACCGTCCGCTGGCCGTCTTTATCGCCCAGTCCGATGAAGCCCTTGCCGAAATCACCCCCGACCTGCTGGCCGAGCCCAAAGTCCGTGACAGCCGCCGGTCTCAGCCGTCGCCCCTGCGCTCCCCGGACGGCAAATATCGCATTGTCGTTCGCGACCACAATCTTTTCCTGCAGGAAGCCGAAACCGGCACCGAAACACCGCTGACTGCGGACGGCACGGCGGAACACTTCTACACCCGGCAGGTCTATTGGTCGCCCGACAGCCGCTGGCTGGCCGCCGTCCGGACCCGCAAGGGCTTTGACCGCAAAATTCACCTGATTGAATCCTCTCCCGAAGACCAGCTCCAGCCCAAACTGCACACCCTCTCCTATGCCAAACCCGGCGATGAAATCGACCGCGACAGTCCCTGTCTGTTCGACATCGAATCCCGAAAACAAATCCCAATTTCCGATGCGCTCTTTTCCAATCCCTGGTCCCTCACGGACTTCTGCTGGCAGCCCGACTCCAAACGCTTTCTGTTCTGCTACAATCAGCGGGGCCATCAGATCCTGCGGGTTTTGGCCGTCCGCGCCGAAGACGGGCAAGTGCAGACCGTCATCGAAGAAACCAGTCCGACCTTTATCGATTACGCCGGCAAATACTTCTTCCGCTATCTGGAGGCGACCCAGGAAATCATCTGGATGTCCGAGCGGGACGGCTGGAATCATCTCTATCTGTATGATGCTGCCGAAGGCCGTCTGAAAAATCAGATTACAAAGGGTCCCTGGGTCGTCCGGCGTGTCGTCGAAGTGGATGTTGAAAAGCGGCAGATTTGGCTGGAAGCC
Organism: Planctomycetota bacterium; assembly: GCA_029552545.1. GTDB lineage: Bacteria > Planctomycetota > Phycisphaerae > Sedimentisphaerales > Anaerohalosphaeraceae > JAHDQI01. Next base: position 9,094 of record JAKPDO010000051.1, read on the forward strand.
GGCGGCGTCCGCCCCGAGCAGGACCCGTATTATGTTCACGTCTGCCGCGTCAATTTTGACGGAACCGGTTTTGAGATTCTCACGGAAGGCGACGGGACCCACGAGGTCGAGTTTTCGCCCGACCGCCGTTTCTTTCTGGACCGCTGGTCGCGCGTCGATTTGCCCCCGATTACCGACCTGCGCAGTGCGGCGGACGGACGGCTCATCTGCCGGCTGGAGGAGGCCGACTGGTCGGCTCTGCTGGAAACCGGCTGGAAGCCGCCCATTCGCTTCGCCGCCAAAGGCCGCGACGGGCAGACCGATATCTACGGCATCCTCATCCTGCCGTCCGCCTTTGACCCGAATGAAAAATATCCTGTCCTGGAGGAAATCTACGCAGGTCCGCAGGGGGCCTTTGTGCCCAAGGCCTTCGGCCGGCAGACCCGCCAGCGGCAGCTGGCCGAACTGGGGTTCGTGGTTGTCCAGATTGACGGGATGGGCACATCGTACCGCTCCAAGGCCTTTCACGATGTCTGCTGGAAAAATCTGGGCGACAGCGGTTTTCCGGACCGCATCGCCTGGATGAAGGCCGCCGCCGAAAAATATCCGTTCCTCGACCTGACCCGCGTGGGCATCTACGGCGGCTCAGCCGGCGGGCAAAGTGCGCTGCGGGCCCTGCTGGCGCACGGAGATTTTTACAAAGCCGCCGCCGCCGACTGCGGCTGTCACGACAACCGGATGGACAAAATCTGGTGGAATGAGTTGTGGATGGGCTGGCCGGTCGGCCCGCATTATGAGGAACAGTCCAACGTCACCAACGCACACAAACTGACGGGCAGGCTCCTGCTGACCGTCGGCGAGCTGGACCGCAATGTGGACCCGGCCTCGACGATGCAGGTGGTCAACGCCCTCATCAAGGCCGACAAGGATTTCGAGCTGCTCGTCATCCCCGGCGGGGGCCACGGAGCCGGAGAAACCCCCTACGCCAGACGAAAACGAATGGATTTCTTCGTCCGACACCTGCTCGGCATCGACCCGCCTGCGCGAAATTAAAGCAGGGGTTTTGATACGAAGGCCTTCCCTGAGCGGTGCTTTCAAAATATCCATTCCAGGTTTTGCTCTTGTTCCTGTCTGTCTGGAAAGGTACAATGCCGGTTTAGGAAAGTGAATCGAAGAATTCTGAAATCGGAATCGTAAACCCATGCTGCTTCCAATAGGCACGAGCGTGCGGCCGCGGCAGACGCCGTATGCCAATTATCTGCTGATCGGTCTGAACATTTTCTTCTATCTGCTTTCGATGCATTTGGTGATGGATCCCCGCAGCGGGGCGCGGTATTTTGACCTTCGGCCGTGGGCATACAACTTTATGCTCTGGCCGGAGCGTCCGCAAATCTGGCAGTTTGTGACCTATTCGTTTCTCCACGCCGGCGGGCAGATGTACATCCTCCATTTGTTCGGGAATATGTATTTTCTGTATCTGTTCGGCAACAGCGTCAATGAGAAGCTGGGCAATGTTGCTTATGTATGCCTGTATCTCGGTGGGGCGGTGTTTGCGGGACTCGGACACGCTCTGCTGCATACCAATCCGGTCCTCGGCGCCAGCGGGGCGGTGGCGGCGGTCACGGGCGCGTACCTGGTTCTCTTCCCGAACACCCTGATTACCGTACTGTACTGGATGTTTTTCATCGGGACGGCGGAGTTTCGCGCGCTGTATTTTATCGTCTTCAAAATGATTGTCTGGGACAATATCATCGAGCCGAAGCTGTCCGCGTCCGCTGTGGCCTATGATGCTCACCTGGCGGGTTATCTGTTTGGGATTGCGGCGGTGATGGGGCTGCTGGCTCTGCGGCTGGCGGACGGGGACCATCAGGACCTCTGGTCGATGCTGCGGCAGTGGAACCGCCGGCGCCGGTTTCGCGATCTGGCGGCGGCCGGGTACGATGCCTTCGGTCCTTCGGGGCCTGTTCGAACGGTACCGACCGTTGCAGGAGAACAGACACAACTGGGGGAGGAATCGCGGAATCCTTTCATTCAGCAGCTGCGGGAGGAGATTGCCGAACTGCTGCGGCGGCACGATGCGGCGGACGCGGCCGAGGTCTATCTAAAACTGCTCGACGCCGACCCGACGCAGGTTCTCGGCCGGCAGAACCAGCTCGACGTGGCCAATCAGCTGATGGCGTCCGGACGCTGGGCGCCGGCGGCCAGCGCCTATGAAAAATATCTGAAGCACTATGGGGGGTTTGAACACAGCGAACAGGTGCATCTGATGCTCGGGCTTCTGTACGGCCGATACCTCAGCGAGCCGCGCCTGGCCGTCAGCCACCTGCGGGCGGCCCTCGAACACTTAACCGACCCCAACCAGGTCAAACTCTGCCAAGATGAACTGGCCCGCCTGGGCGTTCTGTAAGAAGACAAAGAATACACACAAGGGAGTCATTCGAAGATGAAAGACAAACGACTTGCCGCCGTTTTTGTCTGGCTGTTTTCAGCGGTCTGCGGATTCTGTTCGCAGGATTCGGAAACGATGTATCTGTTTACCTCCTTCCGCGGCGACGGGGACGGGCTGCATCTGGCCGTCAGCGAAAACGGGCTGGAATGGACCGAAATTGAAGGCGTCTTTGTTCAGCCGACGGTCGGCAGCGGCCTGCTGCGCGACCCGCATATCCTCCGCGGTCCGGATGGTACCTTCCATCTGGTCTGGACGACGGGCTGGCACGACAAAGGCATCGGATATGCCCGCTCGCAAGACCTGAAGACCTGGACGCCGCCGCGCTGGCTGCCCCTGATGGAAAACACACCCGGTACACGCAACTGCTGGGCCCCGGAGACTTTCTATGATGCCAAACGCGGCGAGTTCCTGATTGTCTGGTCCTCCGATGTGGAAGGCCGCTTTCCGGAAACCGTTTCCCCCGACCGGATGAACAACCGCACTTATTATGTGACAACAAAAGATTTCCAGACCTTCTCCGAACCGAAAATCCTCTTTGACCCGGGGTTTGACCATATCGACGCCACGCTGCTCGAACACCAAGGGCGGTATGTCCTGACGGTCAAGGAAGGAGATATGCAGCAGAAGGGAATCTGGGGGCCGATTCATCAGGCGGTCGCCGATGACCCGCGCGGGCCGTACAAACGGCTCGAAAAGCCCGTTCTGACGGCCCGAGCCGAAGGCCCGACGCTCTGCCGCATCGGCGATGCGTATGTGATGTACATCGATTATTACGTCCACGGGCGCTATGGAGCACTGCAGACGAAGGATTTTCAGACCTGGACGGACATCAGCGAACGGATGAAACCGGTGCGCGGCCAGCGGCACGGGACGGTCCTGCCCATCCCCCGGGCGCTGGGGCAGGCCCTGCTGGCCGTTCGGCTTCCGCTGCCGCCGCCGCCCGTCCTGCCGGGCTATCACGCCGACCCGCACATTGCCGTCTTCAACGGCCGATACTACCTGTATCCCACGACAGACGGCACGGAGGGCTGGGCGGCAACGTCCTTCAGTTGCATGTCCTCCGAAGACCTGGTTCACTGGCAAAACCACGGCGTCATCCTGCGGCTGGGTGTGGATGTCCGTTGGGCCGAGCGGAATGCCTGGGCGCCGGCGATTGCCTTCAAAAACGGGAAATACTATTTCTACATCTCCGCCGCCCAGAATATCGGCGTAGTGACAGCCGACCGACCGGAAGGCCCCTACACCGACCCGCTGGGAAAACCGCTGGTGCCCAAGGGCAAATACCGCGGACAGGCCATCGACCCGATGGTTTTCATCGATGACGACGGGGCGGCCTATCTGTACTGGGGACAGGGGCAGTGCTACGCCGTCAAACTCAATGAGGATATGATTTCGTTTGAGGAATCGGCGGTGCAGCGAATCACCCCGCCCAACTACAACGAAGGCCCCTTTGTCATCAAACGCAAGGGCATTTATTACTTGATGTGGTCGGAATATGACACCCGCGACCCGCGCTACAGCGTCGCCTACGGGACCTCCGATTCTCCGCTGGGGCCGTTCAAAAAGGCCGCCGAAAATCCGATTCTGCAGGGCAGGGACCTGGTCAAAGGCGCCGGACACCACTCCGTCGTCCAGGTGCCGGGCAAGGACGAATGGTATATCGCCTACCACCGGTTTGCGATTCCCGACGGCAGCGGCTACAAGCGCGAAACCTGCATCTCGCCGATGCGGTTTAACCCCGACGGCACCATCCAAAAAGTCGATGTGTACGAAGGCGTCCGCCCGGTAAGAACTCGGCTGCAGGATTAGTCAAAATCGTAGTGCTTGCGCACGGGCGCGGTCACCTTCCAGATGCATTTGAGCCCTTCAGGGAAGACGACATAATCCCCCGGGCCGAAGGAAACCGAACGCCCGCTGTCCGGGTTGTCCGTGACCGTCACTTTGCCTTCGAGAATCAGGCACTTTTCCGTCTGCGTGTATTCCCATTCAAACTCGCTGACCGGACAGGACCAGGTCGGCCAGGTTTTGCACGTTTTGGCTTCTTCGGCGGTCGGCTTTCGAACAATCACATCCTTGACCGTAGGCATAACAACCTCTCCTATGGCTTATAAGGTTCCACAGTAAACTGATACCGTCCGGACGGCACGGAAAGCGTCAGCCGTCCGTCCTGCAGTCCGAGTATCCGAATGCATTCGTCCTGATGCAGGCTTCGCCCGCTTTCGCGAACCTGCTCGGCTTTTCGAGCAGGCAGAGAAACCTCCGCCGTTGTATTGGCGGGGATCTGCACATCCAGCACAAACCGATCTCCTTCGACAGACCAGTTTGAAACGATGCGTCCGCGCACGGATTCATACGTTGTTTTGGCCCAGGTGAGTTTGCCGCCGGGCTGCGGGGCAATCCGAATGATGCCGAATCCGGGCTCCAGCGGCTGGATGCCGCCGACCTGCTCAAAGAGCCACTGCCCGACCGCCCCGAATGAATAATGTGCAAACGAATTCATCCCGGGGTCGGCAAAGCCCTCTTCGGGCGTCCAGCCGTTCCACCGCTCCCAAATCGATGTCGCCCCCTGACGAATGGAGAACCCCCACGACGGGAACGTCTCGTTGTGGAGCAGCTGGTAAGCAAGGTCGTTGCGGCCGATTTGGGCCAGGGCCAGCATCAGGTCTTTGGTGCCGACAAAGCCGGTGGACAGATGCCCGTTTCGCTCCTGAATCCGCCGAACCAGATGGGCGGCGGCGCGTTCCCTCTGCCGGGGCGTCAGCAGGTCATAAACAATCGCCAGAACATACGCCGTCTGCGAGTCGCCTTCGATGCGTCCGTCGGGCTTGACATACGCCTTCTGGAAGGCCCGGCAGATTTTTTCCGTCAGCTCCCGATAGGTGCGGGCATCCTCCGGCCGTTCCAGAACCTCCGCCATCTGCGACAGCAGCCGGCTGGCGTTAGCAAAATAAGCCATATAGATCACTTCATTGGGCGTCGGGTCATCAATATGAAGCCAGTCGCCGAAACAATGGAACTGTTTGGGCGGCAGAAGGTCTTCCGTGGATCGGTTTTTGGTAAACTCCACAAACCGCTTCATCGCCTCATAGTGCGTTTCGAGAATCCGCCGGTCGCCGTACATCCGCCAAATCGTCCACGGACAGATGACGCCTGCATCCGCCCAGGCCGGCCCGCCGTCGGCCCCTCCGCTTCGAATCGGCGGGGCGTAGCGAGGAAACGGGCCGTCCTGACGCTGCGCATCCGTTAAATCGGTCAGCCATTTGGTAAAGAAGGCCTGCACATCATTGTTATAGCAAGCGGTCTGGATATAGACCTGCGCATCGCCCGTCCAGCCCAGCCGCTCATCCCGCTGCGGACAATCCGTCGGGATATCGATAAAGTTCATTCGCTGGGTCCAGGTGATATTTGAATAAAGCCGGTTGACCATCGGGTCGGAGCATTCAAACCGGCCGGCAACCGGTGTATCGCTGCTGAAAGCAAGCCCCGTGACGGCATCCAGGCCCGGCCGATAGTCCAGGCCGGTGATTTCGACATACTGAAAGCCGTGGAACGTAAACATCGGCTGCCAGATTTCCTCGCCTGTGCCCTCGCAGATGTACACATCCTCTGCGGCGGCGGTGCGGAGATTGATGGTATAAACGGTTCCGTTTGGATTGAGCCGCTCACCGTGGCGAATCTCGATGCGCTGACCGGGTTTGCCTTTGACCTTCAGCCGCACCACACCGGCAAAGTTCTGCCCCATATCAAACACATAGATGCCCTTGGCCGGCTCACTGACGGAAACGGGTTTTATTTCCGCAATTATCTTCACCGGTTCCGAGACCGCCGCCTGAACAAGGGGCTCAACCGGCTGTCCGCCGACACTGACCGGCTGCCAGCTGCGCTCGTCGAAATCCGGTTCGGCCCAGCCGGGCATCCGGCGCCGCGCATCATACCCTTCACCCGCAAGCAAATCCGCATAGAAAAGCGGACCCGTGGCGCCCTTCCAATCGGGGCCGGAGGCAATCACCTGACGCGTGCCGTCCTTGTAGTCAATCACCAGCTGGAGTTTCAGACGCGGCTGCGTGCCGTAGTGGTGGCGGTTCATTCCCCAGCCGACATAGCCCGCATACCAGCCGTCGGCCAGAACCGCCCCCAGCGCATTTGCATCTTTGCGAAGGTGTTCCGTCACATCGTAGGTGCGGTAATAAATCCGTTTTCGGTAATCCGTCCAGCCGGGGGACAGAAAGTCCGAACTGATGCGCTGCCCGTTCAGATAGAGCTGATAAATCCCAAGGGCCGTCGCATACAGACGGGCCTTCTCCACAGGTTTGGACTCCATAGAAAAGCGGTGCCGCAGATACCGGGCCGGCGGAAGCGTGCGCACCTGCACGCGGCTCTCCTGCCACGGGGCATCGCCGAACGTCCCGACGACGGCCGCCGCCGACCAGCCGGAATCATCCGTCAACGGCTTTTGCCAGTTGTCAACCGACTCTTTGGTTACTTTCCAGCTGTCATCGCTCACAAACTCCAGCACCTGCCCGTCCACCGTTTCGATGCGGACCGCCGCCAGAAAACCGGCCGGATTGCGCTCCTGCCCGCCGTTGGACGCCGAGACGGCCAAGACATTCCGCCCCGTCTGCAGATAATCCCGAATCGTAATCTCATAAACGGTGCGGTGATCCCCGAAAGAGCGGAGAATGTGTCCGTTCAGAAAGGCCTGAAACGAATCGTCCGCCGTCATCCAGGCTGTCGCGGACTTGACCGCCCATCCGTCAGGCAGGTCAAACGTTTTGCGCAAAAAACACCGTCCGGGCTCCGTCCCGCCGGCGGCCCCGGCGTCCGACCAAATCCAGCGGGCCTTCTGAATCACCGCCGGCGCCGGCTGGGGCTCCGTCTGCATATCCAGACCAATCCATTGAGCCGACCAGTCCGTCGGCTCCAGCAGGCCCATCGTCCAGCGGGCCGGCCGGCTCCAGTCCGAAACGCGTCCGTCTTTATCCCACACCCGAACGCGCCACCAGCAGTCCATCCCGCTTTCGAGTTTCCTGCCCGCATAGACGATTCCGAACGTTTGAGAGCTCTCCACCCGGCCGCTGTCCCACAGGTCCGCCCGCCCGTCTTTCAGCAGGTGCAGTTTGGAAGCGGCCTGAATCTGATAGGCGGTCTGAACCTGTCCGCGCTGCTCAGAAAGCAGAGTCCACGAAAGCCGCGGGCCAAGCACATCGATTCCCAGCGGGTCGATTCGGCTCTCGCAGCGCAGACACGCCGGAGAAAGGCCGTCGGACGTCTGGGTTCTCTGAGAAGTTCGGCTGCAGGAAAGGACAAAAAGAAAGGATATTCCTAACAAAACGACGGTTTTTTTCATGATTTTTCCCTTCCGAAAAGGATTCTCAGGCGAGAAGATGTCTTTGATGGGATTTCATAGCACAGACATCTGTTTTTTGTCAATCAGAAAGAGGAGAAAAAATAAGACATACTCTATATATTTTTCGCACAGAACCCAATAGATGTGATAAATATCACATAAAATAAATTGTCTATTGAAATAATTATTCTATATTTGTATAATATTGTGAAATACATAACACATTTTTGACGAAAAGACGTATCAGAAATGATGAGTGAAAGAGACCTGAAAAAACCTATCGAAGTGGTTTTTTGTATGGGCAGCAGCTGCTTTAGCCGCGGCAACGGAAAAACCCTGTCTTTCATTCAGAACTATTTGAAAGAAAACGGTTTGGAAAACCAGGTCCAGTTAAAAGGTGTGCTTTGTCAGGGAAAGTGCCAAAACGGACCCAATATAACCATTAACGGCACCCTCTACCAAACCACCGAGCCCGGCGTTGTGATTGATTTGATTCGGCATCATCTTGCTGCGGGGCCGCAGTAAAGCCAGGAGATTTGGATGAATCCGCTTCACCCGATTTACACGGAAACAACCCGATGCCAGGACTGCTACAAGTGTCTGCGGCAGTGCCCGGTCAAGGCCATTGACATCCGCAATGGCCACGCCAGCGTAATGCCGGAGATGTGTGTCCTGTGCGGCTCCTGCGTGCAGACCTGCCCGATGGGCGCCAAACGCATTCGAAGCGACCTCGAACGGGCCAAGATGCTCCTGCGTCTGAAAAAGCAGGTGATTGCCTCGATTGCCCCCAGTTTTGCCGCCGAATTCCCGGAGATTCAGCCGGGCCAACTGACTGCGGCCCTCAAGGCCCTCGGATTTGCCGCCGTCAGCGAAACAGCCCTCGGAGCCGAAGAGGTCAGTGCCGCCGCCGCTCGGATGATGGAAACCGAGGGGGGACTGGCGATTTCCTCCGCCTGTCCAGTCGTAGTCGAGCTGATTCATCGGTATTATCCGCAATACAGCTCTGCCGTTTGCCGAATGCTCAGCCCTGTGCTGGCTCACTGCAAACTGCTCCGCCGCGAATTCGGACCGGATATCGGCATCGTTTTCTTCAGCCCCTGCATAGCCAAAAAAATCGAATCCGACCGAAACCCCGACCTGCTGGATGTGGCCCTGACCTTCAGCGAACTTCGCCAGTGGCTTCAGGAAGAGGGCATTGACCCGGCATCCGCAGTGCCCGAAGCCGAGGATGCTTTTGTCCCTCGCCTGGCCCGGGATGGTTCGCTGTATCCGATTGACGGCGGGATGCTGGCCGGCATCCGCTCCAACAGCCCGGTCACCAGCCGGCATCTGATGGCCTTCAGCGGGATGTCCGCCATCCAAAGGGCCCTCGAAGACCTTCAGGAGCTCGGCGGACAGGAACCGCTCTTTCTGGAACTGCTGGCCTGTGAGGGCGGCTGCATCAACGGCCCGCAAATCAGCAATCCGGGCCGAACTATCGTCAAACGAACACGGATTATCGACACGTTCGAAAACCGCCGGGGCCTGCCTGAGCCGTCCGCCGGTCTGGCCATCGAACACAGCTGGCGGCTCGAACCGGTCCGGCAGAGCTGCTATCCCCCTGAACAGATACAGGAAGCCCTCAAGCGCGTCGGCAAATTCGGGCCGGAAGACGAACTGAACTGCGGCGGGTGCGGCTATGACAGCTGCCGACAGTTTGCCAAGGCCCTGCTGGACGGACGCGCGGAGGAAACGATGTGCATGGGCTATATGCGGCAGCTGGCCCAGAAACAGGCCGATGCCCTGCTGCGGGCTATGCCCTCCGGGGTTGTCATTGTCGATGAACACCTGCAGATTCTCGAAAGCAACCGGCGCTTCTCCGAACTGATGGGCCCGGAGGCGGTCCGGGCTTATGAAGCACGGCCGCATCTGACCGGCGCCGCCCTGCACAAAATCGTTCCGTTCGCCGACTTGTTTGCGCAGGTGCTTCAAAGCGGCGCCGCCACGCTCGAAAAAGAAGTCAAGGTCGGAAAAACCATCTACCACGTGACCCTTTTTACGATTGAAAAACACCGGCGCATCGGCGGCATCATTCAGGATGTGACGCTGCCGACCGTCCGGAAAGAACAGATTATCAACAAGGCGCGCGAAGTCATTTCCCGCAACCTCGAAACCGTTCAGAAAATCGCCTATCTACTGGGAGAAAATGCCGCCGAGTCGGAAGTGATTCTGAATTCGATTGTGGAGATGTTTCAGCCCGCCGCGGATGCCAAACCGCGGCCTTCGGATGAACCATGAACAACCGTTTTTTCATCGAAGTGGACTGTGCACGGCAGAACAAACACGGCCAGGGGGCCCCGGGCGATGTCTTTCTGTCCCAGCGGGACCCGGACGAGGGCCGTATTGTCTGTGTGCTGGCCGACGGGCTGGGCAGCGGCATCAAGGCCAATGTCCTGGCAACCCTGACGGCCACGATGGCCCTCAAGTATGTCCGCTCGGATATGGACATCTGCAAGGCCGCCGGTGTGATTATGTCCACGCTGCCGGTCTGCAGCGAACGAAAAATCGGCTACTCGACGTTCACCATTGCCGATATTCACCCGGACGGCCGTATCCGGATGATGGAATACGACAATCCGCCGGCGGTTCTGCTGGAGGGACCGACCGTCCTGCCGCTGGAGAAAAAACCGATGGAAATCGAAACGGCTCATCTCGGGCGCCGTCCGCTTTTCTACAGCGCCTTTCAGGCCCGCCGGGAGATGCGTCTGGTGCTGTTTTCCGACGGCCTGTCCCAGGCGGGGATGGGACGCCCGCGCACCCCGCTGGGCTGGACGGCGGAAAAAGCCGTTCTGTTTCTCCGCGAACAGATTCGCCGTCTGCCGAACATCTCCGCGCGACAGCTTTGCCGCGCGGCCGTGACGGAGGCCCTCCGCCAGGACCAGTTCCAGGCCCAGGACGACATCAGCTGCGCTGTGATTTATTTTCGCCGGCCCCGGAAGCTGCTCGTGGTCACCGGGCCTCCGATTGACCGCAAAAAGGATGCCCAGCTGGCGGCCCGAGTCGCCGAATTCGACGGACGCAAGGTCATCTGCGGCGGCACAACCGCCAACCTCATTGCGCGGGAACTGGGCCGAACCGTCCGGGTGGATTTGAGCTTCCTGGACCCAGAGATTCCGCCCGTCTCGACGCTCGAAGGGGTGGACCTGGTTACGGAAGGCACGCTGACGATGTCCAGAACCGCTCAGCTGCTCGAACAGAATCAGGAGCCCGACACGAGCCGGCCGAACGCCGCCGTGCGGCTGATGAATATTCTGCTCGAGAGCGACCAGATTGAATTTGTCGTCGGAACCAAAATCAACGAGGCCCATCAGGACCCGAATCTGCCGGTGGAGCTGGATATCCGCCGCAACCTGATTCGGCGGATTGTCTCGCTGCTCAATGAAAAATATATGAAACAGGCCTCGATTGAATTCATTTGAGAACGGAAAGGAACAGGGGTATGAAACCGCTTACGATTACCATCTGTACGGGAACGACCTGCTATGTGATGGGCTCCGGATATCTGCTTTCGCTTCAGGAGCAGATTGAGTCGGCCTGCTCGAGGCCGGTGGAGATTGTCGGCTCCTCCTGCCTGGGGCTGTGCAAAGACGGCCAGTACGGCCGAGCCCCCTTTGTGCAGATCGGCTCAACCGTGATTGCCGAAGCCACAGCGGAAAAAATTATCGAAACCCTTAAACAGCAGACTGCCCGCAAACCCATGGAGCAGATATGAACGGCGATAACAATGTTCAGCGAATCAAACGGCGGCTTCTGATTGAAACAGCGGCGCTGGCCTTTCGGGGCCGCCTGGCCGAAGAAATCGATGCCCTGCCGGTCAAACTTTTCCCGAAGGGGTCAACGCCCACGCGCTGCTGCATTTACAAATCCCGTGCGATTACCCGATACCGGCTGATGGCTGTTCTCGGATACAGCACGCAGGATGAAACGGACGAGTGCACGCCGCTGTCGGAGTATGTCCGGCGTGCTGAAGAATCCCGGCCCCGAAGCGGTCCGATTCTGACCGTCATCAACGAGGCCTGCAGCGCCTGTCTGAAAGGACGCCACTACGTTACCAATGTCTGCCGCGGCTGCGTCGCCCGTCCCTGCGTAACCAACTGTCCCAAACAGGCGGTGCAAATCATCAGCGGCCGGGCCCGAATCGACGAAGAACGGTGCGTCAACTGCGGCCTGTGTCTCCAGCAGTGCCCCTACCACGCCATCGTCTATGTGCCGATTCCCTGCGAAGAGGTCTGCCCCGTCGGGGCGATTCGCAAGGGCCCGGACGGTCACGAACAGATTGACGAGGACAAATGCATCGACTGCGGCAAGTGCCTGCAGGCCTGCCCCTTTGCCGCAATTGTCGAGCGCTCCCAGATAGTGGATGTAATCCGCCGACTGCGCCAGCAAAAGCCCGTCGCCGCGCTGCTGGCTCCGGCCGTGGCCGGCCAGTTTCCTCAGGAGTTTTCCAAACTGGTCAGCGCTCTATTGAAAATGGGCTTTACCCGGGTGGTGGAGGTGGCCGCCGGAGCGGAGATGACCGCCCGGCACGAAAGCCGCGAGCTGCAGGAGAAGATAGGCGCCGGACAGGCCTTTCTGACCAGCAGCTGCTGTCCGGCGTATGTGCAGGCCGTCCGCAAGCACATCCCCGCGCTGGCTCCGTTTGTCTCCCAGACGCCCTCGCCGATGCATTTTACGGCCCAGCAGGTCAAACAGCAGCAGCCGGATATGCTGACGGTCTTCATCGGCCCGTGCATCGCCAAGCGCCGTGAGGCCGCGGACAACCCCTACATCGATTATGTCTTGACCACCGATGAGCTGGGAGCCATGCTCGTGGCGGCCGGGATTGAATTGGCCGATTGTCCGCCCGCGGAATGGACCGAAAGCCCGCTGCCCCAGGCCCGCGTCTTTGCCGTCAGCGGCGGCGTGGCCGAAACCCTTCGCACCGTCAGCCCGGAGCCGGACGCCGTCCGTCCGATGCTCATCGACGGGCTGGACAAAAAGTCGCTCAAACTCCTGTCCCTCCTGCCTGCCCGCGGCACCGGAGGGGCCAATTTCGTCGAAGTGATGAGCTGTGCCGGCGGCTGTGTGGCCGGGCCGTGCAACATCAGCCAGCCCAAAACCGCCGCCCGAAAGGTCCGCGACTTTGCAGGCCTGCAAAGTCCGGCTGCACGAGCCGTCTCCTGACGGGTTTCGAAACCGCCGGTTTGGGAGTAGAAAACCGGCCTGAACCGTGGTACAATCCCCGCCTTTGCAGGAAAGGCGGACGACTTGTGGACAGCGGACAGCTGAACAGACTGAAAAAATGGTTTGCCGAGTATGTCGGCGGATTCTACACCGGCGGGCAGGATGCGTATCTCGACAAGCACATCCGGCTTAAAGAGGAGCACACCGCCCGCGTCTGTCAGGAGATGCGCTATATTCTGCACGGTCTGAAGGTCCGTCAAGCCGACGGCCTTCTGGCGGAGGCGGCGGCCCTGCTGCACGATGTCGGGCGGTTTGAGCAGTTCCGCCGATACCGCACCTACGCAGACCCCAAAAGCTGCGATCACGGCCTGCTGGGCTGTCAGGTGCTCTGCGAAAACGGCACACTGGAAGGCCTCGACGAACCGGAAAAGAAGATTCTGCTGGACGCCGTCCGCTGGCACGGCGCCAAGACGGTACCGTCGGAACTGGAGGAACGCTCGTCTTACTTTTGCAAACTTGTGCGCGATGCCGACAAACTCGACGTGCTCGGGCTTCTGATTGACAACTTCACCCGCTATTACCGGGACCCGAAGCATTTCGACCTGGAGGTGGAGTTTGCCGACGAACCGTTTGTCAGCCCGGACGTGCTGAAGGCCGTTTTCAGCGGGCAGCTGGTGGATTATCGGCAGATTCGAACGCTCCACGATGCCCAGATGGTCCTGCTGGGCTGGGTGTATGACATCAATTTCGGCCCCGCACTGGTGCGGATTCTGGACAAGCAGTATCTGGACAAAATCGCCGCCTTTCTGCCCGAGACTCCCGAGGTCCGCCGGGCCGTTGAGCACATCTTCACATACGTCCGCAGCCGTTTGAATCCGAGTCACTGAAACCCTTCCGAGAGAGGGATTTCGCAGATTGTACGGATTTTTATTTAACCACGGATTGCGCGGATTACACAGATTGGGGAAGGGAAGAATTAAGAATAGAGAAGCCGGCGGCCGGCTTCCAGCGGTGGCGGAAATTCAAAGCACAAAGTTAAACAATCTCGAAAATCAACCAGCAAGGGGCGGGAGCAAAAGAAGTCATCAGCTATCAGTCAACAGTCATCAGTGACCAGTTATCAGAAAAAAGTAAAGAAGCGTTTCATTTCGCCGGGCTTTGCGCCCGGGTGTCGGAAACGAAGGGAGAAGCAAAAGAGGAAAAGAATAGGGGCCGGCGGGGGATTTCTTTCAACCAGCCGACTTTGGAACAGAGGAACGAATTGGATGCCGGATGCGGGTTGAAAAAAACGGTTGCCGGCCTTTTTTGTCTTGTACTGATTGTTCATGTTTTCCGGAACAAGTAATAAGCGGCTCCCGTCCATCCAAATCTTTCTCTTAAAAATTGATTTTGGTCTTCTTGGCTTATCAGCCCATTGTTTTCGCACAGATTGATTATTTCTTCATCAGACCAGCGTCGTAAAAGAAAGGAATCTGTGTATCGAATGGTTTTCTGCCCGATTGTAATCTGTGCGTTTTCTTCATAGAAGTACAAATTCTCTTCATTTAGCTGTCGTGCAATATGGACTTTCCTCTGCAGTTGCTGTGTTTGATAGGATTGATCAGGCCGAAACAGCTCAATTTGGGGAATATCCAGCAGAAAGAGTCCTCCTGACTTGAGAGTCCTCGATATGGTCTGGATAGTCCGAGTTAAGTCATTTTCTGTTGTGATGTATGCAATCACAGTAAAGAGACAAAGAGCAAGGCCATAAGCATTTTCTTTGGCCTGATAATCCTGTATCCGTTCTGAAACAATGGTCAGATTCTTCTCAAAGTCTTTGCCGGCCGCCTTTCTGCGTATTTCCTCACACATCGGAACAGAAGGTTCAACTGCTGTTACCCGATGTCCCTGTTGAGCGAGAGGAATCGCGGTTCTTCCTGTGCCGGCTCCAATGTCCAGAATGCTGCAGGTACCCCGTCCTGCCGGACTTTGCTGACACAACTGTTGGCACAGATGATTTGTATCGGAGCAAAGCCGTGTATATAGTGTTCCGAAACTCTCCTGATTGACAAGGTCGTAAACATGAGCCCAACTGTCATGCGGATTCATCCGGCATTTCTCCTTTTTTCATAAACGCAGAGGACGTCACTGTATCAAAATCATGCCGGGCAGGCAGCAATTTTCTTGTTAGGGAGCCCTGCCGCTGAATCACAATCCTGAACTGGGTAAGAAGGGTTCAAGCAATCTGTGAAATCTGCGCAATCTGTGGTTGCTGTGTTTTTCTTTTGCCGTTGGGAGGAAAGAAAGCCGTTTATTCCGTTTCGAGGACGCGGTTGCGGTAAAGTTTGGTTTCCAGCGACTTCTGGTAGGAGGTCCAGTTTCCCTCGCCCGGGTCATTTTCAATCAGCATGGTCGTCTGGTTCATCTTGGCGTCGAGGTTGTCGATGTAGTGGACCATAAAGGCCTCCGGCGTGGCGGGCACCTTGACCGCCCCGAATTCCGGCAGGCCGTGATGGCTGATGACAATGTGCATCAGGTTGTCCAGAATCTCCTGCGGGACGGGCTTGCCCTCCTGAGCCAGTTTGTCGGCCTTCTGCGCAATGAGCTGGCAGCCCTGAATAATATGCCCCAAAAGCTGCCCCTGATCGGTATAGCCGATGCTCACCTTGTAGGACAGCTCCTGCGTCTTGGCGATGTCGTGGAGAAAGACGGCCGCAATAACCAAATCTTTCTGAATCTTCGGATAGAACGGAAAGAGGGCCTTGGCGGCCTTGAGCATATTCAGCGTGTGCTCCAGCAGCCCGCCCAGATAATTGTGATGCATCTGCATCGCCGCCGGCGCCGTGCAGAACTGCTTCATCAGCTCCGTATCCTTCACAAAGGCCGACACGAGATTGCGCAGCGGCTCGTTCTCAATCGCCGCCAGAATGCCGAGCATCTCTTTGTACATCTGGGCGATGTCTTTGTCCGTACGGGGGATATAGTCGGCCGGGTTGACCTTGGACGGGTCCACCGGCTGGATGTCATTGATGACGATTTGCAGGGCCCCCTGATAGAGTTCACTCTTGCCGCGGATGTGCACATATCCTTCCGGGGGAATCTGCTGATAGATTTCTTCGGTGGCCTGCCACATCCGGCTGTTGAGTTTGCCGGTCTTGTCGGACAGGAACATGGCGATATACAGATCGCCGCGGGTGGTGTTGCGGAGGATGGGCTGGCTGACTACGTAGATATCATTGATGGGCTGGTTGGGCTGGATGTCTTTGATAAACAGATGCGCCATAGGTTTTCTCCCGGCAGGCGAGGGCTCGTCCGCCTGCGATAAAAAAGGCCGTCGCAGCGGACGGCCTCTGGGTTCCCGTCAGAGCAGGGTGTTTTGTGCCGAGCGGTTCAGCCGGCCTTGACCTGCATCTGATTGAGCCGGCGGGCCATACGCGACTTGATGCGGGCCGCCGTATTTTTGTGCATCGTGCTGGTGGAGGCCACTTTGTCCAGCTTGCGCACCAGCGTCTTAAATTCCTGCTGAGCGGTTTCTACATTCCCGGCTGTTAGGGCCGCCAGAAACTTCTTAGTCTGGGTCTTAATTGCACTCTTGCGAGCCCGGTTAATGGCCCGCCGCTTGGCGTTTTGACGAACACGCTTCTTGGCAGATAACGAATGTGCCACGTTTGTCTCCTGAAATCTGTTTCACTATTCAACCGGCCTGCCTTCAGACCGGACTATAAAGAATCAGCCATTATGGCCTTTGGAACGCAGTTTGTCAATACGCTGGCTGACATCTTTAAAGCTGTAGTCGGTCTGGGCCAGTTTCCGGTAGATTTCGAGGGCCTTGTCGATTTGGCCGGCGGCTTCATAAGCCCTTGCCAGATTGTATCTTATGTCTTTTGCAAGGGCGGTTTCATGCGGCGGGCACTGCTGGAGGGCCTCTTGAAAGAGGTCGATGGCGTCTTCAAACCAGCCCTTCAGAAGAAAGCAAAGTCCCGCCTTGTCGAGGGCGGACGGACGCAGCCGCGGGTTTTGCTGGGCCTCCTGAAAGAGGGGAATGGCCTCATCGTAGCGGTGGTTTTTGAGGAGGCATCGGCCGTATTCGTATTTGACTTGGTAGTCCGTCGGGTAGTTTTCCTGGCATTCTTTGTAATGTTCCAGTTCGGTTTTATCCAGAAGTGCCGTAAGGGCTTGAAACCGGCTTTTGAGGCCCTCATCGTCCGGTTTTTCCTGCAGTTGGCGGTGAAGCTGGCGGATTTGGTCTTTCAGACGCCGGATTTGAAGTTCTCCAAGTTTCCTTTTGAATGTGAAATCGCGGGTTTTTTCGTAGTTGGATTGGAGCAACGCCGCTGCTTCGGCCCAGCTTTCCTCTGTATCCAAGTCAGCCAGACTTTGGGCAAGCTGGAGGATATTGGTAACGGTCGGCTCCTGTTTGACCATCTTGCGGGCCTCGAGGACGGCTTTTTGTCTGTATTCCGCGCTTTTGACGGCCTGTTCCTGACTATGGAGCCGGTCTTGAAGTTCTTTGTTTTTAATGGAGCTGCGGAAGTCTGCGGATTTCCCGTACTTGCCCTCTTCCATGGTCATTCGGGCGCACAGGTCCCGGAATTCGTCGCGAAGGGCATCGTCGTTGGGTTTCAGTTCGAGGGCGTGCTGGCAGGCGGCAACGGCCTTGCTGTAAAGGCCCATTTGGGAGTAGGAGTCTTTCAGGAGGAGATAGGTTGCCAAAGAGGGCTTGCTGCTGGCCCGGTTGGCGTCGAAAATCAGCTGGGCAATCCATTCGGCGGTTCGATGATAACCTCCGGCCACACAGGCCTTTAGCATATCTTCTGCATAGGCCAGGCAGTCCGGGTCTTTGGCCAGAAGATACTCGGCGTTGAGCATCTGCTCAATGGGAGTTTTTTTGGGGGCCAGCCGTTTGGCTTTCTCGATAATCGAGGGTTTTTTCCCGCCTTTGGCCTGGCGAATGAGGGCCAGGCGGCGCAGGGGGGCGTGTCCGTCCTCCAGCGCATCCGGACAGAGCCGAAGTCCTTCCAAATAGAGGTCGATGGCGTAGTCGAAGTTGTCGGCACTGGCCACCTCTTCCGCCCGATTGAAGAAGGCCCGGGCCTTTTCGAGGTTGCGCTCAAACTGATCTTCCTGCGGCTCGATGGACATTCTCCCGATTGAGTCTATCGATTTTCTGTTTTTTCTGTATGGTAGCCGCGGCGGGGCCATTTTGTCAAGAAGTTCCGGCTTGTAGAGGGGTTGCGAATGTGGTATAAAACCCTTTTCTAAAAAAAGGACATTTCATTTGGAGTTTGAGAATGGGTTCATCGCTGGAACGAACAGATCGTCAGGTTTACGAACTGATTTGCGGGGAAGAAGCCCGGCAGGCCGGTTCGATTCGGCTGATTCCTTCGGAAAATTATGTCTCGAAGGCGGTTCGAGAGGCCACCGGCAGCTGTCTGACCAATAAATATTCGGAGGGGTATCCGACCAAGCGGTATTATGAAGGTCAGCAGTTTACGGACCAGATTGAAATGCTGGCCTGCCAGCGGGCGATGGAGCTGTTCGGGGCCGAAGGGGCCAATGTTCAGCCGCACTCCGGCTCGGAGGCGAATCTGGCGGCCTACGGGGCGCTGGCGGAACCGGGCGATACGATTATGGGGCTGGCTTTGCCCCACGGCGGGCATCTGACGCACGGCTGGAAGGTCAGTTATACGGGCAAGTTTTTCAAGTCGGTTCAGTATGAGCTGGACCCGTCCACCGGCCGGCTGGATTATGACCGGATTGAGCAGCTGGCCAAAGAGCATCGTCCGAAGATTCTGATTTCCGGTTCGAGTGCGTATCCGCGTCAGATTGATTTTGCTCAGTTTGACCGGATTGCCAAGGCGGTCGGGGCCTACCACATCTGCGATATGGCTCATATTGCCGGGCTGGTGGCCGGAGGGGTTCATATGAGCCCGATTCCGTATGCGGATGTGGTGACAACCACGACGCACAAGACGCTTCGGGGCCCCCGCGGCGGGATGATTCTGTTCAAACAGCAGCATGCGGCGGCGGTCAATAAGTCGGTCTTTCCCGGTCTGCAGGGCGGACCGCATATGCATACGATTTCGGCGCTGGCGGTGGCCCTGAAAGAGGCGGCGCTGCCGTCCTTTCAGGAGTATGCCCGTCAAATCGTCAAAAACGCCAAACGGCTGGCCGAACGGCTGCTGGAATACGGATTTCACCTGGTCTCCGGCGGCACGGATAATCATTTGATTTTGATTGATTTGCGGAACAAAGGTCTGGCGGGCAAGCCGCTGGCCAAGGCCTTGGACCGGGCTCATATTGAGTGCAATTACAATTCCGTGCCGGGCGATACGGCGCCGCCGTTCAACCCGAGCGGGCTGCGTCTGGGGACGCCGGCGACGACCACGCGGGGAATGAAGGAAGAGCAGATGGACCAGATTGCGCTGTGGATTAAAACCGTGGCGGAGAATCTGGACAATGAATTGGTTATCGAGAAAGTCGGGCGTCAAGTTCAGGACTTGTGCAGGCAGTTTCCGGTGCCTGAGGTGTTTGTGTAGGTTTGCGGAGCTGACCGAATCAGGACTCCGGAAGGCAGGGAAAGCCGTGGATAGGGATTGCCGATGAATGAACGTCCGCTGAAAATCGCTGCATTCGGTCTGACGAAGGAGATCGAGACACTGCTCGAATGTGCCTTTGCGATGAAGGAGGCCTTTGCAGTGGCGGGAGTGGCGGATTTGGACCCGGAGCGGGCAGGAGCGGCGGCCCGCCGGTTTGAATGCACGGCGTATGATGACGTCCGTCGGATGCTGGTGCAGACGGGTCCGAAGATTTTTCTGGCGGGGGGGCCTACCTATCAGTGTGCGGAATGGATTTCACTGGCGATTGACAAACAATGTACGGTATTTAAGACAGCCCCGGCGGGACTGACGTTTGAACAGGCCTCCGATTGGATTCGAACGGCATACCGGCAGGGGCGGCATTTTCTTGTTGTGGAGCCGCAGCGGCTTCATCCGCTGATGCAGATTTTCGGGGAGATTGCCGATCGGGAGGATGTCAATTACTGGCATTTGATTTCACTGGTCTGCCGGGTGCCGCAGGGACTTTCGGAGCCGCAGGAGCGGTGGCGGTTTGACCCGTCGCTGGCGGGCGGGGGCGTTCTGATTCAGAATACCTATTGGCTTTTGGACTGTCTGCTGCTTCATTTCGGCCTGCCTCAGCAGATTTATATGCAGCGGTGCAGTCAGGCGCCGGACCGGCAGCAGCGGCTGAGCACCACAGAGGATACAGCGGCGGCGGTGATGCGGTTTTCGGATTCGCTGATTGCGGAGATTTCGGCCAGCCGCACGCTCGGACCGCCGGCGGAGTATCTGCGGGTCTGCGGGAAGGAACGTTTTGTTACGCTGGAGCGTGAGCAGCTGACGGTTTGCGGACATGACGGTCGGCTTCTGGAACGGCGGCAGATTTGTGCGTCGCCGACCGCCTGGGCTCAAAGACTGCTCGAGATGTATCTGCGGCATCTGGAGAATCCGCCGCAGCAGCCGCTGTTTCCGCCGCCGGAGGCGGATGTGCGGACGATGGCGGTTCTGGAGGCGGCATATCTGTCGTCCAAAACGGGGATGCCGGAATCCCCTTCGCGGATTCTGGAGGTCGGCGGATTTAAGCCGGACGGCTTGTGGTAGTTTTCCGATGTTTTTGTTTGTCCTCTGCGGGCGGAAATTTTTCTTGCGGTGGGCGGAGGAGGGGGGTATATAAGAATTTTTTATAGTTCAGCAGGAATGAACAGGGATGGATGAAGCGTGCCGCAGCTGCGGTTTGCGAAGGGACTGCCAGTCAGTCTATGAAGCCCTCGGAAAGGCGAAAGGGCCCTCTGTCGTTTGGAAGTCCATTTTTATCTTTTTGGCTCCGCTGGCTGTCTTCGCCGTCTCGGCGACGGGGCTGGACGTCTGGATGAAGGGCCGAATCGAGAATCCGTCGTTTCGTACGGCAGCGGTTTTTTTGCTGTCGGCGGTTTTGGCGGTTTTGACGGCGGCGGCGATTCGACTGGCGGTTCCGAGCTGGAGAAAACGCAGCAGCGGCTGTGGGAAAGAGCAGAATGATTTTTGCAGCGAAAAAGACATTTAAAGGCGGAGTTCATCCGCTGGAGAATAAGCATTATACGGAATCCTGTCCGATAGAGCCGGTGCCGACACCGCGTCAGCTTGTGCTGCCGCTGGTTCAGCATATCGGGGCGCCGTGCAAGCCGCTGGTTCAAAAGAAACAGACCGTTGCGCTCGGTGAGCCGATCGGCCGTTCGGATGCGTATGTATCGGCGCCGATTCATTCCCCGGTCAACGGGGTGGTGAAGGATATTGCTTTGGCCTCGCATCCGGTCATCGGGCGGACGACGGCGGTGTATCTGGAGGCCGTTCCGGAGGAGAACCCGCCGCGGATTCCTCAGCCGCAGCGGTTTGATGAGCATTTTGACCCCGGCACGTTTACGCCGGAGCAGATTTGCACTGCGATTCAGGAAGCGGGGCTGGTGGGGATGGGCGGGGCCGGTTTCCCGACCCGCGTCAAGATAGACCCGAATCCGGCGATGCCCAAGCATACGCTGATTATCAACGGCTGCGAGTGCGAGCCGTACATCACCTGCGATTACCGGATTATGCTCGAGTGGACCTGGCAGATTCTGGCGGGGATTCGGCTGGCGGCCCGCGCCGCCGGCTGTCAGACGGTCCGCATCGGGATAGAGGACAATAAACCGGAAGCGGTCAAAGCGTTTGAGCAGGCCCTGTCCCGCTGTCGGTGTGAAGAAGATATTCAGGTTGTCGTGGTGAAAACCAAATATCCGCAGGGCGGGGAACGGCAGCTGATTCGGGCCGTTTTGGGCAAGCAGGTTCCCACCGGCGGGATTCCGCCGCAGATCGGGGTATGCGTGCTGAATGTGGCGACCTGTGCGGCGATTGCCGAGGCGGTGGTTTTCCAAAAGCCGCTGACACATCGGGTGGTGACGGTGACGGGTCGAGCGATTGCCCGTCCGGGCAATTATTATGTGCCGATCGGGATGAGTGTGCAGGACCTGCTGGCGCACTGCGGGGGCCTGACGGAACGGGCGGCCAAGGTGGTGTTGGGCGGGCCGATGATGGGCTTTGCGATTGCGGATTTGACGACCCCGCTGACCAAGACCTGCGGGGCGCTGACGGTTTTGACCCGGGAAGATGTCACGGAGCCCAAATATGCGCGGCAGCAGACGGCGTGCATTCGGTGCGGCCGATGCTTGGCGGTTTGCCCGGAGGGACTGAATCCGACGAAGATTGCCCACGCCGTCAAGCATTTTCGGATGGACCGGGCTGAGCAGTATTATCTGAGCGCCTGTATCGAGTGCGGCAGCTGCAGTTATGTCTGTCCGGCGCATATTGAACTGGCGGGTTATATCAAGACGGGCAAACTGCTGAAAGCCCGGGAAAAGAAGCGACTGGGTTAACAGAGGAACTTTCGAGCGATGTTCAGCCAAATTATTGTTTCACCGGCTCCGCATACAAGCCAGAATCTGACGACCCGCCGCCTGATGGCGGATGTGCTGATTGGGCTTGTGCCGGCAATGGTTGCGTCGGCGGTGTTTTTCCGGTTTCGTGCGGTGCTTGTGATTGCGGTATGTGTCGCGGCTTGTCTGCTGAGTGAATGGATTTGCAATCGTCTGCGCCGCAAGCCGAATTCGCTGGGGGATTTGAGTGCAGCGGTGACGGGGGTGATTTTGGCGATGTCGCTGCCGCCGGCGGTGCCGCTGAGTGTGGCCGTCATCGGCAGCGTCTTTGCGATTGTGATTGTCAAGATGCTTTTCGGCGGGCTTGGCAATAACGTGTTTAATCCGGCGATGGCGGCGCGGGCTTTTCTGACGGCCTCGTTCGGGGCGGCAATGACGACCTGGACGGTGCCGGCCACGATTGATTCGGCGATGCCGACAGTGCAGGCCTCGAATGTGGAAGCCGTCACGCAGGCAACGCCGCTTGCCTGGAGCAAGATGGCGCTGAAAGGACAGGCAACGCCCGAACAGGTTCATGCCCAGCTGAAGGATGTTTTCTGGGGCCAGGTCGGCGGCTGCATCGGGGAGACCTCCGCGGCGGCGCTGCTTTTGGGCGGTCTGTATCTGCTGGTGCGAAAGACGATAACCTGCCATATTCCGCTGGCGGTGCTGCTGTCGGCGGGAATTTTTGCGGCGGTCGGCCGGCTGCTTAAACCGGATGTGTTTGTCCGGCCGGATTTTCATCTATTCGGGGGCGGGCTGATGCTGGGGGCCTTTTTCATTGCGACGGACCCTGTTACGGCACCGCTGTCGGTCCGAGGCAAGTGGCTTTTCGGAATCGGCGTCGGTCTTTTGATTATGCTGATTCGGGTTGTGGGGGAGTATCCGGAAGGGGTGATGTATGCGGTGCTGATTATGAATGCGTTCACACCGCTGATTGACCGGCTTTGTCATACGGCGCCGGTGGGAGGCAAGCCCCATGTCTAAACTGCGGTTTTTCTGGGAGCAGAGCTGGCTGCTGCTGGTTTCGTCGCTGGTTTTCGGTGTGCTGCTGGCGATAGCGGACACGGCGTGGGCGCCGCGGATTGCCCGCAACGAGGTGGAAAAGTTCACACGCCTAGCCGGCGGGATGCTGCCGGAGGCGAAACGGTTTGAACCGCTTGCGTCCAAAATCCCTGTCGATGCGGGCAAGGGCAAGACGGTTCAGGTCGAAGTCTATCGGGCTGTGGATGATTCGGGGCGGCGCGTCGGTTGGGCATTTGTGTGTGAAGGGTCAGGTTTCGCGGACAAGATTAAACTGGTTGTTGCGGCGGATGCCGGATTTGAGAAGCTGGCGGGCTTTGGGGTGCTCAGCAGCAACGAAACACCGGGCTTTGGGGACAAAATCACGATTCCGGGCGGGTTTTATCAGAAGCAGTTTGTCGGGGCGCCGGCCGGGACGCTTACGCTGGTGAAAACCGGTGATGCCGAGCGAATTGACGGCGAGATTGTGGCCATCAGCGGGGCGACGGTGACCAGTCAGGCGGTGGTGGATATTCTGAATCGGTATGTATCGGCGGTTCGGGCGGCTCTGCAGGAACAAGGGCTGCTGACAAAAGAATGAGGCGAACGAATGGCGGATAATCAGACCAGTTTGGCCCGCACGTTTCTGGCGGGACTGTGGCAGGAAAATCCGGTGCTGCGGCTGATTCTCGGGATGTGTCCGACGCTGGCGGTGACGACCAGTGTGCAGGCGGCACTGACGATGGGGGCCAGCGTGATTTTTGTGCTGATTGGTTCAAATCTGGTGGTTAGTCTGATGCGCAATCTGCTCAAGCCGCACCTTCGGATTCTGATGTTTACGCTGACGATTGCGGCCTTCGTGACGGTTGCGGATTTGTTTTTGAAGGCCTATCAGCCCGCAATGAGTGCCAAACTGGGGCCGTATATTCCGCTGATTATCGTCAACTGCATTATTATCTGCCGGGCGGAGGCCTGCGCGAGCAAGAACGGGCTGCTGGTCAGTCTGGCTGATGCCGTTGGGATGGGGCTGGGCTTTACCGGCGCGCTGGCGGTGCTGGCGCTGGTTCGGGAGCTTTTGGCGACCGGACAGATTGTTTTTGAGTTCGGCCAAAAGGTGACGCTGGTGAGTCTGCCGGATGTGCCGCTGTTTCGGATGGCGGGAATGGCAATGCCCGTTGGGGCGTTTCTGACCCTCGGGCTGATGCTCGGCTTGGTGAAGATGGTGACAGGCAAACGAAGCTGAGGGAACGGAGAACCGATATGGATACATTCGAAACCCTGCTGCTCGGATTTCTGGGGATTGTGATTGTCAACAATCTGGTCTTTACGAAGTTTTTGGGGACGTGTCCGTATTTGGGGGTTTCCGGCCGGATTGATATGGCCTTCGGGATGGGGTGCGCTGTTACGTTTGTGCTGGCGCTGGCGGGGACGCTCACATGGCTGATAGATTATTTTGTGCTGATTCCGTACGGCCTGAATGTTCTTCGATATGTTTGTTTTATTCTGGTGATTGCCGGGGCCGTGCAGCTGGTAGAGATGTATGTGCGGAAGTTCTTTCCGGTGCTGTATGACAGTTTCGGCATTTTTCTGCCGCTGATTACAACCAACTGCGCCATCCTCGGAATGTGTC
Organism: Planctomycetota bacterium; assembly: GCA_029552545.1. Classification (GTDB taxonomy): domain Bacteria; phylum Planctomycetota; class Phycisphaerae; order Sedimentisphaerales; family Anaerohalosphaeraceae; genus JAHDQI01. Next base: position 34,166 of record JAKPDO010000051.1, read on the forward strand.
TGTTTATCAATTTGTGGGGGATTGACAATCTGCCAGAGACGGTGGTGCTCAGTGTGGGGGCCGGCTTGGGGTTTACGCTGGCCATCTGCATTATGGCGGGGATTCGGGAAAATCTGGAGCTGGCGGATGTGCCGGCTGCGCTGCGTGGGGCGCCGATTACACTGATTACGGCGGGGCTGCTGACGCTGGCGTTTATGGGGTTTGCCGGAATGATTCGGTAGGATGGGAACCCGTCTGCTGCCGGAGGAAACTTGTGAGAATGCGGGAACGGATATGATAGCTGCAACAGGAATGCAGGTGGTTTGGTTATCAGCCCTGCTGCTGACGGGACTGGGGGTTGTGTTTGCCGTCGTGCTGCTGGCGGCCAGCATCAAGCTGAAGGTGCAGGAAGACCCGAAGGTGGAGCAGATTCACGCGGTGCTGCCGAAGGTGGACTGCGGGGCGTGCGGATTTGCGGGCTGTTCTTCCTATGCCAAGGCCGTGGCGGCGGATGCATCGCTGATTGGGCGGTGTTCGCCGGGCGGGGCGGCGACGGCGGCGAAGATTGCAGCGGTGCTGAACCTGCAGATATCCGAGGGCGGGGCCCCGAAGCGTCCGATTATTCACTGTCGGGCCTGCAGGCAGGACAAAACGTTTTATGCGGAATACAGGGGGATTGAGGGCTGCACCAGTGCCAATGCCCAGCCGAATGTGCAGGCCTGTGCGTTCGGCTGTCTGGGCTTCGGCGGCTGTGTGCGCCGGTGCCGGTTCGATGCCATTCACATTATCGACGGCCTGGCGGTGATTGATTATGACAAGTGCACCGGCTGCGGGGCCTGTGTGGCGGGCTGTCCGCGGGGATTGATTGAGATGGTGCCTTTCACGCATGAGCCGATGCTGGTGGTGGCCTGCAGCAGCCGGGAAAACGGCAAGACGACGCGGGCGATGTGTGCGGTCGGCTGCATCGGATGCGGTCTTTGTGCCCGTCAGAGCGATGTCTTTACGGTCAAAGACAATCTGGCCCGGGTGGATTATGCCCGCTATCAGCCCAGTGAGGCGACGGAGACAGCCCGTCAAAAGTGCCCGACCAAGGTGATTGTCTTTCGTGGGAAAGGGGCGCCTGCGGACGAAAAGGTTTCCAAAGCGCCTGCCGCCGCCGGCGCGGCTTCCTGAGCGTTTGTTTTTTCGAGGGGATTTAGCAAGTCTCTGGGGGTGGAGATTTTTTCCTCTATTGGAGAAGAACTGCCCGCTCAATTGTCTATATTCTATAACTCTTTTTTAGAAAAAGAGTTGCGATTTTTAAAATTTTTTCAATCTTGTTTTTGAAATATGACGATTATGTTATATGATAATCATATAGTCCATTATATGATTATCATATAAAGGGGTTTATAAATGATAAAAAGAACGGTAGAAAGAAAACTCAAAGAAGCATCTATTTCATATCCAGTAATAGCAATAACTGGTCCCCGGCAATCCGGCAAAACGACTTTGGCCAGAAAAGTTTTTCCTGATTATCGATATCTTTCTCTCGAAGAGCCGGATCAGGCCCACATTGCACAGGAAGATCCGCGAGGATTTCTGAGCCAATCTACAGACCCAATGATTCTTGACGAGGTGCAGAGGGTACCGAAATTACTGTCTTATATTCAGACAATAGTGGACTTGGATAATCGTCCGGGACGTTTTGTGCTGACAGGTTCTCACAATTTTTTGCTGATGGAAGGCATCAGCCAATCTTTAGCAGGCCGTTGCGCCATATTTTATTTGCTGCCGTTTAGTCAGGCGGAGTTGAGAGGAAGGGAACCGATTGATATTGAACAATTGGATACCCCCAAAACCCTGACGGTTCCTGAAAAAAAGGGGGACTTGTATGAGATGTTGTTTGCGGGATTCTATCCTCGCATTCATGACCGCGGTCTGGACCCTCAGGAATGGCTGGGCGATTATTTATCGACATACGTTGAGCGAGATGTTCGGCTGATTTCCAACATCGGGGATGCTCAGACGTTTCGGCGTTTTTTGGGTCTATGTGCTGCCCGCAGCGGACAACTGCTGAATCTTTCCTCTCTGGCTCGTGATTGCGGAATCACGGTGGTCACCGCCAGGAAATGGCTTTCGATACTCGAAACCAGTTTTCTTATTAAACTTCTGACTCCTCACTATGAAAATTTTAATAAGCGGTTGATCAAAACTCCAAAATTGTATTTTATTGATACGGGGCTGCTGTGCTACCTGTTAAAAATTCGGTCTCCTGATGAACTGCAAAAGAGTGGGCTGCGGGGGCAGGTTTTTGAGACATGGGTTGTCGAGGAATTCATAAAAAACTGCTGCCACCGTAAGCGAGAACCGGATTTTTATTATTGGCGGGATTCAAACGGCCATGAAGTGGATTTGGTGGTCAGTCGGGGTACTGCTTTGCTGCCGATTTCCGTCAAATCCGGGCAAACCTTCAGCGAGGATTTTATTAAAGAGTTGCTCTTCTGGCGGCGGCTGACCGGCTGTGACGAACATCCGGGCGTTGTCATTTACGGCGGAGACCAATTCTTTGAGTACAAAGGATTTACGGTAGTACCCTGGTATATGCTTTAGCAGGATTTGAGGGCTTGTGTGTCGGAACTGTTTCCTTGCGAAAAGACATGCCTCGGCGCAGCCGGATAGTTTGGGGTTTTTATCCGGAGGCGGAGTTTCGGACGGACAGGCCGGAACGGGACTGGGGCTGGGCCTGGCTGCGGATTTCCTCCAAAAGCGGGGGGAAGTGCAGGACCGGCCGGATGGGCATCTCGGGCTCGAGATTTAAGATGCGGTAGATTTTCCAGCGTTCGGCTTCCACCGGATAAATCAGCAGGTCGGCCTCAAATCCTTCCGGTGTCGGGGAGGACAGCAAGGGGGCCGGCAGAGGCGAAGGAACGGCATCCGGGCAGATTCCGGGCACCAGCAGCGGGACGACGGGTCGAAAGCCCAGCCCGGTAGAGAAGTTTCGCTTTTTCATTTCCACGAAGAAATAGAATCCGCCGCTGTACCATTTGCCTTCGATTTGGTGAGCCGCTTCCTTCGCGACGGAGGCGGGCTGGACCTCCAGATGAGCCAGGGCGCGCTGGAGTGCTTCCGTCATTCCTTTGTTGTAGGGCTGTTCGGAACGAAGCACGTATCCGGCCAGAGAAATGCCGAGCAGGTCGGAGTAGGTATCCTCCCACGAGAAAGCGGAAATGTGTTCGGAGAAAATCCCGCTGGAAGCAAAGCCGAACCAGGTGAGGATTTCGTGCCAGACCAGACTCCAGTGTGTGAAGGTTTGTGCCATCCGCACGGATGTTTCGAAGGCGAGGGCCTTTTTCTTTTCTTCGGGGAAGGTGTGCCATCCGGGCGGATAGGTGATCAGGGCGGTATAGTGTGAGGGTTCGATGATGTGGTAGGAGATTTGGGTTTTCCCCTCTAGGAGAGCTGAATAAAGAATCTGCTGGAGATAAGCCGTACGGTCGGCGGCCTCCCGGACGTGCCCGATGTCAATAAAGCCGCCTCGGCACGTGTACACCATGCCGACTTTTTCGCCGCTGGAGGACTGATAATGGTGTCTGCCGAGCTGGTCCGGTTCGAGGAAAGTCATTCCCCCCGGAGCCCCAAAAAAGGCCCCGAGCCGTCGGCGCGGCTGTCGGGGGCCGGCACAACCGGCTTCCAGCAGCATGGCCAGCAGGACCATCAGCTGTATTGAGAGACGGAACTTTTTATGGGACGTTGAGGTTTTCATATCTCGTTCCTCTATTTACATACCTCAACGGGGTTCAAAAAGCAAATCGACAATCGTAAAAAGCCGATAAAGTCCAGGAAAAACAGGTTTGGTACAAAAGACTGGTTTCGAGGACTTTTGGAAGGTATAATCGCGCTGATATGGAAGAACCCAAGCTGGATTTGTCGATTGTGATTCCGGTTTTTAACGAGGAATCAAATCTGGAACCTCTTCATCGAGAGATCGAGTCGGTGCTGTCCGGGCAGGGGCTGACGTATGAGATTTTGGCCGTTGATGACGGAAGTACCGACGGAAGTTTTGAAACACTTCAGAAGATTCAGAAGACCGAACCTCATCTTCGGATTATCCGGTTTCGGCGGAATTTCGGCCAGACGGCGGCCTTGAGCGCCGGGTTTAAGCATGCCCGGGGTCGGGTGATTGTTCCGATGGATGCGGACGGACAGAATGATCCGGCGGATATTCCGCGTCTCCTGAAGAAACTTCAGGAGGGGTATGACATTGTTTCCGGCTGGCGGAAAGAACGCAAGGACAACCCCGTCACCCGGACGCTGCCCAGCCGGATTGCCAACTGGCTCATCGGGCGGATTACTGGGGTGCGGCTGCACGACTACGGATGTACCCTGAAGGCGTATCGGGCGGAATCGCTTAAGCCCATTCGTTTGTATGGGGAGATGCATCGGTTTATCCCTGCTTTGGCGCGGTGGGGCGGCGAGAAGGTTGCAGAGGTTGTCGTCAACCATCGGCCCAGACGGCACGGTAAAACGAAATACGGACTGAACCGGATCTTCAAGGTTTTGCTGGATTTGATTACGATTAAGTTTCTGGCCTCTTTCTCGACCAAGCCGATTTACGTGTTTGGGGGTCTGGGAATGGTCTGTCTGCTTGGTTCGATTGTTTCGGGCGCGGTGGTTCTGTATATGAAGCTTGCCCTGCAGTATTCGATGAACCGCAATCCGCTGCTGATTGTTTCGCTGATTCTGATGACGACAGCGGTTCAGTTTGTCCTGATGGGGCTTTTGGCGGAGATTCTGGTGCGGACCTATCATGAATCGCAGGACCGCCCGACCTATGTGATTGAACGGATTCTGGAGCCGGCGGAGTCTGCCGGAGAGGACAAGGGGTGAAGGGGATGCGGGCCGAACGGCGGCGGAAAACGGCGGCGGCAGCCGGAGCACAAACGGGCGGGAAAGGGCTGTATTATGTTTTGACCGCTGCAGGGCTGCTGCCGGCGGTTTTGTTTTTTGTTGCGGGCAAGTATCTTGAGTTTCGTCAGGATGACCCTTTTGACAGCGGGGCGTATGTCTATTCGGCGGCTCATCTTTTAAATGGAGGGCGGCTGGGGGTCGATGAAGCACCGTCCGCTCAGCCCGGCACCCTGCTGGTCAATCTTCTGGGGGTTGCTCTTTTCGGATTCAATGAAACCGGTCCGCAGGTTATTCAGACCCTGCTGCAGGTGCTGGCGCTGACGGCGATGTTTGGGGCGGTGCGCTCGCTGTATGGGACGGCGGCGGCGGTTTTTTCCGTGACAATCTCAGCGCTGTATCTGTCCTCTCCGCATCTGGCCAAGTTCGGCAACACCAAAGAGCAGTATATGATTGCGATGATGGTGCTGGCGGTTTGCCTGTGGATTTTTTATGAGCAGACCGGCCGGAGACTCTGGCTGATTCTGACGGGGGCGGCGCTGATTTGGCCGTATTATTTCAAGGCGACGGGTTTGTCCGTCGATGCGGCCTTTGCCGTGTACTTTCTGTGGAGGGCTTTCCGGGAAAAAATCGGATTTCGGCGTTTTCAGCAGGAGTTGGGGCTGCTGCTGGCCGGAACGGGGGCGGGTCTTCTTCCGCTGGCGGGCTTCTTTCTGTGGCAGCGGCAGCCGGGCTGGCTGTGGAACAGTTTTCCCGTGCTGGTTTTGCGAACGTTTGTGTTGGCGGATGCGGCAGTCCTGGCCGTTTGGGGGATTTATCAGGGGCGGGGGTTTGAGCGGGCGGTCGGTCTGTGCCGGCGAGTGCGTCCGTTGCTGTGGATTGCAGGACTTGCGGCGATTGCAGCCGCCGCGGCGGTGGGTTCTGTTCTGGTTTATCAGGCCGACGGCAGTGAGCTGAATGATGTTCGTTCGTATCTGACGAACCTTTTTTTTGTGAAGATTCCTCTTGACGGCTGGTATTGGGTCTCCGGGCATCTGCATGCGGTTGTCCGTGCGGCGGGTGCGGATACCCCCTATATTGCGGACAGCCGAAGAGTTTTTCCTCTTTCCAGGCAGGCGCCGATTGTCTTTCGTTATTATGGTTCTGTTGCGCTGCCGATTGCAGCGGCTTTGGTTTCGCTGGGGGCGGCCCTGGTTCGGGCTGCCGCCGGGCATCTCAAAAGGCAGTCCGGTTTGCTTCAGGACCGAATGGTCCGGCTGCTGGGGCTCTGGTGGCTGCTGGATACGGCGTTTGTGTGGATTAGTCCGCATTCGTATGAACAGTATTATCTGCCGCTGTGTGCCTCCGGGGCGATGACGGGGGCCTATGCCGTGTGGCTGTATGTTTGCCGGATGCGGGAGAGCGAGTTTCGTCTTCCTTATCAGCTGTCGGCGGCGGGGGCGGGGCTGGTGATGACGGCGATGGTCTGGCCGCTGGTGTTCGGCTATTCGAGAAGCCCCTATTCCGGACAGCCCTATCAGGACCCCCGGACGGGACAGCCGATACGCCAGCGCGGGTATGTGCAGGCCTTTCAGGAGCCGCGCCAAACCGGTCTGTGGGAAAAAATCGGCGATTACATTCGGACTCATTCGAGTCCGCAGGACCGCATCTATGTCTGGGGCTGGTATCCGGGGATTTATGTGCGGGCGCAGCGGCTGGCTCCGACGCCCAGTGCGTTCGAGCAGGGAATGCATATTCTGCCGCCGGAGCGTCTGGCCGGGTTTGTTCTGCATCTGATTGAATGCTTTGAGAAGCAGCCGCCGGTTTTTCTGGTGGACAGCCGCAAGCGGCATTTTCCGTTTGACCGGCCGCCGCTGGAATTGTGGCCTGTGATGCCCAGTCGGCAGGGCGGGCAGGTGCAGCTGGTGTTTGCCTCTTCTGAGCCGGCGGTTTTGGAGTCCTATGAACAATCCTATCGGGCCATGCTCGAGAAGCAGTTCGGACCGGAGGAGGCCCGGCGGTTTGAGGCGATGAAGCCCCTGCGGGATTATGTGATGACGCATTACCGGATTGTGCAGGAGGTCTCTTCGCCTTACAGTCATGTGCTGCTGGAACGGAAGACGAAAGAGTAGTGCTGCGGATAAGCCGGCGGACGGATGGAATGAATATCCTGACGTTAAATTATGAGTTTCCTCCTATCGGCGGCGGGGCCGCTCCGATGACGCTCGAACTGTGCCGTCAGTTTGTCCGACTGGGGCATCGTACGGATGTGGTGACGATGCGGTTTCGCGGTTTGCCCGCTTATGAAGAGACGGAGGGGGTTCGCGTGTTTCGAACGCCGTGTATCCGGCGGCGGCCGGATTTGTGCCACATTCACGAGATGGCCTCTTATCTTATCGGAGCGTATCCCGCCCTTGCTCGGCTTTTTCAGGAAACTCGATATGATGTTGTCCATACGCATTTTATCATTCCGACCGGTCCGCTGGGGTTGCGGGTGCGGCGAAAGGCCGGCTGTCCATGGGTGGTTACCGTGCACGGCAGCGATGTGCCCGGGTACAATCCGGACCGGTTTCGGTTGGCACATCGGCTTTTGTTTCCGTACTGGCGGCGTCTGGTGCAGCAGGCCGACGGTGTGGTCAGTCCCAGCGGGTATCTTCGCGCTCTTCTGAAGCGTCATTGTCCGCCGCTGGATGTGCGGGTGATTCCCAATGGAATTGAAAGCGGTTTGTTTGCTCCGGATGCTCCGAAGCAGCCGCAGATTTTGGCATGCAGCCGGCTGCTGCCTCGCAAAGGGATTCAGTATCTGATTGCGGCCGTTCGGGATGTGCCGCTCGGCTGGCCGGTGCATATTGTCGGAGACGGCCCGTATCTGCCGACCCTGCGGGCGATGGCGGAGGGGTCAAAGACGCCGATTCATTTTTACGGCTGGCTGGACCGAAGCGATCCGCGTTTTAAGGAGCTGTATGAGTCCAGCGCCGTTTTTGTTTTTCCCTCGGAGGCGGAGAACTTTCCGACGGTGCTGCTGGAGGCGATGGCGGCCGGCTGTGCCGTGATTACAACGGATGCAGGGGGCTGCTCGGAAGCAGCCGGCGAGGCCGCCGTCTATGTCAAGCCGCGGGATGTCGAGGGGCTGCGGATGCAATTGCTGGCATTGATTGCGAATCCGCATCTTCGGGAGCAGTGGTCTCAAAAGGCCCGAGCAAGAGCGGCGGATTTCTCCTGGCCGGGCATTGCCCGAATGTATCTGGAACTTTTTGAAAGCCTTCTGCGGAAGGATTCAGCCGGCGGTTCAAGACAGGAACGACGATGAATACAGATGAAAAAAAGGTCATTTCCGTTTGTTTTGTTTGTCCGAAGGCCTACGGCCTGTTTGACCCGTCGGTCAAGACCTATTACGGCGGAGCGGAGGTGGATTTGTATATGCTGGCGACGGAGCTGGCCAAAGACCCCGCCTTTTCGGTTTCGTTTATTTGTGCGGATTACGGCCAGCCTGACGAGCAGGTGCGGGAGAATGTACGGCTTTTGCGGGGTCCGGATTTCCGAAAAAATGCGGCTTGCTCGGCCGTGCGGCTTTGGCGGGCGATGAAAAAAGCAGATGCCCGGTTCTATCTGATGAAAACCGCTTCGCCGGGTGTGCCGCTGGTGTATGCTTTCTGTCGTTCGCATGGGCGAAAGTTTCTTTATCGAACGGCTCATCGATACGAATGCGACGGGACCTATCGGGCACAGCATCCGGTTTTGGGCCGGCTTTTTGTTCGGGCCCTTCGGCGGGCGGCCGCTGTCTTTGCCCAGAATGAGGAAGACAGCCGGCTGCTGCAGCAGACGGCGGGGGTTGAGTCGGTGGTGATTGCCAACGGCCATCGGCTTGCCGAGCCGGGGCGGGAGGAGCGAACCTCTGTTTTGTGGGTTGGACGTTCGGCGGACTTCAAGTACCCGGAGCGTTTTCTCCGGCTTGCCGAACAATTTCCGCAGGAGCGGTTTGTGATGGTCTGCCGGCAGGCCGCCGGCGACAGGGAGTATGACGCTCTCCGAAAAGAAGCGGAATCGGTTCCCAATCTGCGGTTTTTCCCGGATGTGGATTTCTTTGAACTGGGGCGTTTTTTTGCTGCCGCCAAGGTCTTCGTGAATACCTCGGATGCGGAGGGCTTTCCGAATACATTCATTCAGGCGGCGGCGGCCGGCACCGCCATTTTGTCCTGGCAGGTGAACCCGGACCAGTTTCTGACAAAGTACCAATGCGGACTGTCCTGCGGCGGGACGATGGAGCGGCTCGTACAGGGACTGGGGTTTCTGCTGGACAGGCAGCGCTATCTGGAAATCGGTCAGAACGGCCTGCGTTATGTCCGGGAGTGTCACGACATTGCCGTGCTGGTGCAGCGGTATAAAGAGTGTCTGCGGGCACTGGAGAAGGGGTAAGAGCGGATGTGCGGGATTGCCGGATTCAACTGGCAGGAGCGTGAGCGAATTGAGGCGATGGCGGCCGGCCTGTCGCACCGGGGGCCGGACCAGGAGGGGTTTTTTGTCGGAGAGGGGGTCAGTCTCGGGCATAAGCGTCTTTCGATATTGGATTTGAGCGAGCACGGACGCCAGCCGATGTTCAGCGAGGATGAGCGGGCGGCGGTGGTGTACAACGGAGAGATTTTCAATTTTGAATTGCTTCGGCGTCAACTGGAGGCGTGCGGGCACCGGTTTGTCTCCCGCAGCGATACGGAAGTGCTCGTTCACGGATATGAGCAGTGGGGCCGGGGGATTCTGGAGCGGCTGAACGGGCAGTTTGCGTTCTGCATCTGGGACCGAAACGAACGGATTTTTTTTCTGGCGCGGGATCGATTCGGCATCAAGCCGCTGTATTACTGGAATGACGGAAAGCGGTTTGCTTTCGGGTCGGAAATGAAGACGATTCTGGCGGCGGGTGCCCCGCGGGAACTGGATTTGGAATCCTTGAATCATTACTGGTATTTCGGCTATATGCCGACGGGACGGACGATTTTTAAGGGGGTTTCTCAGCTGCCGCCGGCGTCTTTTCTGATTTATGATTTGGAAAAAGGGGAGGTTCTCTCGAGCGGACAATACTGGCGGCTGTCTTTTGCCCGACGGGAGTTTCGAAGCGAGCAGGAGGCCGCCGAGCAGCTGGCCGAAAAGCTCGAAGAGAGTGTGCGGATGCAGATGGTCAGCGATGTGCCGGTGGGGGCCTTCCTGTCGGGCGGTCTGGACAGTTCGATTCTCACGGGGCTGATGCGGCGGCACACGGATAACCTGAATACATTTTCCATTCGTTTTGACCGTCCGGATTTCAATGAATCGCGGTATGCCCAGGCGGTTTCAGAGTTTTTCGGCACGGAGCATTATGAGATCCAGTTTGACGCGCATCATGTGCTGGAGCTGATGGAGCGTCTGCCCGTTCATTATGATGAGCCGTTTGCGGACCCATCGATGATTCCAACCTGGCTGGTCTGTTCCGTGGCCCGACAGCACGTCACGGTCAGTTTGTCGGGGACGGGCGGGGATGAGCTGTTCGCCGGCTATCCGCGGTATCGCCAGTTTCTCCTGCTGAAACGTCTGAATCGCCTTCCGAAAACCGCTCGGCGTCTTTTGGATGCAGCGGCGGCCGGTGTGGGACGTCTGAGCCGGCAGGACCAGTGGAATAAGCTGCGGTGTTTTCTGGAGGAGCGTCTGCCGGATTCGGTTTTGTATCCGATGCTGCTGAGTTTTATGTTTCGAACGCCGCAGGAAGCCGAACGGGCCTTCTGTGATTTTGAGCGGACGGCGGGGCTGTTCTGCACCGGCAGCGATTTGGAGAATCTGCTGGCGTATGACCTGCAGGAGTATCTGCCGAACGATCTGCTGGTGAAGGAGGACCGGGCTTCCATGGCCTTTGGGCTGGAGGTGCGGGTGCCGTTTCTGGACCATTCGTTTGCCGAGTTTGCCTGCGGGCTGAAGCCGGAGTGGAAGCTGCGGGGCGGGTGTTCCAAGTATCTTTTGAAGAAGGCCTTCCGTTCTTTTCTGCCGCCGATGGTGATTCGGCGCAGAAAACAGGGCTTTGGGGTGCCGCTGGTGCATTATTTTCGAAAAGAATTAAAATCCGCGGCGGAGGAGATTTTGTTTTCTTCGGGCGCGGAGGGGTTTTATGAGCGGGCTTTTGTGGAGGAGATGTGGCGGCTGCATCAGAGCGGCCGGTCGGATTATTCGCGGATTATCTGGGCGGTGATGATGTTTGTTCTTTGGCATCAGCGCTGGATGCAATAAGCCGAAAGATTTCCGCCAGCCGTTCGGTGAGAATCTCAATCGAAAAGAATTGTTCCACGACCCGCCGTCCGGCCCGGCCCATGGCCTGCCGAAGGGAGGGATTCCGATACAGGACTTCGAGGGCGTCGTACCATTCGTCCGGGGTTTGTGGGGCTAATCCGACATCGCCTTTTTCGAGGACCTGACGGTTCATTCCGACGGGGGAGACCACAGCCGGCAGCCCCGTCGCCATATATTGAAGCATCTTGAAACTGCATTTGCCGCGCGTCCAGGGGTCATCCGGAAGGGGCATCAGGCCGACCGTCATGCGGTGAAGCAGGCGGCTTTCGTCCGCGGGGTTCCAGAAATGAAAGTCAATCCGTTCGGGTGGAATCCGGTCGGATTTCCAGGGCTCATTGGAAATCAGCATCAGGCGGCTGTCCGGATGTGCATCCAGAAAGCGACGGAGAATCGGCTCAATGGGGCGCAGGTATTTGTAGTTGGAGCGCAGTCCCGTCCAGCCGATGACGAACGGCTCGTTGGGTTCGTCGGGTGCCGGCTTCGGGGTATAGCGTTGGGTATCAATGCCGGTCGGCACAACGAAAATGGTCCGGCAGTATCGGCTGTAGTAATCGGCCAGATAATCATTGCCGGCGATGACGGCATCCATTCCGCGTGCAATCCAGGGCTGGCCGATGCGTCCGAGCGGAGGGCTCAGCCAAATGGCGTCATCCACATCGAAGATGCGCGGGCGTTTGAGAAGCCGCTCGAAGGTGGCATAGCCCTGAACCAGCTCCCGGCTGAGCCAGATGATATCCGCGCTGCGTGAGCGGAAAAGGGCCGGAATGCGAGCAGCCATTTTGAAAGGGCTGGGCAGTCCGCAGCTTTCCCCCCAGCGGGGGATATGCTCCGTGACGCAGATGCCGAAACGGCTCAGCGGCTGAATATACTGGCGGACCCGGAAGCGGGTGGAAGGGGTGTTCAATCCGCCGGTGAGAGCAGCAATTTGAAGGGTGGATTGTTCAGTCATAGCGGGTGTATCCGGATAAAGGCGGCGGTTTGCGGACAACCCGTCGGCGAAGTCCCATCTTGCGGACAACAAATGAAAGACCGCGGCAGCCGACGGCGGTCAGAGAAGGAAAGACGGTCAGCAGCGTATATTGCAGGCGGACGCAGACGGGCAGCAGGGCGGCAAAGTCATTCAGCAGGCGGCGAATCTCCCGGGCCTGCGAGGGGTCAAAGAGCAGGGCCCGCATCCAGCGGCGCAGGAGAAAGACCGCCAGCGGACGAAAGGCATCCAGCCGGTGGTGTTCAGCCGAGAGATGCAGATGACGGGAAATCAGCTCGCGGAATAAATGTGGAGAATGAAAACGAACAGAGATATGTTCCCCCGCCTGGAGGTGATGGACAGCCAGCGGTTGTGCAATATATCCGATCGGCGGCTCAAGATAAGCGATTCGGAGCCATAAATCCAAATCGTTAAAGCGTTTCTGTTCGGGTCGGAAGAGGCCGGCCTTTTCGAGCAAATTTCGGCGGATGAGCATCGTATCCGTATGGCCGGTGAGGTCTTTGGCGTAGGTTTTGAGATAATCGGGGCTGATTTGTCCGCCGTTTAGGACTGCAAGAATGCGCTGTTCCGGGAGGGCGGGGGCCTGCCGTCCGCTTTCGCAAAGGCATTCAATATAGTTGCCGCAAGTCCATTGCAGCTGGGGGTGTCGGCGGAGCAGGTCGGTCTGCACAGCCAGCTTGTCCGGCAGCCATTCGTCATCGGCATCCAGAAAGGCAATCCATTCGCCCGAGGCCGCCCGGATGCCGGTATTGCGGGCGGCGCCGGGGCCCCGATTGTCCTGACGGATACAGCGGATTTTTTCCCCGTAGGTCTGCGCAACCTCCGCCGTCCGGTCGGTCGAGCCGTCGTCCACCACGATGATTTCGTCGGCCGGACGGCTCTGGGCCAGCACACTGTCAATGGCTCGGCCCAAATACCGTTCATTGTTGTAAGCCGGAATGATTACACTGATCGTCATAAGGGCTCCCGGGTTTGTTCCGGGTCTCGAATCGGTTTTCCCGTCAGCTTCCGCCAGAAGCGCTGAATCGGCGGTCGAATATACAATCCGCCGAACCGCTTGAAAAGAACCCAGTATTTCAGCAGCGGGCTGAACACAATCTGGACTCGGCAGAGCCGATAGAGGCCTTTGAATTGCCGGGCATCCGGAAAACGCTCCAGCAATTCTGCGGCGGTTTTTCGAAATCCGTTTCGGGCCTGATGATGGGCGGTCCGCAGCGCCAGATAACAGAGCACGTCCTCCGCCAGCTTCTTTTTCTCCGGAGGGCACCAGTCCAGCAGCAGGGAGGGGTTCCGGAGAATCGGAGCGACGGCCCGGGAGATGTCATTGGACAGGGCGCTGTCCTGCCGATTGTGCCGCACGGAGACAGCGGGAAGAATCAGGAAGGGTTCATTAAAAACCAGCCGGGCGAAAAAGACGGTGTCTTCGCCGAAGGTGCATTTGTTTTCCGTATAAAAGCCGCCGTATTTGCGGGCGATGTCGGTGCGGAGGATGGTTGTGCCCACGTGAAAGAACATCATCAGGGCCTCCGCCAGCGGGGCGGGCTCGCAGCCGGTGAGCTGATGGAGTCCGGGTTTGACGCCGCGCCTGTGCCAGTAGCCGGTCATTTCGATTTGCCGCGGCCATTCTTCGTACATCGTGCCTGCGAAAGAAGCCGTCGGCCGGCTTTCGAGCGCCGCAATCCCGTTTTCCAGATAATCGGGGTACCACTGGTCGTCGGCGTCCAGAAAGGCGAGGTAGGGGGCTTGTGCGGCTTCGATGCCCCGATTGCGGGCGGCGCCGGGGCCCTGATTGTCCTGACGAATCAGGAAAATTCGGGAATCGTTCAGCTGCTGAACGCGCTGAGCGCCGTGGTCTGTGGAGCCGTCGTCCACCACAATCAGCCGCCAGTGGGGGTAGGTCTGCTGCTGGACGGAGCGGACGGCCCGGAGAATCGTCCGTTCCTTGTTGTACAGCGGGATGATAACATCCACCGGTTTCATTCGGCCGGGTTCTCCTTACGTTTCCGCCAATATTCCTTTATGTGATTATACAGCGTTGCCGTCCGCGGGCAAAAGGAGGAGATGTACAGTTTGCGGAAAGAAGAGGCGGAAAAGAGACTTCGATATTTGTTCAGCAGGAATCGGACCTGCTTTCCGTCGCCTTCCCGGAGGCGCTGTCCGAGCCACCAGCCGAGCATTGCCGCCGCACAGGGGCGAAACGGCTCGAGCATCCCGGCCTGCTGGGCCAGTTCGAAATGCCGCCGGAGAAATTGGTCAATATGGTCCGGCTGACGATGAGCCTTCAGGATGCTTCCCTCTGTGTCCAGGTGATAGACCGCCAGCGGTTCAAAGACATACCCGAGCGGCTGGCGGAGATAGGCAATCCGCAGCCACAGGTCCACGTCGTTAATTCGTTTTTGACCGACCCGGAACAAGCCGGCCTTCAGCAGAATCTCCCGCCGAATCAGCATCGTATCCGTGCAGCCCATTGCGCTGTGCTGATGAGCGGAGAAATAGCTGTCGAAGACGGGCTGTCCGTTCAGGAGTCTCAACAGGGCGTCTTGTCGAGGTAGGGGCAAATCGAGTGTCCGTTGATGTCCGCGCCGGCATCGGCATCGGTAGAAATTGCCGGTTACCCAGTTGAGAAAAGGATACTGCTGAAGCAGCCGCACCTGAAGGGCCAGCCGGTCGGGGAGCCATTCATCATCGGCATCGAGAAAGGCGATCCATTCTCCCGAAGCCGCCAGAATGCCGGCGTTGCGGGCGGCACTGGCGCCCTGATTGTCCTGACGGATATATCGAATGTTGCCGCCGCAGGATTGGACGGCCTGGCGGGTGCCGTCGGTGGAGCCGTCATCCACTATGATAATCTCCTGTGGCGGGAGGGTTTGAGCCAAAACGCTGTCAATCGCCCGCCGAATAAACGCTTCGGAGTTGTAGGCCGGAATGATGACGCTGATACCGCCCGCAGGGGCCGGAACGCTCCGAGCGCCTGTCTGTTCCGACGGCTGGTTCGGCTGCGGACTGGCGTTTCGTTCGACCATTCGGCATCAGGAACCAAAAAAGATTCGATGAATGTCGTTGTAGGTTATCCACAAAAAGACGGCCAGCAGAAAGACCACACCGGCGTAGGTTATACCGGCCTGGACTTTTTCGGGTATCGGGCTGCCTTTGATTTTTTCAATCAGCAGAAAGAGGATGACGCCTCCGTCCACAACGGGAATCGGCAGCAGGTTCATCACGGCGATGCAGGCGCTGATCAGGCCCATGAAGTAAAGGAATTTGATAAAGGATTCCTGAGCGACCTGATAACTGATGGACAGAATGCCCACCGGTCCGCTCAGGGCGGAGGTCGGCACATCGCGTGTGAACAGTCCTTTGAGGGTCAGATAGGTCGTGGCGATAAAATACCAGGTTTTTTTGGCGCCCATGGCTACGGCCTTGGCGGGGTTGGAGGTCTTGGCCTTTTCTTCCAGCAGCGTCAGCGGAATCGGACGGGTGGTTTCGCTCCAGACGTGCATCAGGCCTTCGATGTTCGGAATCAGCAGAGCGGCGGAGCCGGCCTCCGTTTCCGAAAGCCGATAATCGATGCCGATTTGCTGGCCGGCGTTTCGGTGGAAAATCTCTGCGATTTCATAGAAGTTTTTGACCGGCTGTCCGTCCACGCGTTCAATCCGTGCCCCGCGCGGAATCGGCAGGGCATCGACGGAAACGGTGTCGAGGGTCTGGGCCACAACGGGGTTTTCCATATCAAAACGTAAAGAAATACCCAGCCAAAGGCGGTTCTTTGTGCCGGGCTGAACGGTGGGACGAGTGCTGATGTCCACGATGCGGTTTTGTCCGTCGGAGTCGGTTCGAAGCACCTTGACGGAAAGGGTTTTGTCTTTGTGATTTTCTATGGCCTGTCTGTATTCCGCGAAGGTGGGGCAGAAACAGTCGGCGACTTGAAGGAGGATGTCTCCTTTTTTAAATGGGTTCGGCTGCATTTCTTTTTGGACCGGCCTGCGAAGAACCGCTGTAGAAAACCGCTGGAGGATTCGCTGCAGGAATCCTTCTGAGGAGGTCGGTTCAAAGACCTGCTCCACCTGAAGTCGGGGGATAAGAGAGTAGAAATTCGCCAGGTCATATTCTTTGCGGAAATTCGGGTAGAGGATTTTGGGTTCGAGGGGGATGGCGACTGTGGTTAACGGTTCGCCGGGTTTGGCCCCTTTGCGCTGGACGGTCAGATTCACTTCCGGTTTCACGGAGCGGCGGATTGCTTCTTTGAGCTCCCAGGATGTTTTGACGCTTTTTCCGTCTACGGCCAGGATGACATCGCCGGGTTCAAAGCCGGACTCAGTCAGCTGCTGTTTCCATTCGGGTTCCTCCCAGTCGGGGATTTCGAGCGTGGAGGCCGGTTCGATGCCGAATTGGCGCAGCCGCTGTGTATCGGCGGCGGCCAATTCGGAGACGGCTTTGAGCCGTTCGACCCGGCCGTCCGGATGGCGCACGGTGAAGGTGGTCGTTTCGCCTTTGGGGCCCAGGGCGGCGGCCAGCGAAATCATCGAGAAATCGACAAAATCTCCGACAAAAGATTTGCCGTTGACGGCGATGATGCGGTCCCCGGGGCGAAATCCGGCGGCTTCGGCGGGAGAATTGGGCACAACGCCCCCGACGACGGCGGGCTGCTGGTCAAGTCCATGCAGGTACAGGCCCATAAAGAGAATGACGGCGCTGAGGACATTGAACAAAACGCCCGCCGCTACCACGCAGATGCGGATCCAGATAGGGCGATTGGCAAAGGAGCGGGGGTCGTCGGTTTTTTCTGCGGTTCCGGAGTCGGACTGGCCGAGCATCTTGACAAATCCGCCGAAGGGAATCAGGCCCAGCCAGTATTCCGTTTCAGAGTCGCCTTCCTGCAGGGTCTCTTCGATGTTTTTTCGCGGGAAAAGACGGATGCGAAACCCTTTTTTCAGTTTCCGTATGGAAAGAATGGTCGGCGGAAACCCGATGGAAAAGGCCTCGACTTTGATGCCGCCGAGTTTGGCAACCAGGAAATGTCCTAATTCGTGGACGAAGATGACGCCGCCGAATCCGAGCAGGACCAGAGCGGTTGTTCCGGCAATGCCGGGGGCACGCAGGATAAAGGCAATAACAGCGGCCACGATTGCCAGCGCCGCGGCCAGGTCCAGCAGGTTGCTCAAACGGCTCTGCGGCGGCTGCGGAGAACCTTTCGTTTCTCCGGACACGGCGGAAGCGGAAGAGCAGGCAGCAGAGTCGGACGGTTCAGGAACAGAAAGCGGTTGGTCGGTCATTATCGGTTTTCCTTTTGAGAAGTCAGTACGGTTCTGTGTTCGAGATTCCGATGGACCTCCTGCCGGGCCCAGCGGTCGATTTCAAGGAGGGCCTCCAGGGACAGATGGGTTTGAACGGAATGATTTTGCAGACACTGTTCAATCAGTTCGATGATTCTGCCGAAGGGGATTCTGCCTTCCAGAAAGGCGGCGACGGCCTCTTCGTTAGCGGCGTTGAAAACCACCGGTGCCGAACCGCCCAGCCGGGCCGCTTCATAGCCGACTGCCAGAGCGCGGAACCGGTTCAGGTCCGGCGCCTCAAAGGTGAGCCGGCCGAGCGTTTCCAGCTGAAGGCCTTTGGAAAGGCCCGGTTTTCGCTGCGGATAGGTGAGGGCATACTGAATCGGGGTTTTCATATCCGGTGTGCCCATCTGGGCCATCACGGAGCCGTCGATGAACTCAACCATTGAATGGATGACCGATTCCGGATGAATCAGCACATCAATTTTGTCCACAGGCAGGCCGAACAGCCATCGGGCCTCCATCACCTCCAGGGCCTTGTTGACCATAGTGGCCGAATCGACGGTAATTTTGGGTCCCATCCGCCAGGTCGGATGAGCCAGGGCCTGGGCGGCGGTCGCCTGCTCGATTTCTTCCGGCCGGCTGCGCAGGAAGGGCCCGCCCGAGGCGGTCAGGACAATCCGGCGGACTTCTTCCGGGCGGCCTGCCTGAAGGGCCTGGAAGACGGCGGAGTGTTCGCTGTCAATCGGCAGGATTTCCGCGCCGCCGGCGGCTGCCTGGCGGGTGAGCAGTTCGCCGGCAATCACCAGCGGCTCTTTGTTGGCGATTGCCAGGCGTTTTCCCGCTTGGGCGGCTGCCAGCAGGGCCGGCAGTCCCGCCGCACCGACCACGGCACAGAGGATAATGTCGATATCTTCCTGCGAGGCAATCTCGGTGAGGGCTTCGGGTCCCAGAAGAATCTGTCCCCGGAAACCGTCCAGAGCGGGAATGTTTCCTTTTGAAAAATCCGGATGGGTGACGGCGGCGATTTGGGGCTGAAAGCGCCGGACCTGCTCAGCCAGAAGGTCGATTCGGCTGTGGGTGGTCAGTGCCGCCACCTCGTACTCCGGCCCCAGGGCCGCCAGGACCTGCAGAGCATTCTGGCCGATTGAGCCGGTCGAACCTAAAATTGCAACACGTTTACCCATAAACCAGTCAGTATCTCAAAATATACAAACCGCGTCAAGAAAGGTCCTGTCTTAATCCGACAAAACAGGGAATATAGGTCGAATATGGATGTATTCTATAGAACATTTTTACTTTACTATCCCTTCTTCGGCCAATTTCTCCCGCAGGTATCGAGCGGTGTAGGAGTGGTTGTTTTCGACAATTTTTTCCGGAGTACCGGCGGCGATGACACGTCCGCCTTCCTCACCGCCTTCGGGGCCCAGGTCGATGATATAGTCGGCCATTTTGATCACATCCAGGTTGTGTTCAATGACGATGACAGTATTGCCCATATCGGTCAGACGCCGCAGCACGGTCATCAGGTTGTCAATGTCGGCAAAGTGCAGACCGGTGGTGGGTTCGTCGAGGATATAAAGGGTATGGCCGGTGCCGGGTTTGCCCAGCTCGGCGGCCAGCTTGACCCGCTGGGCTTCGCCGCCGGACATCGTGGTGGAGGACTGCCCGAGGGTCATGTATCCCAGCCCGACATCGCAGAGGGCCTTGATGAGCCGGAGAATCTTGGGGAAGTTGGCAAAAAACTGCCGCGATTCATCAATCCGCATATCCAGAACATCGGCAATGTTCTTGCCTTTGTAGGTAATCTGGAGGGTTTCGGGATTGTAGCGTTTGCCCTTGCATTCCTGACAGGTGACGTACACATCCGGCAAGAAGTGCATTTCAATCCGGCGGGTCCCCTGCCCCTGGCAGAATTCGCAGCGTCCGCCTTTGACGTTGAAGCTGAACCGGCCGGGTTTGTAGCCGCGGATGCGGGCCTCGCGGGTCATGGCGAACAGCTGGCGGATGAGGTCAAACACGCCTGTATAGGTCGCCGGGTTGCTGCGGGGTGTCCGCCCGATAGGGGTTTGGTCGATTTCGATGACCTTGTCGATATTGGCAATCCCGAGGATGTTTTTGTGTTTGCCCGGTTTTTCGCGGGAGCCGTAGAGTCGGCGCTTGAGCCCTTTCAGGAGGATTTCGGTAATCAGGGTGCTTTTGCCGGAGCCGGAGACGCCGGTAACGCAGGTGAGCACGCCGAGCGGAAATTTGACATCGATATTTTTCAGATTGTGTTCGGCGGCTCCCCGAACTTCGATGCAGTAAGACATTTTGACTTTGTGCCGGCGCGGGGGCATTTCGATGCGTTTGGCGCCGCTGAGGTATTGGCCGGTGATGGACTGCGGGCATCGGCAGACGTCTTCCAGCGAGCCGGCGACCACGACTTCGCCGCCGTGGCTTCCGGCGGCCGGCCCGATGTCAATGATGTAGTCGGCCTGGCGGATGACCTCTTCGTCGTGTTCGACAACCAGCACGGTGTTGCCGATGTCGCGCAGACGCTTGAGGATATTCAGGAGCCGGTCATTGTCGCGCCGGTGCAGGCCGATAGTCGGTTCATCGAGCACATAGCAGCAGCCGACCAGCCCGCTGCCTACCTGCGTGGCCAGGCGAATCCGCTGGGCCTCGCCGCCGGAGAGCGTGCGGCTGGTGCGGTCTAACGTCAGATAGCCCAACCCGACATCTATCAGGAATTGAAGCCGGGCGCGGATTTCCTTCAGGGGCTGTTCGGCGATGACGGCCTGTTCGGGATTCAGCGGCAGTTCGGCAAAAAATTTCTGGGCGGCCTGCACGGTCATTTCGGTGATTTGGCTGATGTTTTTTCCGCAGATGGTTACGGCGGAGGCCTCCGGACGCAGCCGTGTTCCTTTGCAGGCCTGACAGGGCGTTTCGGACAGGTAGCCGTGCAGGCGGGCCTTGACATATTCGCTGGTGGTGTTTTCCCAGCGTCTGCGGAGATTGGGAATGACCCCTTCGAACGCCATTCCGTAGTGGGCCTCGTCTTCGGGGGTCGTTCCGTAAAGGAGAATCTGCCGAATCGGTGCAGGCAGATTGCCGTAGGGCTCGCTTTTGCTGATGCCGAACTGCCGGCAGAAGCGGTTGATGAGCCGATTGTAGTAAATGTTCATCCGTTTGCCGCCCTTGCGCCAGGCCTCGACGGCGCCGTTTTCGAGCGAGACGGATTTATCCGGCACAATTAAGTCCGGGTCAAACTCGAGGATGGTTCCCAGTCCGTCGCAGGCTGGACAGGCGCCGTAGGGACTGTTGAAACTGAAGAGACGAGGGCTCAGTTCCGGCAGGGAGGCCTCGGGATGATCGGGACAGGCGAATTTTTCGCTGTAGATGACGTCGCGCCACTGGCCGTCGCCGCCGTTGTCTTTTTTCTCTTCGGGCGTCTGCACCATCACCAGGACAAGCCCATCCCCGATTTTCAGGGCGGTTTCGATGGAGTCGGCCAGCCGGATGCGGATGTTGTCTTTCAGAATCAGCCGGTCCACGACGGCGGCAATGTCGTGTTTTTTGTTTTTGTCCAGTTTTGGGATGTTTTTGATGTCATAGATGACGCCGTCCACCCGGGCCCGGACGAAACCGTCCCGCTGAATCTGAGCGAAGATGTCCCGGTGTTCTCCTTTTTGACCGCGGACAATCGGGGCGCAGATCTGAATGCGGGTATTTTCCGGCAGAGACAGGATGGAATCGACAATCTGGGTGGTGTGCTGCGACTGAATCGGCCGGCCGCATTTCCAGCAGTGGGGCTGTCCGATGCGGGCAAACAGCAGGCGGCAGTAGTCGTAGATTTCCGTCGTGGTTGCCACGGTCGAGCGGGGATTGCTGGAGGCGCTTCGCTGTTCGATGGCAATTGTGGGAGGCAGTCCCTCGATGTGCTCGACGTGGGGTTTCTGCATCTGTTCGAGGAACTGGCGGGCGTAGGCGCTGAGGGATTCGACGTATTTACGCTGGCCTTCTGCGTAGATGGTGTCAAAGGCCAGCGAGCTTTTTCCCGAACCGCTCAAACCGGTAATGACAACCAGTTTGTCGCGGGGAATATCGACGTTGATGTTTTTGAGATTATGTTCGGCCGCACCGCGGATGCGGATGTATTTCTGCGAATCATTCATCGCTGTCAAACTCGCTTCTTGAGGTTTCTGCTCTCTTATCTCCATTTAAAGAGAATACGCCAAACTTACCATTGTACCGGAAAAGTCGGGCGTGTACAATAGCCGGTCGGGTTTTTTGCAGGATGCGATAACGCTGTGCAAATCAAACACTTACATTCATGGCAGGTGAGCCCGAAAGAGGCGGCATCGATTCAGAGCCGGCTGGCCGGCCTTGTTCAGTTTTGTCCGCTTCCAAAACGCATTCAGACGGCGGCCGGTCTGGATTGCGCCTTCAGCGGGGATGGGCTGCAGATGGCGGCGGTGATTGTAGTGCTGTCGTTTCCGCAGCTGGAGATGCTGGAGGTTGTGCAGGCCCGGGACAAGGTGCGGTTTCCGTATGTGCCGGGTCTTCTTTCGTTTCGCGAAGCGCCGGTCTGTCTGAAGGCTGCCGAGAAACTCAAAATCCGGCCTGATGTGTTTCTCATCGATGGACAGGGTATTGCTCATCCCCGACGGCTGGGGCTGGCTTCGCATCTGGGCCTGTGTCTGGATGCTCCGGCAATCGGGTGTGCCAAAAGCCGTCTGTGCGGGGTGTATGAGGAACCCCAAACAGAAAAGGGCAGCTGGAGCCCTCTCTGGGTGGATGGTCAGCCGGCGGGGGCTGTGGTGCGAACCCGCAGGGGCGTAAAACCTCTGTTTGTCTCCGTCGGGCATCGGGCGGTTCTGGAGGAGGCGGTTGACTTTGTGCTGGCCTGCTGCCGGCGGTACCGCCTGCCGGAGCCGACTCGCCTGGCCCACCAGCAAGTGAGTCTGCTGAAGAGACAGCTTTAAATCAGCATCCAGTTTCCAGCGGCCAGTATCCAGTCATCAGTTATCAGTGAGCAGGTAAATTCATTTGCTTTCCTTCTTCACTTTTTTTCAAATCTGTGAAATCTGCGTAATCTGTGGTTAATTGTTTCGGATTTCGAGATTCGGATTTCGGTTGTTCCCGTCTGCTGGATTCCCGCCTTCCTCCTTCGCCAAGGCTTCGGAGGACAAGCCGCGGGAATGACAGCGAATGCGGGAATGACAGGGCAACGGGAATGACGGGGGATGCGCGAAGGACAAGGGCCTGTGCGAGAAGGGACGGAAACCTGTGCACGAAGGACAAGGGCCTGACGTGGGAATTAGCCCCGAGCACAAGGGTCGCAAGGGCTGGTGAGAAAAATAGCCCCGGGCGATAAGCCCGGGGGAGAGAGGATAGGGGGTTCGTTCTCTTTTTTCCCCGCCCTTGCGGGCGGGGCTATCTTCCAGCGGCCAGT
This sequence comes from Planctomycetota bacterium, assembly GCA_029552545.1. Lineage (GTDB taxonomy): Bacteria > Planctomycetota > Phycisphaerae > Sedimentisphaerales > Anaerohalosphaeraceae > JAHDQI01. The sequence continues at coordinate 57,015 of JAKPDO010000051.1, forward strand.
GTCCAGTTATCGCAGTTATCCTGTAAATTCGTGACTAAATATTTTAAAAAGTTTCTCAGAAACGGGGTTTTTCTGCAATACACATACAGGACAAAGAGTTTTGTCCTTCAGAGAGTCCCTTTTTGAGAGGCGAAAACGGATGAACCGAAGAGGATATCTGGGGATTATTGTTTTTCTTTGCGGTTCGCTGGTTCCGGCGGCCCGGCAGCCCGCGGAGAATTTGGACAGAGGATTGATTGCCGTGGTTCAGTCTCCTTCGCGGGTCTATTTGGGCTGGCGGCTGCTGAAAACGGACCCGGCGGACATCGGCTTTCATCTTTATCGGATTACCGACGGCGGCGAGCCCGTCAAGCTCAATTCCGAACCGATGACGAGTTCCACAAATTTTGCGGATGAATCCGCCCCGCTCGATAAGCCCAACCGCTGGCGGCTGACGATGGTTCTCGGCGGGGAAGAAAAAGAGGCGGCGACGGTTGACCTGCCGGCCAATCCTTCCGTGCGTTCCTATATCTCCATTCCGTTTCAGGGCAATTATGTCTGCAGCAAAGTTGCTATAGCCGACCTGAACGGCGACAGACGATATGATTTTGTCATCAAGCAGCCGCAGCAGACAACCGACCCGGGGGTCTGGCAGAAAAGCACCGATACGTTCAAGGTCGAGGCCTACCTTCACGACGGCACGTTTCTGTGGCGCAAGGACCTCGGGTGGAATATTGAACAGGGGGTCTGGTGGTCGCCGATGGTGGTCTTTGATTTTGACGGAGACGGCCGGGCGGAGGCGGCCCTTAAGACCGCCCCGACCGATGTCGATTACCGCAACCCCGACGGCCATCCCTATCCGGGCCGCGTGATGTCCGGGCCGGAGTATGTATCGCTTCTGGATGGGATGACCGGCCGGGAGCTGGACCGGGCTGACTGGCCCGCCCGCGGACGTGTGGAGGACTGGGGTGATGAGAAAAACAACCGCGCCTCCCGGCATCTGCTCGGGGCGGCCTATCTGGACGGAGTTCGTCCGAGTCTGATTGTTCTGCGCGGCACCTATACGCGAATGCGGGTGGATGCCTACAATGTGGCCGACCGCAAACTGCAGAAGGTCTGGAGCTGGGACGGCGATGCGGAGGTGCCGCCGGTGCGCGGGCAGGGCATGCACGGGATGCATGCGGCGGATGTGGACGGCGACGGACGGGATGAAATCATTCTGGGAGCGGCCGTGCTCGATGACAACGGCAAAATCCTCTGGAATACCGGCCTGGGGCATCCGGACGGCTGCTATGTGACGGATATTTATCCGCAGCGGCCCGGGCTGGAAATCCTTTACGGGATCGAGCCGCCGCAGGAGAAAAACGGCATTTGCATCGTGGATGCCAAAACTGGCGAGATTCTCTGGGGCTGTGAGCATCCGACGGCGCACGTCCACAGCCAGGGCCTGTTCGGTGAGTTTGACCCGGACAATCCCGGATACGAGTTTTATACCGGCGAAAAGGACCGCTCCCGACACTGGACGTACAGTGTGGACGGACGTCTGCTTTCGGAGGAATCGATGAGCACCCTGGCGCCGACGCCGCTGTATTGGCTGGATGGGCCCCTGAAGATGATTGCCGAGCAGGGACAAATCCGCCGATATAAAGGCGAAGCGGTGGGCCGTTACGAAGGGCGCATTTTGGCTGTGGCGGATATTCTGGGTGACTGGCGGGAGGAATTGATTACAACCGTGCCGGGTGAACTGCGGATTTATACAACGATGCATCTGTCCCGGCAGCGCCGGATATCGCTGATGCAGGATGCGATTTATCGGCTGGATGTCGCGATGGTTTCGATGGGTTATTTTTATCCGCCGCAGCGGAGCGAGTATTTTGCACTGGATGTCCCGCCGGCGGTTCAGAAACCCTGAATTGGGGGATGTGTATGAGTTTTCGCTGGATATGCGTGTGGATTTTGCTGACGGGGGCGGGCTTGTTTGCTGCCCCATACCAACGGCAGATGGAAGCGCCTGACCGGGGGCTGGTCGCCCTTGTGGACAAGCCCGGCCGGGTCTTTCTGAGCTGGAGGATTCTGGGGACCGAGCCGGAGTCGATTGCCTTTGATGTGTATCGGCAGACGGAAGACGGCGAGCCGGTTCGGCTGAATGAAAAGCCCCTGACCGGCGGAACATGGTTTTCGGATGAGACGGCGGATTTGACGCGGACGAACCGCTATTTTGTGCGGGCGGTTCCGGACGAGCGGCAGGGCCCTCCGTGCCGTGTCGCGGAAGTGAAGGCCAATCCGCCGGTGCGGCCGTATCTGTCAATTCCGCTGCAAACCCTGCCGCAGCATCGTCCTTCAGATGCGGCGGTTGGGGATTTGGACGGCGACGGACGCTATGAAATCGTCCTCAAGCAAGAGATGCGTCCGCGGGATAATGCGCACAACGGGCTTACCGGCCAGACCAAACTGGAGGCGTATGACCTGGACGGGCGGTTTCTGTGGCGGATTGATTTGGGAAAAAATATCCGAGAAGGAGCTCACTATACGCCGTTTCTTGTCTATGATTTGGATGGGGACGGTCGGGCGGAGGTTGCCGTGCGCACATCTGACGGCACGGTGGACGGCACCGGCAAGGTCATCGGCGACCCGAATGCTGACTGGCGCGAGGAGAACGGACGAATCCTCCGCGGTCCGGACTATCTGACAATTTTTGACGGGCGCACCAGTGCCGAACAGGTGACGGTCCCCTATATCCCGCCGCGCGGAAATGTGCGGGACTGGGGCGATGCAACCGGCAACCGCTCGGACCGCTTTCTGGCCTGTGTCGCCTATCTGGACGGGGAGCGTCCTTCGCTGGTGATGTGCCGGGGCTATTATACGCGGACGGTGCTGGCGGCCTGGAACTGGCGGGATGGGAAGCTGACGAATCTGTGGGTTTTTGACAGTGATGCGGGCCCGGAGAGCAATCGGGCGTACCGCGGACAGGGCAATCACAATCTGGCTGTCGGGGATGTGGACGGCGACGGCAAAGACGAAATCCTCTACGGGGCCTGTGCGATCGACCACGACGGCAGGGGCCTGTATTCCACCGGTTTGGGGCACGGGGATGCGATGCATCTGGCGGAGATTGACCCGGACCGGCCGGGGCTGGAAATCTTTGCCATCCATGAAAACCCGCGTCATCCGAACGGAGCCAATCTGCGCGATGCGGCGACCGGAAAGGTCCTTTGGGGGCTGGATTCGAAAGATGCGGTGCGGGGAGTCGCAATGGATATTGACCCGCGGCATCGGGGATATGAATGCTGGGCCTTCGGCAGCGGTCTGCAGGGCTTGTACAGCTGCAAAGGCCAAAAGATTGCCGAGCGGTCGCCGCGCTCCTGCAATCTGGGGATTTGGTGGGACGGCGACCTGCTGCGGGAGCTGCTCAACGGAACGCGCATTACGAAATGGGATTTCGAAAATCTGACGGAAACGATTCTGCTGGACGGCTGGGATTCTGACTGTGTCCGCGTAAACGGCTCCAAATCCACCCCTTCTTTTTACGGGGATATCCTGGGTGACTGGCGGGAGGAGGTCATTTGGCCGACGCTGGACGGCAAAGAGCTTCGCATTTTTGTTTCGACGCATCCGACGGAGCATCGGTTTTATACCCTGATGCACGACCCGATTTATCGGCTCAGCGCCGCCTGGCAGAATGTCGGCTACAACCAGCCGACGCAGGTGAGTTTTACTCTGGGCGAGGGGATGTCCGCTCCGCCCCGGCCCCCAATAAAAACCCCCAGGCCCTGAAAGGCCCGGGGGCGGAGGGGTATTGTTTCGTCCGCTACACGCCTTCGCGGTTTCGTCGAAGCAGTTCTTCGCGGCTGCAGACCCGCTGGACGGTATAGCCCTTCAGCGGGAGGATGTGTTCGTGAATCATATCCAGAAAGTCCGACGGATAGGGGAAGAAAGCGTCCTCGATTTCATCCGGCGGGGTAATCCAGTTGCGGGCGCCTAACACCGCCGGCGGCGCATCCAGTTCATCGAAGGCCAGCTGGGTGATGGTGGAGGCCATCGTGTGCAGATAGCTGCCGCGTTCGCAGGCATCGGAGGCCAGCAGAATCTTTCGGGTCTTGCAGACGGACTCGAGCACCAGCGAGTAATCGAAGGGCACCAGCGAGCGGGCATCGATAATCTCGCAGGACAGGCCGTATTTGTCTTCGAGGATTTTGGCGGCCTCGAGGGCCCGATACAGGGTGGCGCCGATAGTCAGGATAGTCAGGTCTTTGCCTTGTTTTCGCAGGGCCGGCTGACCGAAGGGCACTTCATAATACCCTTCCGGCACGCCGCCCGGATGGAACTCTTCGGCGATGCCGTACAGCCGCTGGCTTTCGAAGAAGACCACAGGGTCTGTGCCGACCAGGGCCGAATACATCAGCCCTTTGGCGTCGTAGGGCGTGGCGGGGAAGACAACCTTCAGCCCCGGCAGATGGGCACAAAGCGAGGTCCAGTCCTGGCTGTGCTGGGCGCCGTATTTGCTGCCGACGGAGACCCGCAGCACAACCGGCATCTTCAGCAGGCCGCCGCTCATCGACTGCCATTTGCACAGCTGGTTGAAGACCTCATCACCGGCCCGGCCCAGAAAATCGCAGTACATCAGCTCCACGAGGGCCCGGCCGCCTTCGAGGGCGTAGCCGACCGCCGAGCCGACAATCGCCCCTTCGGCAATCGGCGTGTTGAATAACCGGTGATACGGCAGGGCCTCCGTAAGGCCCCGATAGACGGCGAACGCCCCGCCCCAGTCGCGGTTTTCTTCGCCGTAGGCAACCAGCGTCGGGTCGGCGTAAAACCGGTCGAGGATGGCTTCAAACAGGGCGTCGCGGAAGACGACACAGCGGGTGTCTTTGAGCCGCTGGCCCGCCGCATCAAAGGCGCTGCGGCTTTTGTCTTTCAAACTGAGGATTCGCGGGTTTTGTTCCTTCGGCAGAAGCGTCTCAGGGGTTCGGCTCGGGTCCATCGACTCGATGCGCTGGTTGGAGAACATCGTCTGATCGAGCAGGCAACGGTGCTTTTTGAGGTCGGCGCGGGGAGAAATGCTCAAATCCACCGCTTTTTTGCAGGCCTTGTAAATCAGTTTTTCGGCGTTCTGACGAATGTCGTCGATGGTCTGCTGCGTGCAGATGCCCGCTTCGACGAGGTCTTTGGCGTAGTGAACCGTCGGGTCCTGTTCGAGCCATGCCTGGACTTCTTCCTTGTCGCGGTAGCTGCTCTGGTCGGAGGGAGAATGCCCGCTGTATCGGTAGGTGACGGTATCCAGCAGGACCGGGCCGCCGCCCTGGCGGAGAATTTCTTTCTTGCGGAGGATGGCGTCGGCGACCGCCAGCGGATTAAAGCCGTCCACGCGTTCGGCGTGCATCTGTTCGGGGTTGACGCCGGCGCCCAGCCGGGCCAGGACGCCGAATCCCATCGTTTCGCCCTGCGGCTGGCCGCCCATCCCGTAGAAGTTGTTCATAAAATTGAAAATCAGCGGCAGCCCCCCTCGATACGGCGGCTGCCAGAGCGTCTTATACTGATCCATAGCGGCCAGACAGATGCCCTCCCAGACCGGCCCGCAGGAGGAAGAGGCGTCGCCGATGTTGGCGATGACGATGCCGCTTTTTTGGTTGATTTTTTTGTAGAGAGCCGCCCCGACGGCGATATCGCCGGAGCCGCCGACGATGGCGTTGTTGGGATAGACCCCGAACGGCGGGAAGAAGGCGTGCATCGAACCGCCCATGCCTTTGTTGAAGCCCGCCTGACGTCCGAAGATTTCCGCCAGCGTTCCGTAAATCAGAAAATCAATCGCCAAATCTTTGACGGAGCCCTCGGCGTCTTTCTCCACGATGCGAAGGCACTCGCCGTCAAAGTAGCTCTTCATCATCTTCATCAGGTCGGCGTCGTCGAGTTTTTCAATGGCCGACAGCCCTTTGGCAAGGATTTCGCCGTGGCTGCGGTGGCTGCCGTAGATATGGTCGTCGATGTTCAGATGAAAGGCCATTCCGACGGCGGCTGCTTCCTGGCCGAGCGACAGATGCGCCGGCCCCTTGTGGTTGTATTCGATCCCCTGATAGGAGCCGCGGAGCTTGATTTCATTGAGCATCGTTTCGAAGGTGCGGATGATCATCATATCCCGCTGAATCCGCACCAGCTGCTCGCGGCTGTAGCGGCTTTGCTCCTCGCGAATGCTTTTTTTGTATTGATTGAGCGGAATCGGCTGAAACTGAAGCCAGCCGGGGGCTCGGTTTTCTTTCGGACAAATGCGAATGGATTTGGGCATAAAGGGACCTCGTATATTAAGATTTTGGATACAGGACGTTTATCTGATGACGATGAAAGAAGTCCATCCAGTTGGATTCCGGTTTCTTTTCGGTAATGACGGCCGAGAGCATCTGCAGGTCGATGATTTTGTAGAGGGCGGGGCGGTCGAATTTGCTGCTGTCGGCCAGAAGGATGCATTCGCGGGCGTTGCGGGCCGCCAGCCGAAGCAGATGGGCGCTTTCGATGTCGATGGAGGTCAGCCCGAAGTCCTGGCTGATGCCGTCGGTGCCGAGGAAGGCCCGATAGCCGCGAAGCCGCTCGATGGTTTCGGAGGCCAGCGGTCCGACGGTATCCATCCGTTCGGGGCGGTACTGTCCGCCCAGCAGGAGCACATCGATGCCGGGGGACTGAAGTTCGAGGGCCGTGCGGACGGAATTGACGATGACAGACAGTCCCTTTCGCCCCCGCAGATGGGCGGCCATTCCAAAGCAGGTGGTGCCCGAGCCGATAAAGATTTGGTCGCCGTCCTGGACGAGGTTGGCCGCCAGCTGAGCGATGACGCGTTTGGCCTCGATGTTGCGCATCGATTTGGACAGGAAGGAATAGTCGGAGTTTCGCGCGACCGCAGCGCCGCCTCGCGACAGTTCGAGCAGTCCTTCAGCGGCCAGATTGTGCAGGTCTCGCCGGACGGTTGCTTCGGACACCTTCAGGTGTTCGGCCAGCTGCCGAATGCTCACGTGTCCCTGCCGGTAGGCGAGGGTCAGAATGCCTTCTCGTCTTTGCTGAATCGTGGGAATCATATACTCTTTTGTTCACACTGCTGCCGCTTTATCAGTATAATTAAACCTGTTTCTTTCATAAAATCAACAGAAAATTGAAAAATTATGCTTGAAATATGAAAGAAATTGATATATTTTTGAAAATCAAAGAGCGTTTTTTTGAAAAGGACATTGGATGTTGTTGATAAAGATACCCCTGAAACTGCGTTCTTCCGAAGCAGTCATTGACCGATGGGCTGCCGAAGAAAAGAAACCTGTTCGAAAAGGGCAGCCGCTTTTCTTTCTGAAGAGTGCAGACGAGATTGTGGAGATTCAATGTCCACAGGACGCATTCCTTCTGAAGATTCTTGAGCCGGAGGGGGCTTGGGTCGCAGGCGGGCAAGCCGCCGCTGTAATCGGCGAACAAGGCGAAGACGCTTCTTCGCTTAAACTGCTTTGTGATAAGGAAATAGAAAAGAAATCTGAACCAGTTGAAACTGTTTCAGAACAGAAAGAAATCCCCTCGCAGCCCAAAGAGGTCAAAATGGCTCCTCAAACTGCTCCTTCAAATCCCGCCGGAAAGGTTGTCCCTGTTTTAATGCCGCAGGCAGGCCAAACGATGGAGGAAGGAACCCTGCTGGCCTGGAAGGTCAAGGAAGGGGACCGGATTTCCGTCGGACAGGTCATTTTTGAGATAGAGACCGACAAGGCCACGATGGAGGTCGAGGCGGTTGAGGCGGGTCGGCTGGCGAAAATTGTTGTTCGAGAGGGTCAGACTGTGCCGGTCAAAACGCCGGTGGCGTATCTGGCGGAAAACGATGCGGATGTGGAGGCATATCTGGCGGGTCAATCCGGCGGGCAGCTGGCCGCCGCCGAACCCAAAGAATCGCCGGCCGCAAAGACATCGACATATGAGGGTGTCCAGACTGCACCGGCGCAGGCGGAAAGCGGCCGCATCAAGGCCTCGCCCGCCGCCCGAAAGGCCGCGGCCCAGCGGGGTATTGATTTATCGGCGGTTTCCGTCGGTTCCGGACCGGGCGGACGGATTTTGTCCACAGATGTGGCCAAGGCGCAGCCCGCTGCCGGCGGTGTTCAGCGAAAATCGATGAGCAAGATGCGTCGGGCGATTGCCAATAACCTGCTCTATTCCAAGCAAAATATTCCCCATTTTTACACCAAACTGACGATTCATGCCCAGCCGCTATTTGAAACCTATAAGCAGACCAAGGAAAAATATCCCTGCAGCATCAATGATTTTGTGGTGCTGGCGGCGGCGAAGGCGATTCGGCAATATCCGGCCTTTCGCAGCCAGCTGAAAGACAATGAAATTGTTGAGTTTCCGGATGTGAATATCGGGATTGCCGTCGGCACGGACGAAGGGCTGACTGTGCCGGTGCTGCTGAAGGCGGATCAGCTGCCGCTGCGGGAGCTGGCCGTGCGGACCCGCCGGCTGGCGGAAAACGCCCGTCAGGGCAAACTGGAGGGAGTCGGGCAGGGCATCTTTACCATTACCAATCTGGGGATGTTCGGTGTGGAGGAGTTTTCGGCGATTATCAATCCGCCGGAGTCGGCGATTTTGGCGGTCGGAGCAGTCCGCGAGGGCGTCTGGGTCGAGAACGGCCTGCTGAAGCCCAGCCGTCTGATGACGATGATTCTCAGCAGCGACCATCGAATTATCGACGGCGTGCTGGCGGCTCAATTTATGCAGACGCTCAAAAATCTGCTGGAAAATCCGCAGACGCTGGCGCAGGTCTGAACAGGAGCATAGTATGACAGAGCATTTTTCTGTTGCGGTGATTGGGTCCGGTCCGGGCGGGTATATCGCAGCGCTGAAGGCCGCGCAGATGGGGGGCAAAACGGCCGTTATTGAAAAGCATCTGCTCGGGGGCACCTGCCTGAACTACGGCTGCATCCCGTCCAAGGCCCTGCTGGCCTCGGCGGAGCTGCTGCATCGCATTCGGCATTGTGAAACGCTCGGCGTGCAGGTGAACGGCTCGGTGGGGTTTGACTGGTCTGCAATCCAGAAACGCAAAGACAAGGTGCTGGCCAAGCTTCGCGGCGGCATCAAAGGGCTTTTTGCCGCCCGTCAGGTACGGCTTTATGAAGGGACCGCCGCCCTCGACGGCCCCGGGAAGATTCGCATCACCGACGGCCGGGGGCAGATCCAAACAATAACAGCGGAGCGAATCATCCTTGCGGTCGGTTCCGTGCCGGCGCGAATCAGCGGCTGGCCGACCGACCCGGAGAAAGTGTGCACCTCGGATGAAGCCCTTCATTGGAAAGAGCTGCCCGGGCGTCTGCTGATTGTCGGCGGCGGCGTAATCGGCTGCGAGTTTGCCTGTATGATGCACGAATACGGCGTCGAGGTGACCGTGGTGGAGATGATGGAGGAGCTGCTGCCGGAGATGGAGCCGGAACTGGGCCGCACCCTGAATCGCCTTTTCACCCAGCGGGGCATCCGCATCTTCACCGGCACCAAAGTAGAGTCTCTGACAGCCGGCGAGAAGGGGGTTTCGGCGGTTTTGTCCAATGGGCAGACTGTCGAGGCCGACAAGGTGCTGATCGCGACCGGCCGCCGTCCCAATACGCCGTCGCTGGGGCTGGAGACGGTCGGCCTTCAGACGGACCGCGGGTTTATTCGTGTGAACGAACGGATGGAAACGTCCGCCAAAGGGATTTTCTGCATCGGCGATGCCAACGGGCTTTGTCTTTTGGCTCATGCCGCCAGTGCTCAGGGAATCACGGCGGCGGAAAACGCCGTCGGCAGGTCGGCGGCCTATACGCTGCCGGTTCCCTATGCGGTTTATACCTTCCCGGAGATTGCCTCGGTGGGACTTACCAGCCGGCAGGCCCGTCGGCAGAATATCCCGATTCGCATCGGGCAGTTTCCCATCGGCTATCTGGGCAAGGCGATGGCCGTCGGCGAAGAAAGCGGTTTTGTGAGGGTCATCAGCCGGCGGGATGACGGCGCGCTGCTCGGTGTGCATATCGTCGGCCACAATGCGACGGAAATCATTGAAAGCGCCGTTGCGATGCTCGGGATGAAGGCCAAAGCGAAGGATTTGGGCGAAATGATTTTTGCCCATCCGACGCTCAGCGAGGCCGTCAAAGAGGCCGCTGAGGATGTGTATGAACAGGCCCTGCACCTGCCGCCGCGCAAGGTTATCCAGATGGCCGCCGAAACGGAAACGGTTGGATAGAGAGGGATTCGTGGACGCACTGGAGATTATCCGGCAAATCGGCTCTGTCGAAGAGCTCGAAAAGGCCGCCCAGTCCTGCGGCCGGGATGCCGTGCCGGCTTTCAATACGCATATTCATCTGCCGCCGAATTTTTCGGCCTTCGAAACGGTTCAGGAGGCGGTTGAACAGGCCGCCGCAGAAGGGCTGAAGGTGCTCGGGGCGGGCAATTATTATGATTTTACCGTCTATGAGTCCTTTGCGGAGGGCTGCCGGAGGCGGGGCATTTTCCCGCTTTTCAATACGGAGATTATCACACTGGATGAGCCGCTTTTGCGCAAAGGCATCCGCATCAATGACCCGGGCAATCCCGGCAAGATGTATCTGTGCGGCAAGGGCATCAGCCGCTGGTCGGCCCTGAGTCCGCGCGGGCGGGAGCTGCTTGCGGCGATTCGCCGGAATGATGCGGAGCGGATGCGGCAGATGATTGACAAACTGAGCGAACATTTCCGCCGCTGCGGTCTGCCTATCGAGCTGGATGACCGAGCGGTTATCCAGCGGGTTGTCCGCCGCCATCGATGCGAACCCTCCACCGTCACGCTTCAGGAGCGCCACGCTGCTCAGGCGTTTCAGGAGGTGTTGTTTGAGAAGGTCCCGCCGGCGGAACGCATCGGGCGGCTGACGGCCCTGTTCGGAACGGCTCCCAAGTCTGCTCCGCAGGATGCGGTCGGGATTCAAAATGAGATTCGTTCTCATTTGATGAAGGCGGGCAAGCCCTGTTTTGTGCCGGAAACGTTCTTATCGCCGGCACAGGCGGAGGAGCTGATTGGGCATTTGGGCGGGATTGTCTGTTATCCGGTTCTGGCGGACGGGGCCAGCCCTATTTGCGAGTTTGAAGCGTCGCCGGAGGAACTGGCAAACACTCTTCTGCAGCGGGGGTATTGGATGGCGGAGTTTATCTCGCTTCGCAACAGCCCGGAGGTGCTGGTACGGTATGTCCGCACCCTTCGGCAGTCCGGAATTGCCGTGACCGTCGGGACGGAACACAATACGCTCGAGAAGCCGCCGCTGGAGCCGGCCTGTTTGAAAGGGGTGCCGCTGCCGGAAGAGGTCAAAACGATTTTCTGGGAGGGCACCTGTGTGCTGGCGGCCCATCAGTTTCTTTCGGCGCACGGCAAAGAAGGATTTGCCCGTCCGGAGGAGATGTCTGACGTCACCCGGCGCTGTGCTCAGATTGAGCGGTTTGCCCGGTTGGGTGCGGCGGTTTTGAAGCGGTATTTTGAAAAATTGAGTCGGGGTTGAGCTTTGTTATGAATACGGAAAAGATTCTTGCGGCGGCTCCGCTGCTTCGGATTGTTTTAAAAAGGGACGGCTGTTCTCCGCTGGTTCGTTTTGCGGAAACCTGTTCGGACTGCACGTTTTCCGTTTGTGCGGATTGGGACAACCCCAAAGAGACCGCCGAGCGGATTCGCCGGGCCGCCGAGCGGATGAACGGAGCGGCTATACAGGCCGTCTGTGTGGAAGAGGCCGGCTGTTTTCAGATTCTCCCCTGGCCTCGTCCGATGCAGGGACGGGCGGCGGGGAAAATCGCCTTGGTGACAGGGGCGGCGCAGGGATTCGGCTTAGAGATTGCGCAGGATTTTGCCGCACAGGGGGCCGTGGTTGTGCTGCTGGATATTAACGAAGACGGTGTCCGGCGGGCCGCTGAGGAGCTCAATCGGCAGTACGGCCCCGAGACGGCACTGGCCCTGAAAGCGGATGTTACCAGCGAAGAGTCCGTCAGCCGGGCCGTCGCCCAGACTGTCCAGCATTACGGCGGGTTCGACGTGTTTATCTCCAATGCCGGCGTGCTCAAGGCCGACAGCGTCAAGCGGCAGCCGGTGAAGGATTTTGATTTTGTTACGGCGGTCAATTACAGGGGCTATTACCTGTGCGTGAAGGCCGCGGCGCCGGTGCTGGCCCTGCAGCATCAGGCGGATGCATCCTATCGAAGCGACATCATTCAAATCAATTCCAAATCGGGCCTTCGCGGCTCCAACCGCAATTTCGCCTATGCCGGCAGCAAGTTCGGCGGCATCGGCCTGACGCAGTCGTTCGCCCTCGAGCTGGTTGAGGACGGCATCAAGGTCAATTCCGTCTGTCCGGGCAATTTCTTCGACGGGCCGCTCTGGTCGGACCCGAACAACGGGCTGTTTGTTCAATATCTGCGGGCGGGCAAGGTGCCCGGTGCAAAGACCGTTGAAGATGTTCGGCGGGCGTATGAGGCGATGATTCCGATGGGACGGGGCTGTACGACTCCCGATGTGATGAAGGCGATTTATTATCTGATGGAACAGGAATACGAAACCGGCCAGGCCCTGCCTGTCACCGGCGGCCAGGTCATGCTTCATTAAGAAAGCGAAGGATTATGAAGATTCCGTCTGTTCAGCAGGCCATCGAGTTAATCGGACCCGAACAGCTGCGGCTCAATCCGGCCAAGCCCATTTATAAGCCCGGACCCTATCAGGTGCTGGCCAAAGTGGAGGCGGTGGGGCTGTGCTTTTCGGATTTGAAGCTGCTGGCTCAGTTTGACAAGCACCCCCGCAAGAGCGAGATTCTCTCCGGCATTGCCCCGTCGGTTCTGTCGGAAATCCCCAGCTACTGTCCGGGCGCCAAACCCACAGTGCCGGGCCATGAGATTTCGTGTGTGATTGCGGCGGTCGGCGAGAAGGTCCGCCGGCATCGGGTCGGACAAACCGTGCTGGTGCAGACGGATTACCGCTGGCTGAAGACCGCCTCGTCGAATGCGGCCATCGGCTACAATTTTGAAGGGGCACTCCAGCAGTACATCCTTTTCGATGAGCGGGTGTATGTGGACCCGGACAGCGGCGAAAGCTTCCTCATTCCCGTTCAGGCGGACATTTCCTATTCCGCCGGGGCGCTGGTGGAGCCGTGGGCGTGCGTGGAAAGCTCCTATGTGACCGAAGAGCGCCGCACGATTCGTCCGGGCGGACGACTGCTGGTTGTGGTCGATGAGGGCTGCCGCATTCAGGGCCTTCGGGAGAGTTTCGGTCCGCGTCCGCCGGCGCAGGCGGTGCTGTACGGTCCGGCCGGTCAGCCGACCGATTGGGCGGCGGGGATTGCCCTGATGCACTGTCAGAATCCTGCCGGACTGGAGGACGGGACTTTTGATGATATTGTGTATTTCGGGAGCCGGCGGGAGATGATTGAGATTCTCAATGACAAGCTGGCCGCCGGCGGCCTGATCAATATTGTTCTGGCGGGCCGACGCATCGGCCAGTCCGTGTCCATTGGGATTGGGCGGGTGCACTATGGGATGACCCGCTGGATCGGCACGACATCGGATGATGCCTCGGACAGCTATCGAACGATTCCGGCGACCGGCGAAATCCGCGACGGCGAGCGGGCGGCTGTCATCGGGGCCGGCGGCCCGATGGGGCAGATGCATGTCATCCGCATTCTTTGTTCGGGCCGAACGGGGCTTTCCGTGGCGGCGGCGGATTTGGATGCGGCGCGTCTGGCTTCGCTCGAAAAGAAGGTGCGGCCGATTTTGAAAACGCGTTCGGCCGAGTACCGCTCGGTGCTGACATCCGGGCAGCCCGACACGGAAACCTACAGTTATTTTGCCCTGATGGCGCCGGTCGGGGCGCTGGTGGCGGATGCCGTGGCCCGAAGCCGCCCCAATGCGCTGATTAATGTTTTTGCGGGCATTCCCGCCGCCGTCCGGCAGGAAATCGACCTGGACCGCTACATTGCCAACCGATGCTATCTGTTCGGCACCAGCGGTTCACGCCTGCGGGATATGCAGATTGTGCTGGACAAAGTCCTTTCCGGACAGTTGGATACGAATTGTTCGGTCGATGCGGTCTGCGGGATGGCCGGTGCGGCGGACGGAATCGAGGCCGTAAAAAATCGCACGCTGTCCGGCAAGATTGTGGTCTATCCGGCCCTCGAGAAGATGCCGCTGATGACGCTCGAGCAGGTCTGCCGGACATGGCCGCAGGTGGCCGAGAAGATGCCCGACGGCATCTGGACGAAGGAAGCCGAGCGTCAGCTGCTTCGGACGGCTCAATAGGAGGTTGATTATGAGCGGCAAAGAGTACTATGCGGCGGTGGATTTGGGCGCCTCCAGCGGACGGGTGATGCTGGCCTGTCTGGACGGACAGACGATTTCGATTCAGGAGGTTCACCGTTTTGAGAACGGCCCGGTCGAGGAGCAGGGCTCGCTGCGATGGGATTTCCGGCGTTTGTTCGGCGAGGTTCAGGAGGGGCTGCGCAAGGCCTTTCAGGCACAGCCGGCTGTTCGGAGCATCGGCATCGACACGTGGGGGGTGGATTTCGGCCTGCTGGATGCGGACGGCAATCTGCTGGAAAATCCGTATCATTACCGCGACCGCCGCACGGAGGGGATGATTGAAAAGGCCGCCGAAATCCTGCCCAAACAAGAGATTTATTTTCACTCCGGCATTCAGTTTATGCCGTTTAATACGCTCTTTCAATTGCTGGCGTATCGTCAGCAGCCGATTTTTTCGCGGGCGGCCAAGCTGCTGTTTATGCCCAACCTGATGATGTATTTTCTGACCGGCCGAATCGGCGCCGAATATACGATTGCCAGCACATCGCAAATGATGGATATGAAGAGCGGCCGCTGGTCGAAACGGCTGCTGGAGGCCTTTGACCTGCCGGAATCGCTTTTGCCCGACATTATGCAGCCCGGCACGCAGGCGGGCGTCTTGAAACCTGCTTTTCAGCAGGCCTGGGGCTGCGGGCCGGTGCCCGTGATTGCCGTCGGCACGCACGATACGGCCTCGGCGGTGGCCGCCGTTCCGGCCGAAAGGGGGCGGACGTGGGCGTATCTGTCCAGCGGCACCTGGAGTCTGATGGGCATCGAGATACCGCAGGCGATTATTGACCAGCGCACCTTTGAACGCAGTTTTACCAACGAAGGCGGTGTGGAAAACACGATTCGGCTTTTGAAGAATATTATGGGCCTGTGGCTGGTGCAGGAATGCCGGCGCTGCTGGATGCAGCAGGGGGAAAAATACAGTTTTTCGGAGCTGATGCAGATGGCGGCGCAGGCCGAACCGTTTGCGGGCTGGGTCAATCCGGATGATATTCGGTTTCTTTCGCCGCAGGATATGCCCGCGGCTATCAATCAGTATTTGACCTCTACGGGGCAGCGTCCAACGGCCGACAAGGGGCGGATGATTCGCATCATTCTGGAGAGTCTGGCCGCCCGGTACCGGCAGGTGCTGGACTGGCTGGAGGAGCTGCTCGGCCGGCCCATCGAAGTGCTTCACATTGTCGGCGGCGGTTCGCAGAATGAGCTGCTCAATCAGCTCACGGCCGATGCCGCGGGCAAACGCGTCCTGACCGGGCCCGTCGAGGCGACGGTGCTCGGCAATGTGCTGATGCAGGCCAGGGCAGGCGGCCGGATTCGGTCGCTGGAGGAAGGGCGTGAAATCATCCGCCGTTCGTTTGAGATTCGTGAATATCAGCCCCGGCACAGTGCCGGATGGCAGACGTTTTTGAAGCAGTTTCCCAATGCCTGAAAGGAATACCGTGTCCGATTCGCCGTCTGTTTTGCTGGAGACGATTACAGCCCTGTCGCATCGGTTCGGCACGCCGGATTATGTCTGCGGGGGCGGCGGCAATACCTCCGCCAAGAATGAAAGTACACTGTGGGTGAAGCCCTCCGGGACTACACTGGCCGGATTGAGGCCCGATTTGTTTGTGCCCATCCGCCGCAGCCGTCTGGCCGCTTTGTACACGACCCGTCCGCCGCAGGAGCCGTCCGCCCGCGAGCAGCTGGTTAAGGAGGTGATGGCGTCGGCTGTTCTGAACGGGGCCGCCGGGCGTCCTTCGGTCGAGTCGCCGCTTCATGATTCGCTGTCGGCCCGTTATGTCGTTCATACGCATCCGGCCCTGGTGAACGGGATGACCTGCGCCAAAGACGGCCGGGCGGTCTGTCAGCGGCTTTTCCCCGACGCCTTCTGGATGGACTATGTGGACCCGGGCTATACGCTTTGTATGGCGGTTCGAAACGAGGTGGAGCGGTTTGAAAAAGCACACGGCCGGCAGCCGGAGATGATTTTTCTGAAAAATCACGGCGTTTTTGTCGCCGCCGATAATCCCCAGCGGCTCGAACAGCTGTATCAGGAGATTTTCCGGCGTCTGGAGGCCGAGTATGCCCGGGCGGGGCTGTCAACAAAAATGGAGCCGGCTCCGCTGCCGAACGGTTTTGACCGCGAAGGGGCTTTTGCCCGCATTCGCAGCGTTTTCGGTTCGGATGCCGCCGGCATTGCCGCGTCGGGCTTTTTCCGGCCGCCCGCCGGCCCGCTGACGCCCGACCATATCGTCTATGCCCGCTCGTTTCCGCTGACGGCGGAGCCGACGCCGGAGGCCCTCGAGGCGTATCGCCGCCGCTGCGGCTGCTCGCCGCAGATTCTTGTCTGGAACGATGTTGTGTTCGGTTTGGGTTCGACGGAGAAAAAGGCGGCCCTGGCACTCGAGCTGGCCCTGAATGGGGCGCTGGTGGTGCATCTGGCGGAGGCGTTCGGCGGGGTGGAGTATATGAGTGAGCCCGCCCGACGATTTATCGAGGGCTGGGAGGTGGAAACGTACCGAAGCCGGCAGATTCAGTAAGCAGGAGCAAGAACGATGGACAAGACAATCGAACAGGCGTATGCCCTCGCCCGTGAACAGTATGCCCAACTCGGAGTGGATGCGGAAAAGGCCCTCGAACAGCTGGCCGGGATCCCGATTTCGCTTCACTGCTGGCAGGGGGATGATGTCGGCGGGTTTGAGCGGGCCGGCGCGGAACTGTCCGGCGGCGGCATTCAGGCCACGGGTAATTATCCCGGCAAGGCCCGCACCCTCGAGGAGCTGCGGAAGGATTTGGACAAGGCCCTGTCGCTGATTCCGGGCCGGCACCGGCTCAATCTGCACGCCTGTTATCTGGATAACGGCGGCCGGTTCGTGGACCGCGACCAAATCGAGCTGCGGCATTTCCAGTCCTGGATTGACTGGGCTAAAGAACGGCGGATGGGAATGGATTTCAACCCGACTTTCTTTTCGCATCCGAAGGCCGCCGACGGATTTACACTCAGCCATCCGGACAAGGCGATTCGTCAGTTCTGGATTGAGCACGGCATCCGCTGCCGGCGCATCGGGGCGGAGATGGGCCGTCAGCTGGGCTCGGCGACCGTAACCAATGTCTGGATCCCCGACGGCTTCAAAGACATCCCCGCTGACCGAACGGCCCCGCGCGAGCGTCTGAAGGAGTCGCTGGATGCCCTCTTTGCCGAACGGCTTGACCCGCGATGCAATCTGGATGCAGTGGAGTCGAAACTGTTCGGCATCGGGGCGGAAAGTTATACCGTCGGCTCGCACGAGTTTTATCTGGGCTATGCCGTTTCGCGTCAGAAGCTGCTTTGTCTGGATGCGGGGCATTTTCATCCGACGGAGGTGATTTCCGACAAAATTTCTTCCGTGCTGGCCTTTGTGCCGGGCCTTTTGCTTCACGTGAGCCGTCCTGTGCGCTGGGACAGCGACCATGTGGTGATTCTGGATGACGAGCTGCGGGCCGTCGCCCGCGAAATCGTCCGCTCCGGCCGACTGGACCGCATTCATATCGGGCTGGACTTTTTCGATGCGAGCATCAACCGCATCGCCGCCTGGGTCATCGGCTCGCGCAATCTGCTCAAGGCCCTGCTGACAGCGCTGCTGGAGCCGGCGGATACGCTCCGTCAATTCGAAGGGCGGTTTGATTACACGGCTCGGCTGGCCTGGATGGAGATGCTCAAGACGATGCCCTGGCCCGCCGTCTGGGAGTATTATTGTCTGAAAAACAATGTTCCGTCCGAGCGCCGCTGGCTGGAGGAAGTCCGCCGCTATGAGACGGACGTGCTCAGCAAACGGAATTCGTAGCGAACCCTTGAACCCTTATGATGCAGGAGGCCCTTTATGCAGACCGAAAAGGAGCAGCAGAAGCATTCCGTAGGAGATGAGTTTGAGCGGGAGCCGGTGCCGCAAAGCGCTCTGCTCGGTTTTAAGAGCTTTGTGGGGATGTATGCGGGCGAGCACTGCGCCGGGACCGAACTGATGCTCGGGCCGCTGTTTGTGGCCGCGGGTGTCAGCGCCTTTGACCTGCTGGCGGGTCTGATTGTCGGCAACGCCCTGGCGGTTCTGAGCTGGATGCTGATGTGTGCCCCGATTGCCACGCGGGCGCGGCTGACTCTGTATTATCAGCTGGAAAAAATCTGCGGCCGGCAGCTGGTGACGCTGTACAACCTGGCCAACGGCGTGATGTTCTGTTTTCTGGCCGGAGCGATGATCACCGTGTCCGCCACGGCGGCGGGCGTTTGGTTTAAGTTCCCGATGCCGGCCCTGAATGATTTGTATCCGAACAGCGTCGGCTGGGTGGTTGCCTCTGCCGTTGTCGGCGGGCTGATTACCATCGTCGCCGCCTACGGGTACCAGACCGTCGCCAAGTTTGCCAATCTGGCCGTGCCGTGGATGGTGCTGGTATTCCTCGTGTTCGGCATCGTCGGCCTCAAGCAGTTTATTGACGTAACGGGGGTGACCATCCGCTCTGCGGGTGATTTGTGGGATTTGGCCAAAACCCATATCTGGAAGGGCGGCGACCCGCTGCCAGGCCAGGTGAAGTTTACCTTCTGGCATGTGATGTTCTTTGCGTGGTTCTGCAATATGGCGATGCATATCGGGATGTCCGATTTGTCGGTGTTCCGGTTTGCCCGCAAGTCCTGGTACGGGGTCGCCTCGGCGGCGGGAATGTATGTCGGGCACTTTATGGCCTGGATTTGTGCTTCCATTCTGTATGCCTATCAGCTGCATCTGAACCCGAACGATACGGCCGTTCTGCCCGGGCCGCTGTCCTATCGGGCGGCGGGCGTGGCGGGCCTTCTGTGTGTGATTATTGCGGGCTGGACGACCGCCAACCCGACGATTTACCGGGCCGGTCTGGCCTTTCAGGCCATTATGCCCAAACGTTCCCGCTTTACCGTGACCCTGTTCACCGGTGCGGTGGCGACGATTGCCGGAATGTTCCCCGCCTTTGCGATGAAGCTGCTGGATTTTGTGGCCTTTTACGGTCTGCTGCTGATGCCGATGGGGGCGGTCATCTTTGTCGATTTCTGGCTGATGAAGAAGTTCGGTCTGGAGGACAACTACGCCGAGAAGCGCCGCATTGCCTTTAACTGGGCCGCCGGCCTGGCCTGGTTTGTGACGCTGGCCATCTGCGGCTGGCTGGTTCTGACCGGACGGGTGCAGATTTATTTTGTCTCGCTGCCCGGCTGGTTTATGGCAGCTGTGCTGTACGTCATCCTCAGTGCGATGCTCCAGAAGCAGATGACCGAAAAGCCCGAAGTGAAGTTTCTGGCCCGTCTCTTCGGCTACGGCTCGCTGATCCTGCTCGTGCTGGCGTCCGTGCTGTTTCTGGCGGGTTCCAAAGACCTCGACTGGGTCAAGCAGGTTGTCGGCCTGATGACGATTGTCTGGTTTGCCGCCGCGGCGCTGTGGATGTGGAAAGAGCAGTAGGCGTTTTTACCGCTCTTTGATGAGCACCACGTAGTCCAGCGTCTGTCCGGGAATCGTTACGGTCTGTCCGGCCTGAACGGTCCTGCGCATCAGGGCGCAGTCGGCCAGCCACAAATCGTGCGCCCGCCAGATGCCGCGAATGCCGGTGTCGGCAAATCCGGCCCCCTTCAGGACTTTTTCGAGCTGGGCCGCCGCCGACATCGCTTTTTCATCCGGTTTTTTGAGCGTGTGTTTGGGGAAGGTGCCCGTGGAGTACATCACAAACACCTCCGCCGGACGATTGACCCGGAAGGACAGGTCCGTGCGGTTGTTTTCCCGGCTGAGCCGCTTGGTGGCAATCCACTTGGCCCCGCGGACCGGCTCGGGCAGCTCATCAAACGTATTGTCGGACTGACCGTTGACTTCATAGTAGAACGGTCCCTGGCTTTCGATGGGACGGTCGATGAAAATCGCCGGATTGTCCGGGTTGGAGCTGGTCAGGGATGTCACCGGCGCATCCGGCTGCTCGGGCCATTGCTGTCCGTCCGGCGCTTTCTGATAAATCACCATCGAGGTCCGCAGTCCCCGATTGTCCCGCGCTTCAATCACATTTTTGCCGGGCGCCAGCGGGCTTTTCCAGAAAAAGACGTTGTTGACGGCAATCCCTTTGACCGGAATCGTATTGTTTCCCTCCCGCTTGACGGAGTCGGGATGCCTGTATTCGCCGTTTTTGCGGACGCCCTGCGAAACGCCGTTGAGGAACAGCTCGACTTGCTCCGCGTTGGAATAGACCTTGATGCCGTTGTCCGGTTCAAACTGACGGTAGAAGTGATGCCGTCCGCACAGATGCAGGACGGGCTGGTCCGGTTTCAGGAAGGACTGGAAGTGATAATAAAAGTCCTTGGGCATTCCCGCCAGCGTGATGATGCCCTTGGTGTTCCGGTTGTTCTTGAACTTTTTGTTGTAGAACTCGCGGAAATTCCACCACAGGAACATTTTGTGTCCTTCCGGATTGTTCCGGAAGAGGTCCTGAAAACGGAACTCGGCAAACAGCTCGCCGTATTCCTCCGGTTCAAATTTGTCCACATCCCAGCGGATTGTCCCGTAGGGAACATGGTGCGTCAGCCACATTCCGGCGCCGGTCTCGGAGGTATAGGCGTTGTCGGGCATTTTGGCGAAATCCATATAATGTCCGCCGTACCAGCCCTGATAGGTGTTGCCCGCCACAAAGTCCACGTTGGCCGGTTTCTCGCCGGCGGAGGCATAGGTAATCAGGCGGGTTGTGTCCTCCTGCCGGATGATGTCGGCATAGTACGAGGCAACCTCCTGATAGGTCTCATTGCCGCTGCTCCAGAACAGGATGCTCGGATGATTCCAGTTCTGCCGAACCATTTCCCGGGTGATGCGCTCGCCGTCGGCATTCGGGGTGGTTTCGTACTTGACGCCGCGGTCCCATTTTTGGCCCGCCAGGCCGTTTTCCGCCCAAATCGCCACGCCGTATTCATCCGCCAGCTGATATTCCAGCCGCCGATGCGGATAGTGCGCCAGCCGGACCGTATTGACTCCCAGGTCCATCATCGCCTGCCATTCCCACCGCAGCTGCTCATCCGTCATCGCATTCCAGGTGTGCTCATCCTGATGATGCTTGCAGACGCCGCGAACCAGCAGCTCCTTGCCGTTCAGCAGAAACCGTCCGTCTTTAAATTCAATCGTACGAATTCCTGTTCGCTCCGTGACGGCATCAATCGTCTGTCCGTCCAGCACGACCTCGGTACGAACGGTGTACAGGTTCGGCTGCCGGATGTCCCAGCGTCGGGGAGAGGGAATTTCGGTTTGCGCATCGGCTTTTTGAATGGATTGAGCCGGCAGGTCCGCCGCGGTTTCAATCTGTCCGCAGGGCTTTCCGTCCGGGTCCAGAATCTGATGACGGACCTGGACTTTTACGGGTTTGTCCAGGGTATTCCGCAGAACCGTTTGAATCTGCAGGACTGCCTTTTGGTCGGTGATGTTTTTGGGTGTCAGATACACGCCGCAGGAGCCCATGTCCGGATAGATATGGACACTGCCGGTCTGAACCAGCCAGGCCGGGCGATACAGCCCTCCGTCGGTATAATACAGATTGGAATGCGACAGACAGTTGGCGGCTTCCGCCAGCCGGTTGTTCACACGGAGGAGCAGCTCATTGGACTGTCCGAATTTCAGCCCGTCGGTCAGGTCAAAGGCCGCTGCCGTAAACCCGCCGCGATGCCGGCCGACCCAGGTTCTATTGACCCAAACATCCGCCACCGAAGCGGCTCCTTCCAGATACAGATAATACCGTCTGCCGGCGTCCTCTTTGGGAAGGTCAAGCGTGCATCGGTACCAGCCGGAGGCGTGTTCATTCAGCCCGGACAGGCGAAAGCCGTGCGGAAGGGCGACGGATTCCCATTGGACTTCGGCGGGAAATACCGGTTCAGCGCCTTCCGGTGTCTTGTCCTCACAAAACTGCCATTGTTGGAGAGCGGTTTTTTCCCGTGGTTGAGCCGACATTGTGCAGCCAACCGCTGAAAGAATCAGCACCAATAGACCTTTGCCGAACAAAACGTTTTTCATGGCTTTTCCTTTTTCAAAGGGTTCCCATTTTAAACCGGCGGTATTGTTGAGAATCTTATTTTATATTATGTAAGAAGAAAGAAAATCCGGTATCTGTTTTTAGCGGATACCGGATTTTCTTTTTGTTTCACCGTGTCGGCAGGTTACGGCAGGATGGGTTCAATCACGAAGCTGTACTCATACTGCTTGGCCGGCAGGGTGTATTCCCGATGCGGCTGAGCACCCCAGCTGTCGTCTCCGCCGACGCCCATCTGCTTGTAGTCGATGTTTACCGTCAGGAAATCCCGCACCGGCAGTTCGACGGGATGTTTGGCCTTTTCGAGGTCCTCCATCGACCACGGCCAGGCACTGACGTACAGAAGCGGCAGTCCGGTGATTTTGAGTCCTTGTCCCATTCTGTTGGTCAGCGTCATCCAGCGGACATCGGTCTTGTTGCCGTATTCCTGCGGGCGGACGTACATATGTTTGGGGTCTGTCACAATCTCTTCATAAATGCCGACAGCCGCTCCGGCCAGCCGGTCCCAGTAGCTTTCATGCGGACCCCGTCCGTACCAGCGGAGCAGGGCAAACTGACGCGGGATTTTCATCTGCATCCCGAACCGCGGCATTTCCGGCAGCTCTCCGACGGCCGTAAACTGATTGTGGACAAGGATTTCTCCGCCCGAGAACACCTGATACTTCAGAGCCAGTTTGGAATCGCCCGCCTTTAAGGTCAGCTCGAACCGGACTTCCACCTGTCCGTCGTTGATTTTTTCCACCACGGCCGAATCGACTTTCGGTTCCTGAGCGGCGGTCTTCCAGACCCGAAGGCGGCGCGGCATTTTGTTGCCGTTGTCGTTATCCGTCGGCACCCGCCAGAAGTTCGGCACCAGCGGTTCGACGAGCATCTCCTGGTCATTGATTTTGTAGGAAACCAGTGCGCCCATCGACTTGCTGAACATTGCCGAGAACCCCTCGCCGTGAATGCGGATGACCTCATAGGTTTCCGAAACATTCAGGGCCGGGCTTTGGAGATTCGGCTGCGGCAGGGGCACAGGACGCGTGCGTTCCTTCAGGATCAGCTGTTCCCACGCCAGCAGATGGCCGCGCGGGGCCCACGTCTGTTCCTCTGCCAGCCGGAAGAAGACCGTCAGATGATACTCACAGTCCGGGTTCCAGCGAATGTCGGGCAGGGGGATTGAAACCGTTTTTCGTCCGGCCGGAGCTATATCCAGGCGTCCCAGTTTGCCTTGGGCGATTACCGCTCCGTTTTCCGTCAGTTCCCAGTCGGCCTCCAGCAGATCTTTCAGGTTGGTAAAGACATATTTGTTTTGAATCTCCACCAGCCCTTTGGCCAAATCAGCCGGATGCACCGCAACATTCTGATAGACCTTCTTGACCTCGTAGAGATGCGGATTGGGTTTGCGGTCGGGCTGAACCAGACCGTTGCAGCAGAAGTTGCCGTCATTGGGCTGGTCACCGAAGTCGCCTCCATAGGCCCAGAAATCTCGGCCGGTGTCCGGGTCTTTTTTCCGCAGTCCCTGGTCCACCCAGTCCCAGATAAACCCGCCCTGGAGGGCCCTGTATTTTTCGATAACGACCCAGTAGTCGGCCAGGTTGCCGCAGCTGTTGCCCATGGCGTGCGAATATTCGCACAGAATCAGCGGACGATAAATATCTTTCCGTTTGGCATAGGCCTCAATCTGATGAATCCGGGCGTACATCGGGCAGACAATATCGGTCAGGGGACGCTCCCGCGCCGGCTCGTACTGGACCGGACGGCTCGGGTCGCGCTGATGAATCCAGTCGCTGGTTGCCTCAAAGTTGGCCCCGTCTCCCGCTTCATTGCCCAGCGACCAGATAATCACACAGGCATGATTTTTGTCCCGCTCCACCATATTCTTCGTACGGTCCAGATGGGCTTCTTTCCACAGCGGGTCATTGCCCAGCGAATCAAACAGATTCGAATAGTTCATCAGGGCGTGCGATTCGATATTGGCCTCATCGATAATATACAGCCCGTATTCATCGCACAAATCGTACCACATCGGGACATCCGGATAATGGCAGGTGCGCACTGCATTGATGTTGTGCTGCTTCATCAGGCAAATGTCCCGAATCATCGATTCGCGGCTGACGGTATGCCCTGTATCCGGGTCGTGCTCGTGCCGGTTGACTCCTTTCAGGTACACATATTTGCCGTTGACCAGCAGCACGCCGTCTTTAATCTCCACCTTGCGGAAGCCCACATTGCAGCCGACGGCCTCTTTGCCCAATGTCAGAACCAGCCGATAAAGATGCGGCGTTTCCGCCGTCCATTTGAGCGGGTTTTTCACATCGGTCTGCATTTCGAGGGTGATTTCCTGTCCGGCCGGAATCCGCTTCGGTGCCGAGGCCGCCTTCATAGATGCAATCGGCTTGCCGGTTTTGTCAAACAGAACCCCTTCCAGTTTCGGAAGAGAGGCATCCGATTTTCCGTAATTGATAATCGCTGCCGTGACGTTCAGGACGGCATCCTGATAGGACCCATCCAATTCAGTTTTGACAAAGAGGTCCCGGATGTGAACGGTCGGGGTCGAATACAGGTACACATCCCGGAAGATACCGCTCATTCGCCAGAAATCCTGGTCTTCCAGATAAGAACCGTCGGAAAAACGGTACACCTCGGCGGCAAGGATATTGTCTCCTTTTTTCAGATAAGGCGTAATGCGGAACTCCGCCGGAGTCCGGCTGTCCTGGCTGTAGCCGACTTTTTGTCCGTTAATCCACAGATAAAAGGCGGATTCCACTCCGTCGAAGACGAGGAAGACTTCCCGCCCCTTCCACTCGTCGGGAACGGTAAAGGTTGTCCGATATGACCCGACGGGGTTGCGCGTTTTGAATGTCGTAAAGTGCTGCGGCGGTGTGCCCATCACGCGGGGCGGGTCTTTGTGGAACGGATAGGTGACGTTGGTGTAAATCGGCACGTCATATCCCTGCATCTGCCAATTGGACGGCACGGGGATTTCATTCCAGTCGTTCACGGAAAATTCGGGCTTGTAGAAGTCGGCCGGACGGCTCTGGGGGTCCGGGGACCAGTGAAATTTCCATTTGCCGTTCAGCGAGCGATAATACGGACTCTGGGCCCGTTCGAGGGTGCGTGCCTGCTCGGCTTTCTCAAACGGCATCAGCGTCGCATGAGCCGGCTCTTTGTTGATTCGGAAAACAGCCGCATTCTCCCAGTCCGGCAGGGCTTCTTCGGCAAAGGCCCAGGCGGAAGCAAACAAACTCAAAAGGGTGAGTTTCCGGATGATTGTGAAATGATTCATTGTGATTCTCCCTGACCGTTCGGCGGTCTTTTGATGGTTCATTCCCTTTCAAACAAACCCGCAACCACGGAAAGGGACTATATCCGGCCCGGCGTCGGATGTCAACCTTTTCAGAGGTTCGAATGGACTCGCTCTTTCGAAAAAAAATTTTTTCGGTACAATCAAAAATTATGAACAGCAGGACAGAACACTGGATTGAATTGGATAAACAATACCTATGGCATCCGTTTACGCCGATGAGCGTCTGGCTTGCCGGCGAACCGGTCATTATTGAACGGGGCGAGGGCTTTTACCTGATGGATACGGAGGGCCGCCGGTATATCGACGGCATCAGTTCCCTCTGGTGCAATGTGCACGGCCACCGCGTCCCCGAAATTGATCAGGCGATTCGAGACCAGCTGGAGCAGATTGCCCACAGCACCCTGCTGGGCCTGGGGCAGACCCGTTCCATCGAACTGGCCGAAAAACTGGTGCAGATTGCCCCCAAAGGCCTCTGCAAGGTTTTTTATTCCGACAGCGGCGCCACCGCCGTCGAAATCGCCCTGAAGATGGCCTATCAATACTGGCAGAATCTCGGCTGCAAAGAACGAACCCACTTTATTGCCGTCCAGGAGGCCTATCACGGCGACACCATCGGCTCGGTCAGTGTCGGCGGAATGGAGCTGTTTCACGGCATCTTTAAATCGCTTCTGTTTGAAACCTATTTCGTCCCCAGTCCGCATCCGTACCGCTTCGAGGGCACGCCGCAGCAGTGTGCGGAGTTTTCTCTGGAGAATCTGGAGTTTCTGCTTCGGCGTCATCCGGGACAGATTGCGGGGATTATCCTCGAGCCGCTGGTGCAGGGGGCGGCGGGCATGCTCGTCCATCCGCCCGGATTTCTTACGGAGGTCCGCCGTCTGGCTGACCGCTATGATGTGCTGCTGATTGCCGATGAGGTGGCGACGGGTTTTGGGCGCACCGGCCGGATGTTCGCCTGCGAACACGAACAGGTCTGCCCGGACCTGATGTGTCTGGCCAAGGGCATCACCGGCGGGTACCTGCCGCTGGCGGCCACGCTGACGACGCAGAAGATTTTCGATGCCTTTCTGGGCCGTCCGGAGGAGTTCAAGACCTTCTTTCACGGGCACACCTACACCGGCAACGCCCTGGCCTGTGCGGCGGCCTTGGCCTCTTTGCAGCTGTTTGAGAAGCATCAGGCTCTGGAGCGGATGCCCCCCAAAATCGACGCTATCCGCGCCGCCCTTGGGCGGATTCAGGATTTGCCGTATGTCGGCGATGTCCGTCAGTGCGGCCTGATGGCGGGCATTGAGCTGGTTTGCGACAAAAAAACCAAGGAGCCGTTTGCGTACAGGCATACGCTCGGCGCCAAAGTCTGTGCGGCAATGCGGCCCAAAGGAGCAATGATGCGTCCGCTGGGCAATGTGATTGTCCTGATGCCCGCTCCGGCGATGGATTTGCCGACCCTGCAGACATTGCTGGATATTGTGGAAGAAACCATTCGCAACGATGTTCCGAAAATTGTTCGAGGTCTTGAACCATGACGCTGTCTCTGAATCTGCCGCGAAAACCCGGTCTGTTTATCACCGGCACGGATACCGGCGTGGGCAAAACGCTCATTGCCGGGGCGATCGCCCGTCTGCTGGCCGAACAGGGGCTGCGGGTCGGTGTATTTAAACCCGTTGCCAGCGGCTGCCGGCGGACCCCGCAGGGGCTGGTGAGCACGGATGCGGAGTTTCTGGCCGCCTGTTCGCAGGCCGACTGGCCGCTGGAGGTGGTCAATCCGCTTGCCTTTGAGATTCCCGCCGCCCCGATTACGTGCAGCCGTCTGGAAAACCGCTTTCTGGATTACGGGCGCATCAGCTGGGCCTGGCGGCAGTTGTGTGAACAGGCCGATGCCGTCATCGTCGAGGGCATCGGCGGGGCGATGGTTCCGCTGACGGAAGGCGAGACGGTCCTTGATTTGGCGGTGGAGTTCGACCTGCCGACGCTCATTGTGGCCCGTCCGCGTCTGGGCACGATTAATCATTCCCTGCTGACCATCAAGGCCGTCCGCGATGCCGGTTTGCCGCTGGCGGGCGTTGTCATCAGCGGGTATAATGCCGCGCAGGCCGATATTGCCGAGCAGACTGCACCGGATGTGATTGCTCAGGTGGGGCAGACGACTGTATTCGCTGTCATTGATTATGACCCGCAGGCCTCCGTCGAAGAAGGCCGGCTGGGAACAGCCGCCCTCCAGGCCTTGTCCATATGGGATTGGAAAGCACTGATTCAATGCTGAAGAGAAAGGAGATACAAATGGTTAAGCAGGCAGTCGGATTGGTTTGGGTTTGCATGGTTTCCGTTTCTGCCGCGGCTCAGGAGCCGTGGAAGCCGCTCTTTAACGGCAAAGACCTGACCGGCTGGCAGCAGAAGGGCGGCCAGGCCGTGTACACCGTCGAGGACGGAGTCATTGTCGGCACAACCGTGCTGGATACGCCCAACAGCTTCCTGTGCACGCAGCAGTTTTATTCCGATTTTATTCTCGAATTGGAGTTCAAAGTGGATCCCAAGCTCAATTCCGGCATCCAAATCCGCTCCCACAGCGTCCCGGAGTACAACAACGGCCGGGTGCACGGCTATCAGGTCGAAATCGACCCGTCGGACCGGGCCTGGACGGCGGGGATTTACGACGAGGCGCGGCGCGGCTGGCTGGCTACGCTCGAGAAGAATCCGCCGGCCCGCGCGGCCTTCCGGCAGAATGAATGGAATCACCTGCGTATTGAAGCTGTCGGGGATGTCATCCGCACGTGGATTAACGGCGTGCCGGCGGCCCATCTGTCCGATTCGCTCACTCCCAACGGTTTTATCGCCCTGCAGGTTCACACCGTCGGCTCCGACAAATCCAAAGAGGGCATTCAGGTCCGCTGGCGCAACATCCGCATCATTGACGAAAATGCCGCGGCGTATTTGAAACCGATGCCGCTGCCTCTGACATCGATGGATTATCAGCTGGGCAATCTGGAAGCCCCGCAGGGCTGGGTGTATCTGTTTGACGGCAAAACCCCAACCGGCTGGCGGAGTGCCCGCGGGCCGGACTTTCCCAAACAGGGCTGGGTGATTGAGAACGGCGTGCTGACGGTGCTGGACAACGGCGGCAAGGAGTCCGCCGGCGGCGGCGACATCATCACCGTTGAACGCTACAGCGATTTCGAGCTGCAGCTGGAGTTCAAACTGTCCCCCGGGGCCAACAGCGGCATCAAATACTTCGTCCAGCCGGACCTGAACAAAGGCCCCGGTTCAGCCATCGGTCTGGAATACCAGCTGCTCGATGACCTGCGGCATCCGGATGCCAAGGCGGGCAGTCAGCCCGGCAGCCGGACGCTGGCTTCTCTGTATGACTTAATCGCCGCCGACAACAAAGACCTGCGGCCCATCGGACGCTGGAACCATGCCCGCATCATTTCCAAAGGCACACACGTGGAGCACTGGCTCAACGGCCGCAAGGTCCTCGAATATGAACGCAAAACGCCGGAATTCCGCAAACTGGTGCAGGAGAGCAAATACAAAATCTGGCCGGATTTCGGCGAATGGGATTCCGGACACATCCTGCTGCAGGACCACGGCAACCAGGTCTCGTTCAAAAATATCAAAATCCGCCTGCTGAAGTGAATTATTCTTCAATAAGCAGGTGCCAGCGGGGCGGGACGAAATAGGCCTCGCATCGGCAGCCGAGCATCGCGGCCATATTTTCGGAGGTGATGGTTTCCTCCTGCGTGCCGGCGGCCAGGACTTTGCCGTCCTTGAGCAGCAGCACGTGCGAAATCCACGGGCCGATTTCTTCGATATGGTGCGTCACAAACAGGATGGACGGGGCATCCGGCTGGGAAACCATGTATTCGATATCTTTCAGAAACCGCACACGCGCCGCCGGGTCCAGTCCGGAACAGGGCTCGTCCAGAATCAGCAGCGTCGGCCGGCAGACCAGGGCCCGGGCAATCATCACTTTCTGCTGTTCGCCCTGGGAGAGCGTCTGGTAGGACTGTTCGGCGATGGATTCAGCACGCAGACGACTCAGGGCCGTCCGGGCCTGCTGCATTTCTTCGGGACTGGGCCGGCGGTACAGCCCGAGCGTGGCGTCCAGGCCGGAGGCAACCACCTCAATCGCCTTGTCCTGAGCGGGCAGCCGCTGCTGCAGAGTCGAGCTGACCAGCCCGATGGTGCGGCGGAGTTTGCGGATGTCCGTAGCGCCGAAGGTCTGCTGCTGGACCACGACCCGTCCGAAGGTCGGCCATTCATAGCCGGCCAGGATTTTCAGCAGCGTGGTTTTGCCGGAGCCGTTGGCCCCCAGCAGCGCCCAGTGCTCCCCGCGCTGCACCTGCCAGCTGATGCCGTCCAGAATCGTCCGGTTCTTCCGGCAAAAGCAAACCTCTTCGAGCTGAATGACGGAATCCATAAAGTTACATTCGCCGGAAGGACCGTCCGGTCAGCCGCTCGTACGCTTCGATGTATTTGGCGGAGGTTTTCGCGACAATCTCTTCGGGCAGCTCCACCCCCGGACCGGATTTGTTGAAACGGATGTCCTCCAGATAGTTGCGGACAAACTGCTTGTCGAAGCTTTCCTGATCACGGCCGGGCTGATATTTGTCCGCGGGCCAGAAGCGCGACGAATCGGGCGTGAGCACTTCATCAATCAGGATAATCCGACCGTCCAGCTCGCCCCATTCAAATTTGGTATCGGCCAGGATGATGCCGCGTGAACGGGCATACTCGCCTGCCTTGCGGAAGATTTCGATGCTTTTGGTTCGCACATACTCGGCCCTGTCGCGGCCCAGGATTTTCACGCATTGCTCAAAGGAGATATTTTCATCATGCTGTCCCTGTTCGGCCTTGGTGGCGGGGGTGAAAATCGGCTCCGGCAGTTTGTCGCACTGTTTGAGGCCGTCCGGCAGCCGGATTCCGCAGACGGTTCGGCTCTGCTGATATTCTTTCCAGCCGGAGCCGGCCAGATAACCCCGCACGACGCATTCGACCGGCAGGACGCGGGTTTTTTTGACGAGCATCGAGCGGCCGGCCAGCTGCGCAGGATGACTGCGAAACGGCTCCGGAAACTCCTGAACCTCCATCGATATCAGGTGGTTTTCCACATCGCTGCCGAGAAAGTCGAACCAGAATTTGGAGATTTGTGTGAGCACCTGCCCCTTGTAGGGGATGCCGGTCTTCATAATCACGTCGAAGGCGCTGATTCGGTCGGTGGCGGCAATCAGCAGCTTGTCGCCCAGGTCGTAAATGTCCCGCACCTTGCCCCGCCGGGCCGATGTGCCGGGAATATTTGTTTGCAAGATAACATTGGCCATATCGTTTTTCCTGTTTTTTGAGGGTTTTCGGCAGACATAGTAGGGGGTTCGAACCCGTTCGTCAACACAAATGCCGCAATTCGTACAATGCAGTCAACAGTTATCAGTGTTCAGGAAGAAGGGAAGAGAGAGGGTGTGAGCGCGGGGCTGTCTTTTGCGCAGGGATTTTCTGCGGGGCAGCGCCATAGGTCTGTCCTGTTCGGTGTTTATGAATGAAGCCGCCGCAGAGAGCGGAGAATCATTTGCAGAACAATTACGGCTCGGAGGGGGCCTGAATGTCCTCCGTGAGCCATTGTCCAGCCAGGATTGACAGGTCTTCCAGAGCCACCCGGCCGTCCCGGTTCAAATCCGCCGAAGGACGGTTTCGAATATACGGATAGGTCTGGTGTTCCCCGATTTCCCAAAGGTTGATGAAATCCCAGCCGGCGTCGATGTAGGTTGCACTTTGCTTCATTTGGGCGGTTGTCTTGCCGGTGCCTCCGGCGCTGGTGTTTTGCCCGCTGACCTGCATATCCCAGAAGGAATTGGCAATGACGGCGCCGCTATTGAGGCCGACCAGACCGCCGACATTCGGGGTGCTTGTGCTCGGCGGCTGGACGAGTCCGGCCGCATAGCACTTGGCGATTAGGGTGGCTGAACCAGCCGTCCAGCCGACCAGCCCGCCTATGGCTTCCGCTGTACCGCCCAACGGATCGAGGACGCCGATTACGGAGGCCTGTGAATAGCTGTAGTAAAGTACGGCGTCCGCAAAATACCCGGTTATTCCCCCGACATAGCGGTTGCCGGTTACAGTTCCCATCACCCGGCATCCGAGCAGGGCTGATTGGGGAGCGATGCTGCATCCGGCAATTCCGCCGACGTAAGCGATGCCTTTGACGCTTCCGGTCCAGCCGCAGTTCTCGAGAACGGACGACTCGGCTCGTCCGACCAGTCCGCCGACCCAGAACCGGCCTTCTGCATATCCATTCTCAATGCGCAAGTCCCGGATTCTGGCTCCGGCAAGCCATCCGAAGAGTCCGACGTTGTCCTCCATTGGTCGGCTGAGCTGGACGTTGCTGATGGACCATCCCTCTCCATGAAAGACGCCGGTAAACTTTGTGGTGACGGTGCCGACCGGTGTGAGGGCGATTCCCGTCAAATCCAAATCTCCGGTGAGCTGAAAGTGCTTGTCCCAGTCCTGCGGTGTAGTCATCAGGACCTGCCAGTCCGCCGGTGCGGATATCCGATAGGGATTGCCTTCTGTGCCGTCGCCTCCCCCGCTGTAAACGCCCGCTGAAACCATTCCTGCCAGAAACAACAGAACCGCCGTCATTGTTTTCTTCATCATCGCCTCTTTCTCCGATTAAAAAATCTGCCCAGATGCACACTTTGCCTAAAACAACATTTATTTATACGAAAAATTTCGTGAAATTGGAAACTTTTTTGCACCCGTGCCGGAAGGGTTTATCGGACGGAGAAGGACGTAAGGTTTTGATGAGATTGTAGTTGCAAAAAAGGAAGAACGTGTTCGTTTTTTAAAACCAGCCCTGAGGAAGCAATTTTTTCCGGTGTTGCTGCCGGGTAAGGAGCGATTTGAGGTTTAAAAAAGGGGGAAACGGCGTAGAATGAACGGACTATGCGTGCTGATTTGCTGCAATCTATCCGGCAGCCGGACTGGAACGGACGCGTGCTGATTCTCAAGCCGTCGTCGATGGGAGATATTGTGCACGCCCTGCCGGTGCTGGCGGCACTGCGGCGGGCACGTCCGAAGGTGCATATCTCATGGATGGTGCGGACGGAGTTGGCCGGACTTTTTGAGTGCGTAGCCGGCGCGGATGAGCTGATTTTGTTTGACCGGCGGACGATGGGCCGCTGGTGGACGGCGGCGGGCGTTCGGGAAACGGCGGCGTTTCTCCGGCGGTTGCGGCAGGGGCGCTATGACCTTGTGCTTGACCTGCAGGGCCTGCTGCGGTCCGGTTTGTTTGGGTGGCTGAGCGGCTGTCGGGTGCGGCTGGGCCTTCAGGAGGCACGGGAAGGAGCACGGCTGTTTTATACGCATACAGCCCCGATGCCGGAATCGGCGCATATTTTTGATGCCTATGACGTTCTTTTAAAGATGCTCGGAATGTCAATAGAGCCGCTTGAGTTTGGACTGCGGATCAGCGACCGGGCTCGGCAGGATGCAGATGTCTTGCTGAAAGCGGAGGGGCTTGCGGACAATCGGTTTGCCGTGCTGGCGGCCGGGTCGGCGCATGGGCGCAAGTGCTGGCCCGCGGAGCGGTTTGCCCGGGTTGCCGCCTGTCTGCATCGGGAGGCAGGGCTGGCCGCTGTGCTGATCGGCTCGGCGGGCGAGCGGCCTTTGGCGGAGCGGATTCAGCAGGCGGCGGGTGTGCCGGCGGCGGTGCTGGCCGGACGCACGAGCATTTCGCAGCTGGCGGCCCTGCTGGAGCGGGCGGCGATTGTCATCGGCAACGATACCGGGCCGACGCATCTGGCGGCGGCGCTGAATGTGCCGACGGTGATGATGTTCGGGCCGACCAATCCGGCTCGGCTGTTCCCGCGCGGCAGACTTTGTGCGGTTGCGGCGGTCAATCCGTGGGGACGCGGCCGGGCGATTGACAATCCGCAGCCCGAGTACCGGATTGAAAACGTCCCGGTCGAGCAGGTCCTCCAAGCCGTCCAATCGCTTCTGAAACGATAAAAGGCCCCGAGCGAAAACTCAGGGCCTTTCGGGTTTTTTCAAATGGCTGCCTTATTCGGTCATCAGCCACTGCTGAGCAAAGATCGCCAGGTCGGGCATATCCACTTTGCAGTCGTGGTTGAGGTCTGCCGACAGCGAAGAGCAGGGCGGGGCCTGATTGGTCGTCAGTTCGAACGCCAAATCCCAGCTGACGCCGATGGGAAACTCGAGTGGCTGGCCGAAGGCGAATACTGATTTGCCGACCTGCAGGGGATTGGGCGGCCACAAGGACCCGTCCGGATGCCGCACCTGCAGAATCTGTACGGCATCATCCATAAAGAAATGCTCGCGGGTCTTCCACCCCCACGGGTACATCGGCGGATATTGCGGGTCGTAGATTGCGGTGATGCTCAGCCAGTAGATGCGCGGCTGCTGCGGGTCTTCCAGCGGGGGCTGGCGGAACCATTCATCCTGACTGAGCAGCTGATTGAACTGGAAGCAGGCCTCGTTTTCCATCTGGCTGCGGGGGTCCTTGTCGTATCCCGCAAAGTTCCAGACGAAATTATCACAGTAGTTTTCCCACACGAGCGTTCCCGGGTGGCTGAATCCGGGGAATTGCGGGTCGGCCCCTTTGGGCACATCGGTCCAGATGCCGATGTGGAAGGCCTTGGGCAGAAGCCATGCCGGGATGGTCGGCTGCGTCCAGCCCTGGAACGAGCCCCACCAGTGGATATCCGTAATGGGCCGTTCGTCTTTGCATTCG
Organism: Planctomycetota bacterium; assembly: GCA_029552545.1. Classification (GTDB taxonomy): domain Bacteria; phylum Planctomycetota; class Phycisphaerae; order Sedimentisphaerales; family Anaerohalosphaeraceae; genus JAHDQI01. Next base: position 91,361 of record JAKPDO010000051.1, read on the forward strand.
AAGTCGTCAGCCATAATCATTCGAGGGGGAATATAAACGGACAGCTCATCCCAGCCGAGGATGATGCCGTCTGCCATTTCGACCGGCGGCTGGCTGTACTTGACAAAGGATTTGGTGTTGACCAGTCCGCCGCCTCCGCCGTTATTGGGGGTCACCTGCATATTGTCCCAGGCATTCCAGTAGAAAAACTGGGAGCCGCCGGGAACGGGCGGAGGAAAGACGCCGGGGGTGTTGTGAAAGGTTTCACTGATGAAGACCGAAGCGACCTGACTCATATCGAAATTGGGATTGAAGGCGAAGGCCGCCGCCGGCGGATTGGAAGAGTTCAGGCCCAGGCCGGGAACGTTGGCGGTGTTGATGGTGATGGTGGTGGCCGGCGGGGCCGTGGGGATATTGGCCGGGTTGTTCCAGGTCCACGAACATTGATTGCCGTTGATGTCAGTCAGGCCGAAGGAGACCATCACGATGGCCGCCGGCGGATGAACGGTCAGTTTGAGTGTGCAGTTGCGAAGGTCGGGGTCAAGACCGTATTCGAATTTCCAGGCGGAGGCGTAATTGTTCTCGGGCAGACTCGGCTCGCCCCAGGCCATAACCAGACAGGCCTCTTCGGGCCAGATTCCCCCGCCGCCTCCGCCCCCGCCGTCATAAACATGCAGTTCCGGCGGCAGAAAGATGCTCGGCGCGGGAAGTTCTCCTTCCACCAGATATTCCTCCCGCTGGAGCATATACTCCGTCCATTCGTGAGGCATTGCGGGCTTAATCTTGTTCTGCTCCGGGCTGGTGCCGTACAGCGCTTCCTCCCACTCGGTTTGGGAATCAAGCAGGAAGTAGGGCTCTGCAAAAAGCATCGGCCCCAGCGCGCACAAGATCCCTATCCACAGCCAGTGTTTCATACTTGTACCCTCCATAAAAAAAGGAAACAGTATTGTTTACGCCGACTTAGGATGCAAAACGGAATGCATAGAAAGAGGGCGTCCGCATTTTGAGTAATTGGCCACCCAACACGCTGTTTGCTCCTTGATGGTCGTAAAAATCGCCTCCTTGAAATTACCAACTCGGCAGGTCAATCGGTGTGAATAGGGCAATTTCAAATATAACGGAAGTATTTCACGGATACGGGGATTTGTCAAGGAAAAACTTGTGTGCGTAAATCGGGCCGCAATGCTTGATAGAGGATTTGTTTGTTTTTATCAGGGAAAATACGGATAAACGAGCAGGGATAGTTCCTGATTGTTCCAAAAGGGCTCGGATTTTCTTGACCAATTCTGAGGAGAATAGATAAATTTTTAGGAGCAGCATCAGATGGCAACATCAGGGCAATCGGTGAAAGAATAAAAATTAGGCAGGAGACAATCAGGGCAAGGCAGACGGATCAGGAGTCCTTCGCGTAAGAGTTATCCCCCACCTTGCCGCTGACGGAGACGGCGGAGTCTATCCAAAAAGAGTTCGGCTATGCATTCAGAGTATGGCGCGTGAGGGGATGATGTAAGAAGATTGTTGGGATGTCTTGCCGCAGGGAGGGCAGCCGGGATGTTGGCCGCATTTAAGGTAATTTCTCTCTTTTAGGGAAGCCATGGTAGATCGTACCCCCGCAGTGCATATTCTTCTTTGGTCATATAATCGGGTCCCAACCAGTCTAACATAACCGGCGGCAATCTGACAAGCTGCATCGGGATTTTCGGATCGGTTTGACGCACGATCTGCCAAGGGGTCTTATGCTGTTTATTCATGTTTGTCCGGACCAGGTTGTACCAGGCCTGATAGGAGGCCGCCCGTTGATGAAAATCCCGAATC
>JAKPDO010000035.1 GCA_029552545.1 Planctomycetota bacterium
GGAGACCTGCTCGGCCCCGGTGGTCAGGTCGGCAATAATCTGATGAATCGGCTTGGTGATGCTTCGGGTGATGACATAGGCCAGAACGATGCCGATGACAATGCTGCCGGCGGAGGCCAGAAGAAGCGTCAGGTTGACCAGGTTGGCGGTGGACTTGAGGGCAGTCTGCAGGTGCCCATCGAGCTCGCTCATCATCTGGACAATGTTGGCGGCGGTGGCGACCATTTGCGAGTAGGCCTTTCGCTGGTCCAGAATGCTTTGATAGAACTGCTCGCCGGCGCGGGCGTATTGGCTGACGGCCTCGTTCATTTTGGGGGCATAAGCCTGCAGTTTGGGCTCCGAGGCGGTTTTTTGGGCCCATTCAGCAAGACCGTCTCGCAGGGTCTGCAGCTGTTTCTGGAAGTTGTCCCATTCCTTGTCGGTCTCGTTGGCAATCAGATACACGCCGTTAACCCGCAGCAGGAGGAAATTCTGCACGATGTTTTCATTGAGCATCTGGTCAAACTCGGCCCAGTAGACGGCCTGAGCAGCGTTGTTTTCCTGAACGGCCTTTTGGAATTCGGGGTCAATGACCTTTTCCATGGCCTCGTTGAGGCTGGCGGTAATCTCCGCCCCTGTGGTCCGCCAGATGCCGACGGCCTCATCTTTTTTCTTCTGGGCGGCGACGCCCTGTTCAAACAGGGAACGGTAGTCTCCGCTGGCGGCGAGCATTTTGGAGACGATTTGCTGATCCTGCGTTGTCAAATGGGGATTTTCGGCCAATCCTTTGAGTTCGCCGGTCAGGAGGTCATAGGACTCCATCCATTTTTCGGCGGCGTTTTTGTTGTCGGAGCCGATGGCGGCGAATTTGTTGATCATAAAGTCGCGCCGCAGGGTGGCGCATTGATTCAGGTGTCCGACGGCCTGCTGGCCGTCCAGAGTCAGATCAGAGAGGGCCTTAACCTTGGCCATTCCCCGCCAGCTGATCAGACCCAGCAGGGCGGTAATGACTACCAGACAGCCGAATCCCAAAAACAGCTTCGTGGACAGTTTCATGTTCTTAACCATTCGCAGACTCCTTCATGTTTTTTTTCGCTTGTCTTTCAAATCAAGCACGGTAGATTTCTTTCACTATATGGCTTTCAATCGGATTTCGTCTGGGGAGCAATAAGGAAGAGAAGTTTGCGTTTGTCCGAAGAAATGTCTTCGAATTCGTCTCGGTATTTATTTTCTAACTTGTTGACCAAAAACGTTTTAAAGCGAATAGAGATAGGAGCCGAGAGGGTTTATAAAGGCTGTTCCAGTGGCAAATGAAGTTTATGCAGGCTATGGAAGCCCAAAAGCAACTCATGAAAAAGATGAAGGTAATCATTGCGGATGATTTCGACATCATTCGATTCGCTTTGCGAGAACTTCTGGAAAGGTACAGAGAGATGTATCCCTTGGAGGTTCTTTTTGAAGCGGATACAGGAAAACAGGCAGTAGAAGCAGCTCGGCAGATCTATCCGGATTTGATTATTATGGATCTGATGATGCCGGAGATGAATGGGCTTGAAGCAACACGTCACATTAAGAAAATTTCCCCGGAGTGTAAGATTGTAATCCTGACCGGAAGCTGCAGAAGAAACTATATCCGCGAATTGCTTCAAATAGGAATATCCGGTGTGATCCACAAAAGCCAAGTTTTAAAAGAAATTCACGGGGCAATCGAAACAGTTTTGCGGGGAGATGTTTATTTATCTCCTAAGGTCAGCACATATATTCTTGAAGATTATACCTCTTTCCTGACAGGCAAGAGCGGAGACGTTCATTCGGAGAAATTAACCAAACGTCAAAAGGAAGTATTAAAATTAATTGCAGAGGGAAAAGGCACGAAAGAAATCGCTCAAGCCCTGAGAACTTCTATAACAGCTGTTGAGTCGATGCGCTATCGGCTGATGCATAAATTGAATATTGATAATATAGCGGATCTAACAAAATATGCTATCCGAGAGGGGATTATTGACTTAGAACTTTGATGACAGATTCCAAAGGGATTCAAAAACAGAACGGGCCGGGGTTTTCCCGGCCCGTTCTGTTTCCAAGTCTGCCGACCGCTGGAGTTATCCGTTAAAGTCTTTGAAGTCGTCCTCGAGGGGGATGACTTGGCTGGGTTCGGGCTTAACGGCAGCCGGCGCCGTCTTGGGCTTGGCCGGATTCGCGGCCTTGCCTTTGCCCTTGCCGTCGGCGATGTGATGGAAGGTCTGGTCGGTCAAGGACAGCTGCGGGGACTTTTTAGCCGATGCTGCTGCAGGAGCAGAATGGGAGGAGAGGGTCTGCGTCTGTCCGCTGCTTCCATCTACGAGGGCTACCAATTGCTGCACAACGGTGTGCATCTGCTGGGCCTGAGCGGACAGTTCCTCGGCGGCACTGGCGGATTCTTCCGCGGCCGCGGCATTCTGCTGCGTGACCTTGTCCATCTGGGATACGGCGGTGTTAATCTGCTCAATGCCCTGGGCTTGTTCGGTGCTGGCGGCGGCGATTTCGGCCACCAGGTCGGTGGTTTTGCCGACATGAGCGACGATTTCCTCCAGCTTTTTGCTCACCTCGGTGGAGATTTCGACACCGTTTTTGGCGTTTTTGACGGAACCTTCGATGAGGGCAGCGGTGTTTTTGGCGGCTTCGGCAGACCGCATCGCCAGGTTTCGGACCTCTTCGGCGACGACGGCGAATCCCTTTCCGGCCTCACCGGCTCTGGCGGCCTCGACGGCGGCGTTGAGGGCCAGCAGGTTGGTCTGGAAGGCGATTTCGTCGATGACCTTGATGATTTTGGAGGTCTCATCGGCGCTCTT
>JAKPDO010000045.1 GCA_029552545.1 Planctomycetota bacterium
CCTTCCAGCCCGCCGGAAAATGCCTTGACGACCGATCGGGTGTTCGACAGGGTCCAGTCAGGCCCTAAAAACGTCAGCTGCAAGAGGTTGCGAACCGTTGGGGAAATCCCCAGCCGGTCATAATGCAGCCCGCCGAAGTCATTGTTCAGCAGCTCCGCCGCCGCCCGATACAGCTGGGATTCCTCCATCTTGCCTTCCAGCAGCTGCGTCTTGTACTTTTCCCGCAGGTGATCCAATTCCCGCAGGGCGGCTAATGAAACAAAAAGAGAAATCTCTCAGAACAGTGTATCATAATTAAATCTCAGACGGACAAAGTATCTGAATATGCAACGACTTTAGTTTCCTTGAAATAGCGATTGCAATCTTTTATAAATGAATGATATTATATTTCTAATTTTTTAGAGAGAGGTCGGTGTCGCAGGAGTCCTCCATAGCAGATATACATTGTCCGGTATCCGTGTTCCATTTATTTTAAGAAGGAGAGGGAATGGCTCGATTAGAAGACATTCAAAAAGGAGCGGTGCTTCGGGGTATTTTGCCGAACGGTTTGGTTACGGTTGTCGATGTGCGCTGGATTGGGAATTCGGTCATCGAACTGACCTACAAAGACGCCCAGGGAAGGCTGGGCAACGAGTTGATTTATCGGGACCGGGAATCTGACATTGTCATCGAAGAATCAGGGAAACCCTGGAGTTTCGGCGCCGATGGTTCGCTGTTCCGTCTGGTCTCGGAGGCGCAGCGCATCCAGTGGGCCCATTTGTTTGACCCCCATTTGGCCGTTCATACTTCGTTGGTCGAACCGCTTCCGCATCAGATTACGGCGGTTTATGAGCAGATGCTTCCCCGGCAGCCGCTTCGGTTTCTGCTGGCCGATGACCCCGGAGCGGGCAAAACCATTATGACTGGACTGCTGATTCGGGAGCTGATTGCCCGCGGCGATGTGGCGCGCTGTCTGATTGTCTGTCCGGGCAGACTGACGGAGCAGTGGCAGGATGAGTTGTTTCAGAAGTTCAGTCTTCCGTTTGAGATTATGACGCAGGATGCGTATGAGGCGGCCCGAACAGGCAACTGGTTTTTGGAAAATCCTCTGGCCATCTGCCGACTGGACAAACTCAGCCGCAATGAGGAGGTTCAGGAGAAACTGAAGGCGACGGACTGGGACCTTATCGTCTGCGATGAAGCCCATAAAATGAGCGCTTCCTATTTCAACGGCGAAATCAATTCCACCAAGCGGTACAAACTGGGCCGGCTGCTGTCCACGCTGACCAGGCATTTTCTTTTGCTGACGGCAACCCCTCACAACGGCAAAGAAGAAGATTTTCATCTGTTTCTGGCGCTTCTGGACGGGGACCGGTTTGAAGGCCGGTTTCGGGACGGGGTTCATACGAGCGATGTATCCGACCTGATGCGGCGAATGCTCAAGGAGCAGCTGGTTCGATTTGATGGAAGACCCCTGTTTCCGGAGCGAAGGGCTTATACGGTATGCTATAAGCTTTCTGATTCCGAGGCGCAGCTGTATAAAGAGGTGACTGAATATGTCCGCCAGGAGTTCAATCGAGCCGATGCGCTGGAAAATGAAGGACGAAAAGGCACCGTCGGGTTTGCCCTGACCATTCTGCAGCGCCGGCTGGCATCGTCTCCGGAGGCGATTTACCAGTCTCTTCGAAGGCGAAGAGAGCGTCTGGAGCAGCGTCTGCGGGAAGAAGAGATTCTGCGGCGAGGTCAGACCGCCGCTCTTGACTGGGAGCCGGATGTGCCGGCAGCGGCGGAGGAGGATTTGGAGGACCTGGAGGATGTGCCGGAGGAGGAGATTGTTCAGACCGAAGAGAAGCTGGTGGATCGGGCCACCGCCGCCCAGACGATAGCGGAACTGAAGGCGGAAATCGGCATCCTGAAACGGCTGGAATCCCTGGCCCTGCAGGTCCGTCAGTCCGGCTGCGACCGGAAATGGGAGGAACTGTCTCGTCTGCTTGGTGTTTTGAACGGCGGGCGCAGCTGCCTCCGGAATGGATGGCCGTGGACAGCGCGACTACAGAAAATAAGGCACTGGAATTTCTTCGGCAGCGGTTTGAAAATTGTTATCCGTTTCATCCGGCCACACTGTCCGTCTTTCAGCGAAAATGGCAGGTCCTTTCCCAGTATCAGCAGACTCGCGGCACGCTGGCTATGCTGGCTCAGTGGATATCCTGGGCTTATCGCACCGGCTATAAGGAAGCGCGCAAAGAACCGCTGATTACTCTGGGTTCGGCCCCGTTGGAGGTGCCGGAATTCCGAAGCATTGTGCTTGGACAGCTGGGGGAATCGCGACTGGTAGCCGCCATCGAGGCCGACATTTCCGGCATTCATTCTCACGCCCGTGCTTTGGATGCAGATACAAGAGGAGTTCTGCAGAATATTCATCGAAGGGTTGCGGCCACCATTTTGTTTGAGTCTTCGGGCGGTCAGGTCGATAAGGTCGCGCACTTGCCGGAGTTGCGTTTTGCCCTCGGGGAACCGGAGATTGATACCACCTCGATTGACAATGCGGCTTTTGCCCTGGAAGCCAAGTCCTACTTTATTCGCCGGGTGGGAGCTGACGGATTCAAAATCAGTCATCAGCCGACTTTGAAAAAAGTCGTCAATGACCGCCGGGCTTCTCTGGATGAAGAATCTGAAATCATTCCTGCCATGCGGTCGCTGATTCAGAAGGAATTTGAGCGGAATGCAGGGGTTCCCCTGGTTTTCTTTCCCACGGAAGGAGCAGCCGTTCCGGATACACCGCGGCTGGTTATGGTGGTAGCTGACCCTTGTTTGGAGTGGACAGACGGAGGCCCCTTGCGTGAGCAAATTGCAGAATGGACGAAACAGCGGGGAAAATCCCCTCGTTTGTATCCGGCCTCTCTGGTCTGGTGTGTGAAAAAGCCGGGTCGTGATTTACGCGACAAAGTGGAAGTCTGGCTAGCCTGGAAACGAGTCGCCAGGGAGGTCGCCGAAGGAACACTGGGGGGGAGATTTTGACCGCAGCGACCGGACGAGCATTCAGACGAATCTTTCGCAAGCCGAGGAAGCGGCCAGAGATGAAGTCTGGGGCGGGTATCGGTTTGCTGTACTGGCAGACAGCAAGGAACCGTCCGGCCTTAAAACAATTGATCTTGGTGCAGGCCACTCCAGCAGCGGTGACTCGATGTGCGGACGCGTCCTTACGGCACTCAAATCACAGGCGCTTTTGAACGAATCTGTCGGGGCAGGGTATATCGAGAGGAACTGGCCCCCGGCCCTGAAGGAGTCGGGAGCATGGTCTTTGGCCAGTCTTCAGCAGAGTTTTCTGAACGGCTCTCTTACCCGGCTTTTAGACCCGGTTGTGGTTTTACGTGCCCGGATCGTCGAGTTTGTTTCGAGGGGGGACTTCGGACTTGCATCCGGTGAGAAGCCGGACGGCTCGTATGAACGGGTTTGGTTTGAGGAATCAATTTCTCCGGATGAGGTCGCATTTGAGCAGGGAGTCTTTTTATTGCTTAAGTCAAAAGCCAAAGCTCTCAAAAGTATGCCGGAACCTGCTCCTAAGCCGGGGTCTGCATCGGGTTCAGGTTCAGAACATCAACCGCATCAACCAGAATCCGATCAGAAAACGGAACCTGAGCCGACTTCGTCTTCCGGTGCAGGGCAACAAACGTTCCGGATTTCAGGCAGTTTGCCCCCAGAGATGTGGAACCGACTGGGTACGAAGATTCTTCCAAAGCTGCGAAGCGGTTCTGATTTAAATATTCATGTGGAGTTTACAGTCACAGTTGAAAATGTGATGGTTTCTTCCTTCTCTGCGGATTTGCAGAATATCGTAAAAGATTTAGGATTGGGTGAACGGATTTCCATTGAGCCGATTTAGGTTTGGCTTTGGAAGGGTTTTTAACAGGAAATCCGCACTTATCTTTCCCAGTCCACCCTCGCTATTGTCTCCATAGTCTTTTGCGGTTCCTGCTCGGCATAGAATAATTGGGCTATTTTATAACAAACTCCTTACGCAGGGCAGGGCGCTGGGGGTTGTCCCCGGGCCATTGCTTTGGTGTAGGGGGCGACCTTTGATGGAATTAATGTGGTAAACTGCTTATTTGCTTCAAAAAATCTGCAGGAATTTCCTTTAGGGTTTTATCTCCCCGAGCAGGGGTCGAACCTGCGACCTAGCGGTTAACAGCCAGTGCCTTTCTATGGGCCGCCAAAATCCAGGCAAAAGTCGTAAACCCTTTGCCCAAAAGGATATAACTGTGGGCAGGGGGGGCAAGGTCTTTCTTGCACTTCTTGCAGTGATTGCACCCCATTGCACCCCATTGCATTTATTGCGCGTAGTATACCGCTTTTTGAGAGTATCTACTTCTATGATAAACGAGTCCAGATTGGTGTAATTAGGGGAAAAATATAGGCACTTTTTGTGCCGATTCGTGGGGCAGGGGGATCAGCTCGGCGGCCCATCTATAGCCGGTTTGATTGGTCGCCAAAGGGGCGATTCTGTGGCCCTGGGGGCCTTCCCTGGAACCTTCTAAAAAGTCATCCGTCCGCTTTAGGCCGCCCTCCGGTAGAATTTCAGCAGCCCGCCAAGCCGCTCCTGGCGGATGATCTTGCCGGTGCCCTCCGGTGGGGGCTCAATAATAGTATTGTCCAGTCCCTGGTGTGCCCGCTCGGTGTGATAATGGGCAATATACTGTTCGATACAATACCTCAGGTGCGCCTCCCCAAAGATAATCATCCGGTCCAGGCATTCGGCTTTGATGCTGCGGATAAACCGCTCCACAAAGGGCGAGAAGTTCGGTGCCAGGGGCATGGATTTGACGGATTCTATCCCCCCAGCCCTGAGCATCTCAATAAAGGCCTCCGTAAAGAGGGAGTCGCGGTCATGGATGAGGTATTTCTTATTTCTAAGGAAGCCGGAGAATGGATCGGTCAGGTTTTTGGCTATCTGCTTCATCCAGCCGCCATAGGGCTGAGCCATGATCCCGGCAATCTCCACCTTACGGGTTGCATAATCAATGACCACCAACACCATGTAGCGGGTCAGGCCTTTCATAGTATAAATTTCTGTGGTGAAGAAATCCACGGCTGTGAGTGATTCCCAGTGTGACTTAATAAATTCCTTCCAGGAGATTTTACGTCGTCGGTCGGGCTGGGGCTCCAGACCGGCTTTCTTGAGGACCTTGCCGATGGTGGCTACGGAAACCTTGAAGCCCAGGTATTTGAGCTGTCCTCGGATGCGAATATAGCCCCAGTCGCGGTTGTCCCTGGCGACCTCAATGATAGCGTTGCGCAATTCATCGGAGATCTGCGGCCGACCCAGCCCGCGGTGCTTGGAACTATCATACTTCCTGGCCACCAACATGCGATGCCAGCGGAGCAGTGTGTCTGGGGAAAAGATCTCACAGATCTGCGCCAGGGCTTTTCTGGGAAGCTGCTTTGCCGCGATGGCCAGGCGTCGCCGCTGGTCGTCATTGAGCAACAGGCGTTTTTTGCCGAGCTTTTCCCGGAGGATTTTATTCTCCTCCTTCAGGTAATGAATCATCTCCTGCTGGTGGCGGTTGATCCATCCGGCCAGCATCAT
>JAKPDO010000055.1 GCA_029552545.1 Planctomycetota bacterium
TTAGACGCCATTCTGGAGCCGCAATGTCGCCGGCTGGGGGTCCCCCCAGCCCTGGTCCATAAAGCCATGACTCGTCGATAGGCTCTGTCAGTCATGCAGCGAATCCTCCTAAGGGGGATACGATGTTCCATGGCCATCCCATAATTTCTCTCTTTTATGCTTGCATTTTGTCCTCAGATTTGCTATGAAGGATGCTACAGAAGAAGAAACGGCGGTTTTTTCCCGGTCACATCCGGAGGAAAAACCCCGGTTCAGAAGGAAAGCACCGAGCGGGCAACTGGTTCAGTTCGGGGGCTGAAAGTTTTTTTATTCACATCCTTTTTGATTCGGAGGAGTTATGCGATTTGCGGTGATGACGGCGATGCTCAGCGCAGCGGCTTTGGGGGCCACCTGGACAGTAGCACCCGACGGCACAGGAGATTTTACGAGTATTCAGGAGGCCATCGACGCCTCCTGGGATGGAGATACAATTCTTGTTTATCCCGGGGAATACCGAGAAGACATCTACTTCAACAGCCGGGCGGTTTTGTTAACCAGCATCGATCCCAATGACCCCGCCGTGGTTCGCTCAACCATCATTCGGGGAACCGTAACCTTTGATTTTTTTGAAGGCCCGGACTCTGTCCTCAGCGGTTTTACAATTCTGCCTGCGCGGCAAGGAAATCTGCCGGCGAATGATAACGGCTCTCTCGATGTCTGCACGGCGGAGGGGACGCAGGAATCTCCGGCAATTTCCGGCGACATCGTGGTCTGGGCAGACTGGCGGAACGGAAACTGTGACATCTACGGCAAAAATATTTCAACCGGTGAGGAGTTTGCCGTCTGCACGGCGCAGGGGGACCAAACGGCTCCGGCGATTAACGGCAACATCGTGGTCTGGCAAGATTATCGAAGCGGAAATTGGGACATCTACAGCAAAAACCTTTCGACAAACAAGGTGCTGGCCGTCTGCACGGCCGAGCAAGACCAAACGTCTCCGGCCGTTTACGGCAGCATCGTGGTTTGGGAAGATTACCGGAACGGAAACTGGGACATTTACGGCAAAGACCTTTCAAAAATGGAGGAGAATGAGAAAACGGATGAGGAAAACAAGGACTTTGCCGTCTGCACGCTGCAGGGAGACCAAACGGCTCCGGCGATTTACGGCGACATTGTGGTCTGGCAGGACTCTTGGAACGGCAATTCTGACATTTACGCCAAAAACCTTTCAACGAATGAGGA
>JAKPDO010000056.1 GCA_029552545.1 Planctomycetota bacterium
AAATCCGCCGGCGGGACTCGAACCCGCCAGCCGGCCTTACCCGGAGCGGAATTTAGCGCGCCGGGCCCGGAGTTTCTGGGCGACCCGTCGGCGAATTTCGTCCACCGCCGCCGAAATCTCCTCCGGCAGCGGGTCGGCAAATTCGTGATTGCCGAGTTCAATGTCAGCCGCTCCGTAGATGGCCTGATAGGTTGGCCGCGCTGAATGGTCAGCCAGACGCACCGTTACGCCGTCATAAGTTATATAGACGGCCTCAGATGAGCCAGATGCCTCTATCTCTGCAAATCGCCGAACCGAGTTCGAAAATGACTCGGCCACGTCCCGCAAATAATAAGCCCGGTCGGCGGCCTCTTTTTCCGCCTTCCGGGCTTCGTTTTCTTCATCAATGCTGGACAGTATCCATTGTAAGCAATCGTCGCAGTAGATGCCATACTCCGTATTTTTGGTGGCATCTGACCCGCAACATTCACATATGTGACTGTTCATACCATTCATATCTTGACTCTTTCTTGTTTTCTTTCTATCCCGGACTTCGCTGGACAGTACTCCAATCCCGCCACCGACCCGAACGGGCCGGCTGCCTGGAGCGGGCAGGGGAAATTCCCCCGCCCGCCCATAGATTTCATCGTTTTTGTCTTCCTGAAAGAAATCGATGTCGCAAACGTCATCAAGGCGCCGACGACTCTTTCCCGAAGCGACACGGGCTGACGGGCAGGGGAAATTCCCCCGCCCGCCCACCGATCCGCCCCCTTCTTTCAGCAAGGCGCCGATTGTGTGTTGTCCGCCTCCTCGACGACTTCTCGGCAGGTGCTGCATCTGCCGAGTTCCCATCCATAGATGGGCAGCTCCTTGGATGGGAACTCGCGGTGGAAGCACTCTTCGCACAGAGTGCTTCCGTCGCCGAAGCGATAAACCATCGTCATTGTTTTTTCTCCTTTCGTCATGGCTTGTCTCCTTTCCCCCGCCGTTCGGCGGGCAAATTAAATCAGATGGTCCGGGTCTATCTTATAAATGTACCCATTTTTTCCGATGAATTCCCAGCATGAGCACATTCCAGAGATTACCTCGCCGTATTTGGCGAGTGTTTTTCTTGCGTACTCCCGCCAGAGTTCAAACCTTTTCTTTTGCCATTCCTCAACGGCTCTGTCTTCCTCGTTGAGTACCGCCCGCAGCCGGCGGCAGCATGTGGTTCCGCTTACCCAAGCGCCGGACCGCGTAGTTAGGCTGATGAAGCCCTTGTCGGCTGCGGCAAGGTAGGCAGTCTTTTTGGCGCGCGGCGGGAAACATAGGTTGAAATATCTGGCCGCGTCTGGCGGGTACAACCCGAGCAGACTGCTTACCGGCGTTTCTGGAGCCGGCGGGAGGATTTCGAGCCCGTATTTTTCGGGCTTCGAGGGGGGGGTCATGTAGAGGAGTGCGATTATGTAGTCATCTTTAACTGCGGCCCATGCCTGGCCGCAGCCACGATACTCAAACATTTTTTTTGAGTCTTTTTTCGTAACCATTTCTGTCTCCTTTCTATGAGTTGTTTGATTCCAGTCCCGCCGACCGTCGGCGGGCAGGTTTGGGGCGGGCTACAGCCCACCCCGGATTTCTTCGAGTGAGTTTTCGATTTCGCGGGTTTCAAATCCGCTCAAAAAACTCAATGTTTCAATCAGGTTCTGCCGGACGTGGTTAAGCGTTCCGACCCGTGGCCATTGGATGGTTTCCGGTTCTTTTTGCAATTCGCATTCGAACCATCCTATCAGGTTGGCGATGTCGTTCTTGGCGGTTTGGTATGCGGTTTTTACGTCGTTTGTTGCCATGGTTTTGTTCCCCTTTCTGCCGGCCCACTGGCCGGCATTCCGGAGCGGTTATTGTTCCACAGTGGCATACTCGCTTCCAGACAAAAACGAACTCATACTGCCGATGAAATCAAAAGCGGTAGGCCACCCACCCCTTGAATATAAGCAATACCAGTGCCCTGACCCTGTTGTGTAGGTCAAGCACCAATCGCCGTCGATTCCCTTGCCAGTCTCCGGCTTGTGCAATTCAGCGCTGCCGGCCCCAGTCCGGCAATGCCAGCACCAGCACGGGCCTTCTGGATTGTGAATCTTCGACCGCAGCATCGCTGCGGCGATGTCAAAAATAGTAATGTGAGCCTCCAAAATTGAAGCACAAAGTTCTACCCTTATACCCGAAGAAAATGAATCGTCTTCGGCTTCACAATAATGTAGAACTTTCGCTGTGAATTCGAACCCACCGAACCGTATCTTTGTTATGTCTCCCGTTTTCATTTTTTTCCCTTTCTACTTTTTCTTTTTTCCGGCCGCCCGCCGGCCGGCTTGTTATGTTGGCCAACACGGCCAACTAATCAAACGTTATTATATATTATTTTTCGGCCATGTAAAGAAAAAAATTAAGAAAATTTCAAAAATTTTTACTATTTTTTCCTAAATCTTTATAAAATAAGGACTTATAAGCAGAAAAAATTTCATTTTTTCCGGATTTTTTTAAAAATTTTGCGTGAAAAAAACAATTTTTCCGAATTTTTCTAATTTTTGTTTTTTTGGATGCTTTTAATGCGTCAAGCTGGAAGGCTTCAGAATGCCCCTAAATTGCCCCAGAACGGCCTAACACTGTTATGGGTATACCAGCATATGGTCCTGCAAAAATCGCCTGTTATACGGCCTTCTGGTAGTTCCTGCGGTCAAAGCTCGCA
>JAKPDO010000058.1 GCA_029552545.1 Planctomycetota bacterium
CGTGGGATTCGAGTTCCGGCCCGCGGTCGTAGTTTTCCTGGCTGGTGCCGCAGAAGACGCATTGGCCGTCCTGCCAGGTGTGCTCGATGCGCCGGTAGCGGATATTGCCGTCGGGGTTGTCAAAGGCGGAGCAGACCGAATACTTGCCGTTGGCGGCCTTGGAGCAGTAGAGCGAGCGCCGCGCCAAGAGGCCGGTAAATTCCGTGATGGCGATGCCAAAAAGCTGGTTCTTCATGATGTGGTTGATGCGCGCCTGCCGGTCGGGGATGTGCTGCTCCAGGCCCTTATCCAGCCGTTTGGCGATCTCGCGCAGGAAAACGCCCGATTTGCAGCAGGGGTCGAGAAAGCGCGCCTCTGGGTTGCTCCACAGCTCAGCCGGCAGCAGGTCCAACATCTGATTGGCCAGTTGCGGCGGCGTGAACACCTCATCGCTCGACAGATTCGCCAGACACAGCAGCACATCCGGATTGCAGTTAATCCCCATAGGCATCGGATACCTCCAGATAGGGCACCGGCGGATATTCCCTCACCGGCTCCGGCACAAACGCTTCTTCTCCGAGGTCGGAAAACAGTGGCAGACCCCGCATCGTCCCCTGCGCCAGCAGTTCGTGAAAGGCAAAGTCCCGCCGCTTCAGAAGTCGGCTGTTAATCAGCGACCACTCTGAAAAGACAATCGGTTCCGGATTCGGCCCAACGGTCTTCAGGGAAAGGGCGTCTCCGTGAATAATGTTGCGTTTTAAAATATACTGCACCGTCTTCCGGCATTCTTTCTTTGCTTGGTCCCGATAAAGTCGGGTATAGGCCGTATCAAAACAGTCAAACAGCCGCTTGCGGCAGACTTCAGCATTGTCTTCCAGAATATCAATCCCGTACAGAGAAGACACGGAAAGAATCGCATACCGCTCATATTCCGGTTGACTTTTGGCGTAGCGATTTTCCGCGACCCGCAGCTTCCGCTCCAGAATTTCAATCAGAAAATTCCCCGTCCCGCAGGCTGGCTCCAGAAAGCGCGAATCGACCCGTTCCGTTTCCAACTTGACCAAATCCAGCATGGCGTTGACGATGGAAGGCGGCGTTAAGACCTCCCCGTAGTCAGCAACCCGCTGCCGCGACTGGATGTGAGCGTGCTTTTTCTCGTTTCCGCTGCGAACCTTCTCCATACTGCTTCGATTCCGTTTCGCCCTGTAGAATTGGCGTCTGAATAAGTTCCTTTTTCTGAAAAACTACTCTTTTTTGCAGTATTGTCAACTTTTTCTCCTCTTCTTTCAATCCCCATTTCCTCCCCGACCAAACCCCGTAATCCCGCTCGCCTGTGTCGCCAATCTCTTCTTTTTTAGCATCTTCCGGATGTCAAACATCCGTTTCCAGCCCCGCCGCCCATATACATTTTTTGTATATCATGTATACATTTTTTGTAAGCGCCAAAACACAAACAAAAATGCCACTGCAGTTCACACAAACACCCAAAAAAAGCCGGACTATCGCCCCGCAAAAAAATTTTTCGCCGTAGCTTCAAGCCCCGCAAGGACTAATGATTCGCTAACATTTTTTTGCCGTTTTTCCTCTTGTCCCTTCCCCGACTCCAGGTATCATAAAAGAGAAGGAAGCAACAACATATTGTAGTCTCTTTTATATCTTTGCAATATCTTGTATTATAATAAGTTATGACAGGGATGTCCCCGTGTCGGACGAAAGGAACAAAACAATGAGCCAAGCACCCGAAAAAAAAGGGCTTCAGCCGTGGGAAAATCATTCTAACCACTCTGCCCGCAAGGGTTTAAAGATAGACCCGTTTTTTGCAACGCCCGGCCGTCACCCCTTCGAGGAGCTCGTCTGGGAGACCCGCCAGGCCAAGATTACCGACGATTCCGGCAAGCCAATCTTCGAGCAAAACGATGTCGAAGTGCCGGCTTCCTGGAGCCAGCTGGCGACGAAAGTAGTTGTAAGCAAATATTTTTACGGCGATATCCAGTCCGGCCAGCGCGAAAACTCCGTCAAGCAGTTAGTCCACCGCGTCTGCCGCGCCATTGCCGACCGCGGCCTTCGCGACGGCTATTTTTTGACCGAACAGGACGCCGAAAACTTCTATCACGAGCTCACCTGGCTGTGCGTAAATCAATACGGCGCCTTCAATTCTCCCGTTTGGTTCAACGTCGGCCTCTATGACGTGTACCATATCGAAGGCAGCCCGCACAACTACCACTGGGACGACCGCCAGAAAAAGGCCGTCCCGTGCCCCAACAGCTATGAATACCCGCAGGCGTCGGCCTGTTTCATCCAGTCCGTTCAGGACACGATGGAAGACATTATGCGGCTGGCCCGCAGCGAGGCGATGCTTTTCAAGCACGGCTCGGGCACCGGCACGGACCTGTCCACGCTCCGCAGCAGCCGCGAAAAACTGTCCGGCGGCGGTAAACCCTCGGGCCCGCTGAGCTTTATGCGCGTCTATGACCAGATTGCGGCCGTCATTAAATCCGGCGGAAAGACCCGCCGCGCCGCCAAGATGCAGTCGCTCAAAATCGACCATCCGGACATCAAAGAGTTTATCACCTGCAAGACGCTGGAGGAAAAGAAGGCCTGGGCGCTGATTGAGCAGGGCTACGACCCCAACGAGGCCTACGACAGCATTATGTTCCAGAACAGCAATCTGTCCGTGCGGCTGACAGATGAGTTTATGGAAGCCGTCGAAAAAGACGGCCTCTGGACGACCCGCTCAGTTACGACCGGCCAGCCCGTGGAGACCTATTCCGCTCGCGAACTGATGCGGCTGATTGCCGAAGGCACCCGCGTCTGCGGAGACCCGGGTGTGCAGTACCACACGACCATCAACAAGTGGCACACCTGCCCCAACAGCGGGCCGATAAACGCCTCCAATCCCTGCAGCGAGTATATGTTTATCGATGATTCGGCCTGCAATCTGGCCTCGCTGAATCTGATGAAGTTCCGCCGCGATGACGGCACCTTTGACATTCAGCGGTTCAAACAGGCCGTCCGCATCTTCATCATCGCGCAGGACATCCTCGTGGATATGGGCAGCTATCCGGAGCCCAAAATCGCCGAAAACAGCCACCGATTCCGCCCGCTCGGGCTGGGGTATGCCAACCTCGGCAGTCTGATTATGAGTCTGGCACTGCCGTATGATTCCGAAGGCGGCCGGGCGATTGCCGCAGCCATTACGGCCATTCTGACCGGCACGGCCTATATCGCCAGTGCGGAGCTGGCCTCGGTCAAGGGGCCGTTCAGTGAGTTTGAGGAGAACCGCGAGCCGATGATGCGCGTGATTGCGATGCACCGCGAGCATGCCTATCATCTGCCCGAGATGCACTGCCCGCAGGACCTGCTCAGTGCGGCCAAGAACGTCTGGGACCAGGCCTTCGATGCCGGCTCGCAGTACGGCTTCCGCAATGCGCAGACCACCGTGCTGGCCCCGACTGGCACCATCGGGTTTATGATGGACTGCGACACCACCGGTGTGGAGCCGGATATTGCGCTGGTGAAGTACAAGCTGCTGGCCGGCGGCGGCATGCTCAAAATCGTCAACCGCACCGTTCCGATGGCCCTCGAGCGGCTCGGATACAGCCCGGAGGAAATCAAGAGCATCTGCGATACAATCGACCGCGACGACACCATCGAAACGGCGACGGCTCTGCGGCCCGAGCATCTGCCCATCTTCGACTGTGCCTTCAAGCCCAAGAACGGCAAGCGGCACATCCACTATATGGCTCATCTGAAGATGATGGCCGCCGTTCAGCCGTTCCTGTCCGGGGCGATCAGCAAGACCATCAATATGCCCAACGAGGCCACTACGGAAGAGATTATGTCCGCCTATATTGAGGGCTGGAAGATGGGTCTGAAGGCCGTGGCGATTTATCGCGACGGCTCCAAACGCCTTCAGCCGGTCAATGTGGAAAACAAAGAGCAAAAAAAAACCAAATCTTCGGAAAATCAGGCTGTTGCACGGCCTTTCCGCCGACGTTTGCCTGATACCCGCAACAGCATTACCCACAAATTTTCTGTGGCGGGCCACGAGGGCTATCTGACGGTCGGTCTTTATGAGGACGGCCAGCCCGGCGAGCTGTTTATCACGATGGCCAAAGAGGGCAGCACGGTCGGCGGCCTGATGGATGTCGTGGGCACCTGTGTATCGATGGCCCTCCAGTATGGGGTGCCGCTGATTACGCTGGTGGACAAGTTCCGCCATGCCCGCTTCGAGCCGGCTGGGATGACCTCCAACAAAAACATTCCCTTTGCCAAGAGTCTGATTGATTACATTTTCTGCTGGCTGGGCTGTCAGTTTATTCCGGGCTATGCGGAAAAGAATATGCCCAACCATGCCCCGGCCCCGGCGGAGAATCCTACAACCACCACCGCCAAGCAGCTGGTGGAAAAAACGCAGGATTTGGCCAAGAAAATCGGGCAGGCCCGGGCTCTCGAGAGAAAGGCGGCGGCCGCCAAACCGGAACCCCAGACCCCGGCGGCGCTGAAAACGGAGCGTCCGATTCCGGCCCGGTTTGACCGAGCGGCCGACCGGGCGGTCGAGCTGGTTGGTTCGGTCCTTCAGAATCCGGACGGCACCCAGGCCGAGGCCGTTCTCATCCAGCAGTACAACAGCCAGTTTGAGCATTTTCAGGATGATGCGCCGGCCTGCGATGTCTGCGGAAGCATCTGCGTGCGGAACGGCGCCTGCTATCGGTGCTACAACTGCGGCAATTCGATGGGATGCAGTTAATCGAAATGAAATCTGACAAAAGGCCGGTCTTTAATGGCCGGCCTTTTTTGTTTTTCTTCATTCAAGAGGTTCAAAGCGGTTTGTAAATCCGCACGCGGAACGTTTGCCGCAGGTCATTGGTCAGAAATTTGTTCGGACATTTGCCGTTGGGCAGGAGTTCTCCTTCCTGACAGTCGGCAGGGGAGCTGACCTCGATTTCGAGTGTTCCGTCATCGCTGAATATCCACAGCTCGCCGCTGACGGGATGCACGGCAATTCCTTCCGGGGTAAAACGGTCTTTGCGGTCCCATTCCCATACCGGCTGGGGCGAATGCTCCATATCCCCGTCCCAAACGTATAACGCACAGGTGGTTTCCTCATCCACCGGTCCGGCCAGCACATAATGAACTTTTCTCGCCGGGTCATATTCCATCCCCCGCAGCCCCCGGCCCTCCAAATCCCATAAAACAATCTGCCCGAATTGCGCGGGTTTTCCTTTTACAACCTCTTGCGGGTTGAGCAGCTCAAATGCAATTGCTTTGGGCGGGCTTTTTTTGTCGGGCTTGTAAAGCGGATTCCGCAGTCCAATCAGGAGCGAGCGGCGTGCCGGCAAGTACGTCATTGCTTCAATATTCAGTCCCTCTTTTTTCGGGGCCAGTTTTTCGCGTTCTTTTTTGGACAAATCTTCGTTCAGCCGCACGGCCTTGTCCAGTTTCAGAAAGGCCGCCTCCGGCCAAGACAAAAACTGCTCCATCAGATTCAGGCACGGTTCACCGACTGGTTCCATTGTCGGCAGGGCGGGGGCGGTTTTCGACGGGGCGGCTGCAAAGAAACGATAGCGGCTTGTGCGCACCTTGCCGTCTTTGTTGCGCCCGTGTGAGGTAATCCAGTAAATTACTCCGTCCGCCTCAGCGGCCGCCTCAATATCCGCCTCCGGAAACCGGCTGTCCACCCTCAAGAAACCGCTTAAATCGAGACTCCAGACGGGCTTGTCTGTTTTTTCAATCGAGTAAATCCGGATTCTGTTTGATTCATCGTTGGCGACGGCAAAATGATTCGGATCCAGAAAGACCGCCGCAGAAATGTCCGCCGCTCCATGAAACGTAAGTTCTTTGAATGGAATCTGCTCGGCAGGAAGCATAACGCTCAACCCTAAAAGAAGAACCATAGTTGTCGTCATAGTCGTTCCTTTTCGTCCGGTTCCGTTGCTGGCTTTTAGATGGATTATAAGTATAGCCGTTTCGTTCCCAAAACTCGAGCTGTTCTTTCTTGACAGATGCATTTTTCGGCGGTAGTGTACCGACATTGGTTAAAACCTTTCTAACAAAAAAGCGGCGCATTAGGGAGAAATTTTATGGATACCCTCAAGCAGTTCGAAGTCTGGTTTGTCACCGGCAGTCAGCATCTCTATGGTCCCAAGGCCCTCAAGCAGGTCGATAAAGATTCCGAGCAGATCGCCAAATCCCTCAACGCAGACCCGGCTATTCCCTGCAAGGTCGTTTTCAAGCCGGTTCTGACCGGTCCGGATGAAATCGCCAAGCTCTGTCTGGAGGCCAACAGCACACCCGCCTGTGTCGGGCTGATTACCTGGATGCACACGTTCTCGCCGGCCAAGATGTGGATTAAGGGGCTGGACCTTCTCAAGAAGCCGATTGTCCACCTCCACACGCAGTTCAACCGCGACCTGCCGTGGGATACGATTGATATGGATTATATGAACCTTCACCAGTCCGCACATGGCTGCCGGGAATACGGGTTTATCATGACCCGGATGCGCAAGAACCGCAAAGTCGTCGTCGGCCACTGGAAAGACCCGGAAGTCATCGAGCGGCTGGCCGTCTGGATGCGGGCCGCCTGCGGCTGGAATGAAATGCAGAACCTCAAGGTCTGCCGCTGGGGCGACAATATGCGTCAGGTCGCTGTGACCGAAGGCGACAAGGTCGAGGCCCAGATTCGCCTGGGTGTTTCCGTCAACGGCTACGGCGTCGGCGACCTCGTGGCCAAAATCGAAGAGGTTTCCGATGCGCAGGTGGATGCCCTCATCAAGGAATACAAGGATGCCTACAAGATGAAGGTCAAGCCCGAGCAGATGGAATCCGTCCGCATTGCCGCCCGAATTGAAGCGGGGATGCGGGCCTTCCTCGAAGAAGGGGGCTTTAAGGCCTTCACCACGACGTTTGAAGACCTGCACGGTCTGCTTCAGCTGCCCGGTCTGGCTGTTCAGCGTCTGATGGCCGACGGCTACGGATTCGGCGCCGAAGGCGACTGGAAAACCGCCGCTCTTGTGCGGGCGATGAAGGTGATGGCAACCGGTCTGAAGGGCGGCACCTCCTTTATGGAAGACTACACCTATCATATGGACCCCAAGTGCAGCAAGGTGCTCGGTGCGCATATGCTCGAGGTCTGCTCGTCCATCGCCGCGGGCAAACCCAGTCTGGAAGTGCATCCGCTGGGCATCGGCGGCAAGGCCGACCCGGTCCGCGTGGTTTTCAATACCCCCGCGGGAGACGGCATCAACGCCTCGCTGATTGATATGGGCAATCGGTTCCGGATGATTGTCAATGAAGTCAAGGTTGTTAAGCCCGATGCGGACCTGCCCAAGCTGCCGGTGGCCCGTGTGGTCTGGATTCCTCAGCCCAATCTTAAGACGGCGGCGGCGGCCTGGATTCTGGCCGGCGGGGCCCACCATACGGCGTTCAGTATGGCTGTTACCAGCGAATTCATCGAAGATTTCTGTGAGATGGCGGGTATCGAATATGTCCTGATTGACAAGAACACCACGATTCCCGACATCAAAAAGGAACTTCGCTGGAACGAAGTCTATTACGCTCTGGCCAAAGGATTCTGATCGCTCCAAACCAACAGACTGTTTTGAAGAGAAGAAAGGGTGCAGGATGTTGACCAAGACACTTGCGGGGGTGATGGTGTCGGCTATGGTTTTGAGTACAGCTGCGGCGCAATCGACGGACTTGCCGTATCGGGTTCGTCCGATGGTTTCGATTCAGGCGGAGGATTTTCCGCTTTCGCAAGTCCGTCTTCTGGCGGGGCCGTTCCGAAATGCGATGGAACTCGATAAGGCCTATCTGCTTTCACTGGAGCCCGACCGGCTCCTGGCTTGGTTTCGCAAGGAGGCAGGATTAGAGCCCAAGGCCCCTGTGTACGGCGGCTGGGAGTCCCAGACCATTGCGGGCCACTCGCTCGGACACTATTTGTCTGCCTGCGCCCTCTTGTATGCCAATGAGCAGGACCCGCAAATCCTCGAGCGGATTGAATATATCGTTGATGAGCTGGCCCTTTGTCAGCGTAAACACGGCGACGGCTATGTGGCGGCGATTCCCAACGGCAAAAAGGTCTTTGATGAAATCGCCCGGGGTCAAATCCGCTCTGCCGGCTTTGACCTGAACGGTCTTTGGGTTCCCTGGTACACCACCCACAAACTGATGGCCGGTCTGCGTGATGCCTGTCTGTACTGCGGCAACCGCAAAGCCCTCACCGTGCTGACCAAACTGGCCGACTGGGCGGACCAAATCACCTCCAACCTGACCGACGAAGACTGGCAGAAGATGCTGGCCTGTGAGCACGGCGGAATGAATGAGGTTCTGGCGGACCTTTATGCTCTCACCGGCGACAGCAAGTACCTCGAACTGTCCAAAAAGTTTTATCACCGATTCGTCCTCGAACCGCTGGCTGCGCAGGAAGACCGTCTGGCAGGGCTCCACGCCAACACCCAGATCCCCAAGGTCATCGGGGCGGCTCGCATTTATGAGCTGACCAAAGAGGACAAATTCAAGACCATCGCTTCGTTTTTCTGGGACCGCGTCGTTCATTATCACTCGTACGTCAACGGCGGCAACAGTTCCGGGGAGTATTTCGGGCCGCCCGGCCGGCTCAATGACCGCCTGCACGACACGACGGAAACCTGCAACACCTACAACATGCTCAAACTCACCCGCCATTTGTTTGCCTGGCAGCCCAGGGCTGAAATGATGGATTACTATGAGCGGGCCCTTTATAACCACATTCTGGCTCATCAGCATCCGAAGACGGGGATGTTCAAGTACAAGGGCTTTCTGGATATGCCTGCCCGCAAGCAGTTCTCGCGGCCTTTTGATGATTTCTGGTGCTGCGTGGGCACCGGTATGGAAAACCATGTCAAATATCCGGAATCCATCTACAGCCGCAGTGCAGACGGCAAAACCCTCTATGTCAACCTCTTCGTTGCTTCTGAGCTGAGCTGGCCTGAAAAGAATCTGTCAGTTCGTCAGGAAACGAATTTTCCGTATGAACCGCAAAGCCGTTTGGTTTTCACGGCGTCGGAGCCGGTTTCCATGACTGTCCGCATCCGCAAACCTTACTGGTGTAAGGACATACAGGTTTATCTGAATGACAAAAACCTGTCTGCGGCGGCTGATGCCGATGGGTATATTCCTGTTTCCGCCGCGTTCCGCAGCGGCGATGCGATTCGGCTGGAGCTGCCGATGACGCTGCGGACCGAGTCGATGCCGGACAATCCCAACCGAATTGCCTTCTTTTACGGGCCGATTCTACTGGCGGCGGACCTCGACGGCGACCGGCCCGTCCCGGTTCTTATCGGCGAGAACAAGGCCGTTTTGGCCTCTCTGAAACCATCGGCCCGGGAGCCGCTGGTCTTTGAGGCAGGGCGTCTCGGATATGTTCTGGACAGTCCTGAACCGCAGGATTTAACCTTCCGTCCTCTTTATCAGATTGTCGAACAGAAATACACCGTCTATCTGGACCTGTTTACACCGGACCAGTGGAAGCAGCGGCAGGCAGAGTATGAGGCGGAACAGAAACGCCGTCAGGAAATGGAAGCCCGCACGGTGGATGTCCTCCGCATCGGTGAAATGCAGCCGGAGCGGGACCACAATCTGGAAGGGGAGAATACCTATACCGGTATCCACAATGACCGGCGGTGGCGCGATGCCCGCGACGGCGGGTGGTTTGCCTTTGATATGAAAGTCCTGCCGGATGCACCGATGGATTTGGTTGTGACCTACTGGGGTTCTGAGAGCGGTCCCCGCCGCTTCGACATTTTGGTGGACGGGACGAAAATCGCCACCCAGACTCTCGGAATGGACAAGCCCAACCAGTTTTATGATGTGGTTTATCCGATTCCGGAAGAGCTGACAAAAGGGAAGGAAAAGGTGAAAATCCGCTTTCAGGGGCATCCGCAGCAGATTGCCGGCGGGGTGTTCGGCTGCCGGGTTATTCGCCGCTGAGAGGACCGGACGGCCTCTTTCGCAGCATCTCTTGATACGACAAAGGGACAATCAGCACGGCACAGGGGGCCTGACGGGCGACTTTTTCTGTGATGTTTCCGAAAAATGCCTTTTGGAGCGACCCCTGACTGTGCCGGCCCATTACAATCAGGTCCACTTGCTTTTCTCGGGCGACGGCCAGAATCTCGTGGCTTTCCCGTCCGATTCGGAAAATCGGTTCAAACCGGACTTCTGCCGGTATTTTGGCTCGATACGTTTGGTCCAGACGCTCTTCAATGTCCTGCTTGGCCTTCTGGTCCACATTCTCAATTTCATAGATATAGTTTTTCCAGAACTGAGCGTCCGACTCCGGCACCACATGCAGCAGATAGAGCGTACTGTTTGGATTCAGTTTCGCCAGATTCAGGGCATAGGAAAAGGCAAAGTCGGCATTGGAGGAAAAATCCGTGCAGAACAGAATCTTCTCAAACAAACCCTGAGGATTTTCTGCTTCCATAAAACCGCCTCCCTTACCGGATTAAATTGGGCAAAAACAGAGCAATTTGCGGAAAAATAATCAGCAAAACCGCTGCGACAATCAAAGCCGCCAAAAACGGCATTGCTCCGCGAAAGATTGTCTGCAGAGGCACGTCCCGTTCGATTCCGCCGACAACATAAACATTGACGCCGACAGGCGGGGAGATGACTCCCATTTGGGTGACCACAACAATAATGACTCCAAACCAGATTGGGTCAAATCCCAGTTCTGTCACCACCGGATAAAAAATCGGAATCGTCAGCATAATCAGTCCCAGCGCATCGACAAAGCATCCTGCCAGCAGATAGAACAGAATAATCAGGGCCATAATACCCCAGCCCGGCAGCGGCAGAGATGCCAGAAATGACGCTAGTTTATACGGAATCTGGGTGATTGCCAAAAAGCGTCCGAAGATTACGGCCCCCGTGACGATAAACATCACCATGCACGAAGTCCGGACTGTTTCTTTCAGGGAGCGGTTCAGCATTGAAAGCGTCAGTTTCTTCTGAAATGCTGCGATAAGAATGGCTCCGGCTGCTCCAACCGCCGCGGCCTCCGTCGGTGTAAAGAGACCCGCAAACATCCCTCCAATCACGGCTAAAAAAAGCACTAAAGTCTCAGAAACACCTGCCAGAGACCGAATTTTTTCGCCGAAAGGCACCTGGGGACCTGCCGGTCCCAGCTGGGGCCGCCGCTTGCAAAGAATCCAAATCGTCAGACAGAACAGCACGGCAATCAGAATCCCCGGCATAATCCCGGCGATGAAAAGTTTGCCGATGGACTGCTCCGTCAGGATTGCATACACAATAAAAACCACCGAAGGCGGAATCAGCATTCCCAGACTGCCGCCGGCGGCCACGGCCCCCGTTGCCAGCTCCATATCATATCGATACCGCTTCATCTCCGGCAGAACTACCGAAGCCATTGTAGCGGCTGTCGCCGGACCGGAGCCGCAAATCGCCCCAAACGCCGTACAAGCCCCGATTGTCGAAATCGCCATCCCGCCCGGCCAATGTCCCATCCAGTGATACGCCGTTTGAAACAGCCGTCGGCTGATGCCGGAATGAAAGGCCGCCTGCCCCATCAGGACAAACAGCGGAATAACCGTCAGTGAATAAGAGGTGAAGGTATCGTACAGCTCCGCTGTGAGCATGCTCATCGCCGCCGCCGGCGAGACCACCGCCGCAAATCCCGCTGTTCCCACCAGCATCATCGCAATTGCCACCGGCATGCTGCTCGACAGCAGCACCAGCAGACAAACGCAGCCCAGCAGACCGACTTGAAAAGGACTCACGGTTTCAACAGCACCTTTCCCGGATGGGTCGTATGATAAAATTTCACCAGAATCATCAGAATCAGGCAGCCCGCAAAAAAATAAGGCAGCCAGAAAATCGGCATCTGCAGTGTTTGAGAAACCTGCCCTGTCCGATGCAGCATCTGCCCGTATCGAACGCATTCCCGAACCGCCAGACCCAAAAGCCCGATGGACAAGACACGCAGAAAAACATCCAAAATCAGCCGGCCTGTCCGCCCGAGTTTGTGATAGAAAAACTCAATTGCTACGTGCCCCTTGACGGCTGTCGTATAAGGCAGGGCGGCGGAAATGGAAATGGCTCCCAGTACTTTGATCAGGTCGTACGTTCCTGCAAATGCCCACGGTGTTTTCCTCAGGAACACATCCGCCACCGTCACGGCCGTCATCGCCAAAACCGACAGCCCCGATATGCCCGCCAGCCCAAGCACCGCGGCCCGAAGCAGCCGTTCATATTCCGCAATCAATCGCCGCATGGCTTCTTTCAGTTTGCCTTTCTCTTACCTGGACTGGGCCTGCTCAATCATCCGGCGGATGTCCTCAATCAGCTCTTTTCCCGGCAGCCCCTTTTCGCTTGCGGCCGCAATATACTCCTGAATAATGGGCTCGACCGCCTTTTTCCATGCCTCCTGCTGTTCGGGAGTCAATTCAATAATCTCCCGGTTCAGCTGGCGGATGAAGGCCCAGCCGTCCTCGTCGGCCTGGTCCCAGGCCTGCCCGTGCCGTTCGACCCACTGTTTGCTTACATCCGTGATAATTGCTTGTATATCCGCCGGCAGCGACTCCCACTTGTTCTTGTTCATCACGACAAACATCGCTGTCGTATAGCCGATTACACGGCTGTTGGTCACTGACGAAATCACTTCTCCCTGCTTCCATCCCTTCAGCGTCTCCACCGGACAAAGCGTCGCCTCCACGACGCCTTTTTGGAGGGCTTCATATGTTTCTCCCTGGCTCATCGCCACCGGCACTCCTCCCAGACAAGCGGCAATCTTCGAAGACAGGCCCGTGGCCCGAATCTTGAGCCCTTTGACGTCCTCCAGCGTTTTCACCGGTTTTTTCGACGCCAGAATCCCCGGTCCGTGTGCATGCACATACAGGAGTTTCACATCCGCCAGTTCCGCCGGCTGATATTTGGCCGCCAGTTCATTGGCAATTTTTGTTGCCGTCATCCCATCCGGATATCCCAGCGGCAAATCGAGTCCCTCCAGAAGCGGGAACCGCCCGCGCGTGTAGGCAAAACAGCTCATTCCGATATCCGATATCCCGCTGACAACCCCGGCATAACACTGGTCCGCCTTGCTGAGCGTCCCGGACGGATAGAGGGTAATTTTCACCCGGCCGCCGCTTTGCTTGGCAATTTCATCCGCCCATTCCTGTGCTCGAACACACTGAATATGGGTAGGGGGGAAGAAAATGCTGTAGCTGAGTTCGATAACCTTTTGTTCTGCTTGGGCAGCCGGTTTTCCTTCTTTTTTCCCGCAGCCCGCACACACCAGCACCCCCAGCAACGCTCCAAATACCGCAACCTGAACCGTCCGTTTCATACCATTGCCTCCTGTGAAAATGTTTACTGCAAATTCATTCGAAAAGTCCTTTGCCGTCTCTGCCTTTATCTGCTGTACTTCCGGCATTCCCGCCACAGTATATCGCCAACCTGCCCTTTTGCAAAAAAAATCTTTCTGACTTTTTCACAATACCGGTGAGATGCTTTTTTCTAAATAGCATCCTGAATTTTGACGAAAAATAGGGGGGTATTTAGTGAAAAGGACCGAAAACCGAAATTGGAGGAAAGAAATGAAAACATATCGATTACCTGTTATGTTGATTCTATTCGGGTTTTTCCCCATTTCCCTATGTGCAGTTGTACCGGATATTTCCGTTTTGGAAGACAAGGCCTATCCGGGCGGGATCTGCTATATGGCCAGTGTCGGCCAGCTGATTCACTGCTCCGACGACAGTTCCACTGTACAAGAGTTGATGGCCATGAGCGGTTTCTGCTCGGAGTATGCCTGGGTTCAGGGACTGGGCGGGGTTTGGATGGTGGACCCGCATGCCTATATATACAATACCCGCCTTCGGCTGTATTCAGGCCAGTCGCTTGACCTTTATCAGTTATCGGGCCTGGTTTATCACATCGGTTTCCTTCGCGGCGGCGGAGCTGGTGCTTCTATCCGGGCTCAAGCCAAATCCGTGACACTTTTTAAATCCGAAGCGGAAGCCGTTAACCGTCTTAAGCAGGTTCTTGACAACGGCCAGCCTGTCCAGGTTCATCTGGATTTTCAGTATGTTGCGGACGAAGCGGGGGTGTATTATCCATTTTGGCGGGATTGGAGCGGCGGTTCTACCAGCCATTTTGTGATTGTCCACGACTACGATGATGAGTATGTTTACTTTGCCGACAACGACCCGACGCGGGCGGATGATGTGGATGAGGATGGTCAAAAGGACGGCCTGCGTGTTCCCCTCCGCTGGGATACGTTCCTGGATGCCTGGTATAACGGCGGAATGATTAACCAGAAAGATAAAAACATACGATTCGGCCCCTATTACTTGTTCTATCTGGATAAAAACTGGGGACCAGCACGTGCGTCTTCTCTTCAGATACTTAAGCATCTTTCCTATCGCGGACAGAACGGGCCGGACGCTCTTTATAAAGCGGCAAATGCGATTGAGTCAGCTCCTCAGAACGGCCCATCCGTTTTGAGTCAGAATTTCCGCGACCGCAAGGCCGAAATGACTGCACTGATGGCTCAGTGGCTGGATTCAGCCGGCTATGAAGATTTGGCCGATTTGTATGAGCAGATTGCCGATTTGTGGAGTTCTATCCGTGACAATCCGGATTGGAATGCCGTGCCCGATATCCTCCGTTCCATCGCAGCCCTGACGGAGCAGTTTTGGCAGGAGGCGGCGGAGTTGACGGACGGGATGTCCTGGATTGCTCTGCTGGAGGACTCCCCCGATGAGAAAAAGGATATCAGCGGCGGAACGGCCCTGTTTCGATGGGCCCAGCCGCTGGACTGGACGACGGGGGCGGTTCTTGAACTGGCGATGAAGGGAGATTTTTCCGACCGGAGGTCGATTGTGCGATTCAGGGCAAGAGCACACCAGACTCAGATGTTTGTCAACAAGACAATGTGGCTTCAAGCCCTGCCGAAAGATGACGGTGACCGCAAGCTGTCCTGGCGTGTAGTCAATGGTTCCAATGTGTCTGACACCTCTGTTTTTGAATGGGAACCGCTGACTGTTACTCTGACAGCCCCTGCTGACGGCTTTCAGAATCCTCCTGGATATAATCTTTTGTTCCAATGGTCGGCACCCGCACAGGCCGGACCTCTTCGGCTGGTATTCTGCCGCGATGACCAGTTTACTGATCGAAAGCTTCAAACGGCGATTGCGCTGCCCAGGAATGCCAATTATCTGATTTTGGAACCACGGATTTTGTCAAAAATCAAGCGATTTGCCGATGCGGAGGGCTGGATTTACTGCCGAATCATCGACACAAAAGCCGGAAAAACAACGGTAGGCCCGTCTGAAATAATCCGCATTCAGCTGGATGCACCCTCCGGTCCTGCGGGCTGAAGCTGAAATGAAAATGACAATTCCCAAAAGTCTTGCCTTTTTAATCGGCAAGACTTTTGGGAAGGTCTGAACAGGCATAACTTTTTTCTCTTCATTCCATTGTTTTTTCGGCACTTCCGCCCGGCGTTTTTCAACAAATCGTTTTCTCTTGTTAAGGTGTCGTTTTGTACTTTCCCTGTGGCTTTCTTGATTTGGGCGGATACAATATCCAATACATTTTGGAAAGATGGAGAGAAATGCCGTGATAACCAAAACATCCATTGTAGCTACCCTCGGCCCGGCTTCGTCAGACCTGCAAACTATCCGGCAGCTGATGGAGGCGGGGGTACGAACCTTTCGCCTCAATTTCTCCCACGGGGATTCGGATACGCACCGATCTATGCTGAATGCCGTTCGCACGGCATCCGCCGACGTCCCTTTTGCAGTCTCGGTAATGGGAGACCTGTGCGGTCCCAAAATCCGCCTGTGTCCCATCAGCCCCGACGGCGGTCTTATTGAACCCGGGCAGACTGTTACCATCGCCCGGCATCTGGAGGTCGGCAGGCCGGATTCTTTTTCGACAACCCTGCCGGAACTGATTGACCGCGTTCGCCTCGGTCAGCGAATCCTGCTCGATGACGGTGCGATTGTTCTGCAGGCGGAAAGCAAAAAAGACGATGCGCTCCAATGCCGTGTGCTGGTCGGCGGGCCCGTGCGAAGCCGAAAGGGCGTCAACCTGCCGGATACCGATTTGGGCATTCCCGCCATCACCCCGCGTGATTGGCAGTGGGTTGATTGGGCGGTTGAGCATCAGCTGGATTATCTGGCCCTCAGCTTTGTCCAGCAGGCCGATGAAATTCGTGAACTTCAGCAGGCCCTTGTTCGAAAAGAGTCCCCGATCAAAGTCGTCGCCAAGATTGAAAAACCCCGCGCCGTCGAGAACCTGGAGTCGATCGTTCAGACCTCGGATGCGGTTCTGGTTGCTCGCGGGGATTTGGGTGTGGAAATGCCGCCCGAACAAGTGCCTCTGATTCAGAAGCGGATTACCGCCTTGTGCCGCCGATTCGGCAAGCCCGTCATCGTGGCCACCCAGGTTCTTCAGTCAATGATTGAAAATCCTTCCCCGACTCGTGCCGAAGTATCGGATATTGCCAACGCTGTGATGGATTATGCGGATGCGATTATGCTGTCCGGCGAAACTTCGGTGGGCAAATATCCGGTGCAGGCCGCCCGAGTGATTCATCAGGTCTGCGGCGGCACGGAAGCGTATCTGGATCGGCTCCATCTCCCTCGTCCGCCTATCGAAACCGACCCTGCCTTAAAAACCCTGTCGGTCATCGCCCGCTTTGCGGCGCAGATGCTCGATGAGATTCCGTGTGCGCTCGTCGCGGTTGCCACCAAAACCGGCACCACCGCCCGTCTGCTCAGCAAAGCCCGGATCGATGTGCCGATTGTCTCTTTCTGTCCGGATGAGCGGACAAACCGGCAGATGGGCCTGCATTACGGAGTCATCGGTGTGTACAGCCCGTTTGTGAGCACCCTGGCGGAGTTTACCGAGTATGCGGAAAAGACGGTTCTCAAGCACGGGTGGGCCAAAGCCGGTCAGCAGATCCTTCTTCTGCCCGGACAAGACCTGCTTTCCGGACAGGACAGCCAGGCCGTAATTCTTCATACGCTTCAGGAGTCCGGTTGAGGATTCAGGCCGCTGTTTAAAGCGATGAAACGGCCAGCCACTGTTCGGCCAGCACGGCCAGGTCCGACAAATCAATCCGTCCGCTTTCGCTGAAGTCCGCCGCCGGATTCCAGTCGGTCTGCCCGCTCTCGCTCAGCCATGTCCGGCTGAACTCCGCCATGTCCAGCATATCCACCCGCCCGTCCCGCACGGCTGGGGCAATATCTCCCCGCAGCGGCGGGACAATCCGTTCAAACTCCAGCGACGGGTCCTCGCCCAAAAACAGCCCGCCCCCTCGCAGAATCAGATTGTATTCGGTGAACAGGTTCATTCCGATGACGCCGTCCAGTTTTCCGCCTTCCGGAGAAGAAATCTCCAGCCAGACCACCGGCACATTCGTGAACTCCAGCCATTGTCCGATTGCCGGAATCTTCAGGGAATCAAGATAGTAGCCCGGCGCCTCGATGGTTTCCCCGGTTACGCCGATAATCGGCACCTGGAACTCCCAGCCGTCCGGGTCCAGCCCCAGCCGGGCGGCAATTCGGTCTCCGATGACGGTGATTTGCGCTCCGGTATCGAGCATAAACCGGCTTCGGTCGATAGCCGACCGCCCGCCTTCCGTCAAGTCCACACTGTGGACAAAGAACAAAGATTGAGAACCCGTCCCAATGATGACCGATGGACTGGAAGGAGTGAAGTCCATATTCAGGATGTCATCGATGCTGTAGGGGATATACTGGACGGCCGTGGCACCCAGCGGACGCAGCTCCAGCGGAACCCGATTTCGGTAATGCGGCGCATTCTCATCTTCCGCAGGATAAAACGTCAGGGAAGGACCTGTATAAACTTGCCCCTTATGCACGGATGTAACGGGCTGGTCATTTCGAATAACGGTTGTCCAGAAGACACTCATCGGTGTGCCGACGGCTGTAACCAAATCCGGATTGGAGCCGGGATATTGCCCGACCAGAACGGATACATTGTACTCTCCGACCATTCCGGCCGTAGAGGGCAGCTTGGTTTCCCGGTCGGGAGTCTGGTTCGGTTCCAGCAGATTCAGCCCTCCCATAAACACCCCCAAAGGATAACTTACATAGGCATCTACCGAACCGGTGACTCCTGCAATCGTGATGGTGTTGCTGGTCAGATAAGCGCTGTTGTTCAGCCGCAGTTCGACCGAAGCCGCATAATTCAGGACATGGGCGCTGGCACCGGTGTCAAAGATGCCGATCGCAAAGTCTCTTTGCCAGTTGGCGGCGGTAAACTGTCCTACAACAGATGTGGACGGCACAGCATCCAGTTCGAGGTCGCCCAAACGCCGATTGGTGGTGGTAACGACAATCCACGGAACAAATCCATTAATCGGAGGGGAGTCAATCCCATTCACGGCGGGCAAACTGAGGGCTTTGGGAAGTTGTTCGGCGGCAGCCGGCTCTGCCTTTGCCCGGAAACGGATTTCTCGGATTCTTCCTCCGGCCGGTGCATACCAATCCACCTCACGGCGGATGAGCTGCTCGCCCTTCCCTTCAGGGGCGAACACACCACCAACCAGAAAAGAGACGGTCAGATAAAACGAGATGATTTTATTTTTCATAACCGCACTCCGTATGGAAAAGGGTTATCGACAGCAGGGTCAAAAAAGGACATTTATATAATTTTAAGCCCCCTCAGACGCTGTTTTCCTATTTTAACATTATAGGTCTTTCCATGCAATGAAAAAACACCCTTTCCGTCGGTTTATTTCGATAGAAAGGGTGGGGAAATACCTCGGGGAGCTGGTTGAGTTACCACTCTTCGAGGGTATTGCCTGTCAAAGGCCGGATATGGTCGATGTGGAAAGAAACCAGTTTGGCTTTTTCTTTTGTTCTGTCTGTTTGTTTATGCCCCCTGCGCCGAACGGCCTGGATTTTTTCGGGGCTGCTTTCTTCGCGATTTTTGAGCAGATAGAACCGATGACCCTTATAACCTTCCGTTTTTTCCAGGAAAAGATAGACGGCTTTGGGATTGATTTGGAGATTGGCATAACTGACCTGCGGCTGCATAATGAAGGCAATCGTTCCGTCTTCCTGAACATGAGGCCGTGCATAGACGGCGGCGTTGACGTTCCCGGATTTATCGGCCGTAGCGAGAATGCCGACCCCTTCGGTGATCTCAAAATAGGTTTTCCAGTCCATCGGGCTTTTCCTTTCCGCAAAATCTCTGTTTGCCGCGGTCTGTTTGTGCAGAACCCAGCGGGCCATTCATTTGTAGTATGGAAGAGACTGATTTGTTCGGAAAGGATTGAAAAATGGCTTTTACATTAAAAATAGGCCAGTCCGCTCCGGATTTTTCACTGCCGGCGACGGACGGCAAAACATACACGCTGCATGATTTTGATTCGGCTGGGGTTTTGGTGATTTTCTTTACCTGCAACCATTGCCCGTATGTGCTCGGGTCCGAAGAGGTAACCCGCCGCACGGCGGAAAAGTTTTTGCCCAGAGGAGTAAAGTTTGTCGCCATCAACTCCAACAGCCCCAATACGTATCCGGAGGATTCCTTCGAGCATATGGTTCGGCGGATGCAGGAAAAGAAATTTCCCTGGCTGTATCTGTATGACCGTTCTCAGGATGCGGCGCGAAAATACGGGGCCCTGCGAACCCCGCATTTTTATGTGTTTGACCGAAACCGCAAACTGGTTTATACGGGCCGCGAACTGGATAATCCCCGCGATCCGAGCAAGAGCACGGTCAACGACCTGGAGAATGCACTGGAGGATGTGCTGGCGGGCCGGCCGGTCCGAAGGCCGCTGACCAATCCCATCGGCTGCAACGTCAAATGGGAAGGACAAGACCCGCACTGGATGCCCCCGGATGCCTGCGATTTGGTTTAAGCGGGGGCTTAAACGAGCGGTTTTAGATAGATGCACTTGGAATCGCCGGGGGCGTAAAAGTCCGGGACTTCCGCTGCCAGCAGATAGCCGTTTTTTCGTAGAAAATGCGGGTGGATTCATATCGACTTGTGCCGGAGGTTTCTACCACCACCAAGCGGCTATTCTGTTTTTTGATTTCTTCTTCTGCGAAACGGCTGAGCAGTTTTCCGATCCCCTTTCGCTGGAAGACAGGGTCCACGACAATCCAGTACATATCAAAAGTCCCGACGGTGCACGGGGTTGAGCCGAAACAAACCCAGCCGATGGCCTTATTTTGAAAGACGGCAACGTAGGATTGATAGGTGCATTCCGGTTTGCCCGAGACTGCTTCACAGAACACTTCCCGGGCCACAGCCAGTTCTCCAATCCTGAAAAAACCGGTTTTTTCGACAAAGTCCATCACGGCGGGTTCGTCGGAAGCTTGAGCCGGCCGAATGACAACGTCAGGTTGATTCATAAAGACGCTCCATTCTGAGTACTCAGGGCGTTTCGATTTCGGGTCTGGATTGCATTTCGGAGCATCAGCCAGACGAAACGTTCGTATGGAATCTGAGCAGCCGCCAAAGCAGCCGCAAAACCTGCATCCGGGGATATATCAGGGTTTGGATTGATTTCGAGGATGTACGGCTGGTTCTTTTCGTCCAGCCGGAAATCCACCCTTGCGTATCCCCGGCAATCCAATGCCTGCCAGGCCTGAATCGCCAGGGTGCGGATTTTTTCCGCCAGCGGTTCTTCCAGAGGTGCCGGAATAATCCTCGGGGTATTCTGGTAGGCGAACGAGTCCTTAATCCATTTGGCCTGATAGTCCACAATTCGCGGCATTCCTTTGGGGAATGCGGAAAAATCGATTTCCGCCAGGGGCAAGACCCGAGTTTTGCCTGCGGTTTCAATGATGGACACATTGAGTTCTCTTGCCGGAATAAACTGCTCCACGATGGCGGCCTGATGAAACTCCTGATGAATCTTCTCAACTTTTTCCGCAGCCTGTCGGGAAGGGATGGTTACGACGGAATCCTGCCCGATGCCTTCACTGGCATCAGAACAGGCCGGTTTAATAATATAAATGCCTTTTTTGAGCCGTTCCATCGGGAAGGGGCGACCGGGTTCTACTGTCAAGCCCATCGGACAGGGGAGTCCTGCTGCGGTCAGGATGGCTCGCGTTCGGGCTTTGTCCTGAGCGAGGAAAAGGGCTTCCGTCCCGCTGCCGGTACAGCCGGCCCCGAATGCTTCACACAACGCCGGAACAGCACAGGCATCCCGACTGGAGCCGGGAAATTCTTCAATGAGATTGAAAATCAGTTTTTCTTTTCTCAGTTTCAGCAGGGAAACCAGATGCTGGAGATTCTCCACAGCCAGGGACTCGGACGGAATTCCGAGTTTGTCGAGCGCTTCCAGCACGGCGCGGACCTGATCCAGTACACCGCCGCGACTTTCCTGAAAGGTTGAATCGGAAGTGTTGACCTGATTATATAAAACAAGCACGTCTTCCATGGACGCTTCGTTCCTCTTCGGCGCGTTCGAATGCACTTTGGAGAATGGCGCCGATCAATTCACCATAAGACATCCCTTCCTGTGTGGCAATCATGGGAAGGTCTGAATGGGTCGGATGCAGGCCGGCTAACGGGTTGATTTCCAGAAAGTACGGCCGATTGCCCGCATCACAGCGGATGTCCACACGTCCGGCATCGCGGCATTCGAGGACTTGATAACAGCGGAGAGCCAGCTGTTCCACAGACTGCTTAAGAATCGCATCCCGCAAGGGGGAATACCGGATTCTGGTTTCGCATTCTTCCTTGTTGAGGTAGGAATAAATGGGGGGCTGATTTTTGTCCGCCACTTCAATTTCCATCGTTCCGATGACGCGTGCCTTGGGGCCTGTGCCGATAATTCCGACGGTAAACTCCCGGCCCGGGAGGTATTCTTCCACAAGAACCGGCTGCTTGTGCTGTTCCAGCAGGAAACGGCAGATTTGCTCCAATTGGGCGGCGTTTTCGACCTTCGAGTTTTGATCGATGCCTTTTCCTGTCCCTTCGGCCAGCGGTTTGGCAAAGAGGGGATATCGAAGTGCGACGGAGCCGATTTCCCCTACAGAGCGGACAACGGCAAAAGGAGCCGTGGACAGCCCTTCAAACGCCACCAGTTTTTTGGCGACCGCCTTGTCGAGTGTGGCTGCGCAAACCAGCGGGTCCGAAAAAGTATAGGGAATTTGGTACAGCTCGAGAAGGGCCGGAACCTGGGCCTCTCGGCTGCGTCCCTTCAGGCCCTCTGCGATTGTGAACACCATATCCCAGCGTTTTCCTGCGGCCAGAGCTTTGCAGAGCGCCCAGCCGTTGCCCACCCGTTCAACCTCATAGCCGAGGGATTCGATGGTTTGATGCAGCCAGTCGATAGTGCTGTCGGAGTCAAATTCAGCAACATCAGACTCTGTAAAGCCGGCGGATAGATAGTCTCTCCGCAAGTCATAAACAAGACCGATTCGTTTTCTCATACGATTTCGTTTTCCTGATGCTCGGTGAGCCCTGCCGGGAATGTTTTTCTCCTTAATCGAAGAGAAAACCGGTTGACTCTAACCCGCTTCGATTTCGGATTTTTTCCCTCCGCTGGCCCCGCAGGGTACGCGCCGGCTGGATAACCGAAGCTTTGCCTGCCGCCAGTTCCCAGACACCGGGCATTCCGTGGAGTTCTGTTTGCTCATCCGGTTTTGTTTCCACACCGGGTTCCGGGTAGTGAATCAGAAGCCCTTCATAGTTTCGCAATACGGTGTGGGTCGGACTCATGGAAACCACATAATTGGGCAGAACCGGGATTTTCCCGCCGCCGTGCGGAGCATCAACCACGAAGGTTGGAATGGCAATTCCGCTGATGCGGCCGCGCAGGTATTCCATGATTTCAATGCCTGCACGCACCGAGGTGCGGAAATGTTCAACCCCGCGCACAAGGTCGCACTGGTACAGGTAGTAAGGACGAACCCGGATCCGCACCAGTCCGCGGTACAGTTCTTCGAGGATTTGCGGCTGGTCGTTTACGCCCCGCAGCAGAACAGATTGATTGCCCAGCGGGATGCCTGCGTCAGCCAGTTTGGTACAGGCCGCTGCGGAATCAGGCGTCAGTTCATTCGGATGATTGAAGTGGGTATTGATCCAGAGCGGGTGGTATTTCCGGAGCATCTGCACCAGCTCATCGGTAATCCGCATCGGCAGCACTACCGGAACGCGGGTTCCGATCCGAATTACCTGAACCGTTTTTACGGAACGGACGGCGGAAAGAACGGATTCGAGAGCGGAATCCGCCATGGTCAGCGGGTCGCCTCCGGAGATAATCACGTCGGTGATTTCCGGATGGGCTTGCAGATACTCCACCACCTGCCGGAGCCGGCGGGAGGAAATTGCGGTTTCCCGAGTGCCGGCGATGCGCTTGCGTGTGCAGTGTCGGCAGTACATCGAACAGGTGGTGGTGGCGATCAAAAGCGCCCGGTCTTTGTACCGGTGAATCAGCCCGGGGACCGGCATGTCGATATGTTCTTCCAGCGGGTCTTCGCTCAGACAGGGCGGGTCCGACAGCTCCTGAGGATTCGGGACACTCATTCGGAAAATCGGGTCCGATAAATCGGGCTTGCGGATGAGCGAGGCATAGTACGGCGTAATTGCCATCGGATACTTGGCAATCACCGCTTTCAAATCTTCCCGCTCGGACAAACCAGGCAGGTAGGCCGAAAGCTGTTCGAGCGTGCGGATTCGATTGCGGATTTGCCATCGCCAGTCGCTCCATTGGGAGCCCGCAGGGGATTTTAAGGAAGATTCTGGAACAGACAGGGAGGGCGGCTCATCCGCCCTCATTCTACTCGGAGGTTCAGAAGATTGCTCATCTTCTCGTTCTACAGCAGGTGCAATCAATTGAGGCTGCATACACTGGTTCCCTTAAAAGTTGTTTGATTTCTTTTCTTCTTTATTGTTTTCCGGCAGTTGTCCCAAAAAAGAAGACAAGCTCCGCACAAAATTCTGACGCAGCGGCTGGATGCTGGATTCAACCTGTTCCATTTCCATCCCAATCATCGCGAACGAGAAAAAGCCGAAAACAAAACCGGCAACGGCACAGGCCAGCCGTCGAATTTTCATCGGGTCAATCTTCTCTCCGACAAACGGAGATAAAATCTTTTCCAGTTCACGAAGATATCGGTCATAAGGGCCTTCCATCTTTTCGGAAATCCTTCGCTCCAGTTTTACCAATAATCTTCCCTGGAATAAAAGGATAAACTTTTCATATTCTTCCAAAAAGAATTTGTAATGGGCGTCCAGCAGATGTTCCAAGGCCTCATAAAGAGTAGTAATGTGTTTATTGGTGCTGCGAAGACGTTCCAGTAATTCATCGATAGACAAATCGACAAGAAAAGTCGCAATTTCCTCTTTGTCCTTAAAATGACGGTAAAATGTCCCCTTTCCAAGGTCGGCTCTTTGTGTAATATCCTCTATTGTAGTCGCATCGAGTCCATATTCCGTGAAGACTTCCAATGCGGCTGCCTCAAGTTTCTTTCTTGTTCTGTCCGCTCTTTTGTCGGAACGGGTTAAACTCTTCTTTTCAGCATTAAGAATCATATAAATGACCATATAGTCATATCTGACTGTTTGGTCAACCTCTTTTCGAAAAATTTTTTAATTTCTTAAGGTTTTTCCTAAAAAATGATTAAAAATATCGTTGTAGTGATTTCTGGTTGACAAATAATACTATATTTCGTTGTTGAGGTTCATTTATATGTCCGAATTGCTTGCTCCTGCAGGAACTCTCGAAAAATTGAAGTGGGCAGTGGCCTATGGGGCTGATTCTGTCTATTTTGGATTGGAATTTGGTTCTTTGCGGAGTTTTGCAGGGAATTTTTCGTTAGAAGACGCAGAAGAGGGTCTTCTATATCTTCATAAAAGAGGTAAAAAGGGATATGCAACACTCAATATTTACCCATTTTCAGACGAATATACTCGTCTTTTGAATGATGCTTTTGCTCTTGAGGAAATGGGAGTGGATGGAGTTATCGTTTCCGATATAGGGGTGTTGACCGCTCTGAGAAAAAAGGGATTCAAAGCCCCGATTCATATCAGTACTCAGGCCAATACGCTCAGCTGGCCAACGGCGCTGGTCTACCACGAACTGGGGGCCGACCGTGTTAATCTGGCCCGGGAATTGTCTCTGGAACAAATTGCTGAAATTCAAAAAAATCTGAAAGGCCGGATGGAAACAGAAGTTTTCATTCACGGGGCGGTTTGCTTTTCGTATTCCGGCCGCTGTGCCGTCAGTGACTATATGACTGGTTTCCGGGCCAACAGGGGGGAATGCAAGCATCCATGCCGATATAAATATTTCCTGGTGGAAGAAAACAGGCCGGGAAAATATATGCCGGTTTTTGAAGACAATCGAGGCCTGTATTTGTTCAATTCGAAGGATTTGGCCTTGTTTGAACATGTGCCGCAGCTGACGGAGCTGGGGATTTCGTCTTTTAAGATAGAGGGGCGGATGAAATCCATTCATTACATTGCGACTGTGGTCTCTTTTTATCGGCAGCTGCTGGACGGAAAATCCTTCACAAAAGAACAGGCCCTCAACTGGCTCAATCGCGTGCCCAATCGGGGCTATACAGCCGGTTTTATCAAGGGCTCGTTTCTGCCGGAGGATTATTCCTGGGAAAAAAGTGTGTCGGAGGGAACCAGCCGGTTTGTCGCCAACGTGCTTGAGACTCGGCCGCACGGGTGCACCATTCGTGTTCGAAATACCATTGGTTCCGGCGAGACGTTTGAGGTGCTTTCACCCGGCGGTCGGCTGTCCAGCGTCCGGATGCCCCAGCCGCTGAAACATACGGACGGGACGGTGTCGGAGACGGCCAAAAACGGGGACTGTCTGGACCTGCCGGATTCCCTGCCCGAATATGCCGTTTTACGCCGGATTGAGGTTGAATCAGCATAAACTGAGGGGTATAAAGGAACGCTGTTTTCTCGGAGAAGATATGGAATCGTTTCAAGGTAAAAAATTTCATTTTATCGGCATCGGCGGGATTGGAACCAGCGGGCTGGCCAAGATGCTGCTCAAGCACGGGGCCGTTGTTTCCGGGTCCGATATGGCCGACAGTGCGGTGCTGCAGGAAATGGCCTCGATGGGAATTCGGATTTGTCTGGGGCACAGTCCGGAGAATATTCCGCCGGATGCGGATGCGGTGGTAATCAGTGCGGCCATTCCGGCCGGCAATCCGGAGCTGGCTCGGGCCGGAGAGCTGGGAATCCGCATTTACAAGTATGCGGAGATGCTGGGCAAACTGTTCGGCGAGTATCAGGGGATTGCGGTGGCGGGCACCCACGGCAAGAGCACGACCAGCGCCTGGATTGCCTATCTGCTCGAAAAAGCCGGTCGGTCGCCGACATTTCTGATCGGCGCTCATGTGCCGCAGATGGGGGGGTCCAGCGGAATCGGAGACGGGCCCTTTTTTGTGGCGGAGGCCTGCGAATATGACCGAAGTTTCCTGAATCTTCGGCCTTTGATCGGGGTGATTCTGAATATCGAGCAGGACCATCTGGATTACTACAGAGACGAAGAAGAAATCGTAGACGCTTTTACCGATTTTGCCGGAGGCATCCGGCCGGGAGGCGTGCTGATTGCCAACGGCCAAGACAGAAATACCCTTCGTCTGCTTCGCCGGCTGAATGGACAGGTTCAGGTTCGGACCTTCGGACGCAGCGACTCGTGTGATTTGTCAGCCGGGCGGCTTTATTTGCGGGAAGGTTTTTATGAATTCGAGCTGTGTGAAAGGGGGGCGGTTCTGGGGCTGGCCCGTCTGTCGATTCCCGGCATCCACAATGTCGACAATGCTTTGGCAGTCGTTTCGGCGTGTCTGGCGGCCGGCTTATCTGTGGAAACAATTCTGGAACATTTAGGGGGCTTTACGGGAATTGACCGACGTCTGATGCTGAAAGGTCAGCTGGGCGGGGTTGTCGTGCTGGATGATTATGCGCATCATCCTACGGAGATTCGGGCTTCGCTTTTAGCCATTCGAGAGCGGTATCATCCGAAACACTTGTGGTGTGTTTTTCAGCCCCATCAGTACAGTCGGACGCGTTTTTTGCTTGATGATTTTGCAGAAAGCTTTAATCTGGCCGATACAACGATAGTCCCGGAAATCTATTTTGTTCGGGATACCGCCGAGAGCCGAAAAATGGTGAATGCCGAAGTTCTGGTTGAACGGATTCGCCGAAGCGGAAGTGAGGCGGTTTTTATTCGGGATTTTCCCGGTATTGTTTCCTATTTGAAAGAGCATGTTCAGCCCGGCGATTTGGTGGTAACCATGGGTGCCGGAACAATCTGGAAGGTGGCCGATGAATATCTTCAGTGGCTTAGAGCACATTGTTAAGGAAAAGTGTCCCTTAGCACCCTATACGTGGTACGGTCTGGGCGGGCCTGCGGATTATCTGATTACTCCCCAAAATCGGGAGCAGATTGCCGAGGTTCTTCGCCGCTGCCGGGAGAACCAGCTGCCGGTTCGGGTGCTCGGATTCGGTTCGAATTTGCTTGTGGGAGATGACGGAGTTCGGGGGGCGGTGATTCGACTGGAGAACCCGGTTTTCTGCGAGTTTAAATTTGAAGGAACGACCTTGAAGGCCGGTGCAGGTGCGAATTTGAACAAGCTCGTCCTCGAATCGGTTCGAAAAGGGCTGGCAGGGTTGGAGGCCCTGACGGGGATTCCGGGGTCTGTTGGAGGGGCGGTTCGAATGAATGCCGGAGGGCGTTTTGGGGATTTGGGGTCTGTGGTTCAGAGTGTTACGGTTATGAATATGGACGGCCAGATTTTCGAAAAGGCCAAACCGGAGCTTGTTTTTGATTATCGCAGCACCAATATCACGGCCAAGCTGATTCTGGAGGCCGCGATTGAACTGACGGAGTCGGATCCGGAATCCCTTCTGCAGGTTGTCAAAGAAGTGTGGATATACAAGAAAAATACGCAGCCGCTGGATACACACAACGCCGGCTGTATTTTCAAAAATCCGCGTGGTCTTTCGGCCGGTGCTTTAATTGACCGGGCCGGTTTGAAGGGGACTCAGATCGGCGGGGCGATAGTCAGTGAAAAACATGCCAATTTTATCATTGCCGAAAAGGGCTGCCGCAGTTCCGATGTCAGACAGTTAATTGATTTGGTCCGCACCCGGGTTCGGGAAAAGTTTGATGTCCAGCTCGAACTGGAAATTGAAATCTGGTAGGGGGTGATTTCTGCAGGGTTTGGGCCGGAATATCGCTTCGTGTTTTTCAGGAACGCAGAATGAGAT
This sequence comes from Planctomycetota bacterium, assembly GCA_029552545.1. GTDB lineage: Bacteria > Planctomycetota > Phycisphaerae > Sedimentisphaerales > Anaerohalosphaeraceae > JAHDQI01. The sequence continues at coordinate 28,213 of JAKPDO010000058.1, forward strand.
GCTGTAAAGAGCCATTTAAGACAGTAGCCGTTTTGGCGGGGGGGGTTGGGGAGGAACGTCCGGTTAGTCTTCAGAGCGGGCAGAATGTGTATCAGGCACTCAAGAAAACGGACCTGGATGTGCGCTTTGCGGACATTCATCCGGATGATTTGTCCATTCTGGATGACCCCGATATTGACATTTTTTTCCTGATTCTGCACGGTCAATTCGGGGAAGATGGTCATCTGCAGAAGATTCTGGAAGAGAAAAACCTGGTTTATACGGGTTCTGATTCGGCGGCCAGCTGTCTGGCTTTTGACAAGTGGGCCGCCAAGAAGCGGTTTCGGGAATGGGGCATTCCGACGGCTCCGGCGGTTTATGTGGAGCCGGATACAGAGGAACACGCGCTTCTGGAGGCGATTGCCGGCCTGGGAGGGGAACAGTTTGTTGTAAAACCCCTGCGTCAGGGCAGCAGTGTGGGGGTTCAAATTGCCCGAACCCCTCAGGAGGCCCTTCGGGCGGCTCGTGAATGCTCTGGCCTTTTTGGAGATTGCATGGTGGAGCGTTTTATCCGGGGACGAGAGATTACGGTCGGAATTGTCGACCGGATGGTTTTGCCTGTGATTGAAATTCGTCCGAAGCAGAGTTTTTATGATTATCAGGCCAAGTATATAGACGATCGAACAGAGTTTCTGTTTGATACTTTTTCTGATGTACATCAGGTGGAGTTTTTTCAGAAAACAGCCATGGACAGTTTCCGGGCTCTCGGATGCCGGCATTTCGGACGCGTGGATATGATTGTTGATTCACAGGGGACTCCCTGGGTTCTGGAAATCAATACCCTGCCGGGGTTTACAAGCCATTCGCTGCTGCCGATGGCGGCGGCGCGGGCCGGGCTGGACCCGACTCAGTTGTGTTTGAAGATTCTGGAAACGGCCTGGCTGGATTTCCACAAGAAGGGTTGATGGAGGAAAACGGTGTTCAGGAAAAAAGAGCGTCAATCCGGCCGAACAGGGGGGATATTGGGCCGTTTCCGGGGCTCGGAAAACCGGACGTCAGGCAGAACGGCTGAGAAAGAATCCGGTTCCTGGTCCCTTCGACTGCGGGTGGCTTTTTCGTTGTGTTTCTGGATCCTGGTCGGGACAGGGATTGTACTCAGCTTCGGATATCTAAACCGGTATATCCAATCGGAGTATCCTCAGGCGGAAAAGTTTGGACCGTTGGAATTAGTCAATGTGCCTGAATGGGTGGAATCCGGATGGATCGAGGCAATCAAGGCCTCTGTTGGAAACGGTTTGTTTGCTCTCGATGAACGCTCCGCTCGACAAGTCTCCGAAAAACTTTCTGCATTTTCCTGGCTGGAGGATGTGCGTGTGCGGGTTACTCCCAGCCGCCTGAGGGTGGAGGCGGTTTACCGCAAACCTCTGCTGCGTGTGAAAACCGGCACAGGCCGATGGCTATATCTGGATTCGCAGGCCATGGTGATGGATGCCCCGGAGCTGCCTTCGCTTCAGGTTGTGGAATTGAAAGGGCTGCCGGCGGAACGAGTCGGAATACCCGGCCAATCTTGCTCCGCAGAGGAAGTGTCCGCTGTGTTGGTACTGCTGGAAATCCTGGGGCGAATGGATCAAAAGTGCTGTTCTGATAAACCTTTGCGGAACGAGATTGCTTTTATCGATGTCAGCAATTGGGTCCGGGGGAAAAAAACTTCAGAGCCGCAGATTATTCTGGGGGCCAAAGACGGGACGCCCATTTATTGGGGGGCCCCCTATGGAAAGGCGGCTTTGTATTTGGAGGCGGATGAAACAGAAAAACTTTCTGTTCTTTATACCTTTTATTCCCAGAATGGGTATACTCTCCAAGGCAAAGTCAAGTATCTTGAACTTCGCACCCCTGTTGGTCAGCGTCCTCGACCTCGATAAACAGGAATCTGCTCTGAATCTGCTGTGCGAAGCTGCCGCAGGATAGAGGAACGCACTTTTTTATTTCAATCGCAAATAAAGCACCAGGGAATAGAGAATAGTTAGGAGGGAAGCAGCCAGAACCGGTGTCAGAACCATTCCAACGGCATATTGCGGCCGAAGGGCGCCGAACAATACGAAGATGGCGGCGGTTTTAAAGAGGATTCCCCCTATCCGATGGGTTCTGTTCCAGACAGTCTCGTTGCTCAATGTCCAGGGGGTACGGATTCCCAGAAACCAGTTGGGTTTCAGATGAGGCAGAATGGACCCCATAACAAAGAACAAAATTCCTATCATCAGGGGCATAAAGACATTCATTGAAATCTGAATCCTCAGACTCCAGGCAATTGTGAACAAGTGTACAGCCAGCAAAAAGATCGTTATCAGCAGAATAAACCCTTCGTAATAAACGCGAAACTTGAAGATATTTTTCCGCAGAGGATCGATCAGCAGGATAGCGTAAAAGAACAGCGCCTCTGCCGCCATAATTCCCGGCAGCAGAAACATCAGGACGGATTTAGGCATATACCCGTCTACCTGTCCGGCGGCATTCCAGTGGGAGGCCATAATCACAGGCATTTTCGGATAAAAGATCCCGCTGATTCCAAAAGCAGCCGCCACCGTCAGCCAAATCAGTACCGTCGTAATTCGCATCTTCATTTTGGGTTCTCCTTTTCCAGTACATAATAGGGGGACCTGCCTGTTTGGGGATTCTGATCCGGCAGCCACTCTAAAAACAGGTATTCCTGTCCGTCAATCATTCGAATCCGGTATTCGCCTTCTTTTTTTATATCCGGGAAGTAGAGTTTTCCTTTGGACCAAAGCCATGCGCGGGAGGTTTTCATGTCTTTGTAAAATTCAATCTCTTTGAAAAAGAACTCCTGCCCGGACCGCCTCCGGTCCGGTACGAACTGTTCCGGTGTTTCGACGAAATCCACTGTATTCCATCGGCCTATTATTTGAGGGTCCGGCTGATAGCTTAAAATGAAGTCCTGCAGGGGGTCGGGTTGCGGTTTGATATCCGCTGTGTGGAGTTTATAGCCGACCACGGAGACCAGCACAATTACGAAAACACCTGTGAGAAAATGGTTGAGGAACCGAAAAGCCGGCGAAACGGTTTCCAATTCCGTTTTTCCCGAAGACGGCTGTTTGAGCAATTCGGCATATTCCTCCGCCGGGCCCATTTCTTCAAGGATTTCCTGCAGCCGGCTGTCCGTGCGCTGGGAGGGGTCCAGTTCTTCATACCGCCGTTCCAGATGTTCCCGTATGTCCGCCAGCAGCTCTTTTTTGCGGGGATGCTGGATGGATGTCAGTTCCGCCTCAATCTGCTGGAGATACTCATCCCGCATTTGACGCCACCTTTTTTCGGTATCGTTCATGAATTGTCTCCTTTGCGCACTTGGTTCACACCGGCGACAATCATATCCCAGTGTCGATTCATTTCCGCCAGTATCTGTTTTCCCCGCTCGGTAATCGTGTAATATTTTCGCGGCGGCCCGCCCGGCCCGGGTTCGATGCCGGCTTCCGCCAGTCCGTCGGTTTGCAGGCGAGCCAGGATTGGATAAATATTGCCCTCTCGTACGGACAGCCCCCGGCATTTTTTAAGTTCCTGCACCATTTCATAGCCGTGACATCGCCCGCGGGCCAGAAAATTCAGGACAACGATATCCAGGAGCCCTTTCCGCAATTGTGTTTGCCAGTTTTGCAGGTCCATAAATTATCCGAGAAAGAAACAGCCTTTGTTTTCATTGTATTATACTGCATTATAGTATACTGATATACAAAAAATTCGATTTCGGGGAAATTTCATTTTGTTTATTTATGCAAGGGCTTATTAAAAAAAGAGTTATATGTGTTTTTCAGATGAAAATATTTTAATTTGAATCCAGGTAGGCCAATGTTTTTTCGAGGATTTCCTTGAAGACAGGCGCTGCGACTCGTCCGCCGCTGTAGCCCTTGCCCAAAGAGCGGTTGGGTTTTCGGATAGAAACCAGAATGATCACTTTGGGATTGTCGGCAGGGGCTCCTCCGACAAAAGAAGCGACATAATTGCTTGTGTCATAACCGCCTGTAGGCAGGGCAATATTGGCGGTTCCTGTTTTGCCGAAGACTTCCAGTCCTTCGATGGCGGCCTGGTCACCGGTCCCATGGGTAACTACGCTTCGCAGGGCTTCCCGGACTATCCATCGGGCGGTTTCCGGCCTCACAATATAACCGGAACCAACCAAAGAAGGGGTAATATCCGTTACTTGTCCTTCCGGATTGATTATCGCGCGGACCAGATGGGGCTGAATCAGGGTGCCGCCGTTTGCGAGAATACAATAAGCCCGTGCGATTTGAAGAGCGGTAACGGAAATTTCATGGCCGAAGGCGATTCGCGTTGGGCTGTAGCCGCTCCATTTTTGCGTCGGACGAAGCAGACCGGGTTCTTCGCCTGTCAGGTCTATTCCGGTCGGCTGTCCAAACCCGAAAAGCCGAAGACCTTCATACAGTTTTCTGGGGCCTGTTTTTAACCCGATTTTCGCCATTCCGATATTGCTGGAGTTTTGAATGATTTCTCGGACGCTGAGAAGGCCGAACCGGTGGTTTCCAAACTCATGAATGCCGCCGTATTTGCCCCAGTAGCCGTCTTCGCAGTCAAACCTTTCCTCTTTGGAGACAGCGCCGCTGTCAATTGCAATGGCGGCAACGATGGGTTTGAAGATACTGCCGGGTTCGTAAGGGTCTGACAAGATTCTGTTTTTCAGATGTTCCGGAGGGGTTTTGGAGAATTGCTGCGGGTCGAAATCAGGCAAAGAAACCCACGCGAGTATTGCACCCGTCCAGGGGTCCATGACTAAAGCAACGCCGGATTCGGCCTGATAGTCCCGGATTTGTTTCTGAAGGGCCTCTCGCACAATTTCCTGAATCACGATATCCAGGGTTAAAACGAGATTGTCTCCGTTTCGAAGAGGGGTTCGCCCTTCGGGGTAAGCCGCAATAGGTCTTCGGAACACATCGACCACGTAAATGTCTTGTCCGCCCTTGCCGGCCAGAACGGAATCGTATTTCAGCTCGAGGCCCGCCAAACCGTGTCCTTCGCCGCCGACAAAGCCGACAACATGGGAACAGAGGGCGGCGGCAGGGTAGGACCGAATCCAGGCCTCTTCAATTCCAATACCGGACAGGCGGGCATGAAGAACGGCCTGCTGCTGTTCCGGGGTAATGTCTTTGGCAAGCCGCAGAAATCCCGGATTTTTTGCTTCAAGAATTTGTTTGGCGATTTCAGAGCCCGGGACATTCAGAATCGATTGAAGAGTATCGGCGGCCAGTTTGTATTGTTCATTTTGCAGAAGACGACGGGGTTCCCCGAATACGTTGTAAATCATTGTGCTGGCAGCCAGAATCCGTCCTTTTCTGTCCGCTATCAGACCGCGCTGCGGCAGCTGACGAACAACAGCGTAGCGCTGGGTGCGGCTGGCCTTTTCATAGAGGTCTTTCCGCTGGAATTGGAGGTCCCAGAGGCGTCCCCCTAAGCCGGTAAGTCCGGCCAAAAGAAAAACGCAAACCAGGATGATGCCGGACCAAGTTCGTGTCGGAGAATGTTCCGGACAATTCATGGAGAGGTTTCCTCCGGAAGGTACGGAAGCACTTTCTGCGGCTGGAGGAGCCCTTCCAGCTCAAGCTGTTTTTTCCAAAGCTGCTGGCGGAGGTGTGTTTGGCGAATCTGGGCCTGCCGTGCCTGATGGAACATCCGCGAAGCGCTGATGCGAAGATGAGCAGTACCTATCAGCGCGGCTGTTATCACAAAAATTACATACCTCAGGCGTGCCCGTGAAATCATAAAAACCCTCAGCGTGCAGGGATTTTCAGACGAATCCCTGCGGGCAGGTTCTCCGGGTCGGAAATTTGGTCCCGATTTAATTGAACAATTTCCCGGTAACGGTTTCCGTCTCCGAGGTACTGCAGCGCAATCGTCCATAGACGGTCTCCCGGCTGGACGACATACTCGATGTAGCGGGGTGAGGGGCGCTCTGAGGAAGCCGGTTCCAAAACATTTTTGAATTTTTCGAGAAGTACCTTTTCCGGCTTAGGAGACGAAGTTTGTCCGGTATTGGCAGTTCCTTTGTCCAGCGGCGGGATGACCAGCTTGTCGCCGATTCGGAGGGAATCCGGGGAGGTGAGAATATGCTGATTGGCCTGATAGAGTTTTTGGATAACGGCTCGTGTGTTGCCGTTTTCTTTTCCATAATAACGAGATGCAATAACGGCAAGGTTTTCACCTTTTTGAACAATGTGAACCTGCGTCGAAGGTGCAGGAGAGGCTGCGGAGGGGGTGGGAACAGCGGTTGTGCTTGCGGCCGATGCGGCGGGGGCGGTTTCCGGGGCGGAAGGACTGTTCGGTGCAGAAGCGGGCTGGGGTTGGGCTGTCGGCGCAGGGGCTATGACTCGGCTCTCCGAGGGGGGCTGTGTTTGCCGAAGCGGCTCGGGTTCCAGTTCCCGGGCAACTTGTTCCACCGCCTGCTCAATCAGAATAGAGCGGCTGGGTGGGGCCTGGACAGCCGTTTCGATAACCGGTTTGTCTGTTTTGAAAAAGCCGACCGGTCCGTTGATCAGAAAAGCAATGGTGACAATAAACAGAAAACTGATCAGCAATCCGATTTTCCCATCTGAAGTCATAGTCAGCGCCTTTCTGTTTTTTTCTCTATATCCGTTGGGCGATTCTCAGTTTTGCACTTCGAGAGCGAGGGTTGGCACGCCGTTCCTCCGCTCCGGCTGTAATCGGTTTTGGAGTCAGAATATGATAAATACCATTCATTTTGTTTTTTCGAAAGTTGTTTTTTACAAGTCTGTCTTCCAAGCTGTGAAAACTGATGATTGCCAGAAAACCGCCGGTTTTCAAGAGATTCGGCGCGGCTTCCAGCAATTCCTCTAAACATTCCAGTTCGCGATTTACCGCAATTCGAAGGGCCTGGAACGTTCGCGTGGCCGGATGCAGCCGCCGCAGACCCCTCCGTTCCGGTCTGGACACCGCTTTTTGGATAATCAAAGCCAGTTGACCGGTTGTTGTGATTCGTTGCCGTTGTCTTGCCTGAACAATACAATGAGCGATTTTCCGGGAAGCCCGTTCTTCCCCATAACGGTAAATCAAATCCGCCAGTGCCGTCTCATCCAATTGATTGACCAAATCAGCGGCTGTAATGGATAAGTGCTCATCCAGCCGCATATCCAGCGGCATATCGGCCTGAAAACTCAGCCCTCTTTCGGTGTCCTCAATCTGAGCCGAACAGATTCCCAGGTCGGCCATAATAAAATCCGCCTGTTGGATTCCGTGCTCTTTCATCACCTCGGGAAGTTTCGCAAAGTTTTCCCGAACCAGCACGACTTTGCAGGGCAGATCGTTTGTAAAAGATTGGGCCCTTTTGATGCATTTTGGATCCACATCCAGACCAAGAATCATCCCCTCAGGGCCCAATTGGGCGCCGAACAGCCGGCTATGGCCTCCGTAGCCAATGGTTGCATCCACAACCCGCCCGTCCCTGGGCAGCCGGATTCGCTCGGCTAATTCTTTACAAAGAACCGGAATATGACCGGGCGAATGTTCCTCCGTGGCATTCGCCCAGTCGTTGTGCATCATCTCAATACCCATCCTTGGTATTGTTTAGCGGGCAGCGGCCATTACCACCTGTTCGGTAAGCCGCTCTATCTCTTCGGAAAAAGAAATCTTTTCAAACAGGGCACTTTTTCGTTTGAGGGTCTCGAGCTGCTTTTCCAGGCAGTTCAGACTGCAAAGGATTTGCTCATCCAGCGGCCGGCTCCCTTGCAGAACCTTTTGAAGCATTTGTATGGCTTCGGCGGTTTTCATTGGTTTATTCCTCCGTTGTTTGCAGATTTTCTTCTTCAGGATGGGCGGCTTCCTGGGTCTGCTTTTGAAGAAGCGACTTTCGGGCTCGCATCAGGTGTTTTTCAAAGCCGGCGGCTTTTTCCGCTACAAACCGTTCCCACTCTTCGGTGTTCCAGATTTCGATGTGGTCCCGCACACCCAGCAGGGTTAATTTATTGCCGAGATTCGCCCGTTTTTTCAGTTTTTCAGGAATCAAAAGCCGTCCCTGTTTGTCAAATTCAACGAAAGATGAGAATGCAAAATACAGTCTTTCAATAAGGACAAAATCGTCCTCCGGAATACTGTTATCCGCAGCCAATTCGGCCAGCACCTCTTTGTAGCATTTTTCCGGATAAAGACAGAGAATCCCATCAATACTCAGGGCGAGAATCCAGTCGCTGCCGTATTTTTCAGCGTCCACCTTGCTTCGGAGTTTGGTGGGGATGAAAAGTCGGTTCTTTTCATCAATGATATGCTCGGACTCGCCTGTTAGCATAACCATGGGATTTTTTGCTATTTCTTCCTACTTTTCTTAACTTTTATGGGGGACAATACCACATTATTATTTTCGTGTCAAAACCAAAATTTTTAAAAAAGTTTTGTGCTTTTTTGGGCAGATTAAATGGCAAGAAAAGAAAAAACTATATATTGTGGCTCGAAGGCAATAATTGTCTCATTATATAGGGGGTGTTGCGATTCGGCTATCAAATGATATTTGCTGAAAAAAAAGTTAGGAATCCCACTTTATCCCACAGGAACCCAAATAGTGGACATTGTGGCTCTTGATATGAATCCGTCGGTTTTCCGGAAAATAAATATTGCGGTTTTCCTGCAATAAAAATAAGGTTTGTTTTCGTATATGAAGGGGATTTGAAGATAGAAAACAACGATGATGAATTGGTTTGGCCGGTACAAAACTTGGTATGTGTGGGGTGTCCTTTTTGTCCCCGTGGCAGGTTTCATTGGGGGGTGTAAAACCCCGTCCGACTATCGAAAAAAAGCGGACGAAATTTCTTATAAGATTATTCAAGAAAAGCAGTTAGAGTCGCTCGGGAGAACGGAACCTTTTGCAATAGAGCGGCCGAGCGATTTGTTTCGAAGACGTTTGATTGAGATTCAGGCCCTGCCGGTTTCTGCTCCAGCTGCCCTCGGCACGGATCGTTTAGAGCCGATTGCCCACTGGCCTGAGAAAAATTACCCTTTTGCCGAGCCCGACTCGGAGCCGAATGCGGCCGACCCTAATCAGGTGATTACCCTTTCCTTAATGGATGCGTTGCAAATCGGGGCGGCCAATAATTTTGAGTATCAGTCCAGAAAAGAAGCCATCTTTTCGGCGGCCTTGGATTTAGACCTGGCCCGCAACGAATTTCGCACGCTTTTTGCCGGAGCGGCAAAGAGTTATTATGAAGAAAATCGTGCCGGTCTGTCTCCGCAAAGGGGATTTGTTCACAGCGGGGAACTCAGCGCCTCTCGAAAACTGACCAGCGGTGCAGAAGTCAGTGCGGGAATTGCAGCCGATTTAGTGAATCTTCTGACCCTCGGGGGGGCTTCTTCCCTGGGGCTTACGGCGGATGCGAGCATTTCCGTTCCTCTTCTCCGGGGTTCGGGACCGCATATTGTGGCCGAACCTCTTCTTCAAGCCGAACGGCAGGTGATGTATGCCATTTGGCAGTTTGAGCGGTACAAGAGCGAATTTGCCGTTTCGATTGCCAGCGATTATCTTGCCGTGCTTCGCCAATTTGACCAGGTGCGAAACAGCCGCGAGAACTATATCAGCGCTGTGGCATCTGCACGGCAGTCGCGCCGCCTTGCGGATGCCGGCCGCCTGCCGGAAATTCAGGTGGACCAGGCGGTTCAGCGGGAACTCAGTGCCCGTGCCCAATGGATTGGGGCCGTGGAGTCTTACAAGCAGCGTCTGGATGCCTTCAAAATTCGGTTAGGACTGCCGCCGGATGCGAAGATTGAACTGGACCGGAAGGATTTGGACCAGCTGCAGGTTTATAAGAATTATTTTGTTTATTCGGATTTGTCCGGGGGAGGAGTCGGAAAGGAGGGGGTTTTTCCGGCTGCCGATGCGCTCATCGAACCGCAGCCGCCTTCCAATGAAGATGCGGGTCCCTTTGAACTGCCCGAGGAGATTGCCGTCAAGACCGCTTTTGAGAAACGTCCGGATTTGTGGGTGATTCAGGGACGAGTTTATGATGCTCAAAGGGATGTGATTGTGAAGGCGGACCGGCTGGGAGCGGAGCTGACGTTTTTGGGGTCCGCCGGCTGGGGCAGCGGACGTTCGCTGGGGTCGGCCGGCTCAGAAGATGCTCGGCTGGATTTCGACCGGGGGCGTTATACCGCATTGCTGAATCTGAACCTTCCCTTGGAACGGACGGCGGAACGAAATGCCTATCGAAAAAGTTTTTTAGCTTTGGAGGAGGCGGTTCGCAATCTTCAGCAGACGGAGGATTCAATCAAGTTGTCCATTCGGAATCAGCTTCGTACACTCCTGGAATCCCGGGAGCAGGTCAAAATCCAGGCCAAGGCGGTGACTGTGGCTGAAAAGAGACAGAAAAGCACCAAGATGTTTCTGGATGCAGGCCGTGCTCAAATCCGGGATTTGCTGGATGCTCAGGATGCCCTGCTCAGCGCTCAGAATCAGCTGACGGCGGCTATTATTAATTATCGATTGGCCGAGCTGAATCTTCAGCGGGACATGGGGGTTTTGCAGGTCGATGAAAAAGGTTTATGGAAGGAGTTCGCTCCGGAGGTTCTTTATGAAGCTCAATCTGACTCAGAAACCCGCTAAAAAATACCAGGGCATTCTTATCGCGGCGCTGGTTCTTTTGTTTTTGCTCGCAGGGGGTGTTTATTTATTTGCTTCCCGTAAGGAATCAACCCAGACCATGGCTGTTTTTCCTGTTCAGAGGGGCCCCCTGACCATCAGCGTGCTTCAGTCCGGCACCATTAAAGCCAAAGATCAAATCATCATCAAAAATGAGGTGGAGGGACGCACGTCCATTATTTATCTGATTGAGGAGGGGACCCGCGTCAAAGCCGGCGACTTGCTGGTGGAATTGGATGCCAGTTCTCTGGTTGATGCGAAAATCGGACAGGAAATACAGGTTCAGAATGCGGAGGCCGCTTTTGTTAATGCCAGAGAGAATCTGGAAGTTGTACGCAACCAGGCCGAGAGCGACAAAGGCGCAGCCCTGCTGACCCTTGAGTTTGCCCGGGAGGATTTAAAGCAATACAAGGAAGGCGAATATCCGAATCTGCTTCGAGATGCCGAGGCCAAAATCAAACTGGCGGAGGAAGAACTGGAAAGAGCTCAGGATACCCTTGCCTGGTCTCAGAAACTTTGGGAGGAAAAATATATTTCTGAGAATGAACTGAAAGCAGACCAGCTGGCCGTAACCCGGCGGAAGCTGGATTTGGAGTTGGCTATCAGCAGCCGAGATTTGCTCCAGAACTTTACGTATCTTCGAAGGGTCAAGCAGCTGGAGAGTGATATTCGGCAGGCCGAAATGGCTTATGAACGAACGGTTCGGAAGGCCAACGCATCGGTAGTGCAGGCGGAGGCCGAACTGAAAGCCCGGCAGGCCGAATATAATCAGCAGAAGGACCGTTTGGCCAAGCTGGAAGACCAGTTGAGGAAAACCAAGCTTTATGCTCCGGCTGATGGTTTGGTGATTTATGCGACCAGTGCCCAGCGCGGCGGTTTCCGAGGAGGACAGGAACCGCTGATGGAAGGGCAGGAAGTCCACGAACGGCAGGAATTGATTTATCTGCCGCTGGGCTATTCAGCGATTGCAGAAGTCAATGTCCACGAGGCGAGCTTAAAGAAAGTGCATCCGGGCCTGCCGGTTGTGATTACCGTTGATGCACTGCCGGGACGGAGATTTATGGGCAAGGTAGATTCCATTGCACCGCTGCCGGATGCTCAAAGTATGTGGATGAACCCGGATTTAAAAGTTTATAACACTCAGATATCCATCGAGGGAGAAGAGCCCGCCTTGCGGACCGGAATGAGCTGTAAGGCCGAAATTATCGTGGCCCATTATGAAGATGCTTTGTATGTTCCGATCCAGTCCGTGATTCAGGTGGGCGGCCAGCCCACTGTGTATGTGCTTACGGGTTCTGCAATCGAAGCACGTCCGGTGAAGGTGGGACTGGATAACAATCGGATGATTCATATCCTCGAAGGGCTTAAGGAAGGGGAAAAAGTGCTGCTGAATCCGCCGCTCAAAGAGGCGGAGGCCCCGGCGGCAGGTTTTTCTTCCGTTCAGACGGATGGTCAGGTGTCTCAGGAAATTCGTCAGCGGCTGGAAGACGCCGGCAAAGTTCAGCCGTCGGCGGCGGAACCTCAGCCGGGAGGGACGGAAAACCAGGGCTCGCGTCGTCGAGTCAGGCCGGAGACACAGGATGCTTCCTCCCCGACGAGGGATTCGATGCGTCGGCGGTTTGAAAATATGACTCCGGAACAGCGGGAGGAAATGCGCCGCCGCTTTGAAAGTATGACCCCGGAGCAGCGGGAGGAAATGCGAAGACGCTTTGAGCAGGCCAGGCCGCAGGAACAGCCGTCTGATGAACAGAACCGCTCTTCTCAGGAGCCGCAGGCGGGTTCGTCTGGAGAAGGGCGGCAATGAGTTCCGGGGTCTCCAATCCAAAAGGCAATTCAGAGATAATCCGCCTGACGGATGCATGGAAGATTTACAAAATGGGCCGCCAGGAAGTCAAGGCGCTTGCGGGTGTGAATGCATCGTTTGCCCCAGGCAGTTTTTGGGCGATTATGGGGCCCAGCGGTTCCGGCAAAAGCACGATGATGAATATTCTGGGTTGTCTGGATCGACTGACAAAGGGGCATTATTTTTTCGATGGGCAGGATATCAGTACGTTCAGTGATGATGAACTCAGCGACCTGCGGCTGCGAAGAATCGGCTTTATTTTTCAAAGTTTCAATCTGATTCCGCAGCTGACGGTGCAGAAGAATATTGAATTGCCTCTTTATTATCTTGGGTGGGATGCCCGCCGGAGCAGTGAGCGGGCTCAGTACCTGGCGGAACAGGTAGGACTGGCGGAGCGTCTGAATCACCGTCCTACGGAATTATCAGGCGGCCAGATGCAGCGGGTTGCCATTGCTCGGGCGCTGGCCAATGACCCTCAGATTATTTTTGCCGATGAACCTACAGGCAACCTGGATACGAAAACCGGACTTCAGATTCTGGATTTGCTGCAGAAGCTCAATGAAAACGGGAAAACGATTATTATGGTTACCCATGAGCCCGATATTGCGGCCTTTGCCCAGTATCAAATGCATATGCGGGACGGCCAAATTGAACGAATCGACGGAGGAATCGGATGAGACAAACCCGGTTGATTCGCAATATTGCTCTCGGCGTTGAAAATCTTCTCCTGCACAAACTTCGCTCATTTTTGACGATGCTGGGGATTGTTTTCGGTGTCGGCAGTGTTGTGGCGATGCTCTCCGTCGGCGAAGGGGCCAGCAAGGAAGCCCTCGAGCAGATTCGAAAGCTGGGCAGCAACAATATCATTATTTCCTCCGTGAAGGCCGTGGAAGATGAGTCCATGACCAATACCCGCATTTTTATGAGTGTGTATGGGTTGACCTATGAGGATTATCGCCGGATTTCAGAAAGCTTTAAAAACGTTCAGAAAACAGCTCCGGCAAAAATCATTCGCAAGGAATCTCGATTGGGAGAGCGTTCGCTTGAACTGCGGGTTGTGGGAACTACGCCGTCCTGGTTTGAACTGGTTCCGCGGGATATTATTGCCGGGCGGGTTTTGACGAATGCTGATGTGGAAAAACAGGCGCCGGTGGCTGTACTGACGGAGTATGGGGCTCGCCGGCTTTTGGCGGCGGAGCATACAATCGGTCAGACCTTGCGTATCGGCGGCGATTCCTTTCTGATCGTGGGGATTGTCCGGAGTGAGAGCGGACAGGCGGGAAATATTCAGATTCCGGACCAGGAAGTGGATGCCTATATTCCCATCGAGGTTGCCCGACGCTATTTCGGCGATATTCAGACACGCGTGGCGGCCGGAACGCGGGAACGGGAAAAGGTGGAACTCCATCAGGTGATTCTGCAAATCGATTCTTCGGAACACGTGGAACCTACGGCGGCGGCGATTGAGCAGATGCTCAAACGCTTTCATAAAAAGAAGGATTACACTATCAGTGTGCCTCTGGCCCTGCTCAAACAGGCGGAGGCCACCAAACGCCGGTTTAATATTGTGCTGGGGTCGATTGCGGGCATCAGTCTGCTGGTGGGCGGCATTGGAATTATGAATATTATGTTGGCTTCGGTCACCGAACGCACCCGCGAAATCGGCATTCGGCGGGCTATCGGGGCCAAGCGCAGACAGATTATTTTCCAATTTCTCATTGAGACGGTCGTGCTGTCCACGACCGGCGGGATAATTGGTCTGGGGGTGGGAATTTTTATCCCCTTTGTGATTACGATGGTCAGCGGAATGGCCACAGTTTTGACTTTGTGGGGGATTCTCCTGCCGCTGCTGATTAGTATGCTGATCGGGATTTTGTTCGGCCTGTATCCGGCTATTCACGCCGCCCAGGTGGATCCAATCATAGCCCTTCGACACGAATAAATAGTTTTCAGGAGTTTTTTGAATGAAATGGCATTATCAGCAGAAAATTTTGTTTATCGGAGACAGTATCACGGATGCCCTGCGGCGGGAGAAGGCGTATGCGCCGCTGGGCTGCGGTTATGTTCATTTCGCCGGCTGTTTCTTGCAGGCCAAATTTCCTGAGCTGGATTTGCAAATTGAAAACCGCGGCATCAGCGGGGATACGACCCGCGAACTTCTGGCTCGGTGGAAAGAAGACTGCATGGACCTTCGGCCCGATGTGGTGAGCATTCTGGTCGGCATCAATGATTTGTGGCGGGGGTATAAACCGGTGCTTGAGCCGCACAAAACCCCTGTTCCGCCGGCGGAGTATGAGGACAATCTCCGGCAGATGCTGTCCGGGGTTCAGCGGCTCGGCAGCCGTCTGATTCTGATGGAGCCGTTCTATTTCTGCCGGGATTTGCAGGAGCCGATGCGGCGGGGCCTGGATGCCTATTTGGATGTCGTGCACCGGTTGGCTCGGGACTATCGGGCCCTTCTGGTGCCTCTGCAGAAGGCCTATGAACGGCTCAGCAGTCAGGTGCCGGATGAACGCTGGTCGGAGGACAGAGTCCACCCGTCGATGTGGGCCCATGCCTGGATTGCCCGCCAGTGGCTGGCAGCCGTTCTGGACGGGCAGATTTAGCCGCTCAAACCGTTCGGAGTTCTGCGCGGAATTTTTCTTTCAGGACATTCAAAATGGCGGCTTCGAACTGGTCCACCTGCTCGTGACGCAGCGTGCCGTCGTCGTCCCGGAATCGAAGGGAAACCGTCAGACTCTTTTTGCCGGCGGGAATCGGTTTGCCCCGATACAGGCCGCCGAAGCGGATTTCCTCCAATTCCGACGGAGCCGCCGAACGAACGGCCTGTTCAATCTCCGCCCAGCGGACGGGCTCATCGAGAATCAAAGACAGGTCTCGCCGGATGGCGGGGAATCGCGGCAGCGGTTTCGCGGACGGTTTGGCGTTTGCGGCCAGGTCTATCAGGGTTTCGAGGTCCAGTTCCGCCGCACAGACCATTCCCTTGTCTAAATCCAGACGCCGGGCAATTGTGTCTTCCACGGCGCCGACAAAGCCCACAGGTTTGTCACCGACAAAAATCTCCGTGCCGCCCTGAGCCCACTTGGCACCGGCGGGCTCGAACCGGCCTTCTCGACAGGTCAGCCGTTCCAGAAGGCCTTCCAGAACTCCTCGCATCTCCTGAAACTCCATATCGGCGGCCAGGGCGACTTTCGCCTTTTCCAAAGGAAGAACCTGATTTTTCTCGGAAGGCAGGAACGTATCGGCGATTTCATACAGCCGGCAGGGGATATTGCCGGCGTGGTAGTTGGTCTGCATCGTATTCAGGAGCGAGCCGATGAGATTTTGGCGAAGAAGATTGGTGTTCTTGCGGGACACATCGCTGACCGCCAGATGCTCCGCGGCGGGTGCGGGGGAGAAGCACTCGGCGGTTTGTTTGTCAATAAAGGTAATATTGATGGTTTCAAAGAAACCGCAGCCGTTCAGGTACGTCCGGATTTTCTGACAGACCTTTTCGCGTGCATCTATCGGCACGGCGGTGATTCGAATCTTGTTTTCGACCGGCACCTTCTCATAGCCCCAGCATCGGGCGGCCTCCTCGATGAGGTCGGCCTCCCGGCTCAGGTCGTGCCGCCAGCTCGGCGGGGTGCAGACAATCACATCGCTGTTTTCCCGGTGAGGATTCAGCCCCAGGCCGGAGAAAATCGCCAGCACATTTTCGACGGGAATCTCGATTCCCAAAAGGTGTTTGAGCCGCGACAGACGCATCCGCACCGGCGCTTCGGCTGTTTTCCCCGGATAACAGTCCACCACTCCCCGGGCGATTTGTCCGCCGGCAACCTGAACAATCAGCTGGGCGCATCGCCGGGAGGCCCAGTCGATGTTTTCCGTGTCCACCTGCCGCTCAAATCGGAAGGAGGCCTCCGACGGCAATCCGAGCCGGCGGGATGTCCGGCGGATGCTCACTGGTGCAAACGAGGCCTCTTCCAGCAAAATGGTTGCGGTCTGCTCCGTCACTTCGGTTTCCAGCCCGCCCATTACGCCGCCGACGGCCACCGGTCGTTCTGCATCGGCAATCACGAGCATCCAGTCCTGCAGCTGACAATCCGTGCCGTCAATGCTGATGAGCCGCTCTCCGGGGAGGGCTTTTCGAACGATGATTTTTCTGCCGCGGATTTTGTCGTAATCAAAGGCGTGCGGCGGCTGGCCGTGCTCGAGCATTGCGTAGTTGGTGGCGTCTACGACGTTGTTGACGCTTCGCATCCCGGCGGCCTGAAGGCGGCGAACCATCCAGTCCGGAGAAGGCCCTACCTTCACACCCGTGATAATCCGGGCGGTATAGCGGGGACACAATTCGGGTTCATCAATTTGTACGCTCACCCAATTGTGGACCGGAACGTCGGATTCTTGAATCGATACATCCGGCAGCCGCAGGGGTTTTCCATACGCGGCGGCCAGTTCTCTGGCAATTCCAATGTGGCTCAGACAGTCCCCGCGATTGCTTGTGATTTCTATGTCGATGACTGTATCGCCGTCAATTTTCTCGATACTTTCGGTCGGAAACCCCAAATCACTCAGCCGTTTGGCAATTTCTTCCGGACAGACACCTTTGAGGTCAACGTACTCCTGCAGCCATTCTAATGAGATTTTCATTCTGATTTCTCGTTTCCGGGTCGTTTTTCCCTTTTCCTGTTCCGGTATTCAAAACACGTACAATAGCGATATTGGCTTGCGGTGTCAATAAAAGCAAAGGGATTCCGGAAAGCCCCCCGTTCGTTTGGATGTGTAAGTGTCTTTTATGAAAAGAGATAGGTATATTTGGATCAGCGGTTGCTGAAAATGTCCTATAAAACACCTTGATTTTGCCAAGAGACCTCATTAGAATATTGTTTTGGAGGCGTGAGGAAAACTGTTGCGGGGAAAAGGCCTATCAGTTTTCTCACCCCATTGTTTTTATAGAACGCTCATCTGGAAAGAAGGGTTTGGAACGTGTGTGTTCGGATGGGCGGGGTAATTTCATGACCAGTGCCAACGAAACCAATCGCGCACAGGGACGTGCCGCAAAGATGAGAGTCTGTGCTGACAATGCGCCCCAGCTTGGAAAAGGCAGTCGTTTAAGCGGGGAAAGGACGGCTCTAATCGGGCAGTCCCAGGCCTTTCAGACGATTTTAGAGACCATCCGTTCCGTAGCAGCACGGCGGTGCTGTATCACCATCACGGGGGAAACAGGGACCGGCAAGGAGATGGTCGCCCGCAAAATTCACGAATTTTCGGACCGTTCGGACAAGGTCTTTATTCCGGTGGACTGCACCACCCTGACCGGACAGCTTTTCGAAAGCCAGTTGTTTGGTCATGTACGCGGCAGTTTTACCGGTGCGGTTGAAAACACGCTCGGATTTTTCCGTGCCGCCGACGGCGGAACCATTTTTTTGGATGAAATCAGTGAAATTCCCCTCGAACTTCAGGCCAAACTGCTGCGGGTTCTTCAGGAAGGTACCGTCACGCCGCTGGGCTCCACGCAGTCCTACAAGATTGATGTACGGGTGATTTGTGCAACCAACCGCGATTTGCGGCAGATGGTCGAGAAAAACCAGTTCCGGGCGGACCTGTTTTATCGGCTGAATGTGATTAACCTGCAGATTCCGCCCCTGCGTCAGCGGCCGGAAGATATTCTGCCGCTGGCCAATTATTTTCTGGAGAATCTGAGCCGTTTTTATGGAGAGCCGCTTAAAAAGCTCTCTTCGGAAGCGGAACATCTGCTGCTTCGCTATCGCTGGCCGGGCAATGTCCGGGAATTGTCCAATGCGATGGAACGGGCCTACGTGCTCAGCCGCGGGATGGTGATTGAGCCGTCTGTTTTGCCGCCGGAGATTTTTATGGGCGGTTTCTCCCGTACGGATTCGCCGCTGCCGACGCTGGATGAGGCCAATCAGCGGCTGGTTCAGGAGGCGCTTCGCATTACCAGAGGACGCAAGATGGAAGCGGCCAAGATTCTCGGCATCGAACGCCGGCGTCTGAATCGGCTCCTCGAAAAGCTGAATATTGAGCCCGCCGAGTTCAAAGACCACTGACGATAACGTCATTGTAGAGTATATTTGTCTTCTTAATGTTTTTGCTTTTTTCAGGAAAATGGCATTGACAGGGGGGCGATTGCCTTTATAATATCTCGCTTTCTGAGAAATGACGGGAGTAGAATTGATATGAAAAGTTTTTTGGCGAAAAAAGGCCAAGTCGAGCGGAAATGGTGGCTTGTGGATGCGGAAAACAAGGTGCTCGGACGCTTGGCCTCGAAAGTGGCGATGATTCTGATGGGCAAAACCAAGCCCATTTATACCCCTCATGTGGATACGGGGGATTATGTAATCGTCGTGAATGCGGAAAAGATTCGGCTGACTGGACGGAAGCCCCAAACCAAGACGTACACGACCTTTAGTCTCTATCCGGGCGGCCAGAAGATTATTCCGTTTTCGAGGATGATTCAGCGGCATCCGGAGCGGGTGATTCAGAAAGCCGTCCAGCGGATGCTGCCGAAAAATCCGCTCAGCGAGCATATGTTAAAGAAGTTAAAGATTTACAAAGGGCCTCATCACGAGCATGCGGCTCAAAAACCGGTCAAATTAGAATTGTAACCGCGATTCAGGCAGACCTATGGCTGAAAACGAAACGTACCTGATTGATCCGAAGATTCTGGAGAAAAGTGCCTCGGCGATGACGTCGACGGCCGCTGCGGCGCCTGCCAAGCGCGATGCGGCAGGGTTTGTGTGGGGAACGGGACGCCGGAAGACGTCCGTTGCGCGGGTTCGCCTCAAACCCGGCACCGGAAAAATTGAGATTAACGGCCGTCCGCTCGAAGAGTATTTTCTGCTCGAGAAGGACCGCGAATCGGTTCGCTCCCCGCTGGCGGCGGTCAACGGTCTCCAGTCGTTTGACGTGATTGTCAACGTCAAAGGCGGCGGGACAACCGGCCAGGCCGATGCCGTCAAGCTCGGAATTGCCCGGGCGCTGAAGGATTATGACCCCTCTCTGCTGAAAGTCCTTCGCGACGGCGATTTCCTGACGCGGGACAGCCGAATGGTCGAAAGAAAGAAAGCCGGAAAGCCCGGCGCCAGAAGGAGTTTCCAGTTCTCCAAACGTTAACGGCTTTGTTGTTTCGACTTTTCAAAACCGCCGGAGCAGGAATTCGGCGGTTTTTTTATGTGAGTTTCTCTGAAGGAACGGATGTACGATACAATTCAGGTTTTAAGTGGGAAAGGGAAACGGGGTTTGTATGGTTCGTGTTGCGATTATCGGGGCCAGCGGCTACACAGGACTGGAAGCCATTGAGATTCTGCTGCGTCACCCTCAGGCCGAGCTGACGTATTTGACGGCACTGCCGGAGGAGTGCGGGCCGGCGGCGGAGGTCTTCGGCCAGCTCCGAGGGCGGCTGGATATGCCCATCGAGCCGCTGGATATGA
Organism: Planctomycetota bacterium; assembly: GCA_029552545.1. Classification (GTDB taxonomy): domain Bacteria; phylum Planctomycetota; class Phycisphaerae; order Sedimentisphaerales; family Anaerohalosphaeraceae; genus JAHDQI01. The sequence goes on from JAKPDO010000058.1 coordinate 48,125, forward strand.
ACAAACTGGCGGAAAAGGCCGAGGCGGTGTTGTGCTGCCTGCCGCATAAGGTCTCGATGGGATTTGTCCCGAAACTGCTGGCGGCGGGGCTGAAGGTTGTGGATTTCAGCGCCGATTACCGCCTCCGCGATGCGGCCGTGTATGAAAAATATTATGTGCCGCATACGGATAAGGAAAACCTGGCCCATGCGGTGTACGGGCTTCCGGAAATGAATCGAAAGCAGATTCCCTCCGCCCGGCTGATTGCCAATCCCGGCTGTTTTCCGACCGGCGCCCTGCTGGCCCTGCTGCCGGTGCTTCGCGAAGGCCTGATTCAGCCGAAGGGAATTATTGTCAACGCTGTCACAGGTGTTTCCGGCGGCGGCAAAAATCCGAGCCCTGTGTTTCATTTTCCGGCGATGAACGAAAATCTGCTGCCGTACGGCGTCGGGACCCATCGCCATATGCCGGAGATGGAGCAGGTCGCCTCTGATGCAGCCGGCAAGCCCGTGGAAATCCTCTTTCAGCCCCATGTCGGACCGTTTGACCGCGGCATCCTTTCTTCGGTATATGGAGAACCCGCAAAGGCCGTCACCTCCGCCCAACTGCTCGAACTCTATCGGTCTTTTTATCAGAACGAGCCGTTTGTCCAGGTTCTCTCCAAGCCGCCGGCGCTCAAACACGTGGCCAAGAGCAACTACTGCCATCTTTTCCCCACGGTTGTGAAGGGCCGTCTTGTGATTTTCTCGGCCATTGACAACCTGATTAAGGGGGCCTCCGGTCAGGCGATTCAAAATCTCAATCTTTTGTACGGGTTTGAAGAGACCCTCGGATTGAAATAATCTCTATTCCGGGAGGACCGGATGGAAGCAGAACAGACCATGCGGCGGGCGCTGGAGCTGGCGCGGCAGGGACTGGGTCGGGTCGAGCCGAATCCGGCTGTCGGGTGTGTAATTGTCAAAGACGGCCGGCTGATTGGCGAAGGATGGCATCGGGAATTTGGGGGACCGCACGCCGAAATCGAGGCCCTCTGCGACTGCCGCCGGCGGGGAAACGACCCGCAGGGGGCCGTAGTCTATGTGACCCTCGAGCCCTGCTGCTTTACCGGAAAAACCGGACCCTGCACGAAAGCCCTTATTGAAGCCGGAGTTGCCCGGGTTGTTGCCGCTATGGAAGACCCGTTCCCAAAGGTCAGCGGCAGGGGATTCGAAGAACTTCGACAGGCAGGAATTTTTACGGAGGCGGGGCTTTGCCGAAAAGAGGCCGAATCGCTCAACGCTCCCTATTTGAAGCATATCCGAACCGGCCGGCCCTGGGTGATCCTCAAATGGGCCCAAAGTCTCGATGGGAAACTCGCCCGCCGAAATCCGACCGAAACGGGACGATGGATTTCCAATGAAGCGTGCCGACGGCATGTCCATCAGCTCCGCAGAAAAGTGCAGGGAATTTTGACGGGAATTCAAACCATTCTGGAGGACAATCCTCAACTGACCGTTCGGTTGGATGAACCGGTTCGAAGGCCTCCTGTTCGGATTGTTCTGGACAGTCAATTACGGATTCCCTGGGATTGCCGGGTTTTGAGTGTTCAGGAAGCCCCGACGTGGGTGTTTACAACCCATGCTTCCTTTCAGATAGAGCCGGAAAAGGTTTTTCGGCTCCGGCAGGCAGGGGTGGAGGTCCTGGAGGCCGGTCAGAAAGAACAGCGGTGTGATCTGGAAGATGTGCTGAACCAGGCAGGCAAACGGGGGCTTCAGCAGATTCTGGTCGAAGCCGGTCCGACTCTGCTGACGGCGTTTCTCAAACAGAATCTGGCGGATGAAGTCTTCATCTATATAGCCCCGGTCTTGCTTGGGCAGGCCGGGATTGCGGATTTGTCGGCGGCGATATCCTCGTTGGGGCCGCTGGAACTTCGGCGGCCGACCCTTCAGATTTTTGAGGATAATGTTCTGATTTCCGCCCGTCTATCGTCCGGCTGAATCGGACAAAATCTGCCGGGCTTTTTGGCAGTCGAGGGCGATTTGACGGATAAGCTCTTCCCGCGATTCAAAACGCTGCTGATTGCGCAGCCATTCGACAAAGTCCATCGCTAAATATTTTCGGCTTAGGTCTTCAACATTCGACTCGAGCAGATGGGCTTCCAGCAGAAGAGGGTGATCGGTCACAAACGTCTTGGCCCGTCCGATGCTGAAGGCCGCCGGTCTTCGAGCCGGCTGCTGGCAGACCTCTTCCAGAGAATCTCCCACGGCGACAAAGCCGGCATAGACCCCTTCGGAAGGAATAATCTGTTCTGCGGGCTTGAGATTAGCGGTTGGGAAACCAAGGGTTCTGCCGATGCCTCGTCCTGGGATGGTTGTTCCGACAAGACGATACGGGCGGGAGAGGATTTGGGCGGCGTGGGCCGCCTTGCCGTCTTCGAGGAGCCGGCGAACGGTGGAACTGGAACAAATGATGCTGCGCTGGTCCTGATTCAGATGAACGGCGGTATACGGTACCTCGAGCACTTCAAAACCGTATTCCTGTCCGAACTGCCGAAGTGTCTGGAGGGTTCCGCTTCGCCCATATCCGAAAGTGAAATTGGGTCCTTCCACAATTGTGCGGGGTGCCAAAGAAGAGATGAGAAACCCGCTCACGAAGTCCTTGGGGGACTGATTCAGGAGCGAAAGGGTATCTCGAATCACAATCAGCACGTCCACACCGCACTGCTCCAGCAGAACGGCCTTCAGCGGAAGGGGGGTCAGGACTCCGGGACTTTTCTCGGGATGAAGCACTGCTGCCGGATGGGGGTCGAACGTTATCACAACCAGCGGAGAAGCGAACCGGTCTGCGGCTTGCCGTGCCGTCCGAAGGATAGCCTGGTGGCCCCGATGAACCCCATCGAAGTTTCCGATTGTCAAAACAGCCCCTTTGGGCGCCAGCTCTTTTATTTCTGCGTCAGAAAGAATTCTCATGCGGTTTACTCGACTTTCATTCAAAGGGTTTGTTGACGGGCATTGTATCGGTTCGAACGGAAGATGACAAGGTGCTGAAAAGGGAAGCCATGGTAGATCGTACCCCCGCAGTGCATATTCTTCTTTGGTCATATAATCGGGTCCCAACCAGTCTAACATAACCGGCGGCAATCTGACAAGCTGCATCGGGATTTTCGGATCGGTTTGACGCACGATCTGC
>JAKPDO010000003.1 GCA_029552545.1 Planctomycetota bacterium
CCATCCCCAAAGACCCTCAGGGTCAACACGATTTACAGGATTGTTCTGCACATACACATAAAGATTTATTCCATCTTCATACCCCATCGTGTCGCGGGAGAGGAATCGGCTGAGGGCGGGGGTGTAATAGCGGGCGCGGAGATAAATCAAATTGTCCGCCTCGGTGAACTGGCTTTCGCCCGTGAAGCCGTAGGGATTGTCGGCTGTCCCAGAAACCGCCCGCACATTGCCGAACCCGTCGTACATATAGGATACCATCCGCTGCCCGAAGGCATCCGTCAACTGCCGCACCGAACCCAAACCGTCGGCAAGGTAAAACACATCCGCCCCGCCGCCTCGAACCGGCCAAAATGCTCTGTATGCATAGCCGAACTCATTTTGGATAGACTCCGTCACCGTCGGCTGCAAGGAAAGGGATGACTCTTACGCGAAGGACTCCTGATCCGTCTGCCTTGCCCTGATTGTCTCCTGCCTGATTTTATTCTTTCACCGATTACCCTGATGGTGCCCTCTGATGCTGTTTCTAAAATTATCTATTTTCGGCAGAATTTGTCAAGAAAAAATGAAAAAGTCTTTGGGATGGCCGGGAATCTCAAAAAGCGAATCTGGTGGACGGCAACAGAGTCGATTCTGGAATCAACGGCGGTGAGGTGCTGAAAGGAACCGCAGGGACACTTTCCTTTCGGATGTGAAAGCCAGCCGCTGTTATGGAGAAGGGGGATGGAGGATTTTGAGGGTATCTCCGGTATCTTCAAGTTCGTACAGTCGCGCCCGGGACTGGGGGCTCATTGTGGGGTGGTGGACGACGAGCATCAGCCGGCCGTCAAAAGTTTTAAATATCATGCCATGTCCGCTGTTGTCGGTCAGGAGCGGCGGAAGCTGCCGCCAGGGGCCGATGAGACGTCCGGAGAGAGAATAGGCCAGGGCCTGGGCGTATTGACCATCCTGAATCCAGCTGGACCAAAGCATCAGGAGCCGGCCGGTTTTCGTCCGCCAGAAAAAAGGACCGTCCGTGACGAAATTTCGCGGCGGGTCATTCGGTTCGGCCTGCCAGGGTTGTATCCAGGGGGCATCGGAACCGCGAAACAGCAGAACCGGTTCGCCGACGGCAACGGACAGGTCCTCTTTGAGCGGAACCGCTTCAATGGTTCCATCCGTAATCTGGATCCATTCGTGGCAATACACCAGCCAGGGCCTGCCGTCTTCGATAAAAAGGGTTCCATCCAGTGTCATTTTTTCCGGCGGGGCGGTCGGGCGGTCTGCAAGGGGCTTAAACGGGCCTTCGGGGCTGTCGCTGACAAAAACCTGTGTGCCCCGCATATGGGTTGTTTGCCGGCTGCGGGGGCCCATCGGGAGCCGTTTATCGCGGTTGTGAAGGGTGACGAACAGGTAATATTTGTCTTTGTAGAGATGAACTTCCGGGGCCCAGGCGCCGTGGGCGGGGTTGGCCCATCCGTCTTTGGGAACTTCGAAGACAACCTGGGGACCCTGCCATTTGTTGAGGTCCTTGCTGGTGTAAGCGACGACACCCGCCTGACCTCGCGGCAGAGCACCTGTTGTGACGGAGGTGTAGAGGTAGTAGGTTTGGCTTTTGGAATCGGGCAGGATGAAGGGGTCGTGGGCGCGAAAGTCCTGCAAAGACATTTCAGAGGCAATCAGAGTACCTGACAGGAGGACTGCCGGTGTAAGAAGGGACCGTATGTGCTGTTTAAAACTCATTTTTATTTTTCCTTGTTTCCCGGGTTTTCCGGGAAATAGTTTATTTTCGTTTTGGGGTTTTTGAAAGGGTTTATTGAAAAAAGAGTATTCTTTTTTTCGGAAAAGCGTATGCGGAGTTGTCTTCGGTTTGAACGGAGGATAAAATGGAGGGTATGAAAATGGGGCGAATGATTCGGATGGGGGTTTTGGGGGTGTGGACAGCGGGGGTTGTTTTTTTCTTATGTTCCTGTCGGAAGCCGCTTCCGAATTCTTCAAGGGAGGACAAGCCGAGGACTACTGCTGAACGGGCTGAGTCGGCGGCTGCCGTGCCGGAGCGTTCAGCGCGATGGAATCGTCCGCGCACGGCGGAACGGCAACGCGAGCGGATGCAGATGGTCAATCGGATTCGGCAGGACTACGGCCTGACGGATGAGCGAGTTTTGGAGGCGATGCAGAATGTGCCGCGTCACTGGTTTGTGCCCGCCTCGCAGCAGGCCTATGCTTATCTTGATTCGCCGCTGCCGATTGGATACGGGCAGACGATTTCTCAGCCGTTTATTGTGGCATATATGACCAGCGTGCTGAAGTTGGAGCCGAATGAGCGGGTGCTGGAGATTGGAACGGGGTCAGGGTATCAGGCGGCGGTGCTGAATGAGTTTACGCCCCATGTGTTTACGATTGAGATTGTGCGTCCGTTGGCCGAGCGGGCAATCGAGACGTTTGCCAAGTATGGATATGAGACGATTCAGGTGCGGATTGGGGACGGCTATAAGGGCTGGCCGGAGGCGGCGCCGTTTGATGCTGTGATTGTGACGTGCGCGCCGGACGAAATCCCCAAGCCGCTGCTGGAGCAGCTCAAGCCGGGCGGCAGGATGATTATTCCGGTTGGCAGCGAGTGGGGCGTGCAGGAGCTGGTCTTGGTGGAAAAGGACAGCCGAGGAGACATTCGCAGACGTTCTGTAATGCCCGTGCGGTTTGTCCCGCTGATACGGGAGAAAGAATAATTCTATACAGAGACGAAGGACCGCAGGCGAAAAACGCAGCGGCCGTCTCTGTCTTTTAAGCCGGTTTTCGAGCGGCGGAGGCGCAGAAGCGGCCCATTAGCATCATCACGCGGTTGAGTTTGTCGGCAGAGCCGTCCATTTCCGCATAGGCGGTGATTAACTCAAGCAGTTCGGGATCGGGGTCTTTGCGTCCGTACTGATGGGAGGTATTCACAATGCCGGCGTCGAGCCCGTACTCCATGGCCTTGGCGACATAGGCGCGGCAGATGCCGATTTTGCGTCCGGGCAGGTCTCGGCAGCAGTTGCTGATGCCCAGCGAACAGTGACAGTGCTTCAGTTTTGGGTCGCTTTTGATGCGCTTAATCGTTTCAAAGGCACGGTAGGTGTAGCCGGGAATGCCGGGCTCCATCGGCAGGTCGATGGCGATGGGAAAGACGGTAGAGTCGAAGAAGATTTCTTCGGGCTTGAAGCCGTACTGCATGGCTTTGTCATAGAGACTGTGGGCCAGCTGGACGAGCTCCTCGACGGAATGCGAGCCGCCGGGACCTTTGGGACGGCCTTCGGTCACCAGCAGGCCGATGAAACGGAAATCATACTGCCGCTTGAGGGGCATAATTCGATCGGCCGTGAAGACTTTGATGGAATTGAGCAGCGGGGGTTTGACGGGCTGGTCGGTGTTGTACCATTCCTGCAGGCCGGCGATGAGAACGTCATTGTTGCTGGTATCGATGCAGACAGGGACCCCTTTGCCCCAGCGGCGGACAAGTCTGACATATTCTTTCATCATTCGCACGGCGGTTTGCGGATTGTCTTCCCCGAAGGCGTCAAGGTTGACGGCGATATAGTCGGCTCCTTCATCGGCCTGGGTTTCGATGAGGGCCTGGATGTACGACAGCGGGCCGCTTGGGGCGGTATAGGCGTTCGGGCCGAGGGCGTCCAGTTCTTTCATCACAGCGCCGGTTTTGGGAATCGAGGCATGGATGGCTTCACCGATTTGAATCAGAGGTGCGTGCATCGTATGGTCCTTTCCGAATAGATAGTTGATAATCGAGCTCGTATGTTCAAGGGACGGGATGCGCGGTTTGTTAATGCGGGTGCGGAGAGTCTGCCGGCCGTCGGGCTCGGTAAGGGCGAATTGATAGACCGTTTCGCCGACGCAGATGCGGTTCAGGTTGTTGCCGCAGAAGCCGTTGACGGCTGCATCCCCGCAGGGGACATTGTCGAGGCCTTTTTCGCATTCCCCGATGGTGCAGCAGCCGAAATTTTCGGGCAGATAGCAGTCGCCGCATTCTTCGCATTCGAACAGGAGGTATTTAACGGGTTTTTCGACGGCGTTAAAGAGTTTGTAGGTGCAGTTTTGTTCGTTCTCAGCCCGGAAGAAACGAAGCGTTTTTTTAAAGGCATGAAAGCCGATATGGTTTGGGTCCAGCAGGAACCGGTGCATAAAGTCAAAGAACCGTTTGCGGACGGTTTTTGTAGGGGTTGAGAGCGGGGTTTGCCGGCCGGCGTCATCGTAGAGATAAAAGGTCTTTTTCGGGGGCCAATAAAGGTTGTCTTTGAAGGGCTGCCAGTCGGTTCCAATTTCAGCCGCACGACGAAGAATACGGATAAAGGTTGGGTAGTCGTGGACGCCGCCGACATCAACGCCCGCGGCACCGAGAGCTCGGTACATCGCAATCTGCTGTGCAGCCCGCTCGATGTGCTGTTCAACGGATTCAGATTGGAGTTTGGCCAGAAGTTCATCGCTCACGAAGCATCCCGGCAGCTTGATTTCGTGCATCAGACGGGGAGCAGGGGTAAGTGTTGTGAGCCAATAGACATTTCCGATAACGGGAGTGCGGATATGATTGTCTCGGAGATACTGCATTAACTCGAGGGATTTTCTCCAGTCCCAGCCGACCTGAGTGATGAGAAATTGGGCGCCGGCGGCGATTTTCTTTTCCATTTTGTAGTATTGCTGCATCAGGGACGGCTCGGTGTATTTGAACGGCGATACGGCCGCGCCGGGAAAGAACTGATGGATGGAATCCCACTGGCCGGGTTTGGCGTTCAGGACGGCTTTTTGATTTTCGCGTTTCATCAGCGACAACAGGCCGAGTGATTCGAGCTCGAAGACCCCTTTGGCGGTGACGGGTTTGTCGCCGGTAAGAGCAAGGATGCTTTCGATGCCGCGCTGACGATACCCAACCAGAGAACTCAGGAGCGAATCTGCGTTGGCATCTTTGCAGGTCAGATGAGGGATGATATCCAGATTGTCTGCAAGGTGATTCCGGTCAAGGACGGCAATGACATCGGCGGGGTCGAGGTTGGCGATGCCGCCGGGATTTTGAGGCAGCGTGATGCCGGCTAAGATGAAGTCGGAGGGGATATCTTGGCTCCCTTTTTCCTGATATTGTTTCAGGAAATTCAGAATAGGGGCAAAACTATAGTTAGGGCCGCCGGTTAACTCGGCAATGACAGCAAATTTTTCCCTTTTCTCTAAGATTTGTCTGAGAGTTTGTTTGCCGGTCATAAAGGATTCTCCATTGAGCTGGATTCCCGCCTTCCTTCTTCGCTGAAGCTTCGAAGGACTGGAGGCGGGAATGACAGCAGAACGTATTTTCTGCTCCAGTATTATGCATAAAGCCGGAGAAGAATAAAGGACGGAACTCTTTTTTTGGGGTTTTTGTTTTTCATAAGGATGTTTTCCAGCGGGTTAATCAAATTGTGGAAAACCTGTGAACAACATTTCTATAAAAAATCTTATACAGGGAAAAATGGGTCTGATTTTATTTAATCTAACTGAAAAAAAATGAGAGAATGAACGGCTGCGAGATTTTTCTGAAATGATTTTTTCTATAATTTGTTTTACAGAAATAAGTTAGTTTAGAATAAATATTGAAGCGGTATAATATACCGACCGGTCAGTATGCTCCGACTGTTTTGTTAGATTTTGGTGTATTATGGAGAATGCAACGATAGAATTGTGAATGATTCGTGGATAAGTGCGTTTTTGTAATTTGAGATGTTTGCAGTTTTCTTAAGTTACGGACTGCAAAAAGGATGCAAGAGGGGGCTTTTGGGAAAAGAGTTCTTGACAGATTCAGTTGATTGAATTAGGAAAACAACAGTGAAACAAAAAGAACTGAACTTTACTTTACAGAAACAGGAGGTCAAGCCATGGACCAGAATATGGAGGGTCAAAATCCGGCCGCTGCACCCAATGAAAGCGCAACCCCATCCAAGGATGCTTTGAATCTGGCGGTTTTGTGCCATGTGCTGGGTTTTTTTACGAGCTTTCTTGGGCCGCTGATTTTATGGCTGATGAAGAAAGATGGTGATGCTTATGTGGAACATCACGGACGAGAGGCCCTAAATTTTCAGATTACGCTTTTGATTGCTTATCTTGTCGGCGGGATTTTGAGTTTTGTCTGCATAGGATTTGTAATAATTGCGGCGGCGTGGATAGCAGATATTGTTTTTTCCATTTTAGCGGCGGTAGCGGCGTCGAAAGGGCAGCGATACCAATATCCTGTATCTCTGCGGCTGATTAAATAAAAATAAGGGGAGAAAACGAGACGGCATGTCTTTTTCCTGTGAAAGGAAAGGACGTGCCGTTTTGCTGCGCCCGCAGACCGGAAGAGTCGTTGCAAAACCGCCGGGCGTTGTTATGATGGCCCTGATGGCAAAAGATAAGGAAAAAGAACATCCGTTGGGTACAGGACCAATCGCCCAGAACAAGAAGGCCCGTTTCGAGTATGAAATCGTTGAAACGGTCGAGGCGGGGATTTCTCTGTTGGGAACCGAGGTCAAGAGTCTGCGTGCCAAACAATGCGATCTGGAGGGGGCCTATGCGAAGATTCAGGATGGGGAATGCTGGCTGATTGGCTGCAAGATTGCCCCGTACCTGCAGGCGGGCGGGACTAATCATGACCCCGTCCGAAAGCGAAAACTTCTGTTGCATCGCAGCCAGATTCGCAAGATTCGAAGCAAGCTGGAGCAGCGTGGATTTACACTGGTGCCGCTGAAAGTCTATTTCAATGCCAGAGGATATGCCAAAGTGGAATTGGGGCTGGCGCGTGGAAAACGTCAGTATGACAAACGGCAGAAGATGCAGGAACGCCAGATGAAGCGGGATTTGGAAAGGGGCAGGAAGAAATACAAAGGGAAATTTTAAATCCTAAACTCCAAACCCTAAATCCTAAACGAAAAAGGAAGAAAAAGGGTTTTTAGAAAACCAAACCGGAGAATACCGATGGCTGATGAAAAAAAGATTATTATTGATGAAGATTGGAAAAGTCAGGCCCAGAAAGAAAAGGAGCAGCTGAAGGCGCAGGAGGAGGCCTCCAAGAAGAACGGCCCGGAGAAGGGGCCGATGGAAATGCCGCCGGCGGATTTTCTGGGACTGGTGAGCATTCTGGCCTCGCAGGCGTTCTATGCCCTGGGGGTGATTCGCAGTGCGGCGGATAAGGACAAGGAGATTGAGCCGGACCTGCCGATGGCACGATACCATATCGATTTGCTGGCGATGCTGGAGGAAAAGTGCAAGGGGAATCTGACAAGGGAGGAGCAGGCCGTCCTGACGGAGACGCTCTCTCAGCTGCGGATGGTGTTTGTGAAGCTGTCGATGTAAGGGGCTTTGGGCGGCTATGATGAAGCCAAAGCGGAGGAAGGGGATTGACGGTCTTTATTGTGCGGCCGAGTTGAATGGTACGGTTCATCCATTTTCAAGGCCGGGGGAAACAAAGAGCTGTGAGTACAATTCTGGACGAAATTCTGGCTCATAAGAGGCGGGAGGTGGCGGTTCGGAAGGAACAAGTACCACTGGAGGAACTGCGCAGGAAGATCGGCGGGCTTCCGAAGTGCCGCAATTTTTATCAGGCGGTAACGAAGAAAAATCCCCGCGGGCTGAATGTGATTGCGGAGGTCAAGAAGGCCTCTCCATCGGCAGGGGTCATCCGAGAGCATTTCGAGCCGGTGGAGATTGCGCGGATTTATGAGCGGTGCGGAGCGGACGCCATCAGCGTCCTGACGGATGAAAAATATTTCGGGGGAAAACTGGAGTATCTGACGGCGGTCAAAGAGGCCGTGCGTCTGCCGGTGCTGCGGAAGGATTTTATTGTGGACGCGTATCAGGTGTATGAGGCGCGGGCGGCGGGGGCAGATGCGATTCTGCTGATTGCCGAGGCATTGCCGCAGGGCCAGATTATGGATTTGATGATTCTGGCCAATCAGTTGACCCTGACGGTGCTGCTGGAGGTGCACGAGGCGGATCGTTTGCTCCAGATGCGCAGTCTCATTGGGTTTCCGCAGAAACACTACAGTGTGCTGGGAATCAACAACCGGGACCTTCGGACAATGAAGGTGGATTTGAATCATACGCGGCGGCTGGCGGAACTGGCGGACAATCGCCGGGAGGTGATTGCCGAAAGCGGGATTCATACGCGGCAGGATGTCGAGATGCTAAAGGGATTGGGGATAGGAGGAGTGCTGATCGGTCAGGCCCTGTGCGGGAGCCGCTCGATTGAAGAAAAGTTTGAAGAACTGTTCGGCGGCGGGAGCGCATAGGTGGACGGTCTGATTCTGCTGAGTATTGGATTGGTGATGGGGCTGTTTGGGGGGCTTTTGGGAATTGGGGGTTCCATTGTGATGATACCGGCGCTGACGCTGGTGTATGGAGAGAATCAGCACTTGTATCAGGCGTCGGCAATGATTTGCAATTTTTTTGTGGCCGCTGCTTCGATGGCGGCTCATTGGCGGGCGGAGGCCTTTGTCAGGTCGGTCTTGAAGCGGATGCTGCCGGCGGCGGTGGCGGGGATTGTTGTTGGGGTGGCCCTGAGCAACTGTCGGTGTTTTGAGGGCTCGAACAGTTTTTACCTGGCTCGGATGTTTGGGGCCTTTTTGGTGTATGTGGCGGCGTACAATTTGTGGAAATTCTGGTCTCCGCCGGAACCGCGGAGGAAGCCGCCGGCCTCAGAGCAGGTTCGGGGGTTTTTTTCAGCGGGAATCGGGTTTTTAACAGGCGTCGGCGCGGGACTTTTGGGAATTGGGGCGGGGACTGTTTCAACGCCTTTGCAGCAGTTATGTCTGAAAATGCCCCTTCGAAATGCAATGAGCAATTCGGCGGCGGCGATTGTTTCGATGGCCTGGCTTGGGGCCATTTATAAGAATGCAACCCTGGCTGAGCATGGAATAGCAGTTGGGCAGTCCATACGGATTGCTCTTTGGGTGCTGCCGGCTGGGATGGTTGGGGGATATTTGGGGGGTATTTTGATGCACAAACTGCCGAAAAACCTTGTGCGGGCGGTATTTACGGCGGTTTGTCTCTTTGCAGCATACCGGCTGCTGACGGTCCAGCCGAGCCGATAGAGGGCGAGACTCAAGAAAGAAGGCACTGACTATTTTCTTTAGACCACGGGCTTGCGCCCGTGGCTTTATAGCGAAAGGCTTTTTGAAGTTCTGCAAAAAACCGCATTTTCCTTAAAAAATACCAAAGTCTGGGTTTGTTTACATCTGATAGAAAGAAGAGATTCCGAGAGCAATAAAGGGATATATGGAGTCTAAAGATACATTTTTGAAGTTATTTCTTGCTCACAACACCCATTTGTTCAGTTTTATCCTGACGCTGGTGCCGAATTATTCAGATGCGGAGGATTTGCTGCAGGAAACAGCTTCCCTGATGTGGGAAAAATTTGAAACCTATCGTCCCGGAAGCAGTTTCTGGGCGTGGGCGCGTCAGATTGCCCGGTACAAAGTCGCCAATTATTATCGGGTGAAAAAAAGCCAGTTTCAGCTGGACGAAGATTTGCTGGAGGATTTGGGGGCGGCTCATGAACGGATGGTCGGCCATTTAAATGAGCAGAAAGCAGCATTGACCGGCTGTCTGAAAAAACTGCGTCAGGAGGATTTGAATCTAATTCGGATGAAGTATTTTCAGAATCTGTCGATTGCCGAAATTGCCCGCCAAAGCAATCGGTCGATTCATACGCTCTATAAGCGAATTTCCTTTATTTATTTTCTGCTGCAGGACTGCGTACAGAAAACCCTGGCGGCGTGGGATATCCGGTATGAATCAGAATGAACGCATCCGGTTCTATGAACTGATTACAGCGTCTGTCGATGGGACAATCAGTCCCGAAGACTTTGCCCGTCTGAAGGAGATTCTTCGGCGGGACCCCAGGGCCCGTGAGCTGTATGCCGATTATATGACGATTTTGACCCACATCAGGACTTCGCCGGAGCTGCAGGAGCCGATAGAGGCCGAAAGCGGCGAGGACAGCGGGCTGGATATGGAACTGTGGGCGGCTCTGGCGGCGTCAGAAAAGACAGCGGAAACGATAAACCTGCCGAAGAAAGAGGAACCAGTCTTGGGGCTTGAGCGGAAGGAAGGCCGGCGAGAGCAGCCCGTTATCAGTCGTCTGTCGCTTTATGCCCTTCTGATGTCGTCGGCGGCTCTGATTTTTTTGGTGGTCTATGCCTTTTTATTCACGGGGGTTTCACGGCCGACTGTGGCGCGGCTGTCGAAAACAGCCGGAGCGAAGTGGGGAGATGGGAGCGGACCTCTCAGCTGGGGCAGCGAACTGAAGACCGGGCCGCTGCATTTGGCCGAAGGGTACGCAGAACTTCTTTTTGAGGGCGGAACGACGCTGGTGGTGGAGGGGCCGTCATTGCTGGTTCTGGAGTCGGGCAGCCAAATCTTCCTCCAAGAGGGCAAGGTGGTGGCGAAGATGGAAGGAGGAAAGGAGGGTTTCGTTGTTCGTTCGCCTTCAGCCAGCGTTGTGGACTATGGGACAGAGTTCGGGGTTCAGGTTCATCCGACAGGCCATACAGAAACCTATGTGTATGAGGGACAAGTAGAGATTCGGGATTCGTCCAATCCGGTTCGTTTTCGACAGCGTCTTCTTCTCAGTGCCGGTCAGGGGGCGGAGGCGGATGCGGGCAGCCGAATTGCCGTCAAGCAGATTGACCCCACTCGTTTTGTCCAGACGGAAGAGATGGATGTCCGTTTTCAGGCACAGAAAGAGGGCGGCTATTATCGATGGAAGGCCTATTCGTATTCGCTTCGCCGCGACCCCTCGCTGGCGGCCTATTTTCCATGTGAGCGTCTAACGCCGGATTCCGATGTGCTGGAAAATGCGGTGTCAGAGCGGTTTGGAGTCGGATACGGCCGACTGGGGGACGGCTTTGCCGCTGCGCCGGAGTGGACGAGCGGGCGATGGCCGCAGAAGGGGGCGATGCGGTTTGAGCGGCAAAGGGGACAAAGGGTTCGAGTGCCCTCGCATCCGGCGCTGTGTCTGACCGGACCCATTACGCTGGCGGTGTGGGTGAATCTCCAGGAAAACACGGAGGCGCTGGGCGGCCATATTCTTTCGTGTCGAGACAACAATCGGGTCAATTTCCAGCTCAGCTATTTCAACGGGTGGACCAGCGCCGGCCAGGAAGAGTACACGATACAGTTTCTGCGGTATCAGACTTTTACCAAGCTCAGCAGTAAGCCGCTTTTGCTGGAGCCGGGGCGATGGACCTTGCTGGCGGTCACGCATGACGGCAAGACGGTGTCGTTTTATGTCAACGGGACGCTCCATAGTACCATACCGTATGTGTATCAGGCGGAACCGGCGGCGGCGGATTTGCTGATCGGCGATGTGGATGTGCCCGGGGTGGATTATTCGTTCAAGAGATTTCACGGGATTTTGGATGAGGCGGCGATATTCAATCGGGTTTTGAGCCCGGAGGAGATTCGGCAGATGTATGAAGCCGGAAAGCCGTGAGGGGATGGGCGTGCGATTTTAGCGGAGGTGTGATGAAGCGATGACACAAAGAAGCGGTGGGGAGAAAGTGAGCTGTCAGATGGGGGTGTTTAGACGGAAAAGCGAGGGTGGTTCCGGTCCGGGAGGAAGGGAACCTTTATTTCTAAGAGGCGGTTTTTAAGGGAAAGGGTCTGACGATGAAGAGGATGAGAGGCGGAATTTTGGAATTGCTTGTCTGGCTGGCCTGCGGGGCAGCCGCCGCGGGATGGACAGGGAGCGTGTATCAGGGTGTTTACATAGACGCAGCAGAAAGCAATACGGCGGCAGTCAGCGGGCAGAGCCCGTGGAACAGCGGAACGGGAGATACGGCGGGTCTGTGGAAGCTTCGCAACACCTTTGGCAATGAGATGATGCTGTGGGAGGCCAACGGGAACACCTCCTATTTGGGGGATTGTCCAATGCTGGTGACGACGGTTTCCGGACTGATGCCGGGATTTCAGTATGCGGTTTCCGTGGTGTACTGGAATCCATCGGGGCAGAATATTCGTCTGTTGGCGGGTTTGAGTTCGGGCAGTTTGAGTGAATTGAATACAAACAACGGCAGCAGCCGACAGACCGGGGCGGTGGATGCGGACCGGTATGAGTATGAAGGTCTGATTGGGACGGTCCAGGCGGACGGCGCCGGAACAATTCGGGTTTATATTGACGACATCGCCAATACGTACCGAAGCTGGTACGACGGGCTGACGGTTCGGGCGCTGGGGGCTTCGGAACCGAATCCGGCGGACGAGGCGGTGGATGTGCCGGGCGGGCAGAATCTGACGCTGCAGTGGGCGATGCCGACCAGTGCAGCCAATCCGAATCAGCCCAGTCCCTACGTCAGCAGGCATTATTTGTATTTGCGGAAGAATGACCCGAATTTGGCAGGAGTTGTTCCGCTGGACGTTGCGGTCACGTCAAATCCGGCGGCTCAGAGCCGAACGGTGTTTGTAGAGAACAACGCTGTCTATTACTGGCGGGTCGATGAGAGCATTCAGGGGTCGGGACCGAATGACCCCAATACGGTTCGGGGTGACGTGTGGTCGTTCCGGACGACACAGACGATTCCGACATTTGAGCCGCCGTACGGCAGTCAGCCCAGTGGCGCGGCGGTGTTTGTCGGACAGCAAATCACTTTAACAGCGCAAGCGGGCGTTTCACCCGGTCAGGACAATGCCTTTTCTTATAAATGGTACAAAGGGCCGTCCGGTGTAACGACTAACCCTGTGCTTAATGAAGCGGGGCATATTGAGGGGGCGACGACGGCGCAGCTGAAGATTTGGGTGCAGCCGGGCGATGAGGGATATTACTGGTGCCGGGCGACGAACAGTCAGGGCATCGGCAATTCCGCAGCAGCCCGAATTGTGCTCAAGAAGCTGCTGGCTCATTACACGTTTGACGGGACACTGAATGATTCAGCGGGAGCTAATCACGGGACGATGGGCAGTCCGGTTTATACGGCCGGCATCAGCGGCCAGGCGCTGGTATTTGACGGGACGCAGTCGATGAGCATCGGAACGGGCGGGTATCCGAACGGCACGGAAGGGGGCGGGCTGTCGGAGGGGACGGTTTCGTTCTGGATTAACTCAAGTGTGACCGGAGCACACAGTTTTATCGGCAGTGCCAATGCCGCCGATGGAACGATGCTGAATATCCACTACTCCAATGCCAATGCGGTGCAGCTGTATGTGCGGAATGCTGCGTCCAGTCAGATGCTGGTGCAGTTCTCATCTCCCATCAATCTGCGGAACGGGCAGTGGCATCTGCTGACGTTTGCGTGGAACAGCGGGATAGGGCAGGGCTGGATTTACCTGGATGGACGTCTGGCCTACACCGGGACCTCCACGGCGGTCAGCGGCTTTACGGGCTGGCAGTATCCGCTGACGGTGGGAGCGTTCAATAACGGAGGGACGCCGGCTTCGTTTTATAACGGGGCGATGGATGACCTGCGGGTGTACAACTACACGCTGACGGCGGCGGAAGCAGCGCAGCTGTATGTGGATTTTGTTCCCGGAGCGACGATTTGTCCGACGGCGCCTGGATATGATTTTGACGGAGATTGCCGGGTTGACCTGGCGGACCTTGCGGAATTTGCAGTCGGCTGGATGGACTGTGGTCTGATTCCGGCGGATGCATGCAGGCAATAGGGTTGAGAGAGAAAGACATAAACAGGAGAAGAAACCATGAAAACGGCAAGATATATAGGCAGTTTGATTTTGATCGGGCTGTTGTGCGGGAGTGGGTATGGGGCGCAGAGTTATCTGGACGCCCGGGGCGGAGCGAGCGGCAATACGGTGAATGCAGCGACAGGCAGTCCGACGGACTGGTGGGTTTCCTCCCCGGCGCAGGATAACCTGTGGGGTCGGCGGACGGGCTTCGCGAACAATCCGAGTTTTACGCTGGGCGGAGACAGCGATATTCTCGAATCGAGCGGAACCGCAAGCGGACGAGAAAACAGTCCGATGATCAAGACGACCATTTCCGGTCTGCAGCCGGCGATGTACTACAAATTGTGGGTGGTGTACTGGTCGGCCAACGGTCAGAACTGGTGTGTTCGGGCGGGTCTGACGTCGTCGAATCTGCCGCTGTATGACTTTACCGGTGCGGCAGGAGCGACGGCCGGGACTCGCACAGGCAAAACGGAAGGAGACCGAAACGAACTGACGGCGTATCTGGGCTATAAACCCGCCGGCGCGGACGGAATACTGTCGGTGTTTATCGATGACAAGCCGTCGGATGCCTCCCAGGGCGGCTGGTATGACCGGACGTGGTACGACGGACTCCTTTATGAGGTGTACAATGTGCCGTTTGCTCCTTCGCCGGCGGACGGAGCGGTGAATGTGCCGACTTCGACGGCAGTGCTGTTGTTTACGCCGATGCGGGACCCGAATCATCTGAATCAGGAGAACCCGAAGATTCTGCTGCACAAGGTTTATTTTGATGATGACCCGAATCTGGCGGATGCGGACGATTTGCTGGCGACGGTGCCGGCGGGACAGAGCCAGACACAGATGCCTGCCTTGCAGCCGAATAAGACGTATTACTGGCGGGTCGATGAGATTCTGGATGATAACAGCGTAGTAACGGGTGTTGTCTGGTCCTTTCAAACGGTCAAAACGATGCCTGATTTCAATCCGCCCATCGGGTATCAGCCGGTTAATACGGCGGTCTTTGTCGGAGAGGATGCTGTGCTGAGTGCGGCGGCGGGCATCGGAAACTTTACGTATCAGTGGTATAAAGGGACCTCCGGGGATACGAGTCAGCCGCTGTCGAATGAGCCAGGACACATTTGGGGAGCGAACAGTTCCCAATTGACGATTGCTGCGGCAGCGTCGGATGAAGGGCTGTATTGGTGTCGGGCGAGCAATGAACTGGGTTCGGCGAATTCCAATGCGGCAAGCATTGCCGTCAAACGGCTTGTCGCCCGCTGGACGATGAATCAGTCGGATTATCAGGCAGGGCAGTATCTGGATGCAAGCGGAGAAGGGCATGCGGCCGTCCCGAACGGAGCCCCGGCTTTTCTGGTGGGTGCGGACGGACAGGCGTTTGGGGCTGTTCAGGTGAATTCGGAAAACGGATTTGCCGATGCAGGAACGTGGAATCCTTCCGCTTACACCGGGCAGATAACAGTTTCGCTGTGGGCCCGATGGAACGGGCAGACGGAACCGGCCAGCTGGCAGGGACTGATTGCCAAGCGGGCTTCGTTTGCGGCGGACGGAATGATGTGGCAGCTCGAGGTGGACCAGACGAATAACAACGTGGTGTACAAAAACGGCAGCAATACGGCGATTTCTTCGGGGCCGCTGCCGATTGGGCAGTGGGCGCACGTGGCGGTGGTGTTTGACGGGACGACGGCGGCGCTGTACCGCAATGGTCAGCAGGTCAGCAGCGGAGCGGTTCCGTTCAGCACCGGCGCATCCGCCCCTGTTGTCATCGGCGCCACCGAAAAAAGCACGGCGGGAGTCTTCAGCTGGCCGTTCTCCGGCGGGCTGGATGATGTGCGGATTTATAATTATGCTCTCGATGCGGCATCGATTGCCCAGCTGTACGTGGATTTTGTGCCGGGTGCATCCGTTTGTGTGGACAATCCGGAGATGGATTTGAGCGGTCCGGAAGGACAGGCGGACTGCAAAGTGAATTTGTATGACCTGGCGGAAATTGCGCGGCAATGGCTGGTTTGCAATCTGATACCGGCATCTGCATGTGAGTGAAAGGGAAGAGAATGTTCACAACGGGGTCTGTGCCGTTCGGCACAGGCCCCCTTTTGGGGGGACTTCCGATGAGAGGACCTCAGAAAGGCATCATGATGAGAACGGCTGGATGGATTTGGTTTTGGCTGCTTGGAGTCCGTGTTTGGACGTTTGCCGGACCGCTGGTTGTGCTCAATGACAACGGCGGATGGTGCTGGTATCAGGATGAGCGGGTGATTGTGCAGGGACGCAAACTGATTGTCGGCTCGATTGCCAACGGGGCCGGCGCCGGCGGCAGTCTTCGAAACGGGGATATCGAAGTAGTGTCGTACGACCTGGACAGCGGGACGGCGGTTCGGGTGACGCTGCATGACAATCTTCAGGCGGATGACCATGATGTGCCCGCATTTTTGGAACTGCCGGACGGCCGGCTTTTGGCGATGTACACGCGGCATTTGTCGGACAATCTGATTCACCGGCGCATCAGCGTCAATCCGTTTGATGCGACGGTCTGGGGGAGTGATGTTCAGCTGACGCGCGGAGCCAGCACGTCGTATTCGAATCTGTTCCGACTGGCCGGTGAAAACGGCGGCGGACGGATTTATGATTTTTATCGGGGAGAGAATTACAATCCGAATTTTATTGTTTCGGATGATAACGGGCAAACCTGGTCGTATGGGGGTTGGCTGCTTCGAAAAGACGGGCAGCGTCCGTATGTGAAATACGCTTCCAATAATTTCGACAGGGTTTTTCTGGTTTGCTCCAACGCCCATCCGCGGGAGTATTACAGCAGCGGCTACGGCGGGACGAGCATTTTTGCCGGCTATGTCTATCAGGGCGGGCTGTATCGGATGGACGGGGTGAAGGTGCGGGATATTACGACGACGGATGCGGCGGCGCCGGAAACACTGACAGTGGTGTATGCCGGGGATTGGACGCATCGGGCCTGGCCGACGGATATTCATCTGGATGCAGACGGCATGCCGGTGATGATTTTCTCCGTACAGGTTGCCTCCAGCGGAACCTTTGACGGCAGCGATTTGCGGTATTTTTATGCCCGGTGGGACGGCGGTCAGATGCGGACGTATCCGCTGGCGTATGCGGGAACCGCGCTGTATTCGGCGGAGAATGATTATTCGGGGCTGGCGGCGATTCACCCGGAACAGACGAATGTGGTTTATATTTCCACAAATGCTCATCCTGTGACGGGCCAGCCGCTGATCAGCGGGGCGGATGGGAAGCGTCATTATGAGATTTTCCGCGGCATAACAGCCGACGGCGGGGCGACCTGGACCTGGGAGTATATAACAAAGAACTCAACCGTGGATAATCTTCGGCCGATTATCCCCATCGGGGGCGAGGGGACGATTCTGCTCTGGATGCGGGGGACGTATTCGACATATACGAGCTATAACACGCAGGTGGTTGCGATGTTTGACCCGGAGCCGATTTTGCCGTATGAGCCGGAGATTCTCAAACAGCCGGAGCCGGTGAGCGTTCCGGCAGGCGGACGGGCCGTTTTTGAGGTGGAGGCAGCGGGGCTGGAGCCGCTTTCATTTGCGTGGTATAAGGTCAACCCATCCGGTTCGGATGTTCTAATCGCAGAAGGTTCACCGGTTCTGGTTCTGGAGGAGGTGGGGACCGGTGATTTCGGACGGTACTACTGTGTGGTGTCGAATTCAGCCGGCTCGGCCATTTCCACCTCGGCAATGCTGATGAAGGCGGATTTGCTGGCCTATTGGCCGCTGGACGGTTCCTATCAGGATGTCAGCGGAAACGGATATGATGCGGTGGGCGTGGGGAGTCCCTCGTTTACAACCGGCTATTTCGGGCAGTCTGTTTCTCTGAACGGCAGCAGTTATCTGAACTGCACGAACAGCGCTGATTTAACGCTGGCCGGCGGCGGGACGATTTCCGTCTGGGTCAAAACCAGCGGATTGAGCACGGCGTGGGCGACAATCATCGGCAAGGGACGGTATTCCTGGCGTCTGTGC
This sequence comes from Planctomycetota bacterium, assembly GCA_029552545.1. Taxonomy (GTDB): domain Bacteria; phylum Planctomycetota; class Phycisphaerae; order Sedimentisphaerales; family Anaerohalosphaeraceae; genus JAHDQI01. The sequence continues at coordinate 17,655 of JAKPDO010000003.1, forward strand.
CGAAACAATTCGACCAATTATGTCTCCTTCCATTTCAATTCTCCCAATTATGAGTTTCAGGCCAATGGAGATATTCCGGTGGTGGACGGGCAGTGGCATCATCTGGCGGCGACGTATGACGGAGGGAGTATTCGGCTGTATGTAGACGGACAATTGGATGCTTTTGCCCTGACATCGGAGGCCGTCAATGAACGAACAGACCCGGTGTATATCGGGAACCGGTCGGATGCAGCCCGATACTGGACGGGACAGATTGATGATGTGCGGATTTACAGTTTTGCGATGAGACCGGAGGAGATCGGGCTGCTGTATGAGGAAGGGCGGGCGTGTTATCGGATTGAGCCGTTTGATTTTGACCGGAACTGCCGAACGGATATAGCGGATTTGGCGGTTTTGGGAGAACAATGGCTGGACAGCGGCTGGGAGGGGGATGTGTGTGTGAACCGTCCGGAGGCGGATTGGACGGGAGCTTCGGGTGAGCCGGATTGCGTCGTAGATTTGTATGAGTTTGCGGAGCTGGCATCGGACTGGCTGTCCTGTACGATGGTTCCGTCTTCGAATTGTCTGTGAAAAACGTGTGTGAGGTGTGTTAGGAAAAATGTGAGCATATTAGAACAGGAGTTGTAAACTATTTGTGGAGGAAAGAATGATGAAAAGGTGTGGTTTGATTTGGCTGATGCTTCTTCTGGCCGGTGTGCCGGTGTGGGCGGTGATTTATGTGGATGCCGAAGGCGGCGCATCAGGCAATACAGCCCGGGCCAGTGACGGGGATGTTGATGCCTGGTGGACGACAGCTACCGCTCCGGACGGGTTGTGGGGCCGAAGGGCGTTCGGGTATGACCAGCAGGGGGTATTCAACGGCACAACGAAGGATATCTTTGAATCCAGCGGTACCGGCAGCGGTCGGGAAGACAGCGTCGCAATTCTGACAACCGTCTCCGGCCTGACGCCCGGGCAGCTCTATCAGGTCGATGTGGTCTATTGGTCCTCGAACAGCCAGAACTGGTGCATTCGGGCGGGATTTGCTCTGGACGCGATGCTGCTGTTTGACCGGCTCGGGGATGTCAACAGCGGGGCGATTGCAGGCACTCGGATTGAGGGAATTCAGGACGGCGACCGCTGGGTCTTTACGGGAACCATCGGAACGATTGCGGCGGATGGGAACGGCCGGATACGCGTCTATCTGGATGACAAGCCGTCGGATGCCTCCCAGGGCGGCTGGTATGACCGGACGTGGTATGACGGATTGGCTTTGAAGGAAGTGCCGGAGCCGACGACGTGTTTGCTGGCTGCGGCCGGGGCTCTGCTGGGGATTCGACGCAGGAAATAATTACTTTTTCTGTACATGAATCGATGTTTGAAAGCCGTCTCAAGTAGGGACGGCTTTTTTCTTTTCTGGTTTAGCGGAAGCATGTTTGGAGATTTTCGGGGAAATGAGGATTGATTTCGCCGTTCGGAGCTTGGTAAAATATATCCTGAATGAAGCAGCAGGGATTGAGGAATGAAGCGGTGGATTGTCATCGGGTTTTTTCTGACGGGCTTAACGTATCAAGTCTTTGCCAATCCTATAATTGTTGTTGACCCTCTCAGCAGTTTTTCCTTTTGGCTTGTTTTGAGTGCCGCCGAGATTGTGGAAACGGGGATCGAGACCCTTCTTTTGCTTTTCTGGGGGATCTGCCTGAAGCCGGTGTATGCGGCGCTGTTTGTCGGGAACCTGCTGATTTATTATTTTTTGTTTCGGCCTCTTGCAGATGCTGTACCTCAGATTTGGATTGCCGAGGCGGTTGTTGTCGGCCTGGATGGGCTTCTGGTTAAGCTGATTTCTTCTGTGGAAATGTTCCGGGATGAGCCGTTTTTGCCTCTGAAGTGGAGGCATGCCTTTCTGATTGCGGCGGTTGGGAATGTTCTGTCCTACTCGGTCGGATTGATAGGGGGATGACCTTCTATCTTTTTGCAGAAGAGGGTTGTTTCCGGAGTTTTTGGACGGCGGAGGCAGCCAGTGCCCGGAGGTGAGGCAGGGCGTGGTCCAGGAACATCTTGTAGGCCCGGCAGAAGTAACTGGGGGTTTTTTCCGTTCCTGTTAGGGGGATTCGGTCTTTGAGGCATCCGCCGCCGCACAGGTCCAGGTAGCGGCAGACCAGGCAGGAGTCGGCGATTCGGCGTTTTCGGCGGATAAAATTCTGCTTAACCGGGGAGGCCGCCAGCTGTTCGAGCGGGGTATCGAGGAGACTGCCCAGACGCGTTTCCGGTGTGACAAAGAAGTCGCAGCAGTAGGCACTGCCGTCATGCTCGATGACCAGATAATCGCTGCAAAGCCGTCCGAAGATGCATTCAGCGGGAGGGCCGCCCGCCAGAACATTTATAAAGTTGTCAAAGGTGCGGACGCTGAGTCTTTCCGTCCAGCCGTCCCGCCAGCGGTCGAAAAACCGGCACAGGAAGCGGCCGTATTGCTCGGCGGTAATGCTCCAGGAAGCGGGCTGAGGGGGATTATCAGGGTCGATTTCAAAGCAGGGGACCAGCTGGAGGAAGGTAAATCCCTGTGCTGTGAAGAAGTCAAACAGGAGGTCCGGCTCGGTGATATTGCGGTCGCTGAGCAGGACAAGGATGTTGAATTCGACGGCGGCCTTTCGGCAGCAGTCAATTGCCCGGAGGACTCGGCTGTAGGTGCCGCGGCCGGCATGGTCTTTTCGATAAAAATCGTGGATTTCCTGCGGACCGTCCAGACTGATGCCCAGAAGGAAGTTGTGTTCGGCGAAAAAGCGGCACCAGTTGTCATCGATAAGGACGGCGTTGGTCTGGAATGTGTTTTGGACGGATTGTTCTTGGGTTCGGTATTGTGCCTGGAAGTGGACGGCTTTTTTGTAGAAATCCAGCCCCATCAGGGTTGGTTCGCCTCCCTGCCAGGCGAATGCATTCATAGGAAAACGCAATTGAAAGTACTGTTTGCAAAGGGTTTCGAGGACAGCTTCGCTCATCCGGCAGGGCGAGTCGGGAAAGAGGGTCTTTTTGGGGGTATAAAAACAGTACCGGCAGGCCAGATTGCAGTCTGGCCCCGCCGGTTTGATGAGCAGTGTAAACGGCTGAACCATCGTTCGGTTATCCCCTGGCTCCTCTCAGAATAACCCGGTTTCCGTCCGTCCAGTTGTCGCGATAGTAAGTGACGGCTTCAAAGGTATCGCCGAGGGAGGCCATTTTGTCATTCAGTTTGCTGCGAAGGTCCTGCAGGGTCGTCTGGTACTCCGGATTGGGCACCAGATTCGTCATTTGATAAGGGTCGTTTTGGTTGTCAAACAGGAGCTCCTGCGGCGCATTCGCCCGGGAGATGCGGAATCTGGCATAGGTAAAGCGCTTGGTTCGGACGGCCCGCCACTCGTGGCCGACATCCCAGGCGGCGGTGGCCCCGGTTCCCTGCAGAAAGGCGAACTCCGGCTGCGGACCGGATTGTCCCAAAGCCAGATGGGCCAGATTCATTCCTTCCCATCGAGAGGGGATGGGCAGATCGAGCAGGCCGAGGAATGTCGGGGCGAAATCGACGGCGGACAGGCAGGCATCGGAGACGGCACCGGCCGGGATATGCCCGGGCCATCGAATCAAAAAAGGAATGCGGGCCGCCTCTTCATAGAAAATGTTTTTGGCGCGGCGGCCTTGTGAACCGAACATTTCCCCATGGTCGGAGGAGAAAACGACGATGGTGTTTTCGGCCAGGCCGCTGGCGTCAAGAAACTGCATCAGCCGTCCGAAGTTCCAGTCGAGGTTGGTTGTCATGGCGTAGTAGTTTCGTCGCCACTTTTCGAGGGAGGCACGTTCAGCGTCGGACAGTCGAGCCCAGTTGTCTGCATAAGGGTCATTGGTCGGTTTGTAGTTGGGCGGGTTGGGCAGAGAAGTCTTTGCGAACATGTCCCGATATTCGGCGGGGACGTTTTCGTCGTTCCACGGGTCGTGAGGCGTGCCCCAGGACAGAACCATCGCGAAAGGCCGGGAGGATTTGACGGCATTGCATTGGAGCCAGTTCATAGCCAAATCTGTCTGGGCATCGGGTTCATAGACGCCGGGGCCGTAGTAGATTTTTTCTTTGGATTCAGTGTGGTAGTAGGTGTTGTAGTAATCGTGATGGAAGTTATAGGCGGCCCAGAAGCCGTTAAAGCCGAGCCGGTGAACGCCGCGCGGGATAAAAGAGTTATTCGGGTTGTCATGGTCGCCGAGAACGTTGGCATACAGATGCCATTTGCCGATATAGGCGGTTTGATAGCCGGCGCGGGTCAAGACATGACCGAGGCAGTCCTGATTGGGATTGAACCGCAGCTCGTTGATGACCAAACCGTGGCTGGTGGTGTACTTGCCGGTCATCAGCGTGGCCCGGAAGGCCGAACAAACGGGGGTGTTGGCGACAGTGTTGACGAAGTTGGTGCTTTGGGCGGCAAACCGGTCCAGATTCGGAGTGACGGCTTGGCCCGTATAGTGGGTGCCGTTCCAATAGCGGGCATAGCCGCAGTGGTTAAGTCCCAGCTGGTCAGCAAGGACAATCAGAAGGTTCGGTTTTGGGGTGGAAGAGCCGGCGAAAAGGGAAGGGGCCATTCGGTTCAAAAGCAGCCCGGCGGCTCCGAGTGTGCCTTGTTTAAGCAGGGTACGGCGATTGATTTTGTTTGACGGATTCATTTCCATCTCCTGTGTGTCATCTTAACAAAGGAAGCAGCGAATGAAAACGGTTTCTTCCATTTCTTCCATATTGCTGAAGGGTTATCTTCGCAGGGCGGTTTGATACAGATGCTGAATCTCTTTTTCAGAGAGGGCTCGATTGAAGAAAGCGATGTCTGTGATGGCACCGGAAAATCCAGTCCCGAGTTCATCGAGAGAGCGTCCGAAGGACAGCTCTGTGTACCGTTCGAGCGGGGTTTCCTGAGGACGGGCGGATTGGGCACACAGTCGCCCGTTCAGGTACATTAATTTAAGAGCTCCCTTGGCGTGGGTGACGGCAAGAAAGTACCACCGGTCCGGCTCGAGGGGACGGTCGCTGAGAATGGAATTGACTTTTTGAGCGTCCGGCCGGCGATTCGGATAATAGGCGCTATGTTCCAGCCTGCCTTCTTCGGTGATGCGCAGGATTCGGTAGTAGGAGTTTTCCGGGACGGCAGGGATGTTTTGAGCACTCCGGTGAGACCAGATAAGCTGGGGCTCGATGCTATCCGGCCGGAGCCAGCAAAGGACAGTGTAGTCGCCGGAATCATTTTCAAAGATCGGCCATACTTCGGAGATTCGGACGGACTGCTGCGGCATCATTCTAAGGGCGTAGGAAGGACCGGCCGGACTGGAGAAAGGCCCTTGAACAATTTGCGGTTCTGAGGAAAACTGAATCTGCAAGCCGCTTTTCCCCGTGATGTCGGAGAAGGTTTGGGGGAGTTTTTCTTTGAGCCGAAGATAAAGGAGCGGCTCGAGGGTCTGGACGGATGCTTCAAAAGGTGAAGGAATCCGATAGGTAAAATCCTGGACTTTCGGGGGGATGAGGGCAAGGATGTGTCCGGAGGCGGAGGCGGCCTGAAAGGCGGTGAGACGCACGGCTTTTTGGGAAGTGCGAAGGTCGGAACCGAGACGCATTTCGACAGACCCCTCGAGGACGTGGGCTTCGGTTTTGGCGTACTGGTCCATCAGGACGCCGAATTTGGTTCCATAATCAAGGATGCAGGCGGAGGGGGTTCGAACCGTAAATCCTGCGGCGTTTTTGGGGACATCGGCGGTCAGTTTCCCCTGAATCAAAAACAGCTGGTTGTCGTTTTCCAGACGGAATTCAGCGGGACCTTCGAGAAGAACAAAGGCACCTTGCTCAGTGCGGATGCGTACAAGTCCCTGCTGAAGACGAAGGGTCTGTTTTCCGAGCGAAGCGCCGGGGGAGTACTGTTCAAATTCTTCATCAAAGCGTGCCTGAAAGGTTTCGAGAATTTGTCCATGCTGGGTATCGCGAACCGGCATCCAGTGCGTATATAGAAGAAGCATCAGAGCGGCGGCAATCGAGGCAAGCATCGGCAGCAGACTGGTTTTGCGGAAGGTCGAAGAAGGTTTGGGTGTCGGAGCGGGAGCGAGGGGAGTCGGAGATTCTTTTTTGATTCTGACGGCCGGAGAGACTTGCTCCATTTCGGCCAGAGAGAGCCACAATTCCTGCTTGAGGAGACCTTCTTCGTCTTCTTCTGCCAGCTCCCATTGAAGGATGCCGGGGGTTTTTTGGAATTGGGCGGTGTTTTCAATGACGGAAAGATAGAAGGTTCGCACGTCAGGGCGGGTCTGGAGGAGTTTTTCGAAGGACTCAAATTCCTCCGGTGAGACCGAGCCGTCGAGAATCCGGAGGATGGTTTGGGTGATTTCAAACTTTTCACGAACGGATTCCATCAGGAGTGCTCCGAAAGGAGATTTCGCTGAATGCATTCGAAGAGAAAACAATGGATTTTGGCGAGGTTTTTATAGATTAATTCGATAGACTTTCCCCATTGCAGAGCAATTTGTTTGACCGGCAGGGCCTGCTGATATCGAAGATTGATCAGCAGCCGCTCCTTTTCCGATAACCGTCTGATGCAGGTTTTCAGGGCTTCAACCCTTCGAGGTTTTTCGGTCTGATGCTGCGTGTAGGTTTCTGAGAGAAGACGGAGGGTTTCAGAAGAGTACCGCAGAGGAGTTCGGGCGGTTTTTCGACGATGCTCCAGGATGAGGAAGTAGGCAATTTTACAGCCCCAAGCGGTGAAACTGGTTCCGGGTTTGAATTCCTCAAATTTTCGCCACATCATCGAGGACGTTTCCTGAAAAATGTCTTCGGCATCGGCGGAGTTTGGGACCATCGTGAGAATATAGGTATAGATTTCGCTTTGGCTTTGGGTGTAATGGCGAAAAAAGATATCTTCTTTACAAAGATTTTTCTTTTCGTCTTGTTCTGCCGTCATTAAAGGTCTTCCTGCATAGTTAAAGATTCTCTCCAAAATTATAACCGTTTAGTTCTTGTTATTTTGTATAAAAATGGATGAGGATAAGGGGATATTGTAGATATATATAATCTATTTTTTGTAAACTTCAACCAATTGTCTTTTTTCTAAGTCTATTTTTGTTAAAGGTTTTTGTTTTTTGGGGTGTTTTTTTGAGATTTCCCTTCCAATTTTTCGAATAAGAATCAAGTAAAAGTAGGAAAGCTTGGAATCTTTCCAATTAAGTGTTTTGTGGATTTGGACGTTCCACAATAAGGGTTATTGAAAGGAATTTGAACGAATGGAAAGAAGGTTCGGTAAATATGCTCAGGTCAGGGAGGGACAAGCGAAGGGGTTTACATTAATTGAGCTGCTGGTGGTGATTGCCATTATTGCTCTGCTGCTGGCGGTGCTGATTCCGGCGCTTTCCAGAGCGAAGCTTTATGCCCAGAAAGTGCTTTGTACTAATGATCTGAAACAACAGGCATTAGGAACCCTGCTGTATTCGAATGACAATGATTCGCAAGTACCCCTTTTTAAGCCGGAACAAGGGGCCACCTTGTTCTGGCTCTGGGATGTTCTTTTTGAGACTACCAATCAACTCTCGCATTATGCCGGTTTCGACGACAATAAGACATTCTTTTGCCCGGCCAATAAGGTCAAGCGCTATGATGATGCTCGTTTTTGGCAATTCAGCTGGCTGGGAAGCGGACCGTATCCGAATCCGGTTCCGCTTCGGGAGGAGCGGGGGTTGAATACAAAGGCGTATTATCGGGTCTTGCCTTATATTTACATGTTTGAGGCAATGGTTGATTCTTCAGGGACTTTACGCTCGACGCAGACTCCGGAACTTGTGAATCCGCGTGAGAGGGCCAAATGGATTCGCCGGATTTCTCAGATTCAGGCCGCCAGTTCTCGTGAACTGATTATGGACGCGGTTATCAGTAATGGAACGAACCGTCAGACCAGCAGATTTGACCAGCTGACGGAGGGCGGGATTGATGAGCTGAGCGGCGGGACTCTCTGGGACAATACGAACCATTTTGCCCGTCAGCGAAACAATGTATCTTTGCTGCCGGAAGGGGGAATTGTATCCTTTGCAGACGGACATGCCGAGTGGCGGAACTTCTCGCGGATGAATCCGCGGGTTGCAACGAACAATATGTGGTTCTGGTGGTGATGATTTTTCAGAAGCGGCATTTTTAGATGAATTCGAACAGTTCTCAACATGCAAGATTTTTACGGCTGTATGCGGGCATCCAGACGAAGCTGTTTGCTTTTATTTTGTCTGTGATTCATAACCGCAATGACGCGGAGGAGCTGTTTCAGGAGACAAGTGTGATTTTGTGGGAACGGTTTGAAACATATGAGCCCGACAAGCCGTTTGCCGCCTGGGCATTGGGAATCGCCCGCAATAAGGTTTTGGAATATCTGCGGGCCAACAAGCGGTCTCGGAAATTGTTTTCGGATTCGGTTTACGGACAGATTCTTCGGATTGCTGAAGGAGGGCAGGACGATATCGGACAGCGGGTTTCCGCCCTCAAGTCCTGTCTGCAGTCGCTGAAGGATGTGGACCGCAAGCTGATTTCTTTCCGTTTTCATGAAAATATACCGGTGAAGCTGCTATCGCAGTACACAGGCCGTTCGGCGGATTCGCTGTATAAGAGTCTGTCTCGAATTCTTCATTTTCTGAAGTTGTGCATTGAGCGAAAGGTTGCCAGCGGGGCGATATGAATCCTTCGGACTCATTAAAACCATACCGGAAATATGAGCTGCTGCTGCGGCTGATTGAAGGCGATTTGAATGATGCGGGTCTGGCGGAGCTGGAACGCTGGTTTCAGAGTTCAGGCGCGGCGGAGGAGTATTGGGAGTTTATCAAGAATTATACAGCCGTGAAGATTTACGAAGAGTCACGGCTGGATTCTGCGGATTCTGCAGGACCGGCGGACAGTCTCCTGAATGCAGATTTATGGCAGGCGCTGGCTGAAGATGAGCAGACGGCTCCGGAGGTTCCGGTGTCTAAGGAAACCCTCGATGCTGTATCCGCTCCTTCGAAAGAGATTCCAAAGACCCGTCCGCGGGTGAGCAAACTGTCGATTTATACGCTGATTCTGTCAACGGCGGCGATTCTGATGGTGGTTGTTTATGCTCATCTGGTGACATTCCGCCGCGGGGTGGAAGTGGCGACGCTGGAGGACAGCATTCAGGCCAAGTGGGGAGAGACGGACGGGGCTTTAAAGGCCGGAACGCGTCTTGCGACCCGCAGGAGTCATTATCTTCGCGGCGGAGTGGCGAGTCTGAAATTTGACAACAACGCACTGGTGACTGTGGAAGGCCCCGCCGAGTTTGAAATCGTGTCAGAGGACCGGATTCGGATGCAGTATGGGCGGCTGTACTGCATTGTGCCGCAGGAGGCACTGGGATTTTCCGTCGTAACGCCGACGGTGATGGTGGTGGATTTGGGAACGGAGTTCGGGGTTCAGTCGGACTTTAACGGGACGACGGAACTTCATGTGAGCCGCGGACTGACGCGTCTTTTGGCCGGAGACAAGCAGCGGAAGGTGAGTGTCGAGGCCAAAGAGGGAATGGGCTGGCGAGTGTCCGGCCTGACGTCGGAGGTTCAGGAGATTCCGATGGCAGATTCTCTTTTTGTTCGTCAGATTAATTCGAAGGCGAATGTGGTCTGGCGGGGGCAGAAGGCCCTGAGTCTGGCGGATATTGTCGGGGGAGGCAACGGATGGGGGACCGGAACTCCGGAAATCGGGATTGACCCGCGCAGCGGCAAGCGCGGGGAGATTCGAGGCGAGGACCGGGAAGGAAGCCGGGAATATCGGTCTCTTGCCGGCGAACGATATATTGACGGGGTTTTTGTGCCGGAAGGCAGCCGTCCGCAGGTTGTCAGCAGTCAGGGGCATATTTTTCAGGAGTGTCCGCCGACCAATAATATTTTCTTTGCCGAGATTGTGAATGGAGCGGCGAGGGGCCTGACGACGGCGATTTACCGGAAGGCCACTTGTCAGATAGGGGGGCGGGAATTCGGGACAGCGGATTATCCCGGTCTCTTTATGCATGCCAATCTGGGGATTACATTTGACTTGAAGGCGATTCGGAAGGATTTGCCGACAGGATTTCGGTTTACTCATTTTGCAGCGGAGACCGGTTTGTCTTCGGATATTGATCGAACGCCGAATGCAGAGGTGTGGGTTCTGGTGGACGGGCAGGTGCGGTTCCATACGCGTCTGCAGGACAAGAGCCAATTTGTTCCGATTCGGATTGAGCTGAAGGAGACGGAGCGGTTTCTGACGCTGGTGACGACGGACGGCGGAGATGTGGACCATCCGGGCCAGCCGGGAATGCGGGCGACGGATTCGGACTGGTGCGTTTTCGGCAATCCGCGGCTGGAGATGTGAGCACGTTTTTGTGTACAGATGTGATAGGAGTGTGAAGTGTGTGTGAAGTGGAGTGTGTTGTGAGGAGTTTGGGAGAAGTGAATTCATGAACCCTTATTTTAGTGGAGGAAAGAAGCGATGAAGAGCAGGATTCTTACGGTATTGGGAATGATGTGTATTGCGGCGATGTCGGTTCAGGCATCGACCATTGCGTACTGGCGGTTTGAGGAAGGCCCGGACCGGGCCCAGGTTTCGCACGGCGGGCTGCCGGACGGTGTTTATTATGAAGGGACGGCCGACAGCTCCGGCAACGGCTATGGTCTTTCTGTGTGGACAGAAGGATGGGCCGGGTATCAATATCGGAGCGATGTAGGGATTTCGTATGTTCCGCGGACAGGCCAGCCCAATCAGTTTGCCGTCAAGAACACCGGCGGATATCCGACTCTGTTTACGAATCCCGATGATCCGATTCGGACTATTACCCCTTCGGCCTTTACGATTGAGGCGACTTTCAAGCTGGAAAACGGCGGATGGCGGACGATTGTAGGCCGGGACAGCCGCGGGGCTTTTGCGGGGAATCCGGACCTGGCGGCATTGTATTTCCAGGCGATTCCGGGCAACGGCCTTGCCATCAAGTTCTGTGATGTTTCGGGCTATTGGCATGAAGCGGTTTCGGCTTCGAACATCTTTACGGGATTTGACTGGGGCACAAATCCGGACGGCATCGGCGTTCCGTGGTACAGCATGGCGGCCGTGAGCGACGGTTCAACGCTTTCGCTGTATCTGCTGCAGATCGGCGCCGGAACGGGCTGGCAGCTGATTGCCCAGACGAATATCGCGGCCAGCGGCAGTCCGAATACCGCGCTGACGATGGGACAGGGCAGCGGGTCTGACTGGATTGCCGGCACGTGGACGGTCGGCCGCGGAATGTATGCCGGCGGTCATACGGACCGGGCGTACGGGTTCCTGGATGAGGTTCGGATTTCGGATGCGGCTCTGTCGGTCAGCGAATTTCTGATTCCGGAACCGGCCAGCATTGTTTTGATGGGTTTGGGTGCTATGGGACTGCTTCGTCGCAAGCAGTAAGGAAAAACGGAAGTTTTGCAGGAGACAGATATGAAAAAGGTGTGTATGGCAGCGGCAATTTTGTGTTTGATCAGTGCTCCTGTACTGGCCAACACGGTTGCTTATTGGCGGTTTGAGGGCGGAACCCCCGCGTCTTGTGTGGTTCATACAGGGCCGAACGGGGTTTATTATCCGGACATTCCGGATGTGTCAGGGAACGGCAATCATCTGTGTGTCTGGCAGACCTGCGGAGGCGGCGGATATATCTATCGCTCTGAAGTGGGCACGCCGAAACTTCGTCTGACCGGAGAGGCGAATCTGCTGAGCGTGAAGAACTCCGGCGGGGGTCCGGCAATGTGGTGTTCGGCCCCTGGGCTTCAGTATATGACGCCCGCCCAGTTTACGGTAGAGGCCATTTTCAAGCTGGAAAACGGCGGCTATCGGACGATTGTGGGACGGGACAGTTATGGAACCAATACGGCGGGCGCCACAAGGAATGCGGCGCTGGCGGCTCTGTATTTTCAGGCAGTTCCGAACAATGCATTAGCGATTAAGTTCTGCGATGTGGCCGGCTATTGGCATGAGGCCGTTTCCGAAACGAATATTTTCACCGGTTTTGATTATCCGACAAATCCGGACGGCATCGGGGTTCCGTGGTATGCGATGGCGGCCGTCAGCGACGGCAAGACCCTGTCGCTGTATTTGATGCAGCTGGGCGTCGATACAGGATATCGGCTGATTGCTCAAACGGATCTGACAGCCAGCGGAAGTCCCAATACGGCCCTGACGGCCGGAGCCGGAGACGGTGGGGACTGGGATGCAGGCGACTGGTCGGTGGGCCGCGGACTGTATAACGGCGGCCATACGGACCGGGCATACGGCTATATTGATGAGGTACGGATTTCGGATTCGGCTCTGACCCCGGCTTCGTTCCTGATGGGCTCCAGCGCCTATTCGCCGTCTGTGCAGCTTCAGCCGGATTTGGTGCATAACAATGTCCAGGCAACCCTTCAGTGGAAGGCCCCGCGGGATCCGGATTTGAATTCGAGCAATCTGGTCAATCCGGCGGTTGTGGATCAGTATGTGTTTGTTGGTCTTGCTGACACAACGGACCCGAATCTTTATTATGTCGGGGCCACCGGGGTGGATCCGGACAATATACCGAACTGGTCTTATCAGATGACCTGGAACTTTGATAAGGTCTATCGATGGGCCGTTGTTGCTGCTCTCGAAGGCCACCAGCAGTCGTTTACGGTCGGGCAGAGCACGCTGCTGAATGTGGACCCGAACAACCCCGTCAGCGAGATTTGGACGTTTGAGTCGCTGTACTCCTCGCCGGTGATTACGGAGGATCCGACAGGCGTGACGGTGGATGCGGGCGGAACGGCTGTGTTTGAAGTAGGAGCATTCAGCGTCAGTCCGGCCGTTTACCGGTGGTACAAGTCAACGGATAAATCGAATGCGACACCGGCGGATGATGTGCAGGTGGGCACCAGCAGTCCGACGCTGACGATTTCCAACGTGTCTGTTGCGAACGAAGGATTCTATTACTGTGTGGTCAGCAACGACAGTCCTGTCACAGCAAGTTCGGCACCGGCCTATCTGGAAGTCAAGCGTCTGATGGCATGGTATGCCTTTGAGAACAATCTGGATGATTCAGTCAACGGTTATCATGGAACGGCGGTCAAACTGCCGATGACCTATGAAGCCGGTGTGCAGGGACAGTGTATTTCCCTGAACGGGGTTGATGAAGCGGTCGAGATTCCGCGGACCATCCAGAACGGTATGACGATTGCGATGTGGATTAAGACCACCTCCACGGCAGGTGTAGGCAACGGCTGGTTTGACGGAAACGGACTGGTGGACGGTGAGATTGCCGGCTACAACCACAATGATTTCGGTACGGCCCTTCGGGACAGCGTGTTCTGCTTCGGCGTCGGTGATGTCAGCGGCGCTTACGGGAATGTTCAGTCCGCGAAGGTTGTGAATGACGGCCAGTGGCATTACTGTGTGGCAACGCGGGATGCCCAGAGCGGCGAGATTCGGGTGTATGTGGACGGGTCCCTGGAGGCGACCGGCAGTGCTCCGCTGGGCACCAAGGACGAACCGCAGGTTTTGCGGATTGGGTCCCTGCAGACCAACCTTCATTTCTTTGCCGGTCAGATTGATGAGGTGAAGCTGTACAACTATCCGCTGTCTGAGACAGAGATAGCGGCGATTTACAATCTGGCGACCGGCCGGTCGGTCTGCGTCACCTCGGCTCGTCCGGATGCCAAGTATGACCTGAACGGCGACTGCATTGTGAACCTCGGAGACCTCGCTCAGATAGCGGCTCAGTGGCTCAACTGCGGTTTGTATCCGGATTGCTTGTAAGGAACGTCTTTTCGGTAAGGCGGATCCAGTTGGCGATGGGAGAAGCGGATGGAGGGAAACCTCCATCTGCTTCTTCTCTCTATTTGACGCGAAAGGGAATTGGAAAAGCAAGTTCAAGAAGATGGGGGGTATTCAGGCCTCTGTTTGCCCCGGCGGGCAAAAAACCTGAATGGCCAAAGAAGTCCCTCTGTCGGCCGGCAGATAAACGGAGACTATCTTATGCGCAAAAGCCGAAAAAACCTGTGGATTATAATGTTTTGGATTGGGTTGGCCGCATCGGCCGGTTTGCAGGCGGCGGCAACCTATACAAATCCGATTATTTCGGAAGTTGGGCCGGCGGACCCGGCGGTTCTTTATTATGAGGGAATCTATTATCTGTATCCTACGGGAGATAATGTCAGTTATCATGTCTATACTTCGCATGATTTGGTTCATTGGAGCAAAGGGCCGAAGGTTTTTGTACCCGGCGGTGTGAATGTCTGGGCGCCCGATGTATTTTACAATCAGGCGGACGGAACGTTTTATCTGTATTATACGCAGGATTCCAAAATAGGAGTGGCGACGGCAGACAAGCCCACAGGGCCGTTTGTAAATCAAGGCGTCCTGCTGAACGGCTTTATTGATGCCCATCTGTTCCAGGATGAGGATGGCAGCCTTTATCTGTATTTCAGCGATGTCGGGCATATTTATGTGCAGCGGATGTCCAGTCCGACGCAGCTGACGGGCACTCGGCAGATGATTCTGCAGCCGTCCCAGTCGTGGGAGATGCAATGGGGGTCGGTGACGGAAGGGCCCTGGATGCTCAAGCACAACGGGCTTTATTATCTGGTTTATTCGGGCAGCGGCGCGGATTCACCCTATTATGCAGTGGGGTATGCGACGGCAGCAAATCCAATGGGTCCGTTTACAAAATATGCAGGCAACCCGATTGTTTCCAGCGGCAACGGTGTTTACGGGCCGGGGCATGGAGCCATTGTGAAGGATGCCCGGGGGAATTTATGGCATATTTATCATCAGAAGACGGATACGGAAATCAGCTGGAATCGTTTTATCTGTCTGGACCCAATGTGGTTTGACGGACAGGGGATTCTGCACGGGACTGCTACACGCGGTGTGCCGCAGCCGGCACCGGCTGTTGCGGAGAATGCGGGGGCGGCGGCGTATTGGCGGTTTGAGGACGGCACAGCGGGCAGTTTCGTTGTTCATACGGCCTCCGATGGAGTGTACGCTCCGGATATTTTGGATGGGACGGGACGAGGAAATCATTTGAGCGTCTGGTCCACGGGCGGAGGCGGCGGGTATGCCTATCGTTCGGAAGTCGGCGTAACCCCGATTCCGCAGACCGGGGCTGTGAATGCGCTGAGTGTGAAGAACACAGGCGGCGGGCCGGCGATGTGGTGTTCGGCGGACGAGCTGCAAACGATGAGTCCGGCGGCGTTCACGGTCGAAGCAATTTTTAAGCTGGAGAATGGCGGATACCGGACGATTGTGGGCCGGGACAGCTACGGGACAAATACGGGTACACCGGCGTTGTCGGCGTTGTATTTCCAGGCGACGCCGAATAATCGGCTGGCGATTAAGTTCTGCGACGTGTCAGGGTATTGGCATCAGGCGGTTTCGTCTACAAACGTTTTTAGCAGTTTTAACTATTCGACGAATCCGGATGGAGTGGGGGTTCCCTGGTATGCGATGGCCGGTGTCAGCGACGGCCGGACACTGTCGCTGTATCTAATGCAGCTGGGGGTGGATACGGCCTACCGGCTGATTGCACAGACGAATATAGCGGCCAGCGGCAGCCCGAATACCTCCCTGACGGCGGGGGCCGGCGACGGCGCGGATTGGGATGCAGGCGACTGGTCGGTCGGACGAGGGCTTTGTGACGGCGGACATACGGACCGGGCCTACGGGTATATCGATGAAGTGCGAATCAGTCAGGCGGCTTTGGCGCCGGAGGATTTTCTTTGCAGCCGTCGCGGGATGCCCGGTGTGATGGCCTACTGGCGGTTTGAGGAAGGGCCGGCGGATGCGCGGGTGCCGCACGGCGGACCGGCCAACGGTGCATTTTATCCGGCGGTTCTGGATGCTTCCGGCAACGGCAATCATTTGTCCTGCTGGTCTGATACCTTTGCCGGTCATATATATCGAACGGATGTGCCCGCCTCGGCGGTTCCGCAGATTCAGCAGACCAACCAGTTCGGTCTTCAGAATGAGGATTTGCTTCCGGGATTGTTTACCTCTTCGGCGGGACGATCGGATGTTCTGCTGAATCTGGAGACGTGGGAGCCGTTTGCCTTTACAATTGAGGCCTCGTTTAAGCCCAGCGGCAGCGGCTATCGGACGATTGTCGGCCGTGACGGAAGGAATGTGGCGACTGTCAACAGTTCTTTGGCGGCGCTGTATTTTCAGATTCTTCCGACGGATGCCGTAGCAATTAAGTTTGCGGATGTATCCGGCTACTGGCACGAGGCGGTATCGGCGTCGGGTGTGATTCGCTATGACGGTCGGTGGTATCATATGGCGGCGGTCTGTGACGGACGGCAGCTGCGGCTGTATTTGAATGATACATCCTCCGGGCTCGGCTATCAGCTGGTTGCTGAAACGAATCTGGCCGCTTCCGGCAGCCCGGATACACGGCTGGTTGCGGATGATTCGGTCGGGACGGACTGGCACGGCGGCGGCTGGTCGGTCGCACGGGGGTTGTATAACGGAGCGCATACCGACCGGTTTTTCGGCCTGATTGATGAGGTTCGCATCTGCAGCCGGGCGCTGGATGTGTCGGAGTTTCTCTTCTATGAAGTCAAGTATGCCGGCATCCTTGCAGAACCGGCGGACGTGACGATTCCCGAAAACGGCGGGCAGGGGCAATTGTTCTTCTCTCTGAAAAATCCGCCTGCAGGGACTGTGACGGTGCATCTCGCTGAACAGCTTCAGCGCGGGCAGGTGGTGCTCGACAGGACTTCCCTGACCTTTACGCCGCTGGACTGGAATGTGCCGCAGGCGGTTTTGGTGACGGCAATTGACGACGAGGAACTGGAAAATGACCGGCAGGAGATTGCTCTTTCGGTGACGGTCGAAAGCGTCTCGGATCCGGAGTATGACGGGCTGGAGGTAGAGCCGGTGATTGTGACGCTTCTTGATAATGAATGCGGTGCGATGGGATACGCCGTCTCCGACTTTACGCTGGATTGTGCGATTGATATGGAAGATTTGGTCTATCTGGCGGAGGAATGGCTTGCATGCACGGTGCCCGGTCAAGACGGATGTGAGAATCGAAGCGGACAATAAACCCACCTGAAGGTGAAGATGGGAAAGGATAAGGTATGAAACGATTTCGGAATGCCTGGATGACAGTAATTTTGCTGACGGCTCTTTTGGGGACGACGGGATACGGATGGACGCTCAAGCAGGCCCCGCTGATGACTCCGTGGGCCCAACAGGTAAATCCGGCCGCTGTTTTGCCGGAGTATCCGCGCCCGCAGATGATTCGTTCGGAGTGGATGAATCTGAACGGACTCTGGCAGTATCAGCCGGGCAATGCGGGGGACCCGGTGCCGACAGGGCAGACGCTGTCGGGAGAGATTCTGGTTCCGTTTCCCGTGGAATCGGCGATTTCCGGAGTGATGGAGCACCATGAGCGTCTGTGGTATCGGCGGACATTTACGGTGCCGACCGACTGGCAGGGCCGGCGGATTCTGCTGCATTTTGATGCGGTGGACTGGGAGGCGGAAGTCTATGTCAACGGTACGTCCGTTGGGGTTCATAAAGGCGGATATGATCCGTTTACTTTTGATATTACGCCGCATTTGACCGGCAGCGGGCCGCAGGAGGTGATTGTGCGGGTGTATGACCCGACGAACAGCCAGGCGATTGCCTGCGGCAAGCAGGATTTGAATCCGAGCGGCATCTGGTACACGGCGGTCACGGGCATTTGGCAGACGGTCTGGCTGGAGCCGGTGCCGGAGGTTTCCATTGAACGGCTGAAAATTGTGCCGGATGTGGACAATCAGCTGGTGCGGGTAAAGGCGATTGTTAACGGTTCCGTGCAGGGGCTGACCGTGGAAGCCGTTGCCTTTCAGGGAACCGAGAAAGCCGGCCAGGTGAGCGGGGCGGCGGGTGAAGACTTGAAGCTGCGGCTGCGAAATGTGCGGCTGTGGTCGCCGGACGACCCGTATCTGTATGACCTGAAGGTGCGGATTAAACAGGGTACGACCGTTCTGGATGAGGTGCAGAGTTATTTTGGAATGCGGAAGATTGGTATCGGGATGGTGAATGGGGTTCAGCGGCTGCTGCTGAACGGAAAGTTTGTCTTCCAGATTGGACCGCTGGACCAGGGCTGGTGGCCGGATGGGCTTTACCGAGCGCCGACGGATGAAGCACTGAAGTGGGATTTGGATATGATTAAGGCGTTCGGATTCAATATGGTGCGAAAACATGTAAAGATTGAGCCGGCGCGGTGGTATTACTGGGCGGACAAGCTGGGGCTTCTGGTTTGGCAGGATATGCCGAGCATGCGAAGTGATTCGTCGGCGGCGCAGCGGATCCAGTTTGAGTGGGAACTGGAGCAGATGGTCGAGGAGCTGGGTAATCATCCGTCGATTATTATGTGGATTGTGTTCAACGAGGGATGGGGCCAGTATGATACAGTGCGTCTGACGCAGAAGGTAATGGAACAGGACCCGTCGCGGCTGGTTTCGTGTGCCAGCGGCTGGACGGATTATCCGGTCGGGCATCTGATTGACAAGCACAGCTATCCGGCGCCCGGCGGTGTGGCTCCGACGGAAACCCGAGCCAGTGTCTGCGGGGAATTCGGAGGTATCGGAATGCGGGTGGAGGGGCATATGTGGAATCCGAATTCGTGGGGCTACACGATGGTCAATACGGGTCAGGAGCTGGCTGCGCTGTATGATGCGTATATTCAGCAGCTGGCCGGTCTGCGGGATGAACTGGGACTCAGTGCCGGGGTTTATACGCAGATTACGGATGTCGAGGTAGAAATCAACGGTCTGATTACCTATGACCGAAAAGTGATAAAAGCTGATGTGTCGGCAATTCGACAGTCCAATGCGATGAATCGCTCCTTTGAAGGGGTTGTTCCTACGTCTGAAAAAACGGCCCAGACGTGGCGCTATACGACCAGCCAGCCGAATACCGGCTGGATGAATGAAGGATTCAATGATTCCGGCTGGCCGGAGGGGCCTGGAGGATTCGGGACGACTGGTACGCCGGGCGCCGTGGTGGGGACGGTGTGGAATACATCGGATATCTGGATTCGTCGGACGTTTACTCTGCCGTCGCTGACGCCGGAGCAGATGAATCGTCTCGTGCTTCGGATTCATCATGATGAAGATGCCGAGGTGTATCTGAACGGTGTTTTGGCGGCCACCGTTACCAATTATACGACCAGTTATGTCTATCTTCCGATAAACGCGGCGGCTCGTGCAGCCCTGCGGGCAGGCCAATCCAATCTGATTGCCGTGCATTGTCATCAGACTGCCGGCGGACAGTTTATTGATGTCGGTCTGGCCCTGGAGACCGTGCAGACAACGGATGCCTGCGGACAGTGGGGGTATCCGTATGCGGACCTAAATCAGGACTGCCGGGTGGATTTCGGGGACTTGGCGATGCTGGCCTCCGAATGGTCCGGAATGCTGTAATCGCCGAGTGTTTGCAAAAGAAGAGTATGGATGGAAAACAACAGAGAGATGATGGAGATGAGAATGGTTCGAATGAGTACGGCAGAACAGAAGGGAATCGGTTTTTGGGTTGTTTCGGCGGTTTGTGTGCTTGGGCTGTTTGCCTCTGCGTGGGGGCTTCCGGCCTCCTCCCTGGTTCGTCCGCCTTCGGTGCCGCTGGTGGTTTGCGACCCGTATTTCAGCATCTGGTCGGCTTCAGATACACTTTATGGGGACCTGACACGGCACTGGACCGGACGGCCTCATCCGCTCACGTCGCTGGTGCGGATTGACGGAACGACATATCGGCTGATGGGCAAAGAGCCCGCAGAGCTTCCGGTGCTCAAGCAGACAGGCCTTTCGGTGCTGCCGACTCGAACGATTTATACCTTTGAAGGGGCCGGTGTTCGGCTCCAGATGGAGTTTCTGCAGGCGGCTCTGCCGGACGATATCGACCTGATGAGCCGGCCTGTGGTCTATCTGACATGGCGCTGCTCCGCGTTGGACGGGAAGAATCACGCCGTCAGTGTGTACCTGGATGCCGGGATGGAACTGGTGGTCAACGAACCGTCGCAGGAGGTGGTTTGGGAGATGCCTGCGATAAAAGGATTGAAGGTCCTGAAGGCCGGAACGAAACAGCAGAATGTGCTGGGCCGCAAGGGCGATGATGTGCGGATTGACTGGGGATATTTCTATCTGGCGGCATCCGAAAAACAAGCAGTGCAGACTGTCATTGCCAAAGCGGAGGACTGCCGCAGGGATTTTACGGACAAGGGAACGCTGCCGACCCAGATGGACAGGCAGATGCCGCGGGCCGTTCGCGACAATGCGCCGGTGATGGCAATACAGTTTGATTTGGGCAAGGTCGGCGGCGACGGCAAAAGCTGTCGGGCTATTCTGGCCTATGATGATATTGAATCGATTCTGTATTTCGGCAAGCGGCTGCCGGCCTACTGGAAGCGGAACGGAAAGACCATTCAGATGCTTCTGAGCGAGTCGGATAAATTGTATGAGTCGCTTGTGCAGGCGTGCGAACGGTTTGATGCAGAGCTGATGGAAGATTTGTACAAAGCGGGCGGAGCCGATTATGTCGCCATCGGCTGTCTGGCATATCGGCAGGCGCTGGGGGCCAACAAAATTGCGGCGGACAAAAACGGCATGCCCCTGATGTTCAGCAAGGAGAACTTCAGCAACGGCTGTATGGGGACGGTGGACGTGTTTTATCCGTTTGCTCCGCTGGTGCTGCTGCTAAATCCGACGCTGGCGAAGGCCTCGTTTGTGCCGATTCTCGAATACGGACGCAGCGAGCGGTGGAAGTTCCCGTTTGCCCCGCATGACATCGGAACCTATCCGCATGCAATGGGGCAGGTGTACGGCGGCGGCGAACGTTCCGAAGAGAATCAGATGCCGGTGGAGGAATGCGGCAATATGCTGCTCTTGGTGGCGGCAGTGGTGGAGGCCGAAGGGGATATTGAGTTTGCCCGTCAGTACTGGGATGTATTGAGCCGCTGGGCGGAGTATCTGAAGGCCAAGGGATTGGACCCGGAAAATCAGCTGTGCACGGATGATTTCGCAGGGCATCTGGCCCACAATGTCAACCTGTCGATGAAGGCGATTACAGCACTGGGGGCCTATGCGAAGATGGCCGAGAGGATGGGGCAGAAAGAGACAGTGGCCGTCTATCGCAAAACGGCGGAAGAATATGCCGAACAGTGGATGCAGATGGCCGATGACGGGGACCACTACCGGCTGGCGTTTGACAAACCGGGCACCTGGAGCCAGAAGTACAATCTGGTGTGGGACCGGCTGCTGAAACTGAATCTGTTTCCCTCGTCGGTGGCGGAAAAGGAGATGACGTACTATCGGAAGATTCAGAAGCCCTATGGGCTGCCGCTGGACAACCGCAGTGACTATACGAAGCTGGACTGGATTGTCTGGACGGCGTGTCTGACGGGCAAACAGGAGGATTTTGAAGCCCTGATTGCGCCGATAGTGCGGTTTCTGAATGAGACGCCGGACCGTGTGCCGATGACGGACTGGTACTGGACGCACAATGCCAAACATCGCGGGTTTCAGGCCCGTCCTGTTGTCGGCGGTGTCTTTATTCGACTGATGGACAATCCGGAGGTCTGGAAAAAGTGGGTCTCTCGTGCCGAACGTGTACAGGGGACCTGGGCCCCGCTGCCGAAGCCGCCAGTGATTACAGAAGTCGTTCCGACCTCGCGAGACAGTGCCCAAATCTGGTTCTATACGTTTGAGAAGCCGTCGGAAAACTGGATGCAGGAGCGTTTTGATGCAGCCTCGGCGGGCTGGAAGCGCGGGCCCGGCGGGTTTGGAACCCGCGGCACGCCCGGCAGCCGGGTGCGGACCGTGTGGAATACGCCGACAATCTGGCTGCGGCGGACCTTTACACTGGACAAAGAGATTCGTCCGGACCTGTGCCTGCTGATTCATCACGATGAGGATGCTGAGGTGTATATCAACGGTGTCTTGGCAGCTCGGCTGGATGGATACACCACGGATTATTCTATCTATCCTCTTTCTCCGGAGGCGCGGGCGGCCCTGCGGCCGGGGAGCAATGTGTTGGCGATTGCCTGCCGACAGACCGGTGGAGGCCAATATATTGATGCCGGATTTGCCTATGTGACCGAGCAGGAATGAGAACAGCGGACAGCCGGCGGCAAAAAACGATAGGAGATTTTAAACGGCACAAAGGACGGCCGACATTCTCCCATTCTCCAAAGCGGGTTTGTTCTATTGACGGACATCTGTCTGTGGGTGGACCCGTTCAAAGGCCTGTCAGCCGTCACGAGGGAAAAAGACGGTACAAATTCCGCTTTCTCAGGACGGTTGATAAGTGGATGCGGACAGGAAGATAAAGGATGCATTTATGACAATCCAGAGGTGTTTTTGTGTAATTATTCTTTGGGCGGGGCTGGCGGCAGCGGATTCCATTACGGTTGTCGAGCGTCCAAACGCTGCTTCCGTGAACCCGCATTATCTCGGCAGCCGAGCGCCTCTGAAACCGGTTTATTTTCTGGAACTGCCGGTCGGGTCGATTGAGCCGAAGGGCTGGCTGAGAGAATATCTTAAAAGGCAGCGGGACGGAATGACAGGGCATCTGGAGGAAATCAGCGCCTGGCTGCAGAAAGAAGACAATGCCTGGCTGAGTGCGGACGGCAAGGGCAAATGGGGCTGGGAGGAAGTGCCGTATTGGCTGCGGGGCTATCAGGATTTGGCATACCTTCTGAATGAGCCGGCGATGACGGCAGAGACGAAGTTTTGGATCGAAGGGGTGCTCCGCAGTCAGCGCCCGGATGGAGATTTTGGGCCGGATATGCGGCTGGAGGACGGCTCGCGGGACTACTGGGGAAATATGGTGATGCTGTATTGTCTTCAGTCGTATTATGACTGGAGCGGCGATAAGCGGGTTTTGGACCTGATGCAGCGGTATTTCGCTTATCAGCTGACTGTGCCGGAGGAAAAGTTCCTCACGGGCTACTGGCAGCGGATGCGCGGCGGAGACAATTTGTACAGCGTGCTGTGGCTGTACAATCATACAGGCGACAAACAGCTGCTCGATTTGGCGGAGAAGATTCATCGGCGGACGGCCGACTGGCGGATGGAGGGCGACCTGCCCAACTGGCACAACGTGAATATCGCCCAGGGCTTTCGGGAACCGGCCATTTATTTTCTCCTGACCGGCAATTCCCGTGATTTGGAATTTGCCTATAAGAACTTTTGGGAGGTGCGGAAGCGTTTCGGACAGGTGCCCGGAGGGATGTTCGGCGGGGATGAAAACTGCCGAACCGGATTTGCCGACCCGCGGCAGTGCGTTGAGACCTGCGGGATTGTCGAGCAGATGTTTTCCGACCAAATGATGATGCGCATCTCCGGAGACCCGTTCTGGGCGGACCACTGCGAGGAGGTTGCGCTCAATACGTATCCGGCGGCGGTGATGCCGGATTTTCGGGCCTTGCGGTATCTGACGGGGCCGAATCAGCCGGTCAGCGATGGGGCGGACCACCATCCGGGGGTGGATAACAGGGGCCCGTTTCTGATGATGAATCCATTCAGCCACCGGTGCTGTCAGCATAATCATTCACACGGCTGGGCGGATTATGCCAAGTCGCTCTGGTTGGCGACCCCGGACAGCGGACTTTGTGCAGCGTTGTATGCGGCCTGCCGAGTCAAGGCCAAAGTCGGCAAGGGGGTTGAAGTTAGCATTGACGAAGAAACAAACTATCCGTTTGAGGAACAGGTTCGGCTGACGGTGCGGCTGTCTGAGCCGACAGCGTTTCCGCTGTATCTGCGGGTGCCTTCGTGGTGTTCAAAGGCCTCTGTGCAGCTCAACGGACAGCGTGTGTCGGTAGAACCAAAGGCGGGCCGATACATCCGGATGGAGCGTACCTGGCGGGACGGAGACCGGCTGGTGCTGAATCTGCCGATGGAGCTGCGGATGCAGCGGTGGACGGCCAATCAGAACAGTGCAAGTGTTTCCTATGGGCCGCTGACGTTCTCGCTGAAGATTCAGGAACTGTATATCCGGGCGGACAGCACAAAGACCGCCGTATGGGATTCGAAGTGGCGGGAGGATGTCAGAAAGGAACAATGGCCTTCCTTTGAGATATACCCAGCTTCGGCGTGGAATTACGGTCTGGTGCTGAAGGAAACCCGGCCGGAGGAGGGATTTGAGCTCATTCGAAAGCCCTGGCCCGCCGATGATTTCCCGTTTACGCCGGAGGCGGCGCCGCTGGAGCTGAAAACCACGGCGAAAAAGATTGTCAGCTGGACGCTGGATAAATACGGCCTGTGCAGTCCGCTGCAGGACAGTCCCGTTCGGTCCAATGAGCCGACGGAGACGGTGGCTCTGATTCCGATGGGGGCGGCACGGCTGCGGATCTCCGCCTTTCCGGTGATTGGAGAAGGCCCGGAGGCGAAGGAATGGAAACCCCAGACATTTCCCAGGCCGCCGCTGGCTTTCGTGACGGCTTCGTATCTGCACGATGAAATATCGGCTTTGTGTGACGGGCTCGAACCGAGCCGTTCCGCAGACCATTCCATTCCGCGATTTACCTGGTGGGACCGAAAGGGGACAACGGAATGGGTGCAGGTCTGGTTTGAAAGGCCGCAGGCGATTTCAAAATCTGAAGTTTATTGGTTTGATGATACCGGTATCGGACAGTGCCGAGTGCCGGCATCGTGGCGCCTGCTGGTTCTGGAGGGGGCGGCATGGAAGCCGGTCAACATTTCAGGGGACTATCCGGTTGTCAAGGACGGCTGGAGCCGTGCAGCGTTTGAGCCCGTTCAGACACAGGCGGTTCGGCTGGAGGTGCAGCTGAAGGACGGCTTTTCCGGAGGGATTCTTGAGTGGAAGGTGCAGTAGAATACAAACCTTCTTGGATGGGTTGGGGGCTGTGTTTTCTTGTCGGACTTGCAGGTCCGGGTGTGATGTCATTTGCCTGCGCAGAAGACCTTCCCGCCGGCATCCTTTTCTCGCAGTGGGGTCGCGAGACGCTGGAGACAATCGAACAAGACCATCGGCTGGCGGGCGGCGGGTATTCGGAAGACCAGAGCCGCACGGCACCGGCCTATGCATGGGGACATTCCATCCTGCTGCTGGCGTATGCGCAGGCGGCAAAAGTTGAGCCCGTTTTCTGCAAAAAGACGGAGGACCTGATCGGCTTTCTCCAGTCGTATTGGGTTCAGGAAAACGGCATCGGCGGATATGACTGTCTGCCGGAAGGGCGAAAGAAGGTCGAGCGGTATTATGATGACAACGCCTGGATTGCCATGGGCCTGCTGGATGCGTATGAGGCCTGCAGAAAGAAAGAATTTTTGGAACAGGCGAGGAAAACCATTGAGTTCTGCCTGAGCGGTGAAGCGCCGCAGGGCGGCATCTGGTGGAGGGAAGAACCGGCCTCCCCCGGACGCGGACGAAATACCTGTTCGACGGCGCCGACGGCCTTTGCGTGTCTGCGCTATTGCGAAATGACGAAAGACATGGGCTTTCTGGAAACAGCAGAGCGGCTTCTGGACTGGTTGGAAAAGACCCTTCAGGATGACGATGGTCTGTTTTTCGATCATATCCGGCAGGATGGGTGGATCGGCCGGAGGAAATGGACGTACAACTCGGCGATGCCGATTCGCGGCTGGCTTCTTTTGTATCGGCTGACCGGGCGCGAAGAGTATTTGCAAAGGGCCCGGCGGACGGCGCTGGCCGCCCGACAGCGCTGGATGGATGAAAAAACAGGGGCCTTGCACTGTGAAGCGATGTTTGCCTTTACCCTGATTGAGGCATGGCTGGAATTGTGGCAGGTTTCCTGTGAGGAAGAGTGGCGGCAGGCGGCACGAAAAGGGATGGAGTATGTTCATCGGCAGGTGAGGGACAAGGAGGGGCGGTATTCGAGACGATGGGATCGGCTGAATCCGGAACCGATTCAGGAATGGAAACTGCTGTATCCGTCGGCAGCGGCCCGGGGATATTGGGCCCTGGCGGCGGCTTACGAAAAAAAGGAAACCAACCAATCAATACGGGAGTGAAGATGAAGACGGGATGGAAAATGTGGCGGAACGGAGTCGGTATTGCGGCAATCCTTGCTCTGCAGGCGGTTTGCGGGGCGGCAAAAGAGAAAACGGCGGAGCCCGTTGATTATGTCAATCCGCTGGTGGGGACGGATTCATGGTTTGGGTTTTCGACAGGCAATACGTATCCGGCGGTCGGGCTGCCGCGGGGACTGAATTTCTGGACGCCGCAGACGGGCAAAATGGGCGACGGGTGGATTTATCAGCACGATGCGCACAAGATTTGCGGATTTCGCCAGACGCATCAGCCCAGCCCATGGATTAATGATTACGGGGCGTTTGCACTGATGCCGCTGGAGGGGCAGCTGGTTTTTGACGGAGAGAAGCGGGCCAGCTGGTTTTCGCACAAGACGGAGATTGCCAAGCCCTACTATTACAAGGTATATCTGGCGGACCCGGATACGACGGCGGAGATGACGGTGACCCAGCGGGCGGCTCAATTCCGTTTTTGGTTTCCTGATTCAGAGGCTTCCTATGTGATTGTGGATGGTTTTCACAAGGGTTCGTGGGTGAAGGCCGTCCCGGCAGAGCGCAAGATTGTGGGGTACTGCCGCAATCACAACGGCGGAGTGCCGGACAATTTCGCCAATTATTTTGTGGTGGTTTTTGACCGCGATTTTGAAGAAGTGACGCTCTGGCGTGACGGGCAGATTCACGAGGGGACTCCGGAGCAGAAGGGCGAGCATGTGATGGCGGCGGTTCGCCTAAAGACCCGCCGCGGCGAGCCGGTTTGCCTCAAAGCCGCCTCGTCCTTTATCAGTCTGGAGCAGGCGGAATTGAATTTAAAGCGGGAAGTTGGAAGCGATACCTTTGACCGAACCTGCCGGAAGGCGCGGGATGTCTGGAATGAGCACCTGGGACGTGTGGAGGTTCGCGGCGGAACCAAAGAGCAGTATCAGAATTTCTATACGGCGATGTATCGCACCCTGCTGTTTCCGCGGGATTTTACAGAGGTAGATGCGCAGGGACAGCTCGTCCATTACAGCCCCTATAACGGCAAGGTCCTGCCGGGTCCGATGTACACAGACAACGGGTTCTGGGACACCTTCCGGGCGGCCTTTCCGCTGACGACGCTTTTGTATCCGGAGGAAAATGCGCAGATGATGGAGGGGCTGGCTAATACGTACCGGGAAAGCGGATGGCTGCCGGAATGGGCCAGCCCGGGACATCGGGACTGCATGATTGGCTCGCATTCGGCGGCGATTATCGCTGATTCGTACCTGAAGGGAATCCGTGGCTATGACATCAAGACGCTGTACGAGGCGATTCTGAAAAACACGGAAAACAGCGGACCGCTCGGTTCTGTCGGCCGGCAGGGTGTATCGTATTACAACGAGCTCGGCTATATCCCGTCTGATGTCGGAATCCGCGAAAGCGCCGCACGGACACTCGAATACAGTTATGATGATTTTACCATCTGGAAGCTGGCGCAGGTCCTGGGGCGTCCGCAGGAGGAAATCGAGCGGTTCCGCAGGCGGGCTCAGTATTATCGAAATCTGTTCGATTCCTCCACGAATTTTATGCGCGGACGCAACAAAGACGGCACTTGGGCCAGCCCGTTTATTCCCGAGAAATGGGGCGGCGATTTTACGGAGGGCTGTGCGTGGCATTATACATGGTCGGTCTTTCATGACCCGCAGGGGCTGATGGACCTGATGGGCGGGCGGGAGGCGTTTGTCGCCAAACTGGATGCGGTTTTCACCACACCGCCCAAGTATGATTGCTCTTATTACGGCTTTCCGATTCACGAGATTATTGAGATGGCGGTGATGAATTTCGGCCAGTATGCCCACGGCAACCAGCCGATTCAGCATATGATTTATCTGTATGCCTATGCCGGACAGCCCTGGAAGACCCAGAAATGGGTGCGGGAGGTGATGGAGCGTCTGTATCATCCGACGCCGGACGGCCTGTGCGGGGATGAGGACAACGGACAGACCTCGGCGTGGTATGTGTTCTCGGCCCTGGGGTTTTATCCGGTCTGCCCGGGAACGGGAGAGTATGTTCTGGGCTCACCGCTGTTCGAAGAAGCCGTGATTCGGCTCTCAAATGGTAAAAAGTTTATCATTGCGGCCAAGGGGAACTCTCTGGAAAATCGGTACATTCAGTCGGCCAAACTGAACGGGCGAACCATGACTCGGACTTATTTGAAACATGCGGAGCTGCTGAAGGGAGGTCGGCTGGATCTGAAGATGGGGCCTGTACCCAATGAAAAATGGGGCAGCAGGCCGGACGATGCACCGTATTCGATGTCTCGAGAAAAATAGCAGCGGGTTTCTGCTCTAAGAGAAAATGGAACATTGGACAGGATTGAAGAAGAGGAACTTATGAAGAACAAAACCGGAGCGATTTTGCTGGCGTTTTTTGTGATGGGTGTCGCCGATGCGATGGGGCCGTTTTCGGAGGCCGTGCGTCAGAATTATCAGCTGAGCAATGTGGTGGCGACGCTGCTGTCCTTCTTTGTGTTTATCGCCTTTGCGGTGTTCAGCGTGCCGGGCGGTGTTTTGGCGGCCAAAATCGGCAAGAAGAATCTGCTGCTGCTGGGACTGGGGCTGAATGCGGCGGCGATGCTGATTCCCTGTCTGTTTGAGCCGGGCTTTGCGTTTCTGCTGGGGTGTATTTTTGTGCTGGGGGTGGGCACAACCCTGCTGCAGGTGGCGGGCAATCCCATTTTGCGGGATGTCGGTGCCGAGGGAAAGTACAGCCGGAACTTGAGTCTGGCGCAGGGATTCAAGGGGGTCGGCAGCACGATTTCGTCTTATCTGGTCACGGCGGCGGCCGGATTCTTTCTGCTGGAGCGTTTGGGCTGGCGGGCGGTTTTTCCGATTTTCTTTGTCCTGATGCTGATTACCTTCATCTGGGCGGCCTTGCTGAAAGTTGAAGAAACCAAGGCGGATGTGCCGCCGAGCATCGGCTCCAGTCTGGCCCTGCTGGGCAAACCGTTCGTTGCCTTTGCCGTGTTCGGAATTTTCCTGTATGTCGGGGCGGAGGTGTGCATGGGGCGGTTTTTAATGCCCCTGATGAAAGGAATGGGAGTGGCGGAGGGTACGGCCTCCAAGTTCGGGCCTGCGTTCTTCTTCCTGATGCTCACGGCCGGGCGGCTTTTGGGGCCGGTGGTGTTGCATTGGATTACGCCGCGGATATTTTTTGTGATTTCAGCGGTCCTGGGGCTTGCCGGGGCAGTGATTTTGATGTTCGGCAATGCTATGCTGGCGCCGCTCGGTGTCCTGGCGGCCGGATTGGGCTATGCAAACATCTGGCCGATGCTGTTTTCCATTACGGTCGAAAAAGACCCCAAACACAGCAGTGAACTGAGCGGGCTGATGTGTATGGCCATCGCAGGCGGGGCGGTCGTGCCGCTGCTGATGGGCAAGTTTGTGGACAGCGGCTGGGGACAGAACGCCTTTTTGGTCCCCGCGGTCTGTTTTGTGTATTTGCTGGTGCTGTCGCTGTGGAAAGAAGCAAAAAAAGAGGCGGTTTGTGCCTAATCCTTGCGTTTGGGAGAACAGGAAATGGAGAATTGGAAGAAAGACCCGAGGACAGTACTGACGCTCGATGCGGGCGGTACAAACTTTGTTTTCTCGGCGATGCAGGGGTTTGAGGAGGTTGTCGAGCCCATTCGTCTGCCGGCCTATGCGAATGACCTTGCCAAGAGTCTGGAAACGATGGTCAGCGGGTTTCGGCAGGTGAGCAGCCGACTGAAAACAAAGCCGGCGGCCATCAGTTTTGCTTTCCCCGGTCCGGCGGATTACCCGAACGGCATTATCGATAATGTCGGGAATCTGCCGGCCTATGCGGGCGGCGTGGCCCTGAAAGATTTTCTCGAGGAGACCTTTGGGATTCCGGTTTTTATCAATAATGACGGCGATTTGTTTGCGTATGGAGAGGCGATTGCCGGTTTCCTGCCGAAGGTCAATCGGATGCTCGAAGAAGCCGGCTCGCCGAAGCGGTATTCAAAACTGTTCGGCGTGACGCTGGGAACAGGATTCGGCGGCGGGATTGTCGCGGACGGCCGGCTGTATGTCGGGGACAACTCTGCGGCCGGAGAAATCTGGATTGTCCGCCAGAAACGGCATCCAAACAGTTTTGCGGAGGAAGGGGTGAGCATTCGTGCGGTACGGGGTTCCTATGCCCGGCTGGCGGGGATTCCATTCGACCAGACCCCCAGCCCTAAGGAGATTTATGAAATCGGGATAGGACAGAGAGAAGGAAATCGGGCGGCGGCCGTTGGGGCTTATGCGGAATTGGGCGAGGTCCTCGGTGATGCCCTGGCGAACGCCATCACACTGCTGGATGGGCTGATTGTCATCGGCGGCGGGCTGTCGGCGGCGTATCCTCTGTTTATTGACGCTGTACTGGCGGAAATGAACGCGCAGCTGGAAAGCTACAGCGGCAAGAAATTTAACCGGCTGGTGCAGCGGTGTTTTGATTTGGAAAGCGAGGAAGGACGTCGGGCCTTTCTGGCCGGGCAGGTAAAAGAAATTACTGTTCCCGGCTCTCGGCGGACGGTTTGCTATGACTCGATGAAGCGGATAGGGCTCGGCCGGGCGGTGATGGAAACCAGCCGGGCTGTCTCGGTGGGGGCGTATGCCTTTGCGCTGAGTCAGCTGGACAGATAATTGCACAATTCAGGAAAGGAACTGAAGATGAATCGGCTCAAAGCCGTAAGCGGATTGATTCAATGGACGGCCTTGCTGGGATGGGCGGTAGGCGGGATTGCGCAGGCGGCCGATGAATATATCTCTCGCCGTCCGCCTTTGGAAAAGCGAACCTTTGTGAGCGAGGCGGTGGAGGAGACAATCCGCCGGGTCAAGCCGCAGATTCGCGACCCCAAACTGGCCTGGATGTTTGAGAATTGTTTTCCAAATACCCTCGATACAACCGTGGATTTTGAAATCATCGATGGAAAACCCGACACCTTCATTATTACAGGCGACATTGATGCGATGTGGCTGCGGGATTCGACCTGTCAGGTCTGGCCGTATATGCCGCTGATTCAAAAAGATGCCAAGCTGCGGCAGCTGATTGCCGGGTTGGTCCGTCGGCAGACGAAGTGTGTTCTGCTGGACCCGTATGCGAATGCATTTTACAAAGATATGAATCGGCCCTCTCACTGGGCGTCGGACCGTCCGTCACCGGGCCCGGGTGTTCATGAGCGCAAATGGGAGGTGGATTCGCTCTGCTATGTGATACGGCTGGCGTATGAATATTGGCGTCAAACGGGAGATGTGTCCTGTTTTGATGCTGACTGGGACCGGGCGATGCGGCTGATTGTCTCCACATTTAAAACAGAACAGCGAAAGGACGGGCAAAGCCCCTACCGGTTCATCCGCGTTACATCCCGAATGACCGATGCGCCGGTCTTTGACGGCACCGGCCAGCCGATGCGTCCGGTGGGAATGATTGCCTCGATGTTCCGACCTTCCGATGATGCGACGGTCCTGCCGTTTCTGGTTCCTTCGAATCTGTTTGCGGTCCAGTCGCTCCGTCAGCTTGCGGAAATGTACGAGAAGGGACAAATGGATAGGGCTTTCGCGCGGGAATGCAGGCAGCTGGCCGACGAAGTGGAAAAGGCCGTTTTGAAATGGGGGACGGCCAAACATCTGCAGTTCGGGACGATTTATGCCTATGAGGCGGACGGATTCGGGAATGTTCTGTTTATGGATGATTCGAATGTGCCCAGCCTGCTGTCGCTGCCGTATCTGGGCATTTGCCGTCCGAAAGACCCGCTCTATCGGCGGACGCGTCAGTTTCTGCTGAGTGAGTGGAATCCCTGGTATCTGAAAGGCAAAGCCGCCGAAGGGGCCGGCAGCCCGCATACCGGCAAGACGCATATCTGGCCGATGGGCATCATTTTGCGGGCGCTGACCAGTCAGGACCCGCAGGAGATTCGGATGTGTCTGCATCTGCTGAAAACGACAGACGGCGACACGGGTTTTATGCATGAGGCCTTTCATAAAGACAATCCAAACGATTTCACCCGTCATTGGTTTGCCTGGGCGAATACCCTTTTCGGCGAACTGATTCTGAAGGTGTATCACGAACATCCGGACCTGCTGAAGCTGGAAGAAATTTGAGGAATTGGCTATGACCCTATTTGTTTTGGCTGTCGTCCTCGGACTGGGCGTCAGCACGGCGGGAGCGGTGTCTCCAGAAAAGGCATCCATCGAACAAAGCCCCCTGTATGGCCCCGTGAAGCCGCTTCAGAGGGGACAATCCATCTATGTTTTTGTCAAAAAAGCGGATACCCCGGACAGTCAGTTTGTTGCCGTGCAGACCCTGCAGGGAATTGCGGCCCGCACAACCGGACCTCGGATTTGGATTGATTTGTCAGATCCGACCTTTCCGGAGTATTTGACGGCCGTACATCAGGTTGTATTTGACCGAACGTATGCAGAAGATTTTACAGGACTGATTGCGGCCCTGAAGTCCTGCACGAGCGGGCGGTATGTGTTGTATGACTTGCGTGATCGGCCCTCGCTGAGTGCAGCCACGACGATGGCGGGGCTTCTGGACGCGCCGGCGGCGGATGTCAGTCTTCAGGAGATTTTTGAAAGGGCCGGCTATACGATGGCTCTCGATGTGCGGGAGAAAGACTGCCGATGGGTGTATGAGAATTATGGGAAGCAGATAAACCCGGAGGCGATTATTATTCATACCCATACCCGCCGGCAGCATCCGAGTGCGGCCTTTCTGCGGGACTGGGGACCGGCCTTGCGGGCCCTCGATTGGTGGTATCCGGATAAGGAGCTGTCGCAGAAAGTCTATCAGAAAATCGCTGTTTGCTCACCGGTGTACGGCTGGCAGTCTCCGACTTCCTCCGATGAAGGAGTTTCGATTCAGCAGCATTCGGAGGCCGGTTTTTTCCAGATTCCCTCTGACTGGATGGTGAATTTGTCGGTTCACGCCTCGCTCGGGCCGGTGATGAAGGAGCGGCGGTTTGTCCAAAAAGCCGAACGAAAAGAGCCCGTACGGCAGGAGGGGGTTCATACCGTTACCTTCATTCTGAGTGATATGGACAACATTTTGACGGAAATCGGTACGCATTCCTTCTTTTCGAACCGCCGGTTTTACCGAAATCCTCATCGGGGACAATTTCCGATGGGCTGGGGAATGGCCCCGGCTTTGGTGGAGTTATCCCCCGGTGGGGTGGAGATGTGGTATGAGAAGGCGACGGAAAAGGATGCCTTTGTCGGATACTGCGGACTGGGGTATTTTTATCCGAGCCATTTTCCGGCCATGGACGTGCATGCAGGACGGCTGAAAGCATATCTGGAGCGGGCCGACCTGCGGACGCTTTTGCTGATTGACCGTCTGGAGCCCGCCAAACAGCTCACGGAGGATTATGCCCGTGTCATCGAGCCCTTTGCAAAAATCGACTGCCTGCGGGGATTTTTCTATCTGGAGTATATGGCGTACGCCCATTCGGAAGGGCGGATTTTCTGGGTCAAGGGAAGACCGGTTGTGACGGCACGTTTTGATTTCCGGCGGGAAAAATTTTACCCGCATGTGCGCTCAAGCCCGGAGGAACTTGCAGAGGCGTTGAATGCCATGCCGAGGAATCCGGACAGTCCGGACGGATACAGTTTTGTAACCGTTCACGCCTGGAGCCGCGGGTTGGACGAGGTGTATGAGACCATCCGACTTCTGGAACCCAACGTACGCGTTGTCGGTCCGGAAGAGTTTATTGAGCTGATTCGGCTGAATCTGGGGCCGAAGTGAGCGGCTTGAGCTTAGATTCGGCTGAAAATCGCCACGACAGAAAGCTGATGTACAAAAGCATCAGATGAGCGGACGTTTCGAGCACTTCCTCCAGCCCGACGTGCAGTTCATATTCGAGGGGGAGATGGAGAACGCGAAATCCTCGGCGGGCTGTAAATTGGGAAAGACCGTAGGTGAGGAAGGCGGCAAGAAGCCAGACTTTCATGGGATGCCACTGATGAAGGATTTTCAGTGCTTCTTTCCATTTCCACGCCAAAACAGCCAAAACCACTAATGCTACATAAATGCCTGTACTGGTGCCGCTGAAGTGCCATTCGCGGAAAAAGAATGCTCCCGTAAGGGCAGTTAGAAGGATAAAAAGCGGATGGCGTTCCCGACAGGTTCTGGCGAAATAAACAAAGAAAGCCGTAGCCAGAATCGGCAGTGCCAGAATTTCGTGAGTCCTCTTCTCATAGAAGGTTGTCCAGCCGGCGAAATAAGCCAAATAAACCGTCAGAAAAGCAGCCAAAGGCACTCCGAACGGCCACCAGAGGGCCCAATCTGCTTCTGCTGTAGCTCTGCCCCCCTTTGTGAAGGATAAGCCCGGAGAGGGTTGATTTATTGTCTTCCGTCCCATAGATACATCAGTTGAGGGGTGGTCCATTGATGGAGGGTTTTCGTGTCGAATTTGAACGACGTTTTTTCCTGTGCGGCCAGCAGGTCCCAGAAGGCAAACCGTTCCTTGTATTCAATAACACGGGAGCCTTGAATTGCGGCCAATTGTTCGGTGACGGCCACGGCATCCTGCAGATAACCGATTTGATCGATCAGCCGTTTCTGGAGGGCTTCCGGAGCAGGATAAATGCTGCCGTCGGCCAGACGCCTTACCTCTTCGGGAGTTAAGACGTCCCGCCGGCCTTCACAAACAACTTCGAGAAACCGCTCAAAGGCGGGCTGAATCAGTTTTTCCTTCAGGTAGGCGGTTTGTTCTTCCGTCGTTCGATGGAAAAGACTGGGCCAGTCTTTCTTTTCGCCGCTTTTGACAACTACCGGATTGATCCCGAGTTTCTGCTCAAGCAGGTCCTGAATCACCAGATGGCTCAGAATCACACCGATGGAGCCGGTGATGACGGTCGGTTCAGCAACAATCTTGTCGCAGGCCACTGCGGAGTAATACCCGCCGGAGGCCGCCACAGACTGCATAAAAGCAACGGCGGGTTTGCCTGTCTGTTCCCGAAAGCGTTTGATTTCATTGTAAATCTGGTCGCTGGAGGAGACGTATCCGCCCGGGCTGACGATGCGGACAATGACACCCCGAATGGAGGGGTCGTTGGCGGCCTGTTCGAGCTGTTTGCGTACCAGTTCACTGGCGGTCTCGTCAATAATATCTTTGAGATTAATGACAGCCAGAGTTTGGTGCCGCGGACCGTCAATAAGAACGGATTCTTCAAACGGCTGCTCGAGGCCGCTGAAAGCAGTGCTGGAGACGAGGGCGGCCATTCCCCCTAAAGCCAGTAAAAGGAGCAGGTTGGTCAGGATAGAGAGAACCAGCACCACTCCCCAGAAAATTTTCCAGCCGAGCCCCTTTTTGCGAGGGGGAGGCGTAGGGGGAGACTGCAGGGGAATCGCTGTCGGAATCGAGGCCGGCGCCGATGGTTCTGCCGGTTTATAATTATCAAAATCCATACCAAATCCTTCCGAAACTGTTTTTTTATTAGAGAATTGTAAGAATCCAATAAGAGGGAGTCAAGGAACTATTCTTGACAATTCCGGTCCTGTAGAAATAATAGAATTTTTATTATTTTTGAGTCGGGATTGGGAAAAGCTGTGCTTTTACGCAAGGAAAAGAAGAAAAAAGAACGAAATCCATTTTTGGATTGGTTGGGATATGCGATCCTGCGGATTGTCTTTTTTGTTCTAGGTTTCTTACCAATTGAGTGGAATCTGCGGCTGGCGTGTTTTTTAGGGCGTTTGCTCTGGAGACACTATCACCGCGGGCGGATGAGGGCCCTGGAGAATCTTCGGGCGGCCTATCCGGAAAAAGATTCCCGCTGGCACGAAGAGGTGGGTCGACGTTCATTTGAGCATCTGGTGATGCTGGTGATGGATGTGTTTTTTACGCCCCGGCTGGTTGTTAAGGAACGCTGGCCGGATTATGCCCGTCTGATGAACATCGAGCGTGTAAAATGGATGATGCAGGAAAAAAAGGGCCTCCTGATGGCCACCGGCCATTACGGCAATTTTGAAATTATCGGGTATATGCTCGGGCAGTGGGGCTTTAATGTGTACAGCATCGCTCGGCCTCTGGATAATCCCTACATCAACCGCTATCTGTACGGCATTCGTCAGCGTCATGGACAGAAGATTATTGATAAATTCGGGGCCTCCGAGCAGATGGAACAGCTGGTCAAAGAAGGAGCGACGCTGTGCTTTATTGCCGACCAGGACGCCGGCCGCAAGGGTATTTTTGTGGATTTCTTCGGACGCAAGGCCAGCTCCTACAAGAGCATTCCCCTGCTGGCGATTCACTACAATCTGCCGCTGGTGATTGGAGGCAGTCGGCGGGTGGGAAACCGGTTTTTCTTTGAGATGGAGTGCAGCCGGATTATTTGGCCGCAGGAATGGCAGGATAAAGAGGACCCGCTGGGCTGGCTGGCTCAGGAATATACGCGGGCACTGGAGGAGTTTATCCGAAAAGACCCGACGCAATACTGGTGGATTCACCGCCGCTGGAAGACCCGTCCGAAGGAGGAACTGTCGGCGGCCGGCTGCTCGTCCGAATCAAACCAACAGGAGTAAGCAAATCTTCAATTGACAGTTTTTCTGCGGCGGTCTATGATTTCGAAATAGACACAAGAGGTCTTTTATTCTGTCTGGAGGCTGACTATGGCACAAGGCGAAAAAAGCTGGGAAAAGCGGCTGGCGGGCGGACCGGATGAACTGGCTGTGGATTTTGTTGAGTCGCTGTCGTTTGACAGGCGGTTGTATAAGCACGATATCGCCGGTTCAATTGCACATGCCGAAATGCTGGCCGCGCGGGGTCTGATAACCCGGGCCGAGCTGGCGGACATCAAAAAGGGGCTTCTGGAGATTGCCGAGGAGATTGCTTCCGGCCGGTTTGTGTTTGACAAGCGGCAGGAGGATATCCATATGGCGGTGGAGGCGGCGCTGATTGCCAAAATCGGCGATGCGGGCAAGAAGCTGCACACCGGACGGAGCCGCAATGACCAGGTGGCAACAGACCTGCGGCTGTGGATGCGGGATGAGATTGAGATTCTGCAGGCGTACCTGACGGACCTGCAGCGGGCGCTGGTCAAGCAGGCCGAGCAGTATGCGGAGGAAATTATGCCCGCCTATACGCACCTGCAGCGGGCTCAGCCGGTGACGATTGGGGCCTATCTGCTCAGTTTTGTGGAGATGCTGGCCAGAGACTGGAGCCGTCTGAAAGACTGTCGTACACGTCTGAATGTCTGTCCGCTGGGCAGCGGGGCCGTGGCGGGCTCTACTCTGCCGCTGGACCGGGAAATGACTGCCAAGTCGCTCGGTTTTGCCGACATTACTTATAACAGCATCGATTCCGTTTCCGACCGGGATTTTTGTGCGGAGTTTATCTTCTGCTGCTCCCTGATTGCCGCCCACCTGTCTCGACTGGCGGAGGACTGGATTCTGTTTGCGACAACCGAGTTCGGCTTTATTCGAATCGCGGATGCCTATTGCACCTCGTCGAGTATGATGCCGCAAAAACGCAATCCGGATATGCTGGAGCTGATTCGGGGCAAGACCGGTTCAGTCTATGGGGCCCTTGTGGGGATGCTGACGATTCTGAAGGCCCAGCCGTCCGCCTACAATCGGGACCTGCAGGAGGACAAGCTGCATGTATTTCGGGCGGCCGATGTAACAGAGGCCTGTGTGCAGATGGCGCGGGCGATTGTTGAGCATACGGTTTTTCAGACAAAACAGATTGCCGATGGATTGGACCATGGGTTTCTGGATGCAACGGCGATGGCCGAGTATCTGGTCGGCAAAGGGGTGCCGTTCCGTGAAGCGCACGGAATTGTCGGGACCCTCGTGGCCCAGTGCGAAAAAGAGGGCAAGGTTAAACTGTCGCAGCTGGCTTTAGAGCAGATGCAGGCCGTCTGCCGGGTAATTGACAGGGATGTATATGATGTTTTGGACCCCGCCGGCGTGTGCAGAAACTACAAGACGCTTGGTGCCGGCGGTCCGGACAATATCCGGGCACAGGTGAAGTATTGGAAGGAGAAATTGAAAGAACAATAAAAGACAGGAATGCAAGAATACAGGAATACCGGTTATCAGGAAGAAAAGGAGCGTATTTTTATGGGGATTCCAACAAAAACTTTTGAGGAATTACTGGTTTGGCAAAAAGCCCATAAACTTGTTCTGTCTATTTATAGCAGTACAATGAGGTTTCCAAAAGAGGAATTGTATGGTCTTGTTTCCCAAATCAGACGTTCCTCCATTTCTGTGGCGGCCAATATTGCAGAAGGATATAGAAAACGAACTCGAGTGGATAAACAGCGTTTTCTCACAATAGCACATGGTTCTTTGGAGGAAACAAGATATTATTTAATCTTGTCAAGAGATCTTGGCTATTGTGATATATCAAAGATGATGAGTCTCTTGGAAGAGATCAGCAAACTGCTTACCTTATATTACAGGAAAATAGCGACTGTATGATTACATGATTCCTTGTATTCCTGTATTCTTGTACTCGCTGTGTCTAAAGAAGACGAAATTACATCCTGGTTTGCCCGACAGTCTCGGCTGGACCCGAAGCGGTTTCCGATAGGGATTGGGGATGATATGGCCGAAATTCAGCTGGCCGAAGGAGTGTCGGTTCTGATTACCACCGATACGCTGATGGACGGGGTGCATTTTGACCTGTCCTCCTGCACACTCGAGCAGGCGGGCTATAAGGCGATGGCGGCCTCACTGAGCGATTGTGCGGCGATGGCGACGGTGCCCCTGTGTGCCGTGGCGGCGGTGTCGCTGCCGACGGATTTCGGCATCGAACATCTCAAGCAGCTGCATGCCGGACGCGTGCGGGCGGGGGAGCCCTTTGACTGCGAAGTGGTAGGAGGGGATATTACGAAATGGCGGCATCCGGAGGGCAAGCTCGTTCTTTGTTATACGATGCTCAGCCGGCCCAGCGGGCATCATCCGCCGGTGCGGCGAAGCGGAGCCCAGGTCGGAGACCTGATTTGCGTAACCGGCACGCTGGGCGGGTCTATTCTGGGCAAGCATCTGGAGTTTGTCCCGCGGGTGCGGGAGGCGCTGGAGATGACGCGGCTGGCCCGGATTCATTCGATGATGGATATTACGGACGGCCTGAGTACGGACCTGAACCGAATCTGTACGCAAAGCGGCGTCGGGGCCCTGCTGGAGGCAGAGGCCGTTCCCATTTCGGAGGCGGCCAGACGAATGCCCGACCCGCTTGAGGCGGCGCTGAATGACGGCGAGGATTTTGAGCTGCTCTTTACGCTGCGGGAGGACCAGTGGGAAAAATTGAAGGGCTTTTCAATGGTTCCGCTGACCGTCATCGGGCGGATTACAGACAGCCGCCGGATGCAGATTCGGATGCCGGACGGGCGGGTGGAGCCACTGGTGCCGCGGGGGTATGACCATTTATGACGGAGGCAAACGTTTTTGAAACGATTACGCATTCGCCCGAAGAGACGATGGAAC
The DNA here is from genome assembly GCA_029552545.1 of Planctomycetota bacterium. Lineage (GTDB taxonomy): Bacteria > Planctomycetota > Phycisphaerae > Sedimentisphaerales > Anaerohalosphaeraceae > JAHDQI01. The sequence continues at coordinate 57,087 of JAKPDO010000003.1, forward strand.
TGGGCCGGCGGTTCGGGGCGGCGCTGAAAGGGGGCGAAGTGGCCGCCTTGATTGGGACGCTCGGGACGGGCAAGACGCATTTTATCAAGGGGGTTGCAGCCGGACTGGGGGCGGCGGGGCTGGGAGCCGTGAACAGTCCGACGTTTGTCCTGATGAATGAGTATTGCGCCCGGGACGGACGGCTGACGGTGTATCATATCGATGCCTACCGGCTCAAATCGATCGAGGAATTTGAGAATCTGGGCGTTTCGGATTATCTGGGGCCGGATGCGGTTCTTTTAATCGAGTGGGCGGATAAGGTGCTGGCGGCCCTGGAGGGGCTGGACTATATCCGAATTGATTTTTCGCATGAGGGGCCGACAGAGCGGAAGATTATCATAAAAGGACCAGCATCTTTTTTGGCTTGCCTTCAGGCGGAAAGCAAGTCGGCTGGATTCCCGCCTTCCTCCTTCGCCAAGGCTTCGGAGGACAAGCCGCGGGAATGACCGGTGATTATCTGGGTGATATTTCTCCAAAAAGGGTCAGGGCGGAGGTCTTGCTGATGCGGACCTGAACAAACCGTCCGGCCAGCTCGGCAGGGCCGTTGAAGACAACAATGTAGTCGTGAGCGGTTCGGCCGATCAGCTGGGGCTGGTCGACGGACTCGGCCTTGTTCAGATGGGGCTTTTTGCTGGGGCCTTCCACAAGCACTTCGAGGGTTTTTCCGAGGAAGCGCCGGTTGTCTTCTTCCGCGATTTTGTTGACCAGTTCAAGCAGACGAATGTTTCGCTGCTGTTTGACTTCCGCGGGTACATTGTCCTCAAGCCGCTTATCCGCATAGGTGCCCGGGCGCGGGGAATATTTAAAGATAAAGCAGTTTTTGTAGCGGACTTTTTGGATCAGGTCTGCCGTGGCCTCAAAATCCTCTTCTGTTTCGCCCGGAAAGCCGACGATAAAGTCGCCGGTGACAGCCAGGTCTGGAACAATCGACCGGGCTTTTTCAATCAGGTCCAGGTACTGGCGGGCCGTGTAGCCGCGGTTCATCGCCTTCAGAATCGTGTCTGAGCCGCTCTGAGCGGGCATGTGCAGGTAGGGGCAAACCTTGGGCAGACGGGCCATCGCCTCAAAAACAGAGTCCTCCATTTTGGCCGGATGACTGGTAATGAAATGAATCCACCGGATCGAGTCAATTTGACTGACCATTTCCAGCAGGTCGGCCAACGTATACGTGCGGCCGTTTTCGGTATAGCGGTAGGAGTTAATCGTCTGCCCCAGCAGGGTGATTTGCTGAATGCCCCGCTCGGCCAGTTTTTGGGCCTGCTGCAGAATGACCTTGGGCGGCCGAGACACTTCGGGCCCGCGGACGTAAGGGACGATGCAGAAGGTGCAGAAATTGTTGCATCCGCGCATGGCTCGGATAAAGGCCTGCGATTTCAGATGATTTTCGTCCGAATCATAGGCAACCTCAAACTCGTCCAGCTTCTCGCTCACAGTATGGACATCCGGGCTGTCGGCGGGTCGGCGAATTGTTTCGGTAACGGCAAGGATTTTTCGCCGTTCCTCAATCGCCTGCTGAAGGAGAGCGGGGACTTCGTGGAGCTGTTCAGGCCCCGCAGCCAAGTCCACAGCCGGATGTTCGAGCAGCTGAGGCCCGAGCCGCTGGGCCATGCAGCCGATGACCGCCACAAGCAGACGCGGGCGGCTTTTTTTCAAATGCTGCAGATGGCCCAGATGCGAGAAGACCCGCTGTTCGGCGTGCTCACGGACGGAGCAGGTGTTGATGACAACGACGTCGGCCTCGGCGGGCGAATCGGTCATTTCCCATCCGTTTTCGGTCAGGGCGGCGGCCAGAAGCGACGAGTCCAGTTTGTTCATCTGGCAGCCGAAACTCTTCAGATGTATTTTTTTGCTGTTCATCGGAACCGGCCAGTATAACGCAATCGGCCGGCCGATTCCAGTGTCAGGACACCATTGTTTGAGGAGACGGCGGATAAAGTAAGTCGGTATCCCGGGCGGGCGGCGAAGGCAGCGGGGCCCCGCAGGCCGGACAATCCGGACGATTGAGCCCGCGTCTGCGCCCGCAAGAATGACAGCGAACCACAGGGTAGTGATTCAAAGCCAGATAGGTCAGAAATCCGGCCAGGTTAAAGCAGAAGACAACGGCCAGCCAGACAGTTCCTTTGAACCAGCCGACCCGGCGGGGCTTGTAGTGGAGCAGGGTTAGGATCGTCAGAACGGATGCCGCAGAGTAATACAGATAAGGATTTGTCGGTTCCATTCGTTCAGTAAACTCTTTCAAATCCTCCAGAATATAGCGTTCTGATTCCCACAGGACTGTCAGGATTTTTCGGAACCATGCGAAGCAGGGCGGAGATGAAAAAGTGACCCATCCTTTAAACTGACTGCATTTATTCTCGTAAAGTTTCACGGATGCAGAGGGCCTGTACGGTGGTTTAATGTAATCAAATTGACTGAGATGCTCAAAGGTGCCGTCCTCACGAATTTGGTAGAGTTCGATTCTGTAATCGAGGGGCTTGTCCCGATTTTCTTGCAACCATTTCCGATACTGCTTATTATCCATTGGTGCCTTGGGGAGCCAATGAACTTCCAGGTAAAAGGATTGTCCGGAAGAATAGAAGGTTCTTCTTCCCTTTTTGAGCAATTCATCCGGAATTTGAAGCGGAATGGCCTTCCGCGGATTTTTCTGGAGCAGAATCGGCGGCTGGTCAATCAAATCAATAAGGATGGCGGAAAGGAAAGAAGGTTTATAAGAGGCGGTTTCTTTCCAGTTTACCATGAAAAGTCGGCCGATGGGAACAGACGGATTTTCATACAGGATTTCTATGGAGCGTTTTTCAAAGTCTGCTTCGAACAATGAATGTTCGGTCCAGAGCAGGCATCGAGGATTCCAGGAAACCGCCGGAATCCACGCGTGGAAGTTCTGAATCGGTTCAAACGGACGGATTTCGCTTCTGCTCTCTGTAAACCCGCTTGCAGAAAGATACCCCAAAATGTGTTTCTGGAGGCCGTATCCTGTAAAATACCGCTTGTTGAAGTCATATCGCCAGAATTCTCTGATTTGTTTTTTCTCGTTTCTGACCGTGAAAATCAGGTCTCTGGAAAAATTCTCAGAGACTCGCAGATAACCGGTCCAGTCCTCTTTGTACAGCACATCTGCCGGCTTGAGATACTCATGGGGCAGGTCAGAGCGGGAACCTTTCCAGAGCATCTGGCCTGCTGTGTCATACACTTCAATCATTTCCTGACGGGCGGTCCAGTCGGAATGAAGAAGATGAAGGGTGCCGTCCGGCAGAAAGACTTTGTCCGCTTCTGCAATCCGTTGCTGAATTTGTTCGATTTCAGAAAGCTCGGGGTGCTCCCAATCAGGCGAATATTTTTTTCTAAGGACAACTTCAAGTATATTTATGCTTATTGTCTGAATAATCAGTAAGATGAGCAGCATGACAAGGAGGACAATCACAGCTTTCTGAGCAGAAGAAAACGAATGGATGATGGAGCGTATCATAACTATCTCCTCCGGATTAAAACTGTCGGTTTCTGAACTCCTGCCATAGCGGCAGGGCGAGGATAAGCATAGAGAGGCCGGTACAGAGAAAATTCAGAGCCGGCGTTTTCGGATAAAAGCAAAAATACAGCGACATAAACACAAAAATGACCGGGAACAGCCGCGTCGTGTACCATTTGGCTGTCAGGACGGAACTCAGAGAGGATGCAAAATAGACAACAAGTCCCTGTGAAATCAGAAACAATCCTTCCAGCCAGACGTGAGGCATGGGCGGCGGGGAATAATCCACTGCAAAGACGCTGTACAAAAACAGCAAAGTCCAGAGGCTTAGAAGAGATAGGGCAAAGCCCAAAACGGCGGCAGTGATTTTGACAAAGAAAACGGCTGTGCGGGTGATATTTCGATGAAGCAAAAACGTCCAGGTTCTGGTAAAGGACGGAAACCAAAACTGGCGTATGCTGAATGCGGCACCAAGACACAGCGATAGGAAAAGCAGAATCGAGCCGGCGCCGGAAAGGCTGGACCATCGAAAGAGATAAAACGGATCAATCTCTTCCTTTGCTTCATCATCTGGATAATAAGGAAAAGTAGTTGGTTGAATGACGATTTGGAATCCAAAAATAAAGAGAATTCCTGCGGCCAGCAGGACCCAGGGCAGACATTCGCGAATTTCTTTACGCAGCAGAGCAAGGTATTTCATACAGGCATCTCCCAGCTAAAAAGTTTTCGGGCTTGTTTGGGGCCGGTAAACTCGATGAACTGGTCCTCAATGGACATCGGTACGGGTTCGACGGCGGCCTGGTGCCGGCGGGCCCATTCATAAATCGCCTCTTCGGGGGTTTTGACGACGGTGGCCTCGAGCATCTGCTGATTACGTTTGGAATAAATCAGACCCGGCAGCGTATCGACGGGGATGTTCGGCTGCGGGAACTCAAAGAGATACTTTCGGATCTGCATGCGGAACTCTTCGAGGGTGCAGTCGGCCCGAAGGACGCCTTTGTCAATGACGGCGATTCGGTCGGCCACCCGCTCCACATCGCTCAGGATGTGGCTGGAAAAAAGAATGGTGCGTCCTTCCTTTTGTATCAGATGAACCATCCCCTCCAGAAACTGCCGGCGGACTGCCGCATCCAGACCGAGCATCGGGTCGTCCATAATTAGCAGTTCGGGATTGGCGGCCAGCGTGAGGGCCAGATTGACCTGAGCCCGCTGGCCGTTGGAGAGCGTCTTGATTTTTCGTTTCGGGGATAATTCGAAATAGTCGAGCATTTCCGCAAAAAACCGCCGGTCCCATTGGTCGGGATAAAAGGCCTTCTGAAAGTGTTCGAGCTCCCGGATTGTCATCCAGCGTTCAAGGTGATGGCCTTCGGTGATGTAGCCGATGCGGCTTCGCAGGGACGGCGGCAGATTGTCGGAGGGATGCCCGAATACTTCGGCACGGCCGGCGGTCGGCGCAAGCAGCCCGAGAATCAGTTTAATCGCCGTGGTTTTGCCGGAACCGTTTCGGCCGAGCAGCCCGTAAACGCATCCCTTGGGGACACACAGGTTCAGATGATCCAGTGCAGGGGTCTTGTGATAATATTTGGTTAGTTGGAAAGTCTGCAGGACGAAATCGTTCATCGTTAGGGGCTCCTTTTATTTTGTTCAGACAGAAAACGGCGGACTCGGTTTTCAAAAAATTCGATGAGCTTCTCCGGTGTCAGGCCCAGATTCAGGCCCTGAACAATAAGTGTATCGATGCGCTGGCCGAGCAGATTCAGTTGAGCGAGGTCTTTATTGTCTTGAAGGGCGGGGTCGAGGACAAAGGTGCCCGAGCCGGTTTTGGAGGCGACAAAACCCTGCTGTTCCAGCTCGAGGTAAGCCCGTGCGACGGTATTGGGGTTGATAACCAGCTCTTCGGCCAGTTTCCGCACGGGCGGCAGTTTATCGCCCGGCCGGAGATGACCGAGAGCAATCGCCCGGCTGATTTGAGAGGCAATCTGTACATAAAGAGGCTCTTTTGAACCAGGCGAGATTTGAACCCAAAGGGCCATGAAAAAATCCTCCCAAATAATACATATTGTATTAAACGTCTTAATACAATTTTCGTCCTTTGTCAACTTTTTTAAAAAAGAATATGACAATACCCTAACTGTTTGTTATGGAGATAGTTATATTCTCTTTTGAGAACAGCAAATCCATGGGACCGATATCAAAAAGTCGGATGGAAATAGAGCGAAAGACGGGAAAGTATAAACTCCGCCGTCCCGGCGTTGCCGGCTTGACCTGGGAGGATATGGAGCGGCTGGAACGTCTTGTAGAAAAAGGACTTCGGGTATCCGGCCTTTATAAAATCGGCTTTCAAAATCTTTACGATTTGCGGATTGAGAAGGTCGAAATCACTTCTGAACGTCTGCCGGAGGCGTTTGATGGGCTGCAGATTCTATGGCTGTCGGATTTTCATATCGAACCGCTGGAGGGACTGCCGGAGGCCTTAATAAAGGCCGTGGAACCGCTTGATTATGATTTAGCCGTGTTAGGCGGGGATTGTGCCTTTCATTACGACCTGACGGAAAAGGCGGTTGAGCAGATGCACAAGATTGCCGAGCCGCTCCTGAAGCGTGTGCCTGTTTACGGGATTTTAGGCAATCATGACCGGTATGAAATGGGCCGCATCCTGGAACATTGGGGGGTTCGGATGCTTGTCAATGAGAATTGCCGAATAGAGCGAGACGGCCGGGCCCTCTATCTGGCCGCTGTAGATGACTGCCATTATTACAAAGGGGATGATTTAGAGGCCGCCTCATCCGGAATACCGGATGATTGTTTCAAGATTCTGCTCTCGCATTCGCCGGAAATTATCAACAAAATGGATGGATATTTGTTTGATTTATGCCTTTGCGGCCACACTCACGGCGGACAAGTCTGCCTGCCGAACGGTTTCCCGCCCGTCATTTGTTCATCTGTCAGCAGACGATTTGCAAAGGGCTTGTGGAAAAAAGATGCCATGCTCGGCTATACATCCAGAGGCATAGGAGTTTCCGGAATAGCGGTTCGGTTTTTTTGCCCGCCTGAAATTACCCTGTTAACTCTGCGAAAGAAATAGACGATAACAACCGGTAAGGAGAGGATGAAGAAGATGCAGTACGTCCTGTAATAGCCCTTTTTTACAGGAGAAAACGATGAGTAAGGACAAGAAAAAGAAGGGGGAAAAGTCTGCTGCGGAGAAGCCGGAAAAGCTTGACAAGAAATTTTATGAGAAGGAACTGGAAAAACTTCAAATCGAACTGGTAAAGCTTCAGGAGTGGATTAAGCACAAAGGTCTGAAGGTTGTTGTCCTTTTTGAAGGACGCGATGCTGCCGGCAAGGGAGGAGTCATCAAACGAATCACGCAAAAGCTCAATCCCCGCATCTGCCGGGTGGTGGCTTTGGGAACGCCCACAGAGAAAGAAAAGACGCAATGGTATTTTCAGCGGTATGTTGCCCATCTGCCGTCAGCGGGTGAAATGGTTCTGTTTGACCGCAGCTGGTACAATCGAGCAGGCGTGGAGCGGGTGATGGGATTCTGCACGGAGGAGGAATACCGCGAGTTTCTGCGCTCCTGTCCGGAATTCGAACGCATGCTGATTCGCTCGGGGATTATTCTGATTAAATATTGGTTTTCCGTCAGCGATGAAGAGCAGGAGCGTCGTTTTCAGGCCCGTCTGGAGGACCCGACCAAGCGGTGGAAGCTGAGCCCCATGGATTTGGAGTCCCGGGCCCGCTGGGTCGAATATTCCAAGGCCAAGGATGAGATGTTCGCACATACAGACATCAAACAGGCGCCGTGGTATGTGGTGGAGGCGGACGATAAACGGCGGGCCCGCCTGAACTGCATTGCCCATCTTCTGAGCATGATTCCGTATAAGGACCTGACGCCGCCGCCGATTAAACTTCCGCCCCGGCAGAAGGACAAAGGTTATGTACGGCCGCCGATTACGGACCAAAACTTTGTTCCGCAGGTTTATTGAATATCGACAGCGGTTTCTGTCAGATTAGCGGGGTTGATTGACCAACGACGAAACTCGCTCGGCAACATCGGGCAGCAATCGCTTCAGCCGGGGACTGAGCTCCATCGTGCAGGCAATCCTTTCAGGCTGGATTCCTATGATGATTACTTCTTTCGGCGCCTGTCCAAGCATTTTCGCCATGGCGAGGGTCTGCGGCAGGTCTAAATCGTGAAGCGATAAAGCCGAGGGGTTCGGCGGCTGCAGTTCATCCGGTGTCATCTGCACGATGGTTCCCGGTGGATAGTTTCCATCGATTGCATCAATCAGAATCACCCGCTCATAACGGCACAATGTGTCAAGCAGGTCAGCACCGGCCGTGCCGCCGTCCAGGATATCCACGGAATCCGGCAGAGGACAATTTCGCAGATGTTCAATGACCCGCACTCCGATTCCTTCATCGCCGAGAAGGATATTGCCGATGCCCAAAATTAACGTTCGGGGTTTTTCCGCCATTCAAAGACAGCATCCCGTCTGAACAACCGTTTGGGCCTTGGTCTGGTCCGGACGGAGCAGATGCACCGAACAGGCCAGACAGGGGTCAAAGGAATGAATCACCCGCAAAATTTCCACCGGTTGCGAGATGTCCGCCACCGGTGTTCCGATTAAGGCCTGTTCAAGGGGGCCGGGCTGGTTTTGGTCATCCCGCGGAGAAGCATTCCAGGAAGTCGGGGTAATTACCTGATATCGCACGATTTTTCCTTTTGCTGTGGTGCTTCCGGCCGGAATGTATGGACTGATGGTTGACCAGTGGCCTAAAGCCCCCCGCGGGGCTTCGGTCAGACCGATACCGTTCAGCGGATTTGGAACGGTCGGAATGGCTGGTTTTGAATAAGAGGGTGCCCCTACGGAAAGTTCGTTCAGCCAGCCCGAGGTGTGATCGGCACTGTCCATAGCATATGCGATTTTTTGGGCTTCGAGGGCTCGTGCCATCAGACGGTCCATAACGGAAATTCCGTTTCGGTAATCTCCGTTTACCCACATCCTGGCCAGCGGTCCCAGTTCATAAACCTGCCCATTATAGCGGGGCGCCTTGATCCAGGAATAAGCCCCTTCCTTGTACCGGTCGGCTTCGGTTTCTCCAACGGAAGGATTCAGGCCGCTGGGACTGCTGAACCAGGAATAGTTGACGTCTTCGGTAATCACAGCCGGGTCCACCGGTTCAACAGAGGTTCCGTCGTATCTGCCCCGAGCCAGCAGTTTTGAAGTGCCTGCGTTGTTCAGGTCAAAAACACCGTAGGCGAGCAGTTTCCCGCATCCGCGTCCGATTTGCGAATACTGCGGAAAGAGGTCTTTTAATGCCTGAGTGTCCGGAACAAAGACCGTATCAATAAACTGCTTGATTTCATCAAGCAAAGCCCGAAAGGCCGCTATTTTCTCTGTAGAGGCCGCATCCAGGCATCCGCCCGGCATGAAGCTGGCCGGATGCGGCAGTTTGCCGCCGAACAGGGCTCCCATCTGGTGGGCCTTTCGGCGGATGGTGAGGGCTTGGACATAATGGCTGACAAACGTTTCCGCCAAAGCACCGGAGAGCATGTCCGAAGTAATAAAACGCGGGGCCCACGGGGCCATGTCCAAAATGGGCTGGGTGTTGATATAATCCAGGGCGGCCAGATGATAGAAATGCAGGATGTGCGACTGGATATAGTTGGCACCCAGTATGAGGTTTCTCAGGATGCGTCCATTGGTTGCAGGGGCAGCTCCGAAAGCGTTTTCCAGGGATAAGCAGCTTGCCATAGCATGAGACACTGGACAGACTCCGCAGATTCGCTGTGTAAGGATTGGTGCGTCGAATGCATCGTGATTGATGAGGATTTTTTCAAAGCCCCGGAACATCACCCCGCAGCTTTTGGCGTCCACAACCTGCAACTGGTTATCGACGGTATCCACCGTTACTTCAATTTTCAAATGTCCTTCGATTCGTGTAATAGGGTCTATTGTAAAGGTTGTTGCCATTTTTCATCTCCTCATGTCTGCTGGGTCTGATTTTCTCAGATGCTTTTCCGCGGGATTCAGGAGCCCGTAATGAAGGGAGTCTTTCCATCCGGAAAATCCGGTTCAACACATCCGCAGCACGGAGTTCGGGCTTCGACACACCAATTCACGCCGTTTTGGCCTGGGCCGCCGCTGTTCCATTTCAGGACAGGGCAGTTTGACCAAGTGGTTTTGCCTTCGCAGCCGAGGGCTTCAAGACAGCCGTAATCCCCGAGAGTTTCTGCCTGCGGCGGTTCTGAACCGGGCCAGCGGGAGGGATGGAACAGGCATTTTGCGTGTACTCTCTGGCTGCTGGAATCTCCGAACAAATCCGCCGGACGGCCTTTGCTGTCGAGAGTTACCGTTTGTCCGGCCAGCACCTTCAGCAGGGTCAGTACGAACCAGTCCGGATGCGCCGGACAGCCGGGGATATTGATGAGAGGTTTGCTGTATCCCAGCTCAATGAGTTTGGCTGATACGCCTTTAGCGCCGGTGGGATTGGGAGCCGCCTGAGGGATGCCGCCGTAGCAGGCGCAGGTTCCGAGGGCAATGATTCTGTCGGCCTTTTGGCTGAGGATACTGAATGCCTCCTCCATCGAAAGGTGTCCCCCGATGTCGCAGAATTTCACGGGACAAGCAGTGTCTTCTGCAGGAATCGAACCTTCCACAACCAGGATATAACCTTGTTTGCAGAGAGTGTTGAAATCAACCAGATTCACTCGCCCGTCTTTATCCAGGTCAAATTTCAGCTCGGAACCTTCCATCAGCCATTGATTTTCAAATGCGGCCAGTTCCGTCAGATTAGGATGCGGCCCCAAGGCCCCCATAATTGCCAGGTCTCCAGCGGCTGCGATAAGGGTGGAATGGTATTCGAGGTTGATTTTATTCAAAAGGATGTCATCGATTGTAGTTGTTTTTACGCTGTTGAGCAGGGAAACACTGCATCCGCTACAGCTTTGCCCCTGAAGCCAAATGACGCGAGGGTCTCCGTTGCCGGCCATGGCTTTTTGAATCAGGTCAAATGGAAGAACCGAAGTGATGCCTGCTGCACCGGCGATTTTGAGAAAATCCCGTCTGGACAATCGCATGTGTTTACCCTTTCCGTAAGGTTTCAAACCCTAACCAGACAAGAGTCAATAAAAAACCCTGCTACACTGTATATTCCTCCTAAACAGGAAATTTTACTTACAGAAAAGGGAAGAAGTTAAAAAAATAATTTAGAACTTTCGTAAGTAATTGATATTAAAGATATTATGGAAATAAACTTTTTGGGTAAAAAAGCGAAAAAGAAACGTAAGTATAGATTTTTTCTATATAGGATAACCCTATCTTTTTGTAAGATGAAGAGGGTGATCTCGAGGTTGGTTTTGCGGCAAAAACTGTTGATAAATAATTCTTGACGGGATACGAAACCCCGGCTATATTTTTCATTTGTTGCGGATGTGGCGGAATTGGCAGACGCGCAGGCTTCAGGTGCCTGTGGGCATTGCGCTCGTGGAGGTTCGACTCCTCTCATCCGCATTTTATCCCATTCCTTTTTACTTTTCTATCATATTTGACACGTCTTGTCCTCTTTTTTTAAGGGATTTTCGAAGTGATTACCGATATTCGCATTGTAAGGGGGGGGAGTATCTGTTAAAATAGTAAAAATTTTTCGGAGATGAAAAGATGGATAATTGGCTGCTTCTTGCCGCACAGGTGCATCGGTCGGCAAGTGCGGATGTGAGTCTGGTTCGTCAGGTCATTGATTTATTGTGGGAGCAAATCACCGTTTTAACCTGGTTTCAGGCGGTATTGGCCATTTCCTTTGGGGTAGTTTATTTGCTTTATGGATGGCGGATTTTTCGTGTTTTGGTTGTGATTTGCTTTGGGATGATTGGGATGTTCCTTGGAATGAAGGCGGGGGAGCGGTTCGGAAATGTGCCGGCAGGAGGGCTGGCGGGAACGGCTGTTTTTGCCTTTTTGGCCGTTCCGCTGATGAAATGGTGTGTCAGTTTCCTGGGAGCGGCTGCAGGGGGGCTTATTACCAGCGGGATTTGGTATGCCTGCCGACTTCCGGAGCAGTATATCTGGGCGGGGGCGATTATCGGAATTGTCGCGGGAGGAATGATTTCTTTTATCCTGCTGAAGGCCTCGGTGATGCTCTTTACGAGTCTGGGGGGCAGTCTGATTACGCTGGTAGGCGTGTTGGCACTGCTGCATGAATATGAGATGAACCGGCCGGAGCCGACGCACTACATTGAGGATTTGATTTATCTGCATCCGTGGTTTCTGCCGACGGTGATTATTGTGCCGACGCTGATTGGGATGTTTATTCAGCACAAGTTCATCCAGCATTCTTCAAAATGGGATATCAAATAATCCGCCGGAAGGCCGCAGACTATTTCAGTTCTTCCTGCAGACGGCGGATTTTCTGCACGTACAGGTCGGCCTTGAATTTGCGTTGGAGCCCTGCGGCGTTCATATAGCGGACCTGACCCAAGATGGGCCGTTCCTTCCAGGGGCGGTCGTGTTTGCCCAAACACCAGGCAATTCCGGCATATCCGTTGGGGTCTCGGCCGTCCAGTTCATATTTGTCATTGAGGGTGACGAGAATGTCAAGGGCCTCTTCAGGGCGGCGGGTCCATTCGAGAACCTTCTTGCCCCAGTACATTCGCATATACCCGTGCATTTTCCCAGTCAGAACCATTTCCATTTGGGCGGCGTTCCAGTACGGGTCGGCTGTGGAGGCCGTCTCCAGCTGTTCGAGATTATAGAGAATCGGACGTTTGTCATGCGAATGATACCGCAGGGTTCGCTGAGCCCAATGGGGCAGGGCTTCGAAGTGGTCATATTGCGGGTTGTAGAAAACGAAATTGTGGCTCAGCTCCCGCCGGACGATGAGCTCTTCAAGAAAGGCCGCAGCGGCTTTTTCGTCTGCTTCGCGTGCGGCCAGGGCGATTTCCAGCGGAGAAATCTGGCCGAAATGCAGATAAGGGCTCAGGTTGGACTGACCGTCGAGGACGGGATTGTTTCGGGCTTTGTCATAGTCGGCCAGTTTGGTCTGGACGAAGTCAAGCAGACGCTGTCGGGCCTGCTGATAACCGCCTCGGAAGAAAGGAGAAGGCGGAACGGAACTGTCGATGCCCAGGGAGCGGGCCAGCTTGAGAGGATTGTCGATTTGGATGCTTTTTATCCGCAGCGAAAGCGAGGTCCGATGCGGTCGGGTCTCCTGCAGCGGAACGAGAAATCGTTCCAGTTGACGATGGATGCGGGGACGAAGCGTTCCGGCGGAGTAATTTTCTTTTTCAGAGGCGGTCTCCACAGGGACAATCAGGTTGGCTGTGACTTCATACAAGGGGCAGTCGATTTTTTCCGCGACGGTACTGCGCCATTGACGCTGAATGCGCAGGTATCCTTCATCCGTAATCACCAAATCCGCTCGGGCGGCAAGGGTGGAAATGACATCCGCGGGATTGCCGACTTGAACGGCCAGCTGAATGCCTCGGCGGGCCAGCTGGGCCTGGGTTTCCTGAAGGCCTTCGAGCAGAAAGACATAATGACGCAGGTTGGCGTTCGGGAAGGCGTGCGTCAGTCCGAAAGCCGCCAAAAGCGGTTTTTGCCGTTCATTGGCGCAGCGGACGGCATATTCGAGGGCATGATTGCAGACGGCCCGTTGGGCGCTTTGCATCCAATACAGAACGTATCCCCTGTTCTGGGCTTGGCGGCGGTTCAGGGTTCGAATCCGCTCCGGCTGAATCATGTCATTCCGTGTCGCCTTTTTGCTGGATTTTGCTCCAGGTATCTTTCAGCGTGACGGTTCGATTAAAGACCAGATGTCCGTCCCGGGTGTCGGGGTCCGTGCAGAAATATCCCAGTCGTTCGAACTGCAAGCGGTCAAACGGTTTGGTGGTTTTCAAAGACGGTTCGACCTTGCAGCCGGTCAGGATTTTCAGAGAATCCGGGTTGATATTGACCGTGAAATCCTGTCCTTCGGGGACATCTTCCGGGTCTTCTTTGGTAAAGAGATGCTCATAGAGCCGCACTTCTGCGTCGAGGGCGTGTGCAGCACTGACCCAGTGGATCGTGGCCTTGACCTTCCGGCCGTCGGGTGCTTCGCCTCCCCGTGTGGCCGGGTCATAGGTGCAGCGGAGCTCGACAATATTCCCGGCGCTGTCTTTGATGACCTCCTGGCATTTGATTAAGTAGCCGTAGCGGAGCCGTACCTCGCGGCCGGGGGCCAGCCGGTAGAACTTCTTCGGCGGGTTTTCCATAAAATCATCCCGCTCGATGTACAGGACTTTGGAGAAGGGAACCTGCCGCGTGCCCGCCGACAGGTCTTCCGGATTGTTAATCGCCTCGAGCAGTTCGGTCTGTCCGTCCGGATAGTTTGTCAAAACGACTTTGAGGGGGTTCAGGACGGCCATCACACGCGGCGATGTTTTATTGAGGTCTTCACGAAGACAATGTTCGAGAAGGGCGTAATCGACGGTGCTGTTGAACTTGTTGACGCCGATGACCTTGCAGAAATTGCGGATGGCTTCGGGCGAATAGCCGCGCCGACGCAGGCCGCGCAGAGTCGGCATCCGCGGGTCATCCCAGCCGCGGACAAAGTTTTCTTTGACCAAACGCAGGAGTTTGCGCTTGCTCATCACGGTATATGTGAGGTTCAGGCGGGCAAACTCAATCTGGCGGGGATGATAAATCCCCAGCTGGTCGAGGAACCAGTCGTACAGCGGGCGATGGTTTTCAAATTCGAGCGTGCAGATCGAGTGGGTGATGCCTTCGATAGAGTCCTCCAGGCCGTGGGCCCAGTCATACATCGGGTAGATGCACCATTTGTCGCCGGTACGGTGATGCGTGGCGTGGAGAATCCGGTACATCACAGGGTCCCGCATGTTCAGATTCGGATGAGACATGTCGATTTTGGCCTTCAGGGTTCGGGACCCGTCCGGAAACTCGCCGTTTTTCATCCGCTCAAAGAGGTCCAGATTTTCCTCAACGGAACGGTCCCGATAAGGACTGTTTTTGCCCGGTTCGGTGAGGGTGCCGCGATACTGCCGGGTTTCCTCCGCAGACAGGTCGCAGACATAGGCCTTGCCTTTTTTGATTAACTCGACTGCCCAGTCGTACATTTGCTGGAAATAGTCGGAGGCAAAATAGAGCCGGTCTTCCCAATCCCAGCCCAGCCAGCGGACATCTTCAATGATGGCATCCACATATTCCTGGTCTTCTTTGGAGGGATTGGTGTCGTCAAAACGCAGGTTGCACTTGCCGCCGAATTCCTGAGCGATGCCGAAGTTCAGGCAAATGCTTTTGGCATGTCCGATATGAAGATAGCCGTTCGGTTCCGGGGGAAAGCGGGTGTGTACCCGGCCGCCCCACGTTCCTTTTTCACAGTCCTCGGCAATGATTTGCCGGATAAAATCCATCCGCTGCGGCTGATTATTATTATTTGGTTCGATTGGGCTCATAGTTTTGCGACTTAATGTGTCCTGTTATTATCTATTCTTCTATCACTTTGGCTAATTGAAAGATAAACTAAAGTATCTTTTGGGATTTTCAATAGAAAGTTTCAGATTTTGGGAAAGGGGGTGCGGAAATCGCCGGATGAAGATTTCTTGACTTTGGGGAGAGATTGACCTATCTTGTCGGGTTTTCCGGAACTTATAAGAGGTTTTTATGATTGTAACACGGTTTGCTCCCTCGCCGACGGGGTATCTGCATATCGGCGGAGCCCGCACGGCGCTGTTTAACTGGCTTTTGGCCCGAAAAAGCGGCGGCAAATTTCTGCTGCGCATCGAGGATACCGACCTGAAGCGCAATACACCCACCGCGACTCAGCAGGTGTTAGCGGATTTACGCTGGCTGGGGATTGATTGGGATGAAGGTCCGGAAGTCGGGGGGCCCAACGGACCCTATTTCCAGTCGCAGCGGCTGGAGATTTATCAGCATTACGTCCGAAAGCTGATAGAAGAAAAGAAGGCCTATTACTGTTTTGATACGCCGGAGGAGATTGAACGGCTTCGTCGAGAGGCCGAGGCCAAAAAGCAGGTCTTTTTGTACCCGCGGCCGGCGCGTTTTCCGGAACCGGAAGAAGCCCGAAAAGCGCAGGCCCAGGGGCGACCCGTTACGGTGCGTCTGGCTGTAACGGAGACGGAGCCGATTGTGGTTCGGGATTTGCTCCGTGGGGATGTGGTGTTCAATCCGGCGGAAATCGGGGATTTTGTCATCTTAAAATCAGACGGTTTCCCGACCTATCATCTGGCGGTGGTGGTGGATGATGAACTGATGGGGGTTACGCATGTCATTCGGGGGCAGGAGCACCTGATGAATACCCCGAATCATCTTTTGCTCCAGCGGGCACTGGGCTTTCGAACACCGGCATACCTGCATATGTCCGTTACCGTCAGCGAAAGTGGGGGCAAACTGTCCAAGCGGGAAAGGCCCGAAGCCCTCCGAAAAGCAATTCAGGAGAAAAAAGGGGTTGATTTGGATGCGTTGGCCAAGGCCGCCGGCCTGAGCCGACAGGAGCTGGATTTGTTTTTGGCAGGGGAGAAAATGCCGGATATGCCGGCGATTGATGCGATGGCGGCATTTCTGGGCGTGCACCTGCCGGAAATTAACGTGGTGGATTTCCTCAAGAGCGGCTATCTGCCGGAGACGATGGTGAATTTCCTGGCCCTGCTCGGCTGGAGTCCGGCCGGCGGGCAGGAGATTATGGACCGTCAGGAATTGATTGAGGCCTTTGACCTGAGCCGCCTGAACAAGTCCAACAGTCTGTTCGACCGCAAGAAGCTGCTGGCCTTCAATACGGAACACATCAAACGGGTGCCGCTGAAAACCCTGGTGCGTCATTTTCGGGTCTTTTTGGAGGCGACCGGTTCGCCTGTGGCGGCAGCGGATGATGCGATGCTGGAGCATCTGATTCGGATTAATGAAGGCGCCCGGACGCTGGCCCAGATTGAGGAAAAGTGCCGCTTTGCTTTTACGGCGGATGAGGCCGTTGCCTATGACCCGGAGGCAGTGAAAAAGGTGTTGCAGAAAGAAGGGGCGATCGATATTCTGAAGACGATTGCTCAGCGGCTCCGGGAGCTCAAAGAGTTTACGGCGGAATCGCTGGAAGTAATGCTGCGGAATCTGGCGGAGGAAAAACAGGCCGGTCTGGGCAAAGTCGCTCAGCCGCTTCGGGTGGCGATTACGGGAACGATGATTAGCCCGCCGATTTTTGATGCGGTCAATCTTCTGGGGCTGGAGCGGACGGTGAAACGGATTGAACGAGCGATTCAACTTTTCGGCCATGCGTAAAGAAAGGGGATGCGATGTCATTGCTGGTGACCGGTTCGGTTGGAATTGATACGGTACGGACGCCGTTCGGATACAACGAAGACTGTATCGGCGGCTCGGCGGTCCATTTTGCAATGGGGGCCGGAATTTTTACAGATGTCAAGTTCCTTGGCGTTGTCGGGGAGGATTTTCCATTTGATTTGAAGGAAATTTTCCAGGGCCGACGGGTGGATTTGACGGGGCTGGAAATCCGCAAGGGCAGCAAGACATTTCGCTGGTGCGGTTCCTATCAGGGGGATATGAATGAGGCCCGTACAGAATCGGTAGAGCTGAATGTGTTAGCCGAAGCACCGCCGCGGATTCCGGACAGTTATCTGGACTGTGAATATGTCTTCCTGGCCAATACAGCGCCGGCCCTTCAGATGGAGCTGCTCAGCCAGCTGGGCAGTCCGGCGTTTGTAGCGGCGGACACAATGAATCATTGGATAGTCACGGCCAATGACGATTTGAAAGAGCTGCTGGACCGGATTGATATGCTCATTCTCAATGACGGAGAAGCTCGTCTTCTCACAGGCCAGCAGAATCTGATTACAGCGGCCAAGCGAATCCTCGAGATGGGGCCCCGTTTTGTGGTGATTAAGAAGGGTGAACACGGCTCGATGATGTACACACGGGAGGGAGACTGCTTTATCCTGCCGGCTTATCCGACACCGGTGGTGATTGACCCGACCGGGGCAGGCGATTCCTTCGCCGGCGGGATGATGGGCTATCTGGCCCAGTCGGACCGCGTGGATGTCATCTCGCTTCGCAATGCAATTGTGTATGGGACCGTGGTGGCATCATTTACCATCGGGGATTTTTCCATTTATGGGATTCGTTCGGCGACCCGGGAAATGATTGACGACCGGTTTGACTTTATGCGGAAAGTGACGCAGTTTTAGAATGTCTGACCCCGACAGGGCTTGTTATGCGCCTTTTTATTGCGGTGGATGTGGATGAGCAGGTTCGCAGACAGCTGGCTTCTGTGCAGAAGCAGATGCGTCAGGCATTTTCCGGTCCGGGTGTGAAGTGGGTCAATCCGGACCTGATTCACTTGACGCTGAAGTTTTTGGGAGAGGTGCCGGATCGGGATGTGCCGCAGGTCTGCCGGCTGACGGAGGAAACCGCCCATAGGCATTCCCCGTTTGAGATACGGGTCCAGGGAATCGGAACGTTCGGAAAACCGCCTCGTGTGCTCTGGGTCGGCGTGCTGGACTCGGAGAAGCTGGCGGCTCTTGCAGAAGATATCGAAAAGACCTTTGAAAAGGCCGGCTGGCCGCGAGAGGAAAAGGGCTTCAGTGCCCATTTAACCCTGGCCCGCATCAAAGACCCCAAGGCAGGCGGAGCCGTTGAGCGGGCTGTTCAGACGCAGCCGCCCCGCACATTCGGAGATGTCTGGGTTGATCAGGTAGTGGTTTATGAAAGTCAGCTGTCGGCGGGAGGGCCGATTTACACGCCTGCCGGAAAATATGACTTAAACGGATAAAAAACACGCAGAAGAGGATTATGCTATGGCCAAAGAGGTAAAGAAAAAAACGACAGGAAAAAAAGAAACCGCCGCAGCACCCGAAAAAACATCCGTAAAGTCGGATGCTCTGGATCGGGCAATTGCCCAGATTGAAAAGCAGTATGGGACCGGTTCCATTATGAAGATGGATGACGGGACCCCTCGCCGAATTGAAGGCATATCAACCGGGGCTTTGTCGCTGGATTTGGCGCTGGGCGGAGGCGGGATTCCGAGAGGCCGTGTAATTGAGTTTTTCGGACCGGAATCCTCCGGAAAAACCACACTGGCCCTTCATGCGATTGCCAACGCCCAAAAGGCAGGGGGAGTGGCGGCTTTTATTGATGCAGAACATGCCCTCGATCCGACGTGGGCCAAAAAGCTGGGCGTGGATATTTCCTCGCTTCTGATCAGCCAGCCGGATACCGGCGAGCAGGCGCTGGATATCGCCGAGATGCTGATTAAGTCGAATGCGGTCGATATTATCGTGATTGATTCCGTGGCGGCTCTGGTGCCCGCGGCGGAACTGCAGGGGGATATGGGGCAAAGCCATGTCGGCCTGCAGGCACGGCTGATGAGCCAGGCCCTCCGGAAATTGACCGGTGCTATCAGCAAGAGCAAGACCTGCCTGATTTTCATCAACCAGATTCGAATGAAGATTGGGGTGATGTTCGGCAACCCGGAAACGACGCCCGGCGGCAACGCCCTGAAGTTTTATGCATCAGTACGCGTTGATATTCGCCGGGTGGAGACATTGAAGGATGCCAAAGGCGAGGCGATTGGAAACCGGGTACGCGCTCGGGTGGTGAAAAACAAGGTGGCAGCCCCCTTCAAGTCGGCGGAATTCGATATTCTCTTTGACCGGGGTATTTGTGCGATGGGGGATTTGCTGGATTTGGCGGCCGAATGCGGAGTGCTGACCAAGAGCGGGGCCTGGTATCTGTACGGCGACAAGAAGGTGGGGCAGGGCCGCGATAACGCACGGCTGTATCTGGAGCAGAATCCGGAGTTTGCCGAGGAATTGAAAGAGAAAATCCTGGTTGTACGGGGTTTGGCTGAACCGAAAGAAGAATAAAGCGGGAAGAAACGTGCACAGCAACGAGATTCGCAGGTCGTTTATCGAGTTTTTTGAACAGCGGGGGCATCGGTTTATTCCGAGTTGGCCGGTCGTGCCGGTCGGAGATGATACGCTGCTGTTTACCAATGCCGGAATGAACCAGTTCAAGGATATCTTTCTGGGGTTCCGCAAGCCGGACTGCGGCCGGGCCGTTAACAGCCAGAAATGCATCCGGGTCAGCGGCAAGCACAACGACCTCGAAGAAGTAGGGCTGGACACCTATCACCATACGTTCTTCGAGATGCTCGGCAACTGGTCGTTCGATGATTATTTCAAGGCTGAAGCCATTGAGTGGGCCTGGGAACTGCTGACGAAAGGATACGGCATCGACCCTGGCCGTCTTTGGGCAACGGTTTTTGCAGGCGACCGAGAAGACGGTTCCGAGCCGGATGAGGAAGCGGCGGCCCTGTGGACGAAGGTAACGCCCCTTCCGAAAGAGCGGATTTTGTTCTGCGGACGCAAGGACAATTTCTGGGAGATGGGCTCCAGCGGCCCCTGCGGGCCTTGCAGCGAAATTCACATTGATTTGGGGCCGGACCGGTGTGATATGCAGGGGGTACCGGGCCATCAATGCCGCGTCAACGGCGGCTGCTCCCGCTTTATCGAGCTGTGGAATCTGGTGTTTATTCAGTTTCACCGCAGACCGGACGGAAAACTGGAGCGTCTGAGTGCAAATTATGTGGATACCGGCGCCGGGCTGGAGCGCATCACGGCCGTGCTGCAGAATAAGCGGAGCAATTACGATACAGACTTATTCCTGCCGCTGATTCAGGCGACGCAGGACCTGTGCAAAATCCAATATACGTCTCAGCTGGGCAAGAAGACGGACAACGCATTCCGTGTGATTGCCGACCATATCCGGACCCTAACATTTGCAATTGCTGACGGTGTAACGCCCAGCAATGAAGGCCGGGGATATGTGATTCGCCGGATTCTGCGAAGGGCGGCACGGTTTGGACGGACCCTCGACCTGCACGAGCCGTTTCTGTATAAGCTGGTGGATGTACTGGCGGACTCGATGGGCGGGCATTTCCCTGAATTAAGGCAGCGGCGGGAGTTTGTCAGCCGGGTGATTGAGGCGGAGGAAAGCTCGTTCGGCCGGACGCTGGACCGCGGTCTCGAGCTCTTTGCCGCGGCGGCGGAGAAGGCCTCCAAATCAAAGGAGCGAACGATTTCCGGCCAAGACGCCTTCCGGCTGTATGACACCTACGGTTTCCCGCTGGATTTGACGGAGCTGATGGCTCGAGAACAGGGGCTGAAAGTTGATACAAATGGCTTTGAGCAGCTGATGGAGCAGCAGCGGTCGATGGCCAGAGCGGCTCAGAA
The DNA here is from genome assembly GCA_029552545.1 of Planctomycetota bacterium. Lineage (GTDB taxonomy): Bacteria > Planctomycetota > Phycisphaerae > Sedimentisphaerales > Anaerohalosphaeraceae > JAHDQI01. The sequence goes on from JAKPDO010000003.1 coordinate 77,843, forward strand.
AGGCGGGACCCTGACGGCATTGCTCAGCGGTGTGCAGCTGCCCGCAACGGAGGATTCGCTCAAATATCAGACCGAGCAGTGTACGGCCCGAATTGCCGGCTGGATTGATGAAGAAGGGTTTCACCGCGAAGGGATAATCCCATCCGGGAAGGAAGACATTGCGTTGATTCTGGACCGAACCTGCTTTTATGCCGAGTCCGGCGGTCAGGTCGGGGATTGCGGACGGATTGAGTCGCCGGAAGGAGTCTTTGCGGTCAAGACGACGGAAAAGGCATCCGATTGCGTCCTTCATCGCGGGAAGGTTGCCTCCGGCTCTCTGCAAGTCGGCCAGACCGTCAAGGGAAGCGTCGATACCGGACGCAGGCAGTCCAGAAAGAATCATACGGCTACACATCTGCTGCAATGGGCACTGCGCCAGGTCCTCGGCGATTCCGTGCATCAGCAGGGCTCCCTCGTCTGCCCGGACTATTTCCGGTTTGATTTTACCTGGCCCAAGGCCCTGACGAAGGAAGAAATCCGAAAGATTGAAGACCTCGTTCAGCAGAAAATCGAGGAGGACCATCCGGTTTATACGGCAGTTCTTCCGATTGAGCAAGCCAAACAATTAGGGGCGATGGCTCTTTTTGGGGAAAAATACGGACAACAGGTGCGGGTTATTGCGATTGGGGCTTGTTCGAACGAGACGCTCTCTGAAGCGTTCAGCAAGGAATTTTGCGGCGGCACCCACGTGGAGCGAACAGGGCTCATCGGCGGCTTTGCAGTTCTCAAAGAGGAAAGCATTTCCGCGGGGGTGCGAAGAATTACGGGCCTGACGGGCCGTGCACTGATGGAGCATCTGCGGCGGCGAAGCCAAATCGTGGATGAATTGGTGGAAACACTGAAAACGCCGGCTGAACAAATTTCGGCACGAGTGAAAAAGGTGCTGGAGGACAACAAGAATCTGCAGAAACAGCTCAAAAGCGGGGCGGTTCGCGGCGGAAATGACCCGCTGACCGAAGCCGGTGCTTTGCTGGAGAAGGCCCGGCGAATCGGACAAACGGCTGTTGTGGTTGGAGAACTTGCCCCCGCACCGGCCGAGCAGCTGCGGACGGCCATTGACAGCATCAAGAAAAAGGCCGGCTCGGCGGCGGTTGTTCTGGCGGTCAGGGAGGAGGACAGCAAGGTGTTGCTGCTGGCAGGGGTGACCGATGATTTGATTCAGAAAGGAATCAGGGCGGGTGATATTGTCAAAGAGATTGCTCCGATTGTCGGCGGCGGGGGCGGCGGAAGACCCCAGATGGCTCAGGCCGGCGGCAAAGACCCGTCGAAAATCCAGGAAGCCCTCGAAAAAGCCGAAGAATTTATCGTCAAACAGCTGTAGGATTCTGATGACGAAAGGTTCAATACCTGCCGTCGAGGATTACCGGCGGCTTCGGGAAGAAGCGGATGCGATTGCAGCCCGGCTGACAGAGGTTCACGGCAGCCAGATTGTTTGTCGGGCGGGGTGCACAGACTGCTGTCAGAATCTGTCGGTCTGGCCGGTGGAGTTTTATGCCGTTTTGGAGGACCTGCGTGCCGCCGGCTGTTCCCATCTGGTTTTTGACGAATCGGCCTCTTGCGGTTTTCTAAAGGACGGACTGTGTCAGATTTATCCCTTTCGTCCGCTGATTTGCCGCACGCACGGACTGCCGATTGCCTTCGAAATTGAAACAGCGGAAATCGCCGTATCATTTTGTCCGAAAAATTTTCAGGATTGGGAGCAGAAGGGACTCACATTCGGTCCGGACAATACCCTGCCGATAGACCGGCTCAACGAGCGGCTCAGCCAAATTCACCTTTGTTTTCTTGAAGAGTCCGGGGACAAATTTTTGACCGCCAATTCACGAATTCCCTTAAAAAAACTGGTGGAGCTGCTCTGAACATCAGGCGGAGCGGGCCTCTGCCGATGTTCCCGGAATCATTTTTTGCAGTGTCTCTGCTGTGATGCCGGTGAAATCTTCGAAAACGGCCTGAGCATCGAAGGCCTCCCGGAGCTCATTCGGATCGCCGCCGGCCGTGATGACAATGTAGGGCATCCCCGCCGCACGGGCCGCCTTAAAACCCGACGAGGAGTCTTCAAAAAGGATGCACCGCTTCGGCGGCAGGCCCAGTCCCTCGGCGGTCTTATAAAGGATTTCCGGGTCCGGTTTGCCGTGCTGAACGTGGTCCCGGTAGAAAACGGCCCGGAAAAAGGGTCTGATATTCAGCCCGTCGAGGACAAAATCCACGTTGTCTTTCGGCGAGTTGGAGGCGGTTCCGCAGGGAATGCCGGCGGACCGAAGCTCTTCCAGCAGTTTCATCAGACCGGCCGTCGGTTTCATCACAGGCTTGTAGATTTGTCGATAAAGAGATTCCTTTTCGTGTTCAATCTTTCGGATAAAGGCATCACTGACCTGCGGTCCGAAGAGGTTGGGAACGATTTTATCGTTGCTGCGGGCGTGGACTTTCTGGTGATACAGCTCCATATCCATCGGGATGTTGTACCGTTTGCACAGTTCGAACCACGCCTGCCGATGATAGGCGGTGTTCGGCGTGATAGTCCCGTCTAAATCAAAAATAACGCCCCACTCCGGGGCGGATTGCCGATTCTGCATATTCTATCTCCGGTATTGCTGAACGAAAGCCCAGAGCGTATCGTCCTTCGGACGAAAATGCAAGGGTTGAATTGCTTTTATACAAGGGGGATGTCGTAATGAGAGGAAAAGATTTCCCGCTGAATGGGGCCGTGAAAAAAGCGGCCGTCTTCCCGGATAAAAGCGGCGATTTGGTCGATTTGCTCCTCGACAAAGCGGCTCTCGTTGGATACGACGGCAATCCCAATCAGAGCGATTCGTTTGCTGTCTTGTGCAGCCACTTCCGAAACGGAGGCATTGAATCGACTGCGCAGCCGCTCAATAATGCTTTTGACAATCCGGCGTTTGTCCTTCAGGGAGCCCAGCCCGTGCAGATGAATGGGAATGGTCATTGTGCCGACAATCACTTTTCACCTCGGTTCTATGGTTTTTTGGTTGCAAACAAGTATTGAGAAACACTATCTTGACAAGCTGATTATATGGTTTTTTGAAGGACCGGCTACTTTTTAAGGGCTGTTTTTGTGAATCACAACGGGAAAATATGGGTCAGCACAGTTTTTGCCTGTTTGCTTCTGGCGGCTTCGGGGTTTGTTTACCGCTATGCTGCTGTGCGTTTAGATGCCTTGGCAAGAAGTCCGCTGCTTCCCGCAACACCCCTTTCATCTTTTCCTGTTCGGATTGGACCTTGGGAGGGGGAGGATCAGCCGCTTAGCGAAACGACGCTGCAGATAGCCGGCAATGATGACTATGTGAATCGAGTATATCGAATACCAGGCACGGAGGAGTATATTGCTTTCTATATATCATATACCAGCCAGCCCCGGACGATGCTCGGGCACAGACCGGATCTTTGCTATGTGGGGGCCGGATGGAACCTTGAGCAGACAGAAACTCGTCAAATTCAGACATCGGATGGACAGGTTATCCCTGTTCTTCTTCATACTTTTCGAAAACCGCCGCCGGATTTGACGCGTTTAATTGTCCTAAATTATTATTTAATTAATGGTCAGGCGACAAATGACCATCGTATTTTTTCCGGGCTTCGCTGGCGTCTTCCTTCTTTTTCCCGCGAGCAGGTTCGTTATGTGGCTCAAATTCAAGTTGCCTCCACTTCTCTAACGTCGGCCCTTTCTTTTACGACTCTGGCGGCACCCCTCATTGCGTCGTATATGCCGACAGCCCAGGAGGCATTAAAGAATTAAAATGGTTTTGTTTTTCGCCGGGGGTTTGTACGGCAGGACGGTGATCGTTACAGATACGGTTTCCTGTCTGATTTCATTGGCGGCAGAGAAGGATATTGTATATGTGCCTGCCTGTCCATAGGAAGGTTTCCACTCGAGGGTGTTCCCGTTAAAGACGGCACCGGAGGGCAAAGATGACACAGTGATTGGGACCGGCTGACCGGCCAGGTTGACCGCCTGAACGGGAAGCGTGAGGGTCTGGAGTTCATAAACGGTCTGGTCTGCAAGCGGGGTGAAAATCGGGGTTGGTTCCTTCACGGTAATAGATACCGTTCTTTGAGAACTCATCACTCCGTCGTTTGCCGTGAAGGCAACAGCCCATTCACCGATCTGTTCCTTTGTGGGAGTCCAGCGGAAGGTGTTTCCTTCAAAGGAAGCCCCGGAGGGCAGATTGGAGGACGAGACCGTATAAGGGTTTCCGTCCAGTTCAAGAACGGTCAAGGTGAAGGCAATAGTTTGTTGCGGCTCGGCTGTAATGGGGTTTCGCGGGAGAATGATCGGGGCTCGCGTATTTCGATAAGAAAACGTCTGATAGGTCGGCGGCAGGGAGCCGTCCAGCGGTTCGATTGTCAAAGAGAGAGAAAGAGTATCAAAGTAAAAACCGTCCGTATCGATTCCAATGCCCCAATTCCCGCCTCTGCCAAGCAAATCAAGCAGTTCGAGCATGGCGGAGGAGAAAGACAGAGAAGTTTGCCGCGGAGGAACAGCCAGGGTAAACGGCCTTGGATAAACGCTGTAAACCCACGAATCCGGGAAATCAATCTGTTGAAGAGAAAGGGTTAGAGTCTTTTTGCTTGTTTGGATGTCTCGGACATCAAAAGACTTAAGAAGAGTTCCATGGGGTGCAAAGGGATCGGAAGGCCGGAGCCATTGCAGGGGTTTTCCGGCGAGCGGACCGCTGTAAATCCTTACATCTCGAATCAGACCGTCCATTGTGTCTGTTCCCAAACGTCCGCCGATACAGATAGGCATTGGATTGGTTCCGACGGTCAAGTTTGCCTGTCGTTGAGCGATTGGTTCCCCGTTGAGCCATAAGGCCATTTGAGAGCCGTCGAACGTGCCCAGCAGATGATACCACTGATTGAGAGAAATCTTCCGAGTGCTGTCGAAGACAGCCGCATATTGGCCGCCGGGTGTACCGTCTGAGAGAACAAAACGAGGTGTCAGACCATCCGGTCCCAAATCCAGAGCCGCCAGTTCCCAGGGGGCCGATCGGGTTTCAAAGGGTTTGATAAACAGTTTGGCGTATCGGCGGGGCGAACGGATTTTGAACCAGAGCGAAACGGCCAAAGGAGAACGGCTGCACAGATTGACGGAATCTTCGATTTGAAGGTATTGATTGTCTGAAAAAGAAATGCCTTCGTTCTCTGTCCATACGGGATTGTTGATGAAAATCGCCGGGCTCCCGCCTCCAACGGAGTTATTCGCCTGTGTGCCGGCGTATTCATTCATTCGCCAGGCGGCGGAGAGGGCGGGAGCATTTTGAAAACAGTCAATGGTTGTTTGAAGGCTATCGGTCAGGAGGGAAAATCCGGAGGAAGGATTGTCCAGCAGTCGGATCGACAGAACGGGATTCAGACAATTGTCGGCAGGGCGAACATTCGTCAGGGTCAGTACGGCGTTTGTAACGGCAAAGCCGGGTTTGATTGTGAAATTGTTTGAAGAAAAGCCCCAAATACAGCCCTCGTAAGGCGGGCAGACGTAGGCCGCCGCCAGTCCGATAAGATTCAGACTGAGCAACAGAGAACTCATCACTCTCATTCACTCAACTCCAGATACGGCATTTTGGCGGTTTAATGATTTTTCTTTTATAACAATCCGGCTGTACTCAGCAGGGCCTGATACCAGTCCTGCAGTTCGACTTCCTGTACGGTTATGGTTACGGTTTGGGAAGGCAAACCGTCGGCATCAAAGAGGATGTTGTATTCTCCGGCCTGCTTGTACCAGGGCCTCCACATAAAGGTTTGGGTTTTTTGATCAAAAGAGGCACCTTCAGGGAGGTTGGAGGCCCGATAGGGAATCGGCTTTCCGGTTTGGTCAGCGGCCTGGACCTGAAAGGCAAGCCGACGGTTTTCTTTTACGTGATAGGTTTGGTAGAGGTTGCGAATCTCATCGGCTGCGAGGGCGCGGTTGTAGGTGCGGACCTCGTCGATCAGTCCGAGGAAGCCGACAATCCGTAAGGACGGGTCGCCGTAGTTGCCGATATCGAAGGTGGAGCGGAGCTGGCTCAGTCCGGAATAGGTGCCGGCAGCTTTCTGTTCGCCGTCGATGTAGATGGTGTATTGTCCGTTATTCCACGCCAGGGCCAGGTGGACCATCTGACCGTAGGGTAGGGCGGCGATATTCTGCTGAAGGAGACTGGTATTTCCCATGCTGACGGCCAGTTTCCCGTTGACGGTCAGAAGGGCGATGCGGTTGGAGCCGTTGTACGTATGGCCGAGCAGATAGCGAGCACCGGTTTCGGACGAAGGAGCAACCCAAAGGGCAATGGTGCCGGCCTGAGGAGAAATGGTGTTCGAAGGAATCTGCAGGGCCTGATTGCGACTGGTAAAGAGCAGATAATCCTCATCGGCCCAGGAGCGGCCCCATTGAGGATTCTGGATGAGAACAGCATCATAGCCGTTGCCTGCAGCGTCGGCGGTTGCGGTGCGGCCGTAGTCATCCAGCCGCCAGAGGCCCGTGAGTCCGGCATTGCGCTGGGCGCCGTAGATTAAGCCGAGATGGCTGTCGGGTAAGACTTCTGTATAGATTCGGACATCGTCGATTGTGCCGGAGAAGGCCTGATCGGTCCGCTCATCCGGATTTCCGGTGTTCCCGATATCGGCAAATGTATTAAAACCAGTCAGTCCGGTAAATGTGCCCGAAGCAGCCAATGCGTTGTTGATGAAGACAGAATATCTGGAACCGTCGAGAACCAGAGCCACACAGTACCAAACCCCAGTCTGCACAGACTGAATGTTGGTCCGTAAACTGCTGTTGTCTCCCAAACCAAGGCACAATTGACCATTTTGGATATACAGCTGTATCCGGCTGCTTCCCCCATCCATTGTATGTCCGAGCAGATAGCGAGTTCCGCTGACGGTGTCGGCCTTGAACCACATCAGAAACGTCATAGCGGACAGGTTCCATCTGGAAGTCGATACGGCGGTGTAATCATCCTGGCCGTCGAAGAGCTGGGGGTCCAATTTAGTCAAGACCGCCTTTTTGGACAATTCCGTCAGCGATATCTGCTCCTCCTGTCGGATGAAATTGGCATAGATGGTTTTATTGCTGTTCATTTGAACAGTGAGAGGGTTGGCGGAGCCGGAAGCGTCTCCATACCAGTTCGCGAACACGTATCCTGAATCAGGTACAGCTGTCAGAATGACTGTTTCTCCGACAGAGTAGGATGTTTTGTTCGGGGATTTGGTGACGCTTCCGTTTACGGCGGAAACGGTCAAGGTATAGGTTGCTGCGGGAATCTGTGTGAAGTTTGCGGTAATGCTTTTGCTGCTGTTCATGGTGATTGTCACGGGGTTGGCGGTTCCGGAAATGCTGCCGGACCATCCTGTAAAACTATAGCCGGAAGCAGGAGTTGCCGTCAAGGTAACCGTTTCACCGGCAATATAGGATGTTTTATTCGGAGATTTTGAGACGGTGCCGTTTGTGCTGGTGATCGTCAGGGTATAGGTTTGAGGATTTGCAGGGGCAGCGGAGACATACTCATACGCCCCCATTGAAGGTGTTGCCGCCCAGGGGTTGCCGGCCAAATCCCGGCTGAAATCAAAATCGGGGAAATCCTGACGAATGCTGGTTCCCGTAACTGTGATTGTGGGGTCATCGAGGATGCTGTCGAGATTGCGTCCTGCGCCGATAGCAGGGCTGTTGTCTGCCAAGGAGTAGTCTCCGGCATCGATATCTTTGAAAATGCGTGAGTACTGGGTTTTAATATCGGGGTTGGTACGAGGCAGATACCATTCGCCTTCTAAGCCGGGGTTAGGAATGGTATGCATGTTGCTGATAGGGATCCATCCGTTGTGAGAACGGCCCAGTACGTTGAAATCCCATTCGTAGGAGCCGCCGATGAGGTTATTGTACAGATAGTTATTGGTATGACCGCCGGCCTGTCCGCTGACGGTGGGGATACTATTGATGTAATCGAGGTCGATCGTGACAGTATCCGTTGTTTTTCTCAGGACTCGATACCATCCGTTCGGATAGACCGGTGCCGAGAAATTGCAAAGGATTTGCGTTCCTTCGCCGGTGGTTTTGATTGAGGAACTGGAGAATTTACCGGCCTGACGGATGCAGACTTTGCCGCCGTCATTTTCGACCGTTGCATCGGTGAATTTGCAGATAGCCCCGAGAAAGTCCAGGACCGTGTGCCGGGGTTCATCGCCTCGAATAATTGTATTGTGCAGAAATGTTAAGTGCCCGCGCGTGGCATAGGAGGAGTTGGTGCTGTCAGGCCAGGTGGAGATAAAGTTGCGGCTGAGGTGCTTGGCATCGAAGACGTTGGCGAAGCAGGTTACGTCAGAGATGTTCTGAAGCGCCAGGTTGGCGGCATTGTAGAAGATGTTGCGGGCGATGAGCACCTTTTTGCAGGCCAAATAACAGGACACACCGTTGGCGTGAACGCCGGCGACTCCGTAAATCCGGTTGTCGAGGATTTGTCCGTATTCGACGGTGTAAAAAGAAATGCAGGTTCCGGCGCTGTCGGAAACCGTGCAGCCCTTTACAATGCCTCGAAGTCCGTCATTGAGAAAGACGCCGCGGTCTCCGGCCCGATTGACGATGCAGTTTTCAACGAGACCGTCGACGGTTTTCTGCAGGTAGATGCCGGTTCCGCCGCAGTCCTCCACCGTGCAGTTGCGCACGATAGGTGCTGTGTTTGTCCCGCCCGGATAAAAATGAATGCCTTCTCCGGCGTATCGGAGAATCGTAAAACCGTCGATGGTAATGTAGTCCTTGTTGGAAGCGTAAAACCCTTTGGTTTTTGCAGGGATGGAAATCTTGTCAGCCAAATTGGCAACGTTCAAGGGCCAGTAATAAAAAGTATGGTATCCTTCGGCATCCGGCTCAGGGGTGAAATAGAACTCGCCGGGTTCGTTGAGGAGATGAGGATGTCGATTGATGTTATAGGCATCGGTGTTCCGAAGGGCCCGGGAAAATTCGCCGTCGATGGTAATTGCATTTTCACCGCCGCCGGTTATCAGGTAGCTGGAGGTGAAATTCCCGTCCGTTCGAAACCAAATCTGCAGATAAGCCCCGTTCCAATAGTTGGCCAAATCTGAAGCGGACAGATTGGATATATAATCGTACCAAACGGAAGCGGGATTGAGCTTCGAGAGGACCGTATCGTCTCGGAGCTGAGTGGTCAACCCGACGGATTCACTGGGAACGAGTTGAAAGAGGGATGTGTCCAGCCCGTATCCGACATTCTGATCGGGCCAGCGTGCCAGCCGAGCATGGGTTCCGTCTTCAAAGAGGACCCATTTGGTTTTGGAACTGGGCATTTTGGCGGCCGGGATTCTGGCCTTGTAGATTTTGTCTGCAAATTTATTGGGAATGCCGGCAACCATCAGTCCGGGCTCATCCGCGGAACATTGCGTCCATCCGGTCACAGGTTCTGCCCCGTCGAGAATAGGGGTTTCTCCCGGGTAAGCAGCAATCGTGATACGGGCGTTCTCGGTTCCTTGAACAGTAATGGTCACACTTTCACTATACACTCCGCCGCGAACGTAAAGAGTATCCCCTGGGGTCAGCATGGACTGACCCTTGGAGATGGTTCGCCAGGGGTTTGCCAGGGAGCCGTTGCCGGTCGTATCACTGCCGGTCGGGGAAACGTAGTAGGTTGCGGCATATGCCGCCGTGAGCGGAAGCAGCAGAAATGCCGACACCCAAAGGAAATTTCGATTCAGGAAACGTGAATTTTTTTTATGACGAATTGTTGTCATTGGTTATCCCCTGATTCTGGAACTGTCATCAGCCATTCGGCTTTCTTCTCTTCACTTAAAGTTTAGAAAATCTTTTGCCGTTTGGTTAGACCAGGCCCAAATCTGTTTGCATCCGATAAAAACAGACAGATAGTGTGTTTTGTATGAAATGTTTGATGTCAGAAGAAAATGACAGCCGCTTTTCTGTGAAGCAAACTCGCAGTTGCCGATAATAATTTCAGAAAAGGATAAAAAAGCTATACGAATTTATGATAAAAACATTTTTATTATAACTAACAAAAGGATAAACATTTTATCGGGCTTATTTTAATTTTCAATGAATATTTTGAAAGGGTGTGAATTTTTAATTGAACGGGCAAAAATTGCGGAGAAAGTCTCTCTAAAGAATCGCTTTGTCTTCTTTTGTGCTTTCGGGAGAGTTTTTGATTCTCCATTCATCCTTCCGTCGTCTTTTTGCCGATAAAATAAGTATTGAAATTGTTACGTCCGATTTCCCACGAGTTTATAGAGAAAACCATTAGGAGGTCGGTTTTTTTATGTTCACCGACGGAGACGGAGTCTGGAAATTCTTTGCAGTGTGAAGTTTGGACAATGAAACAAGATTTTTTAATTCGACTTTATCAATATCAGCGTTTTCGCCCTTTTATACGCTGGTATGTAAAAAAAACGGAGGGCGGGGAAATGTACTCTGTAACCCTTCGTGAACTCTTTAATCGTTATCACCAAATTGAAGTTGGGCTCTATAGTTATGGGTGTTTCTCTCCCGGTCGAATTGCTCCGATGACTCGAATCGGAAGGTACTGTTCTTTTGCGGCGGGGGTTTGCATTTTCAACGGAAATCACCCTCTTGAGCATCTGTCGCTTCATCCTTTCTTCTATAACCCGGCATTTGGATATGTTTCAGAGGAGAAGATTACACGGGGCTCTTTGGAAATCGGCAGTGATGTTTGGATTGGGCGAAATGCCATTATTACCCCCTCCGTACGACGAATAGGAAATGGGGCTGTGATAGGGGCCGGGGCGGTTGTTACTCATGATATTCCCGATTTTGCCGTAGCAGCAGGAAATCCTGCTCGTGTGATTAAATATCGGTTTTCTCCATCTGTTATAGAGGGAATTCTCCGAGAGCCTTGGTGGCAGAAAGACATCGATGAGTTAAAAGGGAATCTGGACCAGTTTACTCGTCCTTATGTGGATGTTATAGGCCTTTCAGAGGGGAAGGTCTAATTCAATTTTATGGATTCTGCAATTCGCACGATGCCGGAAGGATTCGGCGGCGTTGCTTTTCAGGATGTTACGAATATTCATCCGACGGCTCTGGTGCTTTTGGTGCTGCTTGGGGGGGCGATGCTGTTCGCACCTCGCCGTTGGGCCGGGCTGCCGATGATGGTAATGGCCTGTTTTGTGCCCCTGACCCAGAAAATTACGCTTCTGAATCTTGATTTTAATATCTTGCGGATCATGGTTTTGATTGGTGCAGTGCGTGTAGTTTTGCGCAAGGAATACCTGCCTTTTTTCTGGAATACTTTGGATACATGGATGGTGGGTTGGACAATCAGTTTTATTGCGATTTATACCCTTCAGCAGCAGACGGTCGGAGCTCTTATCAACCGGCTGGGGTTCGGGTTTGATTCGGTTGGGATGTATTTTCTTTTTCGATGTTTCATCCGAACCTGGGATGACGCCGACTGTTTTATTCGAGGTCTGGCTGTTCTTGCTGTTCCGGTTTCTCTCTTTTTTCTCTATGAGAATCAGACCGGGAGAAATCTATTTTCCATTTTCGGCGGTGTTCCGTCCATTACGGTGATGCGCTACGGCAAGCTTCGCTGTCAGGGGGCTTTTGCTCATCCGATTATGGCCGGCTGTTTTTGGGGGTCTCTGATGCCGCTGTTTGCCGCATTGTGGTGGAAGTCTTCCGGATGGAGGCTGTGGGCCCTCTTCGCTCTTGCTGCGTCGCTGCTGATTGTGTTCTGTTCGGCCTCCAGCACGCCGGTTCTGGCAGTTTTGTGCGGTCTTGTCGGCGGTCTGATGTTTTTTCTGCGCTATCAAATGCGCTGGGTTCGCTGGGGTTTGCTGCTTCTTCTTGTCGGGCTTCATTTGGTGATGAAAGGGCCGGTGTGGCATCTGATTTCTCGCATCAGCGCTGTAGGCGGCTCTACGGGGTATTTTCGTTATAAATTGATCGACGAAGCCATTCGGAATTTCCCTGAATGGGCTTTGCTGGGGACTCCCTCAACGGCTCATTGGTTTTATGGAGCACAGGATTTGTGCAATTATTATGTTTATCAGGGGGTCATGGGCGGAGCACTGACCCTGGGACTTTTTATCGGCATTCTTGCCGTTGCCTTCCGGCAAGTCGGACGTCTGTGGAGGCGATGGAGCGGACAGCCGTATCGGCTGGCGCTGTCCTGGGCTTTCGGGGTCAGTGTATTTGTGCATTGTGCAAATTTTATCGGTCTGGCCTATGTCGGTACAATTACGATCCTCTGGTACTGGATTCTGGCTGTGATCAGCAGCTTGTCTGGAACAGCGTCTCGAGAGAAGCAAGGGGTGGCGGGTTCCGGACCTTCGCAGGGATTTCGGATGAGAAGGGAACAGCGGACGTGATGAACCTGTCTGAACGGATTATTCGTTTTTGGACATCCGACAGTCTGAAAGCCCGGTGTGCCCGCGGAAGTTTCAGTTTGATGGTTGGGGCAGTTGTGGCCAAAGCAGTGGCTTTCGCGAGCAAGGTGGTTCTGGCCAAACTGCTTTCCAATGAAGAACGCGGGGTGATGATTGTTATTTTTCCGCTGGTAACTTTTTTTGAGACACTCACGGAGATTGGAGTCAAACAATCGGTTATTCAGCACAAGGACGGAGCCAGCGAATCGTATCTGAATATGGCCTGGTGGATCCAGGCGGTCCGAGGGGTTCTGTTATATGCCCTTGCATTTTTTTTGAGTCCGCTGCTGTGCCGCATCTGGATTTACGGACATTCGGATTACGGACGATATTACACGCCCGCCGAACTGCTGTGGATGGTTCGTATTTCTTTTTTGACGATTCTTTTGAACGGATTTGTCAGTCCGCGAAGCGAGGTGCTGCTGAAGGAATTTCGTTTTGCCAAGTCTGTTATACTGGTCCAAGGCAGTATGATATTAAGCAGCGTGTTGACGATTTGGCTGTCTTTTCTTTACCGCAATGTGTGGGCGTTTGTTGTAGGAACCATCAGTAATTTCTTCTTTTTGTGCCTGCTGTCGTATGTGATGTGTCCCTTCCGGCCAACGCTTCGGTACGATGGACCCAGTTTTCGTTCTTTGATGCGGTTTTCGAAAGGAATGGCCGGAATGCCGATTCTAACGTATCTGACTTTCAATCTGGATGTGCCGGTCGGCAGTCTTCTGGTCAGTCCGGCTTTGATTGGAATGTATGGCTTTGCGCTGATTCTGGCCCGCACTCCTCGGGAATTTCTGACCCGCGTGTTTGGGCCGCTTCTGATGCCGGCTTTTGCAGAGAAACAGGACAATTTTTCGGCTTTGCAGAAAGGAATTCTCTGGATAACCCGCTGGACGGGTTTGGTAATTTTTCCTTTGACGATGTATATGATTCTCTGCCGGCGAGCCCTTCTGACGATTCTTTACAAGCCCGAATTTGAAACGGTTGCCGGAGTTTTTTCGTTGCTGTGTGTGACCTATGCCCTTCTTCTTTTGGCCTTTCCGCTTGGAAAACTTTTCTTCGGCCGAGGGAAACCGGAAATCCACCGCCGTTATGTTGTATTGCGGATTATTCTTTTGGGACTGTTTATCTGGCCGGCTGCAAAGTGGTTCAGTCTGGACGGCATCGGCTGGCTTTTGCTGGTGTCGAATATTCTTGCTTTAATTTATCAGGTTTATTGTGTGAAAAAAGAAATTGGTCTTTCGATGACAGCATATTGGAAGTCCTGGCTGCCGGGATTGGCGGCGGCCGGGGTGTGCGGCTGTTTGACTCTGCCTCTGCTTCTGTTTTGGCCGGAGCGGCTGTGGGTGCATTTTTGGGGAGGCGGGGCGGTACTGGCTGTAGTTCTTTGTCTGATTTTGGGCTGGGGGGCATGGGAACTGCTTTCGGTTCGAATGTCCTCGACGAGAACAGATGACTCTTCCATCGGATAAGACAGTTTGGGTCGGTCTCTTGGGCGCTTCCTTTGATACGGGGAATTATGGGGTCAGCGCTTTGGCCGAAGGGGCTGTTCGCGGCTTGCTGGAGAAGTGGCCGAACGCCAATTTCATCTTGCTGGCATCCGGCAGAAGTGTCCGGAAAGAGGTCCGAACCATCGGAACACGAACCCTTGAAATTGTCAATCTGCCGGTACGGTTCTGCCGGCAGATTTTTTTGAAGAATCATTTTGTGGTTCTATTGCTGGAAGGGATATTTTGGCGTTTTTTAAAAATAAGGCGGTATCGTGCGTGGGCCCAACGAAGGAATCCTTATTTGGAGCAAATCGCACGTCTGGATTTGGTTGCGGATATTACCGGGGGGGACAGTTTCAGTGATTTATACGGCTGGAAGCGTTTCCTTCAAGGGGCCTTGACAAAATGGCTCTGGCTTGTCTATGGAAAACCTTTGTATTTTCTTCCGCAGACCTACGGTCCTTTTCAGCGAAAATGGGTTTTATGGACCGCGCGAGGTCTTCTTAAAAGGGCCTCCGTAATTTGCTCCCGTGACCGGCAGGGGGAAGAGTTTCTTCGGCGTGTATTTGCCGGTCGTACGGAGATACAGAAAAAAATTCGTGTTATTCCGGATGTTGGATTTCTTCTGGAACCGCATCCGGTCGAGGATTCGCTGTCGGAGACAATTCGCCGGTGGAAAGACCAAGGCAGGCCGGCGGCGGGTCTGAACATCAGCGGTCTTCTGTATCATGGAGGATATACCGGCAGGAACATGTTTGGACTCTGTGAGGATTATCCAGCCCTGGTCTGCGAGATTGCCGCACTCCTTGTTAAGCAGGGGTGTCTGGTTCTTTTTATTCCTCATGTTTTTCCGCCTTCAAAGGTCTATCAGGCAGAAGACGATTTGGAAGCCTGCCGGCAGATTTACCAGCGAGTAAAACAAGAAACAAATGACAGCAGTCTTTCTATTGCTGAAGGACCTTATTCTCCGAATCAGATGAAATATATGATCGGCCAGTGCGATTTTTTTGTCGGTTCTCGGATGCACAGCTGTATTGCGGCTCTTTCTCAGACAGTTCCGTCCGTCGGATTGGCATACAGTGATAAATTTCTTGGGGTTTTTGAATCTGCCGGCCAAGGTGAGTGTGTAATCGATGTCCGGAAAACAAGAAAAGAGGATGTATTATGTCGCGTAGGGGCGTTTTACCGGAGTCGCTCTTCTATTCGAGCTCAACTTCAGAAAACAATCCCTTCTCTATTGGAGTCTGTACGGGACGGATTTCGCGGATTGCCCGGATTCAGGGGATAGTCTGTTTTTTATAGGACATTAAATCTTGGCTGTGCAGAAATCGGTTTCAAAAAATTAGCGGGTTGGCCTTTTCCTTGACTTTGATTCCTTAAAAAAGGTATAATGCTCCTCGATAGTACAATAAGAGAACTTTAAATTCGAGGGGTAGAAAACAATGAAAAACCAAACGTTAATTTCGCGGAGAGGGTGTGTTTTTTTCCGGTTTTGGGCCTTCCTCTGTTTTCTTGTTTTGCTCGGAGGGGCTCTGTCTGCCGAAACGATTATTGACAATCGTGATGCGGCTACGGCGAAGGTGGGGACCTGGTCGGTGTCGGGAGCCACGGGCTTTTGGGGGGTGGATTCGGTTTATGCGAGAAGTCCGAATCTGTCGTTCAGCTGGCTGTTTACGCCGTCAGAGAGCGGACGTTATGAGGTGTCGATGTGGTGGACGGAATATTCCTCCCGCAGTGCGGCGGCTCCGGTGACGATTGAAACGGCGGACGGAACAATTTCTCTGACGGTGAATCAGCTGACGAACGGCGGGATGTGGAATCTTCTGGGGCAGTATCGGTTTGAGGCCGGCATTACCTACCGGGTAACCATTCGCACGCTGACGGACAATTCGAGTATTTGTGCAGATGCCGTACGTTTTGTGAAGTTGCCGCCGCCTCCGATAGAGGCGGATTTTGAGGCCTCGATTCGTTCCGGGGATTTGCCGCTTGCTGTGTCGTTTACAGATTTATCTGTGAGTACCGGAACGATTGAGAGCTGGGCGTGGGATTTTGACAATGATGGGGTGATTGACTCGACGGAGCAGAACCCGGTTTACACGTATTCGGCGGCTGGGGTTTATACCGTGTCGCTGACGGTATCCGGTTCAGCGGGGTCGGACACGGCGGTGAAAGAGAATTATATTGAAGTGACGGATCCGAGTATACCGTACGAGGTGATTCTTGATAATGGAGGACCGGGAACATCCAAGACAGGGACATGGGCGATTTCTTCCGGAACTCCGCCGTGGGGGGTTGATTCCTTGTGGGCTCGAAATGTGGCCAGCTATACCTGGCGGTTTACTCCGGAAAAGAGCGGTGTCTTTAAGGTTTATATGTGGTGGACGGAATATTCGTCCCGAGGAACCGCTCTTCCGGTATCTATTCAGCACTTTTTCGGGACCAGCCAAACGACGGTAAATCAGCAAACCAATGGGGGACAGTGGAATCTCCTTGGTACGTTTTATATGCAGGCGGGCGGTTCCTATGCGGTAACACTGAATGCGAGCGGGGGAACGCCGACGGCTTGTGCCGATGCCGTGCGTTTTGTCAAGGTTCCGGTGGAGAATCTGCCTCCGCATGCCACATTTGAATCCGCCTCGCCCAATCCGGCTCGGATTGGCGAATCGATTGTGCTGCGAGCTTCGGCTGTTGATGCAGATGGGACGATTGCCGCCTTTGAATGGACATCTGATTTAGATGGTTTCATCGGGAATGCTCAGGAATTGACAATCAACGGGCTTTCGGCCGGCGTTCATACAATTTCCTTACGAGCTCAGGATGATGACGGAGAATGGTCAACTCCGGCGACACGAAAGGTGATTGTGCTGAATTCTGCGGAAATTGAGCCGGTGTTTGCCTGTTTTGCCTATGGGTCGGAACGGGTGAACTACCAGTGGGAGGATATGCTGGTTAATATCGGAGCGACCAAGGTGGATGATTTGTGGGTTTATACGAACCCCGCGCAAAACAAAAGCTATGTTATTCGGACGGTGAATACTCTGGAGGGGATGAAAGAGGCCCTCAAGACGCCGGATTCTCATGTGATGATTTACGGCCATTCCAATTACGGGTTAGGACCGATTTTCCCCACATCAGAGGAACAAAGCAAGCAGGTGATCGAGAATCTCTATTATGTGGATGATGATCGGATTCTAAATTATTCTACGGACACCGTGGCTTTGAGTGTTTCAGGAATGATTACCAGTCAGGCCTATCCGAACTGGTATCCTCAGTTTAAGGATGGAACCAGTGCCGTAATGCCGTATGATTTCGGGGATCCTCTCGGCAATCCTCCTTATAATTACTATCTGACGTATCGGATACCGGGAGACCCGACCTATTACCGGATTCAAAGTCCGCGCAATCCGGCGCTGGTCCGATTTCCCGATTCAGGGTATCCGGCGTGGTATTCGCCGACGGGTGCCGTACCCAATCCTTCGATTGCTTCGCATCGACAGTATTTTATTCGAAATCCCAAGCCGTGGGATCCGCCGTTTGAGAAGACCGCAGGGTGGGGCGGCTCAGTAAAAGTGTCGGGTTATTATGGCGTGAATTATTTGTGGGCTCCAGCCGGCACCGGAAGTGAAAAGGCCACGTGGAAATTTTCTGTGCCGTTCAACGGTCCTTATAAAGTAGCGGCTCGATGGGCGGCCTCGTCCGGTCGAACTGCCGCGGCTCCTTATACGATTACACATAAGAACGGCAGTACAACGGTTGCCGTCAGTCAAAAGGTCAACGGCGGAATTTGGAATACGCTGGGGACTTTTGAGTTTGAGTCAGGCCAGGACTGGTATGAAAGCCGCAATGATATGCCTTCGCTGCTGAGCTTAAATCAGGATAACATCGGGGGCAACAGTACAAAGAAGGCGGCTTTTGCCGCTTCCCTGTCAGGGAATGCGTATTTGACCCAGAAGTTTAATGAGCGCCGCAGAGACCGGGTTCGGCTGGAGTGGGATATTTATATGGATTCCATTCTGGATGACAGCACACGGGACCGCGGCGGAATGATGCTGGTCGGGGCAGATACCGGCAGCGGTCCCAATCGAGGCACCGGACCTTTTGTTTATATGGCCTTCTGGTGTGAGGACGGCGGCGGTACTCCCGGAGACGGCAAGACAATGACCTTAGTGGCCCGGGAGCCCGGCAATTCCTTTGATGTTACTTCACAATGGCGCCCGCTGGCGTCAGGTCTTGAATTCGACCGCTGGTATAAAATTGCTGTGGATTGTGATGTAGCCGGTGCGACTTATGATGTCTATGTGGATGGTGTTTTGGTCCAGTCGTCTGTCCGGGCAATGAATGTTCTCTATGAGATGACCCATATCAGTTTTGCTCAGTGGAATGACGGTGCCGGGGCTTTCTATGTGGATAATGTTTACGGGGATACACCGGCTCTGATTGTTGACAGTGATTTTGAACAGGTTGCTTCAACAACGGACCTGCTGGCTCTGAAAGTTGTTGAATATCCGGTTGTTTTGACCAATGCTACGTCCAGCGGTGATGTGATTGCGGATGCTGTTCTTGTGGCGGATCCGCAAAATCCGCCGACCGTTCTTCAGGCGGACTTTTACGCGGCGACACGCACGGGAACCGCTCCGTTTGATGTGACCTTTACAAATCAGAGTACCGGCGATGCTCAGACAAAAGTCTGGGATTTTGGAGACGGTTCCGGTACGGTGAAAACAACCAGTTCGAGTATTACTCATACCTATACGACCAATGGTGTTTATACGGTGAAGTTAACGGTAAGCGGCTCTGCAGGCAGCAGCACAATCACCAAGACCGGGTACATTACAGTGGGAGGAACTACGCCGCGACAGGTGGAATTCAGCGCGACCTCTCGGGAAGGGACTCGGCCGGTTACGGTATCTTTCCGCAACCGAACTTCGGGCAGCATCAGTTCCGTCTTGTGGGATTTTGGAGACGGTACGACAAGTACGTCCAGCAATCCAACGCATACGTATTTCGAGCCGGGCAATTACTCTGTGACCCTGACTGTTCGGTTTACCAATGGGGAAATCAAATCGCTGACGAAAAACAACTTTGTACGGGCGATTGTCTATGAGAAAATCATCGACAACGTTAACTACCCCAATTATCATTACGGGTACAAAACCATTATCTCCCGCGGTCCGCTGGAAATCGATCCGACTGAGCTGAAATATAAACGGCTCTTTATTCTGAGCTGCAATTCAGGGTATTACTACCTACAGACTCTCGGAAGAGGGATTGTTTTCTATTCTCTGGATGATACGGAAGTGAATCCGGGAACGGGCTTTTCAATCTACCTGAGGGCCTATATGCAGGGCCAGAGCAACGAGCAGATTCTTGCGGCTCTGATGGCCAAGCAGGCGGCCTTTGATTTCTATGATTTCAGCAAGCGGCCTGATGAACAGTAATCAGGGTGTTTGATGAATGGAATTTCTTCAGCCGGTTCATACGAAGTGTTCGTATGAACCGGCTTTCTGAGATTTTTTTTCACCAGTCTGTTTTACATTTCATGCGTTTTGAACGTGTTGACCAAATCTGCCGATGGCGGCTGTGCAGCGGGTGCGGTGCCTGTGTATCCGCATGTCCGGAAAGAAATCTTTCGATGGCGGATATTCCGGCGGAGGGACTGCGTCCGATTCTGAAGGATGTTCACTGCCGCCGCTGCGGACGATGTGTGCAGGTTTGTCCCGGCGTTGGCTTGGAACATAACCGAGAAAACGCCTTGATTTTTTCAGGGGAGTGGGGGCCTGTTCTGGAGGTGTGGGAAGGATATGCGGCGGATCCGGAGATTCGTTATTGGGGGTCTTCAGGCGGAGCGGCTTCTGCATTTGCGTTGTATTGTGTCGAACAAGCTTCTGCCGGTGGAGTTGTGCAGACGGGAGTCGATGAAACAGTTCCTATTCGGAACCGGACCTGCTGCAGCCGTACGCGAGAAGAGATTTTAAGGTGTTCGGGTTCGCGATATTCTCCGGCCAGTCCGTGTGAGTTTTTTGAGCGTATCTTGGAATTTTCCGAACCGAGTGTTTTTGTGGGGAAACCCTGTGATGTGGCTGCGCTGCGGAAATATGAAAAGATTGTTCCGGAAATCAGCAAAAAGATTTTTGCGGCCGTCAGTATTTTTTGTGCAGGAACACCCAGCACGGAGGGAACGTTGGTTGTTTTGAGGGAGATGGGGATTTCAGCGGAGAAACTCTCTTCGTTTCGGTATCGAGGAGGGGGCTGGCCGGGAAAGGCGACGGCGATTGAAAAAAAAACCGGACAGAAGAAAGAATTGACATATGAGCAGTGCTGGGGCGGGATTCTCAGCCGATATGTGGGGTTTCGCTGCCGCTTATGTCCGGATTCGACAGGGGAATTCGCCGATATCTCTTTCGGGGATCCCTGGTATCAGCCCCCAAAACCGAATGAACCGGGGCGTTCTCTGGTGATTGTACGGACGGAGCGGGGACGAACTCTGCTTCGTCAAGCCGTTCAAAAAGGATATCTGATTCTGCAGCCGGTTTCTGAAACGGTGATTGCCCGCTCGCAGCCCTCTTTGCTGAATAAACGCCGTCATCTTTGGGGTCGCTTGGCCGTTCTTCGTATGATGGGCGTTCCATCACCGAGGTATGGCGGCTTTGGGCTCTTCAGAAGCTGGTGGAAATTACCTTTTTCCGAAAAGTTGAAATCCCTGGGTGGCACAGTTCGTCGAGTCTGGAGCCGCAGGCTGTATTGTCCGCTTCCTTCTGACATTTTTCGAGAAAAGTCCTGTTAATATGGCAGAACCCTGTACTTCCAAGCCGATGCTTTCTATTATTCTTGTGAACTGGAATACACGGGAGATTCTGCGGAATTGTCTTCAATCCATCTATACCTATACTGTTGGTCTGCCGTTTGAGGTGTTTGTGGTGGATAACGGGTCTTCAGACGGCTCTGCGCAGATGGTTCGGGAGAATTATCCTCAGGTAATCCTGATTGCAAATTCCGACAATAAGGGATTTGCGGCCGCCAATAATCAAGCACTGGCTCTGGCAAAAGGGGATTATGTTCTTCTTCTGAATAGTGATACATATCTAATTGATAACAGTCTGCTGAAAGCGGTTGAGTTTGCCGAGCGACATCCGGAAGCAGGAATGATCGGCTGTCGGGTGCTGAATGCCGACGGTACGCTGCAGCCGACCTGCTTCCAGTATCCGTCTTTGCTGAACCTTTTTCTTGGGGCCTTCTATTTGCCGAAGCTTTTTCCGAAGAGCCGTTTCTTCGGGCGGGAACGAATGACCTGGTGGAAGCGGGATGATCTTCGAGAGGTTGAGGTGATTACGGGCTGTTTTCTGCTGGTTCGGGCGGAGGTTATTCGTCAAATTGGATTTCTCGATGAGTCCTTTTTTATGTATGGTGAGGAAACAGACTGGTGTTATCGGGCGTGTCAGGCCGGCTGGAAGCTGCTGTTTACTCCGGAGGCCCGGATTGTGCATTTGGGGGGAGCCAGCAGCCGGCAAAACCGTCCGGAAATGATGCTTCAGCTTCGCGGCAGTATTCTCCTGTTTATTAAAAAGCATCGTTCGAGGGCTGAATATTGTCTTTCCTGTCTTCTGGTTGGTTTGTTTTTTGCTTTGCGGGCACCCTATTGGTTTCTTCGGGGGCTTCTGGTACAATCGGAGCGGAAACAATCCATAATGACCGCCGAGACATACTGGAAAGGAGCTTTTCGAGCATTGTTGGGCGCAGACGGTTTGCGGAAGAAGGCAAAACCTAAAGGAGAGAGAGTATGAAAGGAATCTTCAGGCGAATTTGGGCTGCTGTGCCAACCTTTTTTCATCTGGTTCGCAACCCGGATGCACAGACATACTATCCGCACGAGAAGCGAAAAAGCCGCGGACGAATTATATGGGAAAATCTTGTTTGGCTGCTTCGCCACGGCGAAATCAATCATTTTTACTATCTGTACGGCTTTGACAGGGCGGATTTCAACCGGCCGGAGGATTATTTTCCCGAGCAGGCATTCTGCCGAATTCGTGATCGGGCAAACGGCTGCTGCCGAATCGGCAATCATCGGGCTCGCTATATCTGCATGCTTCAGGATAAATTTCTTTTCGGGCAGTATGTTTCTTCATTGGGTTTTCCGACCCCGCCCATTTATGCTCTTTGTGATGAGGATGGAATCTACTGGCTGGCGGAACGGCGGACGGAATCCTGGGAACAGCTGCCTTCCCATGCTCCGCTGGACGGTTTTTTGAAAGACGCTCTGGGGCGATGCGGGAGGGCCGTCTATCCTCTGCGGCTGGAGGAGGGACGCGTTTTTTTGAATGAGCGGGAAATTCTGCCGTCGGACCTGCAAAAGATGATCGAGGGGAAATATATCCTTCAGAAACGGGTTGTGCAGCATCCGGAGTTAAGTCGAATGTATCCGCATTCCATCAACACTCTTCGTCTGATCACACTGCGGAAAGGCAACCAGATTATTCCCGCCTCCGGAACGTTTCGAATCGGAGCAGGCGGAAACCGTTTTGACAACTGGGCGGGCGGCGGCATCGGTGTCGGACTGGATGTTCAAAGCGGCCGGCTGAACGAAGAGGGAACGTTTCGGCTCGGATTTGGCGGCCGAGTAAAGGCCCATCCGGAGACAAATGTTGTATTTCGAACTTTCGAAATTCCTTATTACAAGCAAGCTCTGGATTTGGTGTGCCGACTGCACCAGTTCTTTTACGGGGTTCATTCAATCGGATGGGACATTGCCATTACGGAGCAGGGTCCATTGGTCATTGAGGGCAATAACAGCTGGGATATTGCCTTTCAGCAGTTTCATGACAGCAAGATTAAGCGGGTTTTTTTGGACAGTCTCAAGAAAGAATGAGTCTCTTGACCGAACACCTTTGCCGAATTATCAATTCTCTTCGTCTGGTTTTTGGAAGCCCCGAAGAGTTGACGTATTACCCTGAATCTGAGCGGAAGTCACGACTGCGCATTTATCTGGAACAGACTGCCTGG
Source organism: Planctomycetota bacterium (assembly GCA_029552545.1). Classification (GTDB taxonomy): domain Bacteria; phylum Planctomycetota; class Phycisphaerae; order Sedimentisphaerales; family Anaerohalosphaeraceae; genus JAHDQI01. Next base: position 100,756 of record JAKPDO010000003.1, read on the forward strand.
ATGCTCCGACATCAGGAAATCAATCATTTTTATTATTTTTACGGATGTGACCGCTTGAACGGCCCCAGTCCGTTTCATTACGGGAGCAAGAAGAAATTTATTCGCTATCGGGATGCCGTCAATGCACGGGCTCAGATCGGAACGCATCGAATCAATTACAACTGTCTGCTTCAGGACAAGTTTCTTTTCGGCCAGTATGTGGGAAGTTTGGGTTTTCCGACTCCTCGGATTTTAGGGCTGGCAGGTTCCGGCGGCATTTGCCTTCTCAATCCGATCAGAGAACTATCCTGGGAGGATTTTCTTCGAGAGCATGAGGGAGTTTTTTTGTGAAAGATGTTTTGGGGGAACGGGCTCAAGGTGTTTTTCAAATTACGGTCCACTCGGGAACATTGTTTCTCGGGCGCGAAGCTGTCTTGCTCGAAACGCTGAAGCCGCGGCTGAGTCCGCTGAATATTCTGCAGGAATCTGTTTGTCAGCATCCTTTGATGTCTGAAATAAATCCTGCTTCTGTTAACACCCTTCGGCTGGTTACGGTTCGCTCAGGCAAGGAGACAATTCCCCTGGCGGCTATGGTGCGTCTGGGAGCCGGCAAGTCCTTTTGCGATAATCTGGCGGAAGGAGGTCTTGCCGTAGGAGTTGACTTAGCAGACGGAAGAATGATGAAGTGGGGATTTTTTAAGCCCGGTTTCGGCAAGAAGACAGAGCGTCATCCTCAGACTGGTTTTGTTTTTGAAAAAACCCGAATCCCCTTTTTTAAAGAGGCCGTCGATGCAGCCTGCCGTCTTCATCGATTTTTTTACGGAACCCATTCGATTGGATGGGATATAGCGATTACAGAAGAAGGCCCGACCTTTCTGGAAGGCAACAACAGTTGGGAAATCCCGACCCTGCAGATTTTTTATCCGGATCTGATAACTCGGTATTATCAAACGCTTCGAAAATGAAATAATCTGAAAATCAAGGAGTATTGCTTATGGAAATCGGCATAATCCGAGAACGCGGAGGCGGAGGATGTGATCGTCGGGTGATTCTAATGCCAGCCGAGGTGGCGGTGTTGACTCAATCCGGTCATCGCGTATTTGTGGAGACCGGGGCCGGCAGCGGCATTCATATTTCGGATGAAATGTATCGGCAGGCCGGAGCTGTAATCGTCGCTCATCCGCGGGACGCTATTTGTCGGGATATGATTGTCAAACTGAAGGCCCTGACGGCGGAGGAAGCGTCGATGATGAAACCGGGCGGGCTGGCTTTGGAAATGATTCATCAGGAACAGAGCCCTCAGAATGCGATTGCCATTGCGAAAGCGGGCGGAATCGGCATTGCGATGGAAGCCATCTGCAATGAGTACGGCGAACGGTATGTGGACTGCACGGATATGACCGGAGAGCAGGCGATGATTTTTGCCTTTCATCTTTTCGAGAAGGTCCCGTGGGATTGCACTGTTCTGGTAATGGGATACGGCCGGGTTTCGACCGGAGCGATTACAATCGCTTCCAAACTCGGGGCCAAAGTGAAAATTCTGAGGAAATGTCAGTATCCAGCTATCGAACATTTTCTCCGGAATGTGGATATTTTGGTGAACGGGATTTCCTGGCCGAAGGAAAAAAGAGATAAAAAAGAACATGTGGTGACCCGCTCTATGCTGGCCCTGATGAATCGTCCGGCGATGATAGTGGATTTGGCGGTGGATTATCCCAGTCCGATTGAGACCTGCAGGCCGACGGATATGAAAGAACCGACTTATGAGGTGGATGGGGTGGTTCATATGTGTATTTACGGATATCCGGCTCTGGTTCCCTACAGCAGTTCCGAGCGATACAGCCGCCAGCTGCTGCCGATTATTCTTGAGATTGCTGAAAAGGGACTGGAAGGGGCAGGACAGCATATACGGCGGGCGATTGTGGACTGGCGGGATCGTGTCTGAACGAGTAAGGAATGAACCTATGCAGTTTTTAAAAGGTCTGAAAAAAGATATTCGTTTAACCTGGCGGGGTCTTTACACCCGGATTCTCAAACGTCATTTTGGTCCGTTCGCAAAGAGGCGGCGATGGCTTCAGGAAACACAGTACTATGATGCAGAGCGGCTTCGTCAGGTTCAGCTGGAACTGCTGAAGTATTTGGTTCGTCATGCGTATGAAACGGTACCGTTTTACCGACGGTATATGCAGGAACATGGATTCCGACCGGAAGATATTCAGACTCTGGAGGACATTCAGCGGTTCCCGATTCTCACCAAGGCGGACTTGAAACGGGAAGGAGAAGGATTTGTTTCGACTCGTTTTCATCCGCGGCGGATGCGGACAGTTCATACGGGCGGAACAACAGGAGCTACCCTGCCGATTCGACGGGATTTGCGTTCGATTCAGAATGAACACGCGTTTCTTCGCAGGCAGTTTGACTGGGCTTCCGTTCGGATGGGAGACCGTGTGGCATATTTGACGTGGCGGCGAGTGGCGGCTCCCAATGAACATGAGCGGCTTTATGCATATGACGCGGCCTGGAAAGAACTGCATTTGTCGACGATCCATTTGTCCGAGGCGACGATTGAACCCTATGCGGAGACGATGCGCCGGTATCGGATTCAGGCGCTGAATGCATATCCCTCCGCAGCATTTTTTTTGGCCAAAGGGCTGCTGGAACGCGGCCGGACTCTGCCGCTGAAAGCCGTGCTGACTACATCGGAGACGCTGTCGCCGTCGCAGCGGGAGGTGATCGAAAAAGCGTTTATGTGCAGGGTGTTTGATTATTACGGAAGTGCGGAGCGGGTCTGTGCGATTCAGACGTGTGAGCACGGCAGTTATCATATTATTCCGGAGTACGGGCTGACGGAGCTGTTGGAGGCACCCGGGCCGAATGAGGGGTGCCGCCGTATTGTTGCGACCGGTTTTTGGAACCTGGCGATGCCGCTGATTCGGTACGATATCGGAGATTTGGTTAAGCCCCGCGAAGGGGTCTGCAAATGCGGACGCGCCTTTCCGATGGTCGAGCGGATTGTAGGACGGGAAGGCACCTATATTCAAACACCTTCCGGCCGCGTGCTTGGAGCGATGGCGATTGAATATATTTTGGCCAGAGTTTTGTATTCGATGTACAATCTTCCGATTTTGGAAGGTCAGATTGTTCAGGAAAGCGACAATCATCTTGTCTTGGAATATGTAGCGATGAATACTTTTACGGAAGAACACGAACAACAGCTTCGCTCTCTGCTTCGGGAAGAAGTGCCCAGCGAGATGGAGGTGTCTGTCCGCCGGGTGGACCGGATGAGACAATCGGTCAGCGGAAAGCATTTGTCCTTTGTCAGCACAGAACATCATTAAAATGACAATCGAAGGTCAGAACATCCTTTGTTTTGCACCGTCGGATTGGTGGGGGATGAATCCGAGTTGCACCACCCATATTATGAAGCGGCTGGCGGGTGCAAATCGAGTCCTTTACGTCAATCCGTTCAGTTCCGACCTCCTCGGGGTCAGCAGAGGCAAACGCAGGGGATTTTCACAGCGGCTGATTCGAAAAGCCAAGAGTTTATCTCGATGGCTGCGCAAACCTCAGGAGGGGTTGTCTGTATTCAGCCCGTTTTTTATTCCGATTCAGGGAAAAGGGCCTGTGGATACTCTGAATAACCGGCTGCTCCTGTGGCAGATTCAAGCGGCCTGCCGGCTGAGCGGTCTTCGTGAGCCCATCTTGTGGCTGGAGAATCTTCGGGCAGCGGATTTGCTGCCGTTTTTTCCGAATTCTCTGAAAATCTATCATGTTTCCGATTTGTTTTCTCATGACGGATATGTTGCCAATCGGTCGATTCAGCGGCACCGGGAGGAAAAGATTACGCAGGAGGCGGATTTGATTATTTGTGTGTCGAGGGAATTGTATGAGTTGAAGAAAAATCAAAAATCCCGGGTTTTTTATCTGCCTCACGGAGTGGATTTTGAACTGTTTTATACGGCGGCGGAACAGCAGAAAATCTGGGAGCCCCTGCGGGCGATTCCCCGGCCGATTGCCGGCTATTTCGGAACCCTGACGGATTCCAATGATATTGCGCTCTGGGAGTATTGTGCCCAGCAGATGCCGGATGTTTCGTTTGTTCTGGCTGGGCGGGTTACAGCCGGAGATTATTCGAAGCTGGCTTCGATGCGGAATGTGCATTTGACCGGTTTTCTTCCTTATGAGACGATTCCTTCTTTGTGTGCGGGTTTTGATGTATGCATGCTGAATTGGAAGCAAAGCCCGTGGATTTATGCCTGCAATCCGCTGAAGGCCTTTGAATATATGGCAGCCGGCAAACCGATTGTTTCCGTGCCGATTCGGGAACTTGAGCAGTATCAGGATGTTGTGAGCATTGCCCGAAATCCCCAAGAGTATGTCCATTTTCTTCGATGGGAACTTCAGTCGGATACACCTGTTCGAAAAGAACGTCGGATTGAAATCGCCCGCAGTCATGATTGGAATGTTCATTTGAACCGTCTGTCAGAGATTCTTCAAAGCGTTCTGGATGAGCGGCGGAATGAGTGAAACGGTGAAATTGGCGTTTACCGGAGATGTGATGTGCGGGGATTCCTTCTCCTTGCTTGGGAGAGGGGCCGCTTCGATGATTGACCGTTATGGAGTTGATTTTGTTCCGGAGGCAACGGTCCGTCTTCTCCGTTCCCACGACTTGGTGCTTGGAAATATTGAATGTGTGCTTTCGGATGTCGGCCGCAGGGAGTACAGCTTACGGCGGCTTCATATGCGGGGGAGGCCTCAAACGGCTTTTTTTCTGGCTCAGTGGGGTTTTACGGTCGGAAATGTCGCGAACAATCATATTCTTGAACAAGGGCTTCCCGCAGCAGCAGATACGGCAGAACAAATGAAAAAGGCCGGTCTGGAGGTTATCGGCTGCGGGCCGTCGGGAGATTTTCGAAAAGGCGGCACTCGATTGACGCGAATTGTGCTGAAAGGGCGGGTTTTTTATCTTGCGGGCATCTGCCTTCGGCAGGAACGGTATGCTTTTGAGGGAGACGGGGCTCTGGATGATGTTCTGGATAAAATCAGACAGGTGCGGCGGGAAGAGCCGTCGGCCGTTGTGATACTGTCTGTTCATTGGGGGGATGAACTGATTGATTATCCTTCTGTGCAGCAGCGGCAGCTGGCGGATAGATTTGAAAAAGCCGGGATTCATCTTGTTGTCGGCCATCATCCGCATGTTGTTCAGGGAATTGATGCGAGAAAAGATTCCTTGATTGCATACAGTCTGGGGAATTTTATTTTTGACAGTTATTCAGACCAAACCTCTTGGTCTGTTCTTTTGTCGGTGGAAGCGAAAGACGGCCGGATTTGCTCTTGGAAGGCGATTCCGATTGTGCGGGGAAAGGATTTCCGGCCTTTTCCTGCCCCGGATGAAAAGAGGGCCTTTTACGAGCAGGAAATAGCACGTCGAAGCCGGCTTGCCTGTGAAACAATCGAAAATCCGGCCCTCTATGCTGAGGAGTACCAACAGCGAGTTTACGTTTTTTGTCAGGAAAGCCGACGGAATCTGCGGCATAATTTATTCAGGCGTTTTTTCAAGTTTTCTCCTGTTTTTTGGCCTCAGATTTTGTTCAGACCGATTCAGCGACGATTGGGACTGTGGTAATGGAAAAAATACTGAAAATCTGTGCTGCTGCCTCTGCAGGAGGACATTTGGTCCAGCTGCTTCGGCTGTCGGACTGCTGGAGCGGATTTGAAACGGTTTATGTTTCCACATCCGAAATTGTCCGCAGCAAGCTGGCTTCGCTGGGAACAGTGTATGTTCTTGAGGAGTGCAATCGAAAGCATCCGATTCGTCTTTTTCGGGTCCTGTTCCATGCTTTTCAGATTGTGCGCAGGGAGCGTCCGGACGTTGTTGTCAGCACGGGGGCCGCGCCGGCTCTTTTTGTCTGTCTATGGGGGAAAGTGTTTGGCGCAAGGATTATTTGGATAGACAGCATGGCCAATGTTCAGCGGCTTTCGCTGAGCGGCCGTCTAATCCGGCCGTGGGCGGATTTATTCCTGACTCAGTGGGAATCCCTGAAGGATGAGCAAAAGCGGATTGAGTATGCAGGTTCGGTATTATGATTTTTCTGACGATCGGAACGCTTGACCCCTTTGACCGTCTGGTTCGGATGGTTGACGAACTGGCGGGGACGGGAAGCATGCCTTCGGAGGTATTGGCCCAAATCGGCATCAGTACTTACCAGCCGAAGCATATTCGATGGGTTTCTGTCCTTGAAAAGAATGAATTTGACCGGATTTTTGAGGAATCGGACTTTGTAATCAGCCATGCCGGAATGGGAAGCATTCTGACAGCTGTGTCGAGGCGAAAGCCGATGATTGTTGTGCCCAGACTGAAACAGTATGGCGAGCATGTGAATAATCATCAGCTGGATACAGCACGGAGGTTTGAGGAAATGGGGGTTGTTTTGACGGCCAATACTTCCTCTGAATTGAGAGAGAAAGTCCGGACAATTGACTCCTTCCGGCCCCGTTGGCCGGAGTCAACTCGTACGAATCTTATGAGCCGAATTCGATGTTATCTGGAAACCATACAAAAGGAAAAAGAAGGTTCTTTGTGAAATGGCTGACAGCGATTTTTGGGGTGACGGCAGCCGTTTCGCTTGCAGTCAATGTGGTCTGTTTGCGAATACTCATTCGTCAGTATGTCCTTCTTCGTCTGGACCGTTCGAGGACCTTTTGCAAACTTGAGCCGGAAATCAGAGAGGACAGGCCTTCTATTCTTTTTCTTGGGGATTCCCGGATTGCTCAGTGGAACCCGCTGCCGGTTTTTGAAGGAATGGACATATTGAATCTCGGCTGCAGCGGGGCAACCAGTGCCGATTTGCTTCAGCAAGTTTTCCGGATGCGGTATCCCTCCCAGACTCGTTTGGCGGTAATCGGGGTCGGCATTAATGATATGACGGTGATTGGAATTTGCCCGGAGAAAAAAGAGGAGGTCCTGGCTCAGTGCAGGAAAAATTTCAAGGAAATGATTCGCTGTCTTCAGGAAAGACGGATTGCGGTTCTTCTCCTGCCAATCCTTCCTCCCGGTAAAATTGGATGGTTTCGGGAATTCTTTTGGTCGAAAGAGGCGGATATCGCCATCCGCCGGATGAATGAAGAATTGGCTCATCTGGCGGAAAACGGAGCGGCGGCTGTATTGAACTGTTCCGAGTTAATGGATGAAAACGGCCGACTGAAGGCCTGTTATGTGAAAGATATGCTTCATTGGAATACAGCTGCCTATCAGATACTGAACTCAGCGGTCAAATCTGAAGCCGTGAGACTGTTGGGAAGGAGTGAGCCCTGATGCTTTTTAACAGCTATGCATTCGGCATTTTTTTTCTGGTTGTGTACACCCTTTATCTTCTTTCTCAAAGACACTACAAAGTCCAGAATTTAATCCTGCTGGCCGCCAGTTATCTTTTTTACGGCTGGTGGGATGTCCGTTTTTTATTTCTGATTATCCTTTCTACCGTGGTGGATTATTTGTGTTCGCTGGGAATCGACCGAAAGGATATTCCAGTTCGGTATCGGATTGCTGCTTATGGAAGTCTTTTGGCGGCTTATGTCGGGTTTGTCCTGGTAAACTGGGATGTTTTTCTTTCAGACAAAAGTGCTGCCGTTATCGATTCGGGTTCCGGGCTGATTTTGTCCACATCCTGGCGAGGATGGGGACTTTTGTTGTTGGCCGTGAATATAGCAGGATTCGAAATGCTGAGGGTTTTCGGACGACGGCTGCCAAGCGAGACCGTCCGAAAAATGTATCTGATTTATTCGGTGACGGTGAATTTGGCAATTCTCGGATTTTTCAAATATTTTAATTTCTTTACGGATAATCTCCGGATTCTTCTGGAAAATCTGTTTCATTATACACTGAATGACTGGACGGTTCGGGTTGTTCTTCCAGTCGGCATATCCTTTTTCACATTTCAAACAATGAGTCATACAATCGATGTCTATCGTCGAAAAATTCCTGCATCGGAGTCTTTGATTGAACTGGCGGTCTATGTGGCATTTTTCCCGCAGTTGGTGGCGGGGCCGATTGAACGGGGTGAGCATCTTTTGCCTCAATTTCAAAAACCAAGGATTCTGAGCCGGGAAGCTTTTCGGGAGGGGCTCTGGCTGATTGTCTGGGGACTTTATAAGAAAGTTGTGGTGGCCGACAATTTGGCCCGCCTGGTGAATCAGGCATTTGGCCCTTATGACAAAGGACAGTTTTCGGCCGGTTCGACAGATGGGCTCTATCTTTTGCTGGCTGTTTACGCTTTTGCTTTTCAGATTTATGGGGACTTCTCGGGCTATACGGATATTGCTCGAGGAACGGCCAAGCTGATGGGGTTTGATATTATGCTGAATTTTAATCTGCCGTATTTTTCGAAAACTCCTTCAGAGTTTTGGCAGCGATGGCATATCAGTTTGTCTTCCTGGCTTCGGGATTATCTTTATATTCCTTTGGGAGGAAATCGCGGCGGGACTTGGATGACGTACCGCAATCTGCTGATTACGATGCTGCTGGGAGGGCTTTGGCACGGGGCCGCCTGGACGTTTGTCTTGTGGGGTGCTTTTCATGGTCTGATTCTGGTTGTCTATCGTGTTTTTTCAGTTGGAACTCAAAGGCAAGGATTTTTTATTTCTCTTCTTCAAGGGCTCTTGATGTTCCATTTGGTCTGCCTGGGCTGGCTGCTGTTCCGAGCTCAAAATCTTCCGACTGTATGGCTTATTCTGAGGTCGATTTTAAGCGATTTTTCTTTTACTCTGCAGGGAATAGAAGCCGGAAAGGAACTGATTTATTATATCTGGTTTCTGGCGGCTTTTCAGGTTTTTCAGTATTTTTCCGGAGATCTATGGCCGATTCGCCGATGGCCCTGGATGCTCCGAGCCGCCGTCTGGGTTTATATCGGGATGTCTCTGCTGAGACTGTCTGCTCCGGGGGGGCAGGAGTTTATTTATTTCGCATTTTAGGAAGACAGCGATGAAGGTGATGCGCATTCGTTTTTGGAAGGTGCTTTCTATTCCGGCAGGCGTCTTGTATATCCTTATTCTGATGGAATTGTATCTTCGTTTTTTTGCTCCGGTGGCGATTATGCCCCGCTATGTTTGTGAAAATGAATACGGGATTCGGGGCAATGTTCCGAACAGCCGATATTGGCAGAAAACCCCTGAATGCAGAGTTCTTATCCAGACAAATTCGAAGGGACTGCGGGCGGATCGAGAGATCCCTTATAAAAAGACGGAAGGGGTTTATCGGATTGTTGTCTTGGGGGATTCGTACGGGATGGGTTATGAAGTCAATCTTGAAGATACGTTTACCTCCCAGCTGGCTGGAATGCTGGAGGAGGCGGGATGGAAAACTGAAATTGTTAACCTTTCCGTTTCAGGCCATGGAAATGCAGAAGAATATATTATGCTCACCGGCGAAGGGTTTAAATATGAACCGGATTTGGTTTTGCTTCAGTGGCATTCTACGGATTTGCTGGATAATGTTCGGTCAGGACTGTTCGCTCTTCAGGATGGTGTGCTGGTTCGTCGGAATCAATCCTATTTGCCGGGAATCGCCGTTTCCAGGATTCTTTATCGGATTCCGGGTTATCGTTTTCTGTCGGAAAATTCTCAGCTTTACAGTTTTATACGAGAATGGGCGGCAATGAAAATCAAAGACATGCTGGCTTTCTGGAGAGGCCGTCAGGCCGTATCGGAAGAGTCGGAAAACTCGCGTTCTGAAACCGTGCAGCGATATCGGGAGGAATTAACGGCGGCATTGCTTGCGAAAATGCAGGAGGAATGTCGGCAGCGGAATATTCCGTTTCTTGTTTTGGATATTCCGAGGGTTTACGGGCGAGCTGAATTTCGTTCTGTTTTCCCCGTGGAAAGGGTCTCTTCGCTTCAGTTAGACTATTATTCGCCGATTCAGGATTTCCTTCGTTATGCGGGCCGGAAGATTTTTACGGAAAAAGGACATTATCATCTGACGCCGCTGGGATGTCGGATTGTCGCCAGGGGGCTGGCCGACTACATTTTGGCCAGGCAGTGGCCTCAGCAGAGAAGAGAATTGCCCCAGTAGGGTTGTGATGTTTTCATGAACGCCAGTCGAAATGACACAATCAGACCTTCCTCTCACAACTATATTTTTGTGGAGTGGCTGCGTATTTTTGCGGCTTTTGGTATAGTTGTGTTTCATGCTTATGACAGGCAGCCGGGATTGATTCGCTCGATCGGATATTTCGGACTGCCGGCTTTTCTGAGTCTTTTTTCAGCTTTATTATTTGAACGTTCCTCTCTTTTCGGTTCCTTTCCGACGTTTTTGCTTAAGAGAGCCCGGCGGCTGCTGCTCCCGTGGGTATTCTGGTCTTGTATTTATTTACTGCTTGCTTTTGTAAAAACCTATTGGATTCATAAACCGGAATCTTTCGGGCTTTCCATCCTGACATTCATAACGGGAACCAGTATTCATTTATGGTATCTGCCTTATGCCTTTTTGGCATCGATTTTGATTTATGGTCTTATTTGGCTGCGGTCGAAATTAGGGCGTTCATTCCTGTTTCTTTGCATCGCAGGATTTATGGGGGTCCTGGTCTTTTCCTCCTACGGCTTAAAGCACTGGCGGCTGCCGGTTCCTTTTCCTCAATGGGTATTTGGTACCCCCGCTGTTTTTTACGGACTGCTTCTGATGAGCTTGTACCAATCTCTTCCGTTACGAAGTCGCTTGGCAGCAGGCATTTTTCTGGTGATTGGTACAGAAATTCTTTTGGCTGTTTTATATGAAATGGGCTACAGCGGTCTCTGCATTTCCTATGCGATTGCCTGCCCTTTGGTGGGGGCGGTGTTTTTGGTGAGCGGGGAAAACATCCCGGCCGCTTCCATGGCCCTGAAGGGAGGAGAGTTGACATACGGCATCTATCTGATTCACCCGCTTCTTTTGTCTTTTTGTCGGTTCATTCTGGGGGAGTCGGGTTCGTGGTTGGTTGTCATTTCAGTCTTTGCAATCTCTCTGGTTTTTACCTATATTCTGAAACGAACTGTGCTGAGAATCTTTGTATAAGGGACAGTCTATGCATTATTTGATTACCGGCGGGGCAGGATTTATTGGGTCGCATCTGGCAGAATCGCTTCTGCTGGGAGGACATACGGTTACGGTAATTGACGATTTAAGCACCGGAAATATCCGGAATATTCAGGCCCTTATGCCCAACCCCTGCTTTCGATTTGTCTATGATTCCGTTCGCAACGAAGGGCTGATGAACCAGTTGGCCGAGTCCTGCGATGTGATTGTGCATCTGGCAGCGGCGGTGGGTGTACGGCTGATTGTGGAGCGGCCGGTTCATACGATTGAAACCAATATTCACGGCACAGAGGTGGTTCTGGCGGCGGCCAATCGTTTCCGCAAGAAAGTGCTTCTGGCTTCCACCAGCGAGGTTTATGGAAAAAGCGAGGCGATCCCGTTCCATGAGGATGATGATACCGTATTGGGCAGTACGCGTTTCAGCCGCTGGTCCTATGCGTGCAGCAAGGCCATCGATGAGTTTCTGGGGCTGGCCTATCATCAGCAGTACGGGCTGCCGGTGATTATTGTCCGTTTGTTTAATACGGTAGGGCCTCGCCAGACCGGGCAGTACGGGATGGTGATTCCGCGTTTTGTGGAAAGGGCTCTTCGGAATGAACCGCTGGAGATTTACGGCAGCGGCAAACAGACCCGCTGTTTCTGCTGTGTGTTTGATGTGGTTCGAGCTCTGGAGGACCTGCTGAATTGTCCGTCTGCCTGCGGACAGGTGTTTAACCTCGGTTCAGATGAGGAAGTCAGCATTGAGGAGCTTGCGGACCGGGTTATTGCGATGACGCAAAGCCGCAGTGTGAAGGTGTTTCGCAAGTATGAGGAGGTGTACGGCAGGCCTTTTGATGATATGATTCGTCGTGTTCCGTCTTTGGAGCGAATTCGTCAGGCGATTCACTTTCAGCCGACTTATACGTTAAGCGATACGCTTCGGCTGATTATTGAAGAGATGAAAGGGCGACTGAATGCCCATCAGGGATAGATGTCTGCGAAGCCACCCATTTTGAAAGACAGCAAAGCACTGATTCTGGTCGGAGAGCCGGATTTCGGCCGCTGTCCGCTGGCCAGCCGTGTTCACAGGGCCTTTTGGCCGCTGGGAGGCAAACCGGTCCTTTTGCGGCTGGTGGAACATATTATCGGACAGGGAATCCGGCGAATTGAGATTTGCAGTTCAGAGCGGAATCGAAGCGAGCTGGAGTCTCTGCAGTTTGGGTCCGGGGTGGATGTGCGGGTGCGGTTTGAGACGCTTCCACGGGGAACCGCAGGGACTATCCATGATGTTCTGGTGTCGGAACCTCCTGAAACGGTTCTTTTTGTCTTCAATGGAGCTATGATGACCCCCCCGTGTCTTTCTGAACTGCTGGAAGAGCACCGGAAAAAAGGGGGACGGCTTACGTTCTTTTTCCAGCCGACAGATACAACGGACCTTTCTGAAGATGCGGAGGTTTATCTCTGTCAGCCCGAGATTGTTCGTCTGATTCCTTCCGAAGGTTATTTTGATTTAAAAGAAAATCTGGTGCCTGCGCTTGTAAAGGAAGGGTTCGTAATTGCCTGTGCAAATCTAAAAAGACCAACCGGCACATATCGGACGTGGAGAGAGTATCGGGATTCTCTGAGGGAGTATTTGATTTCTTTAGAAAATGGGGATTTTTATCTGCCGGAGTTTTCCAAGCACCCCTCTATTCCTTTTTGGACAGGTGAAAATGTTCAAATAGCACCGACAGTGTCTGTTATAGGCCCTGTTTTGATAGGGAAAAACACTGTCATAAAGGAAGGGAGTTTCCTTTTTGGTCCTTTGATGATTGAGTCTGATGTATGGATAGGACCGCATTCAACTGTTAGTGCGAGTATTCTTGGACCGCAGACGACGGTAGGGGCCGATTCTTATATTGACCGCTGTGTTTTAGGAAAAGGGGCTGTGATTGCCCCTCGCACAGAGGCATCTGATCAATTGATTGTGTCTTCACAGGGGAAAACAGCCAACTTGAAAGAGAAAATCCGCAGACGCCTGGTTCGGCGTGAACAGCTTCCGCAGGAGACAACCCTCTCTTCTTTGTTAGCCAGACCATGGGGAGGAGGTTGGGCCGTTCTTTTGTCCGGACTTATTCTGGCGGTGTTGATTACGGTCTATTGGAATCCCACCCTGATAGACCTGTGGCGGGTTTGGATGCGCAGTGATGAATATTCCAGCGGGATTCTTGTGCCGTTTTTGGCAGCTTACCTTGTCTGGGTCAGAAAAAAGACACTTCTGGATTGTCCAATCCGCCCCTTTCCGCCGGCTTTTTTCATGCTTTTGTCGGTCCAGATACTTCGGTTGGGGGCTCTTCTCATCGGCTCCGGGACTCTCGAACGGCTCTCTTTTTTCCTAACCATTGGGAGTCTTCTCTGGATGATTTTAGGTTGGCCGTGTTTTAAGAAGATATACCCCATCTGGTTGTACTTGTATTTGATGTTTCCGCTGCCGAAGTTTGTGGAATGGAAAATAACCATTCCTCTTCAGAAGTGGGCAACGGTTTCCGCCGTTTTTTGTCTGGAAACTTTGGGTTTTAACGTGATTCGTGAAGGGAATATTATTAATATCGATGGGACCCTTGTGGCTGTAGCGGAGGCCTGCAACGGCTTGCGGATGCTGACGGCTTTTTTTGTTGTAAGCGGTTTTATTGTTTTGATTTGCAAAAGGCCGCTTTGGGAAAAGGTTTTAATCTTTGTTTCCAGTGTGCCGATAGCATTGTTATGCAATACGGTCCGCCTGGCATTAACGGCTGTAGCGTTTTTGTATTTGGAAGGCCGGGACTGGGAAAAAATCTTTCATGATTACGGCGGTCTGGCAATGATGCCTCTGGCGGTGGCCTTGACAGTTCTGGAACTTTGGTTTCTTTCGAAATTGTTTATTCATCCGACCGAGACTGTATCCTTGATTGTGCATCGGCGAACAAAGAATGAACTGTAGCCGGTTTTAGAGCGTGGTATTCGAAAAGGAGGTTGTAATAAAAAGAGATGGATTATCCGGATAGAAAACTTGACAGTTCAGGAATGATAGAGCCATACGCGGAATTGGTTGAATATCGTCCCGGTGAAACAGAGGAACAGGTCCATCCGTCGGAATTTGATTTCTTCGGCCTTCTTCGACGACGATGGTGGATTCTTGTTCTCGTTGCCGGAGTTGTTTATGCGGCGGGAATACCTACGATTCTCATTATGACCAAAAAACTTTATCGGACCGTTGGTTCTATCGAGATTGCTCCGATTGTTCCGGCTATCATTTATCGGGATTACGAATCTGATCGTCCGCTGCCGAATTATGAAGGATTCAAAAATACACAGGCGGATTTGATGGCCAGTGATCGGGTGTTGCGGCGGGTGGCGGAAGAAATCAAACCGATGAATCTGAAAATGTTTGCGAACATGCCGGATTTGTATTCCGCGCTGCGTCAGATGGTTGAAAACGGGACGATTGCAATTCGGCCGGACCGGCGGACCTATTTGGTCAAGATCGAGATGATTACTCCCCAGCATTTGACGGAAGAGGCAAAGATTCTTGTCAATTCCATAATCAGGAATTACTTGAATGTGGCGTTGGAAGGACAAAGCGGGGAAGAAAATGCCCGTTTGACAATATTACAAGATAAGCGAAAGCAGCTGCTTCAGAAAATTGAGGCCCAGCAGGAGACGATTCGTCAGTTGGCGGAGGAGTATGGGACGGAGGAGTTGACGATTCTCCAGAAGATGCGGTATGAGCGGCTGGCCAGTCTTCAGCGTCAGTTGACGGATGTGGAGATTCAGCTGCTGGCATTGGATTCTCAGATTCATCTGCTGGAAAATGACGCAGCGGAACCGATTCCGAACACGGAATATTTTGAACAGCAGCGGGAGCGGATTCTTCAGCAGGAACCTTCTTTGCAGGTTCTCCGGGAAGATATTCTTCGGTACGAAAAAGAGGTTTTAATCAGCCGGCAGACGATGCAGCCCGGCAATCCGGTTTTGATACGTCAGGAGCAGGTTCTTCAGACTCTCAAGGATCGGTATGAAGAGCGAAAGCAGGAGGTTCTAAAGCAGTTTGAAGCTACCTTTGAACAAAACCAGCAAAACAGCCGTCAGCTGAAGCTGAATGAGCTGAAAAGTCAGAAAACGCAGCTGCTGGCGTTGCAGAACCAACTGAAAGAAAGACTGGCTGAGCAGGACCAGGAGGCCATTCAGCTTGGGCGCAAGCAGTTTATGATTAATGATCAGAAAGAACAGCTTCAACAGACCAAAGAAGACCTGCTGAGCATTAATCGGCGGATTGAAGAGATTATGATTGAGAGCAAGCGTCCGGCGCGAATTTCAGTTGCGGACAATGCTTTCAGTTCCCCCTCTACCGCTACACGCAAGAAGATGGCAGCGGCGGTGGGATTCGGCGGACTGATGCTGGGGCTGCTGGCGGCTCTTCTGATTGACCGGCTGGATAAACGCATTCATGATCCCCAAGAAGTGGTCAAACGGGTGCAAGTGAGGATTCTGGGGACCACAACCGACCCGCGTTCGATCAATCGAACGCTCCTTGGACAGCAGCTGAATGATGATTATCAAACAATTCGGGCGAATCTGGGACTTTTGGAGAATCCGGAAGGTTCCAAGATTATTTTGGTGACCAGTCCGGGTGTTCAAGACGGCAAAACGACGTTTTGCGTCAATTTAGCCACTTCCTTTGCCAATTCCGGAAAAAAGACGCTTCTGATAGATGCCGACCTGCGAAAACCGGATATTGTGGAGGTGCTGAATCTGCCCCGGGCGCTCCGCGGCTTCCAGGATTATCTGTTTGGGAAAAAGCTGGAGGAGTGTTTGTATCCGTACTCGAAGCCCAATTTTTTTATTCTGGCTTCTGATTTTCGAAACAGTGCAGATGCTCTGGATTTGCTGGCGCATCCGCAAAGCGGGGAACGACTGCGAAAGCTGCGTGAATCCTTTGATATGATTCTGATTGATTCTCCGCCGGTTTTGGCTTTTGCAGATGCCTTGGTTTTGTCTCGGCAGGCGGATGC
>JAKPDO010000020.1 GCA_029552545.1 Planctomycetota bacterium
CGGATGTGTTCGTCGCGGGATTTTCGATCGAAACCCGTATTGGGAAAGAGGTTACGGAGGGTGTCGCCGTCGAGTCGTTCGACTTTTCGGCCGCGGGCGGTGAGGATTTGGGCAAGCCGGTCGGCCAATGTGGACTTTCCGGAGCCGCTCAATCCGGTCAGCCACAGGACAAACCCCGGTTTTTCGGGCTGGAAATGCATCTGTCCGCTTTGTTCCTCCAGGATATCCTCTTCCGTTCAGAGAATTCGATATTCCGAAAGCGGACTGAAAATACCATATTTGACGGAAACAGACAACCTTTGGGCGGCGTAATTGCAAATAAGTTTTGAAAGGTCTGAAATTTTAAAGTAGGATGACCTACAGAAAATGTATACGAGGAGTACAAAAAATGTCTATCTTCGAATTTGCGATTCAGATGGAAAAGGAAGGGGCGGCCTTTTATCGGGAACTGGCGGAGAAATCTCCGAATCCATCGGTTCAAAGTGTGCTTCGGATGCTGGCGGATGAGGAGGACAAGCATGCACAGGCGGTTCGGGCGATCGCCTCGGAGGAGCCGGCGGATTGCGAGATGGCCGAAACGGATGTGCTGGCCCATGCGCGGAATATTTTTCGGCGGGCCAAAGAATTCGGCGAGACGTTTGTAACCGAGACGGACCAGATTCAGCTGTATCGGCAGGCGCTGGAGATTGAAGAGAAGAGCCGGGCGTTTTATCTGGACCGGGCGGACCAGGTGCCGCATCCGCGGCAGCGGTATCTGTTTGTCCGGCTGGCGGATGAGGAGGCCCGACATGCCGTGCTGCTGGAAAACCTGATTGAATTGGTGTCGCGGCCCAAACAGTGGCTGGAGAACGCGGAGTTTTTCCATCAGGAGGAGTATTGACGGCGGATACCGCGGAGTACATTTTCATTCACCACAGATTTCACAGATTACACAGATTCAAGGCAAAACGAAGAACTACAGATTGCGAGGATTTCGCGGGCGGGGTTCTATTCAAACAAAGACATACGGTAATTGTTTGAACCTACAAGGCCCAATTCTTTTCCAACAGACAAACACCATCAGAGATTGATTTGGAATTGTATGTCCCCCCCCCGTCATCATCTGTCATTTTTGACTTGTGAAAAATGTATTCCGAACTTACTGCAATGGGCTTTACGGTTGTTGTGGCTTGCTCTCAGGCATAGGTCAGTTACAATCTTGATTGTAAAGCGGACAAGTCCCCCCTGTTGTGGCTTGCTCTCAGGCATAGGTCAGTTACAATGACACACAACGAATGAGTTTCGCGGCAAGAGTTGTGGCTTGCTCTCAGGCATAGGTCAGTTACAATTGCGGCCGGGCATGGGCCGCAGTTGACAGCGTTGTGGCTTGCTCTCAGGCATAGGTCAGTTACAATCTTGATGGTACGGACTAATTCGTTGATAGTGTTGTGGCTTGCTCTCAGGCATAGGTCAGTTACAATAACTACGCGGTCCGGCGCTTGGGTCAGCGGGTTGTGGCTTGCTCTCAGGCATAGGTCAGTTACAATTTTCGGGTGAGTCTGCCGGAACACCTCTGCGTTGTGGCTTGCTCTCAGGCATAGGTCAGTTACAATGCTGGATGACGATTATCAAGTCGGAGAACAGTTGTGGCTTGCTCTCAGGCATAGGTCAGTTACAATAGCCGCATGAAGTTCTCAGCAGTAAGTCGGTTGTGGCTTGCTCTCAGGCATAGGTCAGTTACAATATTTTTCACGTTTTTAAGCGCAAGTCCAGAGTTGTGGCTTGCTCTCAGGCATAGGTCAGTTACAATATTGGTTGTATCTGGGAAAACTCCGAGTGTGTTGTGGCTTGCTCTCAGGCATAGGTCAGTTACAATTCCTACGGTGACCGATCCGATGTTCGGCGGGTTGTGGCTTGCTCTCAGGCATAGGTCAGTTACAATTGAAGCGATCATAGTACCCAGTACCTGTATGTTGTGGCTTGCTCTCAGGCATAGGTCAGTTACAATGGCCCGCCTGTGTTGGCTCTATGCTTGCCTGTTGTGGCTTGCTCTCAGGCATAGGTCAGTTACAATGCTGGAACGGTACGCGTCATGCCCGCAAAGGTTGTGGCTTGCTCTCAGGCATAGGTCAGTTACAATACATCGGCATTTCGGATGGAGCGGCGGATGGTTGTGGCTTGCTCTCAGGCATAGGTCAGTTACAATAAGACTGCCTATCTTGCCGCAGCCGAAAAGGTTGTGGCTTGCTCTCAGGCATAGGTCAGTTACAATCGATCCATTCCGCCTCTTCGGTGGAAACGGTTGTGGCTTGCTCTCAGGCATAGGTCAGTTACAATTTGAGCGGGCTGGCCGGCTATCTGTTTCGAGTTGTGGCTTGCTCTCAGGCATAGGTCAGTTACAATTTCACTCCTGCAGGTGTTAGACCGCTTTCGGTTGTGGCTTGCTCTCAGGCATAGGTCAGTTACAATATAAAAATCTATGGCAAAAGATTTTCCATGTTGTGGCTTGCTCTCAGGCATAGGTCAGTTACAATTGCAATCCACAGACCGCTTCCTGCGTGGTAGTTGTGGCTTGCTCTCAGGCATAGGTCAGTTACAATCGTTTCAGGAGGACGTTCGATGAAAGCAGAGTTGTGGCTTGCTCTCAGGCATAGGTCAGTTACAATACGGTCAACTGGGTTGTCGGCGGGCTTCCGGTTGTGGCTTGCTCTCAGGCATAGGTCAGTTACAATCTATGATTGAATAGAGACGGCAAGCAGCAGTTGTGGCTTGCTCTCAGGCATAGGTCAGTTACAATTCCTCCCGCGAAAGGCCAATCGTTCAGGTTGTTGTGGCTTGCTCTCAGGCATAGGTCAGTTACAATGTTTTGCGGTTTTGTATCCTGTTTCATAAGTTGTGGCTTGCTCTCAGGCATAGGTCAGTTACAATCGATCCCAAACCCGCCGACCGGCGGGCTGGTTGTGGCTTGCTCTCAGGCATAGGTCAGTTACAATTTTTCCGGCATTTTGCCGGCCGCCTATTTAGTTGTGGCTTGCTCTCAGGCATAGGTCAGTTACAATAGTCCGTTTGTAACTGCCTGCAGAGCAAGGGGTTGCGTCAAAAACAGGCTAAAATAATTCGAGCTGAGCGGGGGGCGGCGGGGTGGGTTTGCGCAATTTTCCCCAAAAAATCTGCATGCGTTCGAACTGTTTGTCAGTGATAATAAGGAGCCGGACCTCCCCATCGGGCGGCAGGAAAGACTGAACCCGTTTTGCGTGGACCTGAGCATTTTCTTCACTGGCGCAATGCCGAATATATACGGAGTATTGTATCATCGTAAACCCATCCTGTACAAGGTTTTTCCGAAAATCGGCGTAATCTTTTCGCGCTTTTTTCGTATCGACCGGCAGGTCGAACATGGCCAGAATCCACATGGCTCTGTATCCTGTTTCAATCATAGACAGGCAAATCCAATGTTTTCTGCTGTCCGGCGAAACATCGGGCCAGGGAGGCGGCGGTTCGGTGGAGGGCGACCATCAGGGGGCCTTTGAAGCCGGCGACCACGACGGGGCGGTAGAGGACTTCCAGGAGGGCGGCCTTGGTTTCTTTGGTCAATTCGCCATCGGACGGGTTGGATTGGGCGTACAGCTCGCGAACTTTTTCTTCGACGAATCCGCGGAAGGGCTCGATGAGGTCGTCGGCGAGGGCGAAGGCGTTGTAGCGGTTTCGGTGGTGGATGCCGAGGGTGGGCAGGAGTCCTGCGCTGCAAAGAGCGCGGGCCACGGCGGCGCGGAGGACGATGTAGCCGTAGTTGAGCAGGGAATTGGGGGGAGGTCCCTGGCGATGCCGGCGGAAGGAGGGGTCCTGCAGGAAGGCGGGCCAGAACCTGGCGGAGGCCTGGGCCTCGATGTTATCGGGATCGCCGGAGCGGACGCGTCGGCGGAGGGCCATCAGGGCCCGGCGGGTTTGGGGATCGCTGCGGACCAGACGGGCCTGATGGGCGATTTTGGCCTGGACAATCTGTTTCCAGAGGCGTTTTTTGAGGGATTCGCCTGCGGCGATTTGCTCCCGGAAGCGTTCGGCCTGGACGGAGTTGGATTCGAGGGGCAGCAGGAGGCCGGCGGGCAGGTGTTTTCCATTGCAGGTGATGACGGCGGCTCCCTGCTCGAGGAGGACGGTCAGGACGGAATGGGTGCAGGTGACGGCCGGGTGGTCGATGAGCAGAACGCCGATGTCCTCACAGGGGATTTGGCCTTTGAGCTGGCCGTCCTGCCGAATGAGCAGCTGTCCCAGATGGACCGATAAATACGTCCCTGCCGTGGAGATTTCGATAATGCGTTTAATCATTCCGCAGCCCTCGCGGCTCTGCGAGGACTGTATCGGCCGGATGAAACTCAGTCTTTAGCCGGAAAGATACGGCCAATCGGGTCGACAGCCACTTTATAACCTTTTAAAGAATTAGGCATCTTTCTTTGAATAAGCGGAGCCTTGTGTTTTTCCGACAATTGCCCTCCAAAAGCAGCCGGGCGCAGAACAATTCGCGGACCACCCGGAAGGATAGATATATATTGGACTCTATGCAAGACGTGGGTTCCGTCATCCATTTCGAGCATAAACGATTCATTTCTGGACAGGGAGCAGATGAATCGGCCGCCGTCGCCGTAATCGCGGCAGACGACGGGTTCTTTTCGTCGGCTCCGCTGAACGGCTTCGAACATGGAGATGACGCGGCCTTCGCGTTTTGTTCGGCCTTTGCTGTCGGTGTATTCGAAGATTTCGATATGGTGATTGCTGCCCGGTGCAACATAGCGATAGGGCTTGCCGTTTTTGTCTTTGATGGGAATGAGATTGTTGAAGACATCGCGGATGCGGACGGATTTGATTTGCGGGCCGGGCGCACCGGATTTGGTTTTCATCCGGAGGGGCTCTTTCCAGACTTCTTTGGTGATTTTGCCGTCTCCGCCGGGTTTGAGACCGAACTGCTCGAGCCGCTCGGCCACAAGCTGCCGGACAACGGGGTCGACGATTTTGGGGACCATGGACAGCGTGAGGGCCTCGAGGGATTTGCGATAGACATAAATATCCTGGCCTTTGTCGTCTTTGAGGCCGGTCGGGCCGTAGGAGGTTTCTTCGTGGAGAGGGCCAGAGACTTTGCGGGTGACGCGATGGGAGACATTGATTTGATTGATAATCTGCTGCATCTGCTGGCGGAAATCCTCCCAGGGAGGAGCAAATCGGGCGGCCGCCTGACCGGCGGGGGTATATTTGCTGTGCGCCAGGTCCCGAAGGTGACGGTTTTCGGTTACGGCTACAACGGCCGCATCAATGGCATGATGACGCAGGTCATCGCGTTTCTTTTCGCCAAGATCGGTATCATCAAGAATCGAATTCAGCCCCCATTGATGGCGAAGTTCGGCGGTGACCTGACCGCGGGTACCTTGAACCGTACAGCCGAGGAGTTTGAGGTATTCACAGACCTTTCGGGAAATGTATCGGGTATCGTTGAGCTGGCGCTGAATGAATTTGTCCAGTTCGACTTCCTTCTGCCAGAACCGCCGACGTTTGGGATAAGGCAGTACGGCAATCCGATGGAGGATTTGTTCAAATTGTTCGGTTTCCCCATAAAACTCATAGGGAGTTCTGCCGCTCTTTCGACGGTTTTCATCGACCGCACAAAGGGTTTTGTTCATAAAACTGTCATCGAGGGAGCGGGAGTACGGCAGGATGTGTTCGACCTGGAATTCGGGGTGAGGTCCGAAGAGTGCATTCTGGCTGATAGGTCTTCCGGTATAGGGACAGACTTGCCCGCATTCCTGCCAGAGTTTGTATTTGATGATGTCATCGCGTGAAGGGTTCAAAATCCCCATCCGAATCAGTTCTTCTCTTGCTTTTTTGTTTTCTTCTTCATTCTGCCTTTGCCGGTACTGGAGTTCTTCACGTTCACGTTTGGAGCCCTTTAATTCCCTTGCCATTTCAATCTTGATTTTTTGGGGCTTTCCATACACGCGGATGAGGGCATTGACAACCTTGCGAACCTCCCAAAGGGCACGGTTGACGATAGGATTGCGAAGGTCTTCGGGAAAAGGCAGACTTTCCAGAACTTCGACGGCTTGTCGGCCATGCGAGGAGCCATAGACTGCTTCGATCGCCTGATGAGTGAGCAGGCCTCGTTCCATATGGGGGAGCAGTTTCTGGATAGCCAGGCGGGAAAAACTCATGTACTTCTGCGGGAGCGAAACCTCAAGGATTTTCTGAGCCTGCTCCTGGCCAAACCCCCAGTGCTCCATGAGTTTTTCGGCGACTTCCTCATCCTGAAGGGTGTCATCCAGCAACAGGTCGTTGATTTCTATGATGTCCTGCTCGGCCAGCCGTTCAAATGTTTTTTTGCCGAGAACCTTGCGGAGATGGGCGTTAAATTCGTCTCCCTGAATGGACTCCTTTTTTTGTCCTTGGGGCCTTCTTCGGCATTAAAGGTTTGGGTTTCCAACAGGTTTAATTTTTTGCGGAGCGTATCAAATTTCACTTCTTTGCTGCTGAGCAATTCTTGCAGGACAATTTTCCTCTGGTCTTCATTGAGTTTCGTTTCCGTGCCGTCCGGGTTATGAATTTCGAGATTATTGAGTGTTTGCAGAATGCGAAACCTTCTCGCGAACCAATCGGCTCTGGGACACCGTTTCTCCCCGGGTTCCAACTCGCAGTCGCCGATGAGTTCCTCTGTGGGCTTCAGAGGTCTCTGGTAAAAAATGGTTCGATCCTTGATCTCCTCTTTCAGAGAATCCGTCAACACATCCTGATAAAATCCAGACTGTGTCTGCCAGATTTTTTCAAATTCATCTTCATACATGGAGCGGAAGGTGTAATGGCCCCGGATGCGGTTTTCGTGAGGATTTTGGCGGGCGAAATATTCTCCGAGCGTGCGGCAGTCGGACTCTTCAATCTGCTTCTGAAGAGCTGCGGCCCCTTTGATGACAACACCTTCTTCCTTCTTTTTTTCAGATTTCCGGTTGCTCCAGAACCCTCGACGCTGACTGAGATGGTATAGGACCCGTCCGATTTCATAGGGTTCTAACTGCTCATCCAGTCCTTTTGCCCGCAAGTAGTAAGGGTCTTTTTGAAAAAGGGCCTGCTGCTGAAGCGGATCCTGAGGCAAAAGACCGTTGCGAACCAAAAGCCGAAACAATTTATCCTTTCGGTAATTCCTCCTTTTGCGAGTTCGCCGGGCACTGCGGGCGGCGCGGCGAGCCGCATTTTTGGAGACTTCCGCCCCTTTGGTATCTCTGTCCACTCCTTCCTGGAAGACGCGAACCCCAGCATTGATGACCTTCTTTTCTTCGGGATTCAAGATAGCCCAGCCGATACTGTTAGAACCGATATCCAGACCCAATGTGTACATAATCAGTCCTCCTGCAAAGTGTTTTTTAAAATTGTTTGACAATCCTACCAAAGGTTCGGTAGAATATCAATGTTGTAACTGACCTATGCCTGCGAGCTTGTCATAACAAGAAAACCCATATGGGTTTTCGCAGGCACTGCCCCAGCGGCCGTGCAAGCGGCCTCTGGGGCAAACCTTTTTAAATCCTTTTGAATCCAGCGGTTGCGGCGCATTCAGACAACCTGACTTGTTCCGCGAAAATTGAATGGGGATTTGAGGCAGGATTTACAGGACACAGACGGGGTCGATGTCGATTTGGATTTGGACGGCCGGGCGGACGGGGGCAGCGGCGCGGAAACGCGCAAACAAATGCTGAATCGTCTGCGGCTGCCGGGCCTGGACAATCAGGTGCATTCGGTGCTGTCCGCCGATGCGGCTGATGGGCGCCTCCATCGGCCCGCGAAGGAGAATCGGCAGCTTCTCGCGCTCGATAATCTGCTCCAGCCGTGCATTGACCGCTTTGGCGGCGGCGGTGAGCCGTTCATAGCGGCCGTCGCGCATCAGCACCATCGCCATCCGCCAGACCGGCGGCAGATGACAGGCCCGCCGATGCTTCATTTCCTCCTGCACGAACCCCTCCCAGTCGTATCGGCAGGCAAAGTCGATGGCGGGCTGGCCGGGCAGAAAGGTCTGGATGAGCACGCGTCCGCCTTTTTCGCTGCGTCCGGCGCGGCCGGCTGCCTGACAAATCAATTGAAACGTCCGCTCGTTGGCGCGAAAATCCGGCAGCAACAGGGCGGTATCGGCACTGACAATCCCCACCAGCGTCACGTTGGGAAAATGCAGACCCTTGGCGAGCATTTGCGTGCCGACCAGAATATCAATGCGCCCGGCGGCGAAATCCTCCAGCAGGCCGTAATAATCCCTGCCCGCCATGGCATCGCTGTCGATGCGGCGCAGGCGCGCCTGCGGCAGTTTGTGCTGCACCTCTTCCTCCAGCCGCTGGGCCCCCAGCCCGATCATCGTCATCGCCTGCCCGCAAAGCGGACAGGCCTTCGGCACGAGCGTCTTGGCCAGACAATAATGGCAAATCGCATAGCCGCCCGTCATATGAGGGCCTAAAACAGTTTCTGCCGTCCCTTCCCGATGCGGCCGTTTGTGATAGGTGAGCGTCACATCACAGTTGCGGCAGTGCAGCGTATGGCGGCAGGAGGGACAGTAAATGAAATGGCTGTAGCCGCGGCGATTGAGCAGCAGAATCGCCTGCTCGCCGCGCTGAAGCACTTCATGCAGGGCTTCTTCCAGCGCCGGGCTGAGCAGCTGCGGCTGGCGGACCGCTCGGCCCTCGAAGGCCGTGAGCATATTGATAACGTCCATCTTCGGCATCGGCAGATTGCGCACGCGCCGAGCCATCACAATCCGCGTATAGCTGGAGCGCGTCTGACAGTTGTGCAGCGTCTCCAGCGACGGCGTTGCCGAGCCCAGCAGACACACGGCGCCGGCCAGCTGCGCCCGCTTAATCGCCGCATCGCGCCCGTGATAGCGCGGCACCATATCCTGCTTGTAGCTCGCTTCGTGTTCTTCATCAACCACAATCAGTCCCAGCCGCTGCAGAGGGGCAAAGACCGCCGAGCGGGCCCCGATGACCACATCCGCCTGCCCGCGGCGAATCGCCTGCCACTGCGCATTCCGCTGCGGCCCCGACAGGCCCGAATGCATCACCGCCAGCCGCTGAAACCGCGCCCCGAACCGCTGGACCGTCTGGGCCGTCAGGGCAATCTCCGGCAGCATCACTATCGCCTGCCGACCCAATGAGACGGCCTTCTCAATAGCCCGGATATAGACCTCCGTCTTGCCGCTGTCGGTTACGCCGTGCAGGAGCGTTACGGCGAACTGCCCCGCCTGCAACTGCTGCTCCAGATGAGTCAGCGCCCGCTGCTGGTCTTCCGTGAGCACGATGGCCTCCGCCTGCTCCCGCAGTCCCTCCGGCACTATCGGCAGCGGACGCACGCCGTATCGAACCGCACAGGCCGCCGCACCGCTGCGCAGCAGTTTCTTCAGCGGTCCCTCCGTGCAGCCCGCCCGCTCCAACAGCGTGGTTTTCTCGATCGCCGTCTCTTCGCTGACGGCCCCTGCCCCCTGCAAAATCCGGACGAGGGCCCGCTGCGGCCCGCTGCCAAGTTTTGAGTCGGCCGGCTGCTCGCCCGTCAGATACACCCGCACCTCCTTGCGGACGCCTGCTTCTTTTTTGACTGCCGCCGGCACCATCGCCGCCAGCACCTGCCCCAGCGGACAGACGTAGTAGGCACTCATCCACCTGGCCAGCTCCATCAGCTGCTCATCCAGCAGCGGTTCTTCATCGAGAATCTCCCGAACCGTTTTCAGGTCAAAGCCCCGCGCCTTCTGCCATTCGGAATCGGCTCCGGCATCGGCGGGCTCGACCTCCACGACAAACGCTTCCAGGAGTCGATTGGTACGTCCGAAGGGCACGCGCACCCGCTGGCCCGGCCGCACAGGGCCCAGCCCGCTGGGCAGCAGATAGTCAAACAGCGCATCGGCGCCGGTATTGAAGGCCGCGCGAATGACCCGGCCGTCCGCCGGCTTCGTCGGTTCACTGCCGAACAAACTGTCGATGGTTCTGCGTCCCATACCCGTTAATGTAGCATCAAAACCCCGAAAAAGATAGAGTCCCCCTGCCTTTGTGTTTATACTGCTTTCCTTCAGAACAAGAACTGTCAGGAAAACAAGAATGGAACTGAATATTACACCGGCAGGTTGGGGGATTTTGGCTCTTTGCGGGGTGCTGGTCGGGCTGTCGAAGACGGCGCTTCCGGGCGCGGGGATTCTGGCGGTGCCGCTGGCGGCGATGGCGGTGCCCGCGCGGGCTTCGGTCGGCCTGCTGCTGCCGCTGCTGATTTTTGCCGATTTGTTTGCGGCGGCGTATTACCGCCGACAGGCCCAGTGGTCTTGTCTGCTGCGGCTGCTGCCGGCGGCGCTGCTGGGCATTGTAGCGGGTTTTGTCCTGATGCAGCATCTGGATGACCGCCGGCTGGCGCCGCTGATTGGAGTTGTGGTTCTCGCGATGCTGACGCTGAAGACCCGCGGCCTTTCTTCCGACGGGGGCAACCCCCCGTCCGGCCGTCTGTTTG
Organism: Planctomycetota bacterium; assembly: GCA_029552545.1. Classification (GTDB taxonomy): domain Bacteria; phylum Planctomycetota; class Phycisphaerae; order Sedimentisphaerales; family Anaerohalosphaeraceae; genus JAHDQI01. Next base: position 10,480 of record JAKPDO010000020.1, read on the forward strand.
CGTATGCAATGGGATTTGCTGCGGGGGTGACGACGCTTCTGGCCAATGCGGCGGGCCCTGTGATGACGCTGTACCTGCTTTCGATGAAACTGGACAAGGACAAGTTTGTCGGCACTTCCGCCTGGTTCTTTTTTGTGGTCAACTGGCTCAAAGTGCCGTTTCTGTGGCATCTGGGACTGATTACGCCGCAATCCCTGCCGGCGGATGTGTATGTCTTTCCCGCCGTTGCACTCGGAGCGGTTGGGGGCATTGCCCTGCTGCGGCATATTCCGCAACGGCTGTTTGAAGTCCTTACGGTAGTGCTGGCCGCCGCCGCGGCTGTGAAGCTGCTTTTCTGATTTGGAGGATGTGCAGAGCGGCTGACAAGCAGGAGGCGAAAGTCATCGGTTATCAGTTATCAGTTGTTGGTCAGGAAGAAAAACGGCCGGTCGCTGGAGAGTTCGGCTGCTGGTGATTTTTTCTTCATTCTTAATTTTGCATTCTTCATTCGTACCCCGCTGCCTTGCTTGTCTCAAAGTTTTGAAGGACAAGCGGCGGGAATAACAGAAAGCGGCGTTCGATTTAGTTCTTCTCTATGAGGACAGTTACGGGTCCCAGAAGGCCGGACGGTTCAAGCCGCCAGTCGCGCCGGACGGCAATGTTGGTTTTGGTGCGGCGCTGGTCCGGCGGCAGGTCCCGGTCGCCGATGAGCCGATTGCGCCAGGAGTTGACCACTTCCACTTCAAGCAGATTGACGCCGTTTTTCAGGACGGAGGAGATGTCCGCTTGAAACGGCGGCGTCCAGAGAATCCCAAGGTCTTTGCCGTTGAGCGTCACTTTGGCGATGCCGACATCTTCGACGCGTCCTAGGTCCAGCCGATATTCCCGACCGGCCTGAAGGGGCTTTTCGAGCTGGAAGCTTTTCTTATAGACCGCCGCCCCGGAATAGAAGCGCACGCCCTCCTGCTCGTGCTGACTCCAGTCGAGCAGTTCGGGAAAGACGATTTCCTCCGGGCCGCCCCATTGGGGGTCAAAGGAAACCAGCCAGGGGCCGGTGAGAGTCTGGACAGTCAAATACTCCTTATAATTGGCTGCAGGAGTCGGCTGCGCATTTGCGGACGGCTGAAACACAACAAAGACTGAGCCGTACGGGCCGAAGTGCAGCGGCACCTCGATGCGTCCGTCCGTCTGCCGGAAGGCGGCGGGGCGTATCTGTCCGCTGACGGGGTCCCACAGCTGCGGGATTTTGCCGCTGATGCGGAAACGACAGTCAGCCGTCACAACAGCTTCCGTCTGGTTGGAGACAAAATACACATCTGCATCCTCGCGGGTGCAGTGAATGCAGTCCAGCTGCACATCGGGGTCGGCACTGGAGAATTCGAAGTCGGGACGAATGCGGTCTTCGAGCAGGACCTGGCGTGCGGTCTTGCCCCAGATGAGCCGGCCGCTTCCGATGGTGCGCTGACCGGCGGGCGGTGTTACTTCGCCCCACAGCTGGTCGGTCAGCTGCTCAAAACGCTGTCGGGCGGGCAGTCCGCCGACCAGAGAAACCATCCGTTCCGGGCGGACACAAAGGACCGTCGCCCCCTGACGAAGCAGTTCATTGACCTTTTCGAGGGCCTGAAGCGAAAGGACTTTGTGATCGGGCATCACCAGCAGATGATAGGAGATTCCGCCGGGGACGACGATTTTGCCGGAGCGGACTTTCAGTTTGGCCAGAATGACTTCATCTGTGATGTCATAGTCGAATCCAGGCAGCACTTTGGCCGGGTCGTCTTCCTTGAGCCGGGCGATGTTGGGCACATGATCGCCGTAATAATACAGCACATCCGCGACAAATCTGCCTTTGCGGAGCATATATTGGCAGCGGTTGATGTACTGGATAAAGGGGATGGAATGATGCCACCAGGTCACCTGCGGGTTGACGTGGGTGCCCGCAAAATACTCCTGTCCGGGAATGCCCATCTCTTTGGGCGAGCAGGTGAAAGTATGGAAGAAAATCTGATTCAGTCCGGCGCAGAACTCGTGATCCATGGCGGGCTTCATCGTCTTCCAGAGCACATCATTCCAGTGACGTCCGATGGTGGTAAAGGACTCGGCGGCGACGATTTCTTTGCCGTAAATGTGCGCGGCGGCGGCCGCCTGCTTGACGAAGAAGCGCACTTCCGGCGTGGGACGATGCGGCGAGGGCGACCAGAATTCGGACATGACGATATCGCTTTTGCCGTAGTTTTTGATGCCGTCAATCGGGCCGGCGTGCGGGCCGGCGGACTCGGGCTGAATCTGGAGGTTGTGCTTGTGGGCTAATTCCGCAAAAACGGCATAGTGATTGTCGGCTACACAGTCGGCCAGCGTCTTGCGGAAGTCGGCCAGGAAGGCGTTGGACACGTCGCGGCTTTCGATAATCTTGCCGGCGATGACGGGCAGATACGGAATCGGGTCGTAGCCGCGGTATTTTTTGAAGTCTTCGGCAAAGCGGTCCGACCAGTTCATTCCGCCGCATTCCCAGCTGTCGGTTTCCAGCTGTTTCAGGACGGTGCCTTTGAGGGGGCCGGCGGCTTCCAATAACGGCTCCACTACCTCGTTCCAGTAACGTTCAAAGGCGCTGCGGCTGAGATAATCAATCACCATGCCCTGCCAGCCGCCGCTGGAGGTGGAGACACGGGCATCAGTAGGGGTATAGCCGAAGCGCAGCACTGTCCAGGTGCCGGCGGGGACCGTCCAGGTGAGTGTGCCGTCGTCCGCCAGGCGGTCTGTCAGATTGAGGATGTCCTGCAAAGAAGCATCTTCTTCGCCTTCTACGGAAGGAATATCATCCAGCAGGAACCGGCAGTCCGGAGCGGACATCCCCAGTTCATCATGCAGGATTTTCAGCTGCAGATTCTGAATGCCCGGGCGGGAAACGGTCCCGGCGATGGGTTTTTTGTTTTCATCGAGCCAATACAGCTCGGCCACCTGCACATTGCGGGGCCGGTCGGGATGCCGCAGGTCATAGGCCTCTTCAAAAAGGATGCGAAAGACAGTGCCGGTCTGTTTTTCCATTTCGATTGTTTTTGATTTGCCGTCTTCGATGGAAACAGCGGGCAGCGGGGGATTGTCGTTGACCTGGATGCGGACGGTTTTGGGGCCGTAGCCGGGTCGGCCCAGCACCTGCAGTCCGCAGACGACAACCGGTTTGTCGAAGGCAAACTGAAGCCACTGGGGTTTTTCCGCGGAAGGCCCCTGCCCGGGTTCGGTGCCGCCGCTGACCCAGAAAGTATCCGGATTGCCGTCGAAGACAAGGGCGGCGGGATAATCCTGCTGAGCGGAGCTGCTTTGGACCGTCCAATGAATATCGGAGGGTTTGTGCAGCTTCAAAGGAAAAGCCAGCACGCAAATGTCCCGATACCAATTCCGATTTTCGGGAGTCGGAAGTTTCTGTTTGTACTGCTGCGGGCCTTCAATCTGCACTTCGGACCAAGTCAATTGTTTGGCGGCAAAATCGGCCGTCACGATAGGCCCGCCGAGATTCCAGCCGCTCTGGATGGACAGCCCCAGTTCCAGTCCGAGCCGCTGGGCCTCTCGGAGGGCGTGCTGATAAAGTTTTATCCATTCAGAACTTGCAAAAAGCGGTCCGGCCGGGACTTGGGCATTGCCCCGCTGGTCAGCGCCTCCGGCGTCGAAAATCATCGCCCCGCTGAAGCCCTTGGCTTTCATCTCTTCCAGGTCGCGGGTGATGGCCTCGGCGGTGACGTTGCTGTTCAGCCACCACCACCAGCACCGCACCCCCGCCCAGACGGGGGGATTTTGAAACTCCTGCTCCGATAACACCGCGGGGGCCGAACAAACAACGCTCAAGAACATCAGGCACAAACCGAACTGCCGCATTCGCTATTCCTTTCCTTGTGTGACCGGTACGATATATCACACGAAAAGCGTTCTATCCAGCAGTATTTGGAATAAGCAAGTTTCCCCATTTTAACAGCAAATCCCAATACGCCTGAATGCTTTGCGGCTTGACATCGCCTGATAATTCCGATAGAGTAATGTGAGAATTGAGCAAACAGGCCGGAAAACCATTAAAGGATGATGCGATGAGCAAGCCGACCCTATCTGCCTATCTTCGTGACCATTTAGAGAATGTGAATCGAAAACAGGAACCCGGCCCATTTTTGACCATTTCGAGGCAATTCGGCTGCGACGGATTTGAACTGGGGCAGTACCTTCTGGAGAAACTCAACCAGCGGGATGAATTGGGGCGCTGGAAACTCTATTATAAAGAGCTGCTCAAACAGCTGGCGGAGGATACCGGTCTGACGGAGGATGTGATTGAACGGGAGCGTCGGGCTAAACCCAGTCTTTTCAAGGATTTCCTGCGAGGGTTGCGAAAAGGAAATGTTCCGGACGGGCACGAAATCCGCAACAAAATTATGCTGATGGTGCGCACCATTGCCTATGAAGGGTATGCGATTATTATCGGACAGGGCAGTGCATCGGCGACCTATGACATCGATAACGGATTAAGCATTCGGGTTGAGGCGCCGAGAGATTGGAGAATTGCGAGGGTAAGCATCCGCGAGAAAATAGATAAAACAGCGGCGGCTGTTAAAATAGATGAAATAGATAAAGAGCGGGAGTTTATGCGGCGTCTTTATGAAGAAAAGAATCCGCGTGAGCCGGCGTTCGCTATTACCTTAGACAATTCGATTTTCAAAAAAGAGCAGATGGCGGATTTGATTCTTCTGGCAATGGAACAAAAGGGCTCATTGGGCCTGCCAAAAAGTAATCCCCGAAGAAAACTCCCGTTTTTTCTCCAAAAACCGAAAGTTTTCCCTTGTCCTGTTTGGGGGGCTTGCTATGATAAGTCCCTGAAAAAAAGAACGCAGAGGAATTTTGAAACCGCCGAAAGCAGGACGATTCTATGGAACTGGTTCAACGAATCAAAGATGCAGAACAGCAGGCCCGGCAAATGATCGAACAAGCCAAGAAAGAGGCCGCTGAACTGCTCGAAAAGGCCGCCGTCGAAGAAGACCAGATGCGCCGTCGGGCACAGCAGCAGCGAAAAGAACGCATGGCAGCGGCCCTTGCCGAGGCCGAACAGAGCGGCCGGGCCCAGGTCGAATCGCTTCTGAAGGAGGGACAAAAGCAGATCGATGCTCTTCGGCAGAAAGCCGCAGGGCGAATGGAAGAATGCATCCGCGTCATTTTGTCCCATTTGCCCCAATGATGCTCCGTCAGGAATCAATGCAGACCTAATTTTTTTACATAGATAGAAGGAACAAACAAATGGCCATTGCGCCGATGGAAAAGATTCTGATTGTCGCCCACCGCAGCCAGGCGGCCCAGCTCCTGGAGGCCCTTCAGGAAGCGGGACTGGTGCATCTGCTGGATGCGGCACAGGCGATGGTCAGCAAGGAATGGCCGGAACTTCAGACGGAATTCCGCCGTCCCAAAGACCTCGAAGAACTGGTCGGTCGGCTGGAAAAGGCCATCGCTTTTCTGGAAGCCCACGCACAGGAGCCATCGGGAACGAGTTTGTTTTCTCCGCGCGTGGAGATAGACGCTTCCGCATTTTCGGCCATTCTGAGCGGTCGGGAGGCAATGGACCTGCTGGACCGGACGGAGCAGACCCAGAAACGGCTGGAAGGACTTCAGGCGGAGCTGGAGCAGACGACGGAGCAGCTTCAGCGTCTTTTGCCGTGGCGGAATCTGACGTGCCGGCTGGAGGATTTGGCCTCCTTTTCCTCGATTCAGGTATTTGTCGGGATGATTCCCGTGCAGAATGTTCCGGCGGTTCAGCAGGCCCTCGAAGACCTGTCGTGCACGGTGGAGCTTGTCGGAGAAGCGGAAAACCGGAAGGCATGCCTGATTTTTGCGCTGGCCGCTCAGACAGCAGAAGTGCAGAAAATCCTCCGCGGCGCTGAATTTGAGGCCGTTCATCTGGAAGGACTCAAAGGGACGCCGGCGGACCTGATTGAACAGTGCCGCCGCCGTCTGCAGGAAATTGACGAACAAATCGCTCAGGTCAGCCGGGAGGCCGCCTCTTTATCCGGACGGCAGCTGGAACTGAAAGTGCTCTATGACTACTACAGAAACCTGCTGGAGCGCAAGACCGCCCTGGCGGGCGCTCCGGCAACGGAGCAGACGCTGTTTCTGGAGGGCTGGACCAAGCGGAAGGACTATCCGCGCGTGCAGGAAATCGTCCGGCGGTTTGAGGCGTGCGATGTAACCATTCTGATCCCGATGGAGGGAGAAGAGCCGCCGGTGGAAATTGAGAATGTGCCGGCGGTTCGTCCCTTTGAAACCATCACGCGTCTGTACGGAATGCCGGCCCCGACTTCGGTGGACCCGACCGTGTTTCTGGCCCCGTTTTTTGCCGTCTTTTTCGGGCTGTGCATGGCGGATGCGGGGTATGGGCTGATTCTGACCGCCCTGCTGGCCTGGGTGCTTCGAAAAGTCCGGGCCAATAAAGGCATCTTTTGGATGCTCCTGATTTGCTCCATCACCACGACGCTGGCCGGCCTGATGATGGGCAGCTGGTTCGGGGATGCCGTGACCTCTCTCCTGCCGGAAGGGTCCGCCCTGCGAAACGAGCTGGATGCCGTGCGGGTAAAACTGATGCTGTTTGACCCGATGGCCAACCCGATGTTCTTTTTCATCCTTTCACTGGCCCTCGGCTATTTTCAAATTCAGTGCGGGCTGCTCATCGCCTTTTTCGCCAACCTGCTCAAAAAAGACTGGGCCGCTGCTCTCTGCGACCAGCTGGTCTGGATTGTTCACCTGAACAGTCTGCTGTGCATCGGCCTGGTCTCCGCAGATAAGCTGCCGAAAGAATTCAAAACACCGTGCATCGTCCTCGTGTGCATCACCTCCGCCGTGATTGTTTTGTTTACGGTGCGAAGCGGCGGCTGGGCGGGCCGGCTGGGGCTGGGCGTCTATCAGCTCTTCAGCACCGTCTTCTTCATCGGGGATATTCTCAGCTACGCCCGTCTGCTGGCCCTTTGTCTGGTGGGAGCCGGCTGCGGGATGGCAATCAATATTCTGGTCAAATTGGTCTTGGGCGTCCCATACGTCGGATGGCTGCTGGGAGCAGTGCTGTTTGTCGGAGGACATCTGTTTAATATCGCCTTGTCGGTGCTGGGAGCGTTTGTCCACTCGCTGCGGCTTCAGTTTGTGGAGTTTTTCCCGAAATTTTTCACCGGAGGCGGAAAAGATTTCGTTCCGCTGCAGAAAAAGTTTCAGTATGTTGAAATTCGCAAATAACACCCGTTCTCAAAACGGGCGTGCAAAACGTATTTCGCAGGAAGAAAAAGAAAGGAAGTCTGTATGGCGATGATGGGTTTAACATTTGCATTGGTAGGAGCTGCATTGGCTGTTTTTCTGTCCGGAATCGGTTCGGCCATCGGCCTGGGGGCCGCCAGCAAAGCCGCGACCGGCGTTCTCAGCGAAAAACCGGAACGGTACGGCACGCTGATGCTGCTGGTTCTGCTGCCCAGTACGCAGGGACTTTACGGCTTCATCGTCGGCCTGATGGTTGTGATGAAAATCGGACTGATTGCCGGTCCCATTGCCTCCGTCACATGGGCTCAGGGGCTTGAGCTTCTCGCGGCCTGCCTGCCGGTAGCCGTCGCCGGCTGGGTCAGCGGCATTCATCAGGGCCGAACGGGAGCCGCCGGCATTCTGATGGCGGCCAAACGCCCCGAACTGGCGTTCAAAGCGGGCGTCATTTACGCCGCAATGATTGAATTGTACGCCATTCTGGGCTTTCTGATTTCCTTTTTGGTCGTGAGAGCCATCCAGGTCGGCTGAGAAAAAACTGAAACCGAAGCCAACGGCTCATGTGCCGGTGAAGGTTTGCCTATGAAAGCAGAACAGGTCGTTGAAAAGATTTTGTCGGAAGGCCGTCAGGAGGCCCAGCGGATTCTGTCGGAGGCGCAGGCAAAAGTCCGGCAGCGGCGCAGCGTTCTCGATGAGGAGCTGAAGGCCTTCGAGCAGGAAACGGAACAGATGGCCCGTCAGGCCGCCGAGGATAAACAGGCACGAATGCTGGCGGCGGCGCGAATGGACCTGCGGAAAAAGATTCTGGCCGCCAAGGCGGACCTGCTGCGGGAGGTATTCGAGACGGCCCGCCGGCGGATTAACACGATGGCGGACGGCCCCTATCTGGAACTGATGGGCCGGCTGCTGATGCAGGCGGTTGTCACCGGCGATGAAGAAGTCCTCGTCGGAAAAAATGAAACGCGAATCAATCCGGAGTTTCTCAAACAGATTAACAAACGCCTCGGCCCGGGCTACAAGGGCAACCTGAGGCCGGCGGCGGAAAAAGCGGACATCGACGGCGGATTCATCCTTCGCCGCGGCAAGGTGCAGGTGAACTGCTCAACGGAGGTGCTGCTGGAGCAGATTCGCCAGCAGACGGAAATGGAACTGGCGGCCAAACTGTTTGCTGACTGATGCAGATGAACAGCGAACCGAGCACAATCGATTTTGTACGGTATCCGCCGGTGGGAGCGGAAGACTGGCGGTACGCCTTTGCAACGGCCAAGGTGCGCGTGCTCGAAACGATGATGCTGAGCCGGGCGATGCTCTCGGAGCTGGCCCACACGGACAGTTTTGAAGCGGCGGCGGAAATGCTCGGCGGAACGGAATATGCCGTGCCTGCACAGGCCTCTGCTGAGGAAATCGAGGAAATGCTGCTGTCCCGCCGCCGGCAGGTGCGTCAGCTGTTTGTGCAGCTGGCGGAGGATCCGGGGCTTGTCCAGATGTTCCAGGCCCGTGAGGATTTTGCCAATATGCGGCTGGCCGTGCGGCGCGTCGTTACGGACAGACCCCTGGGGACGGACTACAGCCCGGAGGGGGCCGTGCCGGCAGAGGAGTTTGAAGAAATTTTTCAACAGGAAAATTATGAGCGGTTTCCGGAGTACCTGCAGGAGGCCGTAGAGGCCGCTGTGCTGGCTTATTACGAAAACAAGGACATCCGGCAGATTGACTATGCCATCGACCGGGTGGAGGCCGCCTGGCGGGTTCGGCACAGTCAGGCCATCGGCAGCGTCTTCTGCCTGTCGCTGTCGCGGGTCCGAATCGACTTGTACAACATCCGGACGCTGCTGCGTCTGAAAGCCGCCGAACGCCAGGAGCGGTTTCATTTTCTGCCGGACGGATTCATCGAAACGGCCCGTTTTGTTCAGGGACTGGAGCATAACTACGATGCTCTCGTGCCGCTGTTTTACGCCACCCCCTATCTGGAACTGATAGAGGAAGGAACGCGGTACCTGCGGGAAAAGGGCTCGTTTCTGGCCCTCGAGCGGGGCTGTGAAGATTATCTGATGGAATTTCTGAAGACTACGCGTCAGCTGGCGGCGGGTCCTCAGCCGATTGCGGCCTATCTGCTGATGAAAGAAGCGGAGATTCGGACGGTCCGAATGCTGCTGATGGGCAGAAAAAACGGCCTGTCGGCCGAACTGCTGCTGGACCGGCTGGGAACATGGATGGACTAACGGACCGGCATCAAACAGAACACGAACGGAAAAGAACCGGAAGCCGGCGGCGGCTTCCAAAGGAACAGAAATGGAAGGCAAAGCAGCCGTATTGGGAACAGCGGATTTTGTGATGCCGTTTTCGGCGCTGGGACTGGATACCTTCGCCGTAGAGCCGAAGGCGGAAGCCGTACAGGAGACGGCCAAAGCCATCCTGCGGCAGCAGTACACGCTGGTGGTGGTGGCGGAAAACGTCGCTCGCCAGGCCCAGCCGGTTTTTGATGCGACGATGCGGAAGGCCGTCCCCTGTGTGGTGGTGGTGCCGTTTACCGCTGAACCGACCGGCGTTGCAACCGAATCGCTCGGACGGCTGATTAAACTGGCCGCCGGAATCAATATTCTGAAAAATTAAACCAGCAGAGCCCTTCAGGCAACTTTTTGAGCAAACGGAAGCAGGAAATATGACGGAACAAAAAATCGGAAGAATCATCAAAGTAGCCGGCCCGGTGGTGGTGGCCGAAGGAATGACCGGCGCTCATATGTACGATGTCGTCCGCGTCGGCGAAGAAAACCTCATCGGGGAAATTGTGGAACTGCACGGCGACAGGGCCAGCATTCAGGTCTATGAGGACACGGTCGGCATCGGCCCGGGAGAGAAAGTGGTCAATACCGGTGCCCCGCTGAGTGTGGAACTGGGACCGGGACTGATTTCGAACATTTATGACGGCATCCAGCGTCCGCTGAGCGCTCTGGTGGAAGCGCAGGGCAGCTTCATCAAGCGCGGCAGCGATATTCCGGGCCTTCCGCGGGACAAAAAATGGCACTTCCGCCCCACCATCCAGAACGGCACCGAGGTCGGGCCCGGGGATATTCTGGGCGAGGTGCAGGAATCCACGCTGGTTCTGCACAAGATTATGGTGCCGCCCGGTGTGCGGGGACGGCTGGAGGGTCTGTCGGAGGGTGAGTTTACCGTTACGGAACAAATCGGCATGGTTAAAACCAAACAGGGCGAACGGGTCCTGACGCTGATGCAGAAATGGCCCGTTCGGCGGCCCCGTCCGGTTCAGCAGCGGCTGAATCCCAACAAAATCCTGCTGACCGGCCAGCGCGTCATTGACGCATTTTTCCCGATTGCCAAGGGCGGAACGGCCTGCGTGCCCGGCCCCTTCGGCACCGGCAAAACGGTTGTGCAGCACCAGCTGGCCAAGTGGGTGGATGCGGACATCGTGGTGTATATCGGATGCGGCGAGCGCGGCAACGAAATGACCGACGTGCTGATGGAGTTTCCGGAACTGACGGACCCGCACAGCGGCGAGCCGCTGATGAAGCGGGTTGTGCTGCTGGCCAACACGTCGGATATGCCTGTGGCGGCCCGCGAGGCATCGGTTTATACCGGCATCACGATTGCCGAATACTTCCGCGATATGGGGCTGTCGGTGGCGCTGATGGCCGACAGCACCAGCCGATGGGCGGAGGCGATGCGGGAAATTTCCACGCGTCTGGAGGAAATGCCCGCCGAAGAAGGGTATCCGGCCTATCTGGGGGCGCGAATCGCCTCCTTCTATGAGCGGGCCGGCCGGGTTATCTGCTCCGGAAGCCCGCAGCGGGAAGGGGCTCTGTCCATCATCGGGGCGGTCAGTCCGCCCGGCGGCGACCTGTCCGATTCGGTGGTGCAGGCCACCCTGCATGTCGTGAAGGTCTTCTGGTCTCTGCTGGCCCGTCTGGCCCAGCAGCGGCACTTCCCCGCGATTGACTGGCTGACCAGTTATTCCTTCTACAAGCAGTATCTGGCGGAGACCTTTGAAGACAAAGACAAAGGACGCGAGTTCGTTCAGATGACCAAAGAGGCGATGGCCCTGCTGGAACAGGAAGCCCAGCTGGTGGAAATCGTCCGTCTGGTCGGAGCGGAGGCCATCAGCGCCGCCGACCGAATGGCCCTCGAAACCGCTAAAAGCATCCGCGAGGACTTCCTGCACCAGAACGCCTTTCACAAGGCAGATACCTACACGCCGATTGACAAGCAGTATGATATGCTCAGTCTGATTCTGCATTTTCATCGGCAGGGTCTGGCGGCGATTGAGCGCGGCGTGGAGACGGCGGAGCTGTTTGCCCTGCCGGTGCGGGAGGATATCGCCCGGGCCAAATACATTGATTATGCCGAGGCGGACAAGATTCGGGCGATTCGGGACAAAATTGACGCCCAAATCAAGGACCTTTATTCTGCGACGGCAGCCAAATAAGGAAACCCGTCAGAGAGCAGACACAGGAGTTTTTCAATGTTAAAAGAGTACAGAACCGTTCAGGAAATTGCGGGCCCGCTGATGCTGGTGGAGGGCGTCGAGCGGGCCAAATACGGTGAAATCGTGGATATCGAGATGGGCGACGGCACCATCCGGCACGGTCAAATCCTGCAGGTGGAAAAGGACAAGGTGCTGGTGCAGGTCTTTGAAGGAACCGAAGGCATCGATGTGCGGGATACAACGGTGCGGTTTCTGGGCAAGCCGATGGAGCTGGCGGTTTCGCCGGACATCCTCGGACGTGTGTTCAGCGGGACGGGGCAGCCCAAGGACGGCGGCCCGGCCATCATTCCCAAAAAGCGGCTGAACATCAACGGCAACCCGATCAATCCGTATGCCCGCGACTATCCGAATGAGTTTATTCAGACGGGCATCAGCACGATTGACGGGCTGAACCCGCTGGTGCGCGGGCAGAAACTGCCGATTTTCTCCGGTTCGGGTCTGCCGCACGATGAAATCACGGCCCAGCTGGCGCGGCAGTCCACCGTGCTGGGCAAGGGAGAAAACTTTGCGGTGGTGTTTGCGGCGATGGGCATTACCTTCGAGGCGGCCCAGTTCTTCATCAACGACCTGACGGAGACGGGGGCCATCGAGCGGGCCGTTCTGTTTATCAATCTGGCCAACGACCCGGCGATTGAACGGATTGCCACGCCGCGTGTGGCCCTGACGGCGGCGGAATATCTGGCGTTTGAAGAGGATATGCACGTGCTGGTCATCCTGAATGATATGACCAACTACTGCGAGGCGCTGCGGGAAATCAGCGCGGCCCGCAAGGAAGTGCCGGGCCGGCGCGGCTATCCGGGCTATCTGTACACCGACCTGGCCACCATCTATGAGCGGGCGGGCCGAATCAAGGGCAAAAAGGGCTCCATTACAATGGTGCCGGTGCTGACAATGCCGGAAGATGACAAAACACACCCGGTGCCGGACCTGACGGGCTATATTACGGAAGGGCAGATTATTATGAGCCGCTCGCTTCATCGGCGCGGCATTGCTCCGCCGGTGGATGTGCTGCCCAGCTTGTCGCGTCTGAAAGACAAGGGCATCGGCCCCAACAAGACCCGCGAAGACCACGCCGACCTGTACAACCAGCTGTATGCGGCCTATGCCCGCGGCAAGGAAGCTCAGGAATTGGCGACGATTCTGGGCGAGGCGGCCCTGTCGGCGGAGGACCAGAAATATATGAAGTTCGCCAACGAGTTTGAGGCCCGCTACATCTCGCAGGGCTATTATGAAAACCGGACGGTCTTCCAGACCCTGGACCTCGGCTGGGAGCTGCTGAGTATGTTTGAAAACGTGGAGCTGAAGCGAATTGATGTCAAGCTGATTGAGAAATACATGCCGAAGTTCCGCGCCAAACAGGAGCAGAAAACCGTGGAACTGAAGAAATCCTAAACGCCGAACCTTATGCAGCAGAATATCAATGCAACCCGAATGGAAATGCTGCGGCTCCGCAGGCGTGTCGCCCTGGCCGTGCGGGGACATCGTCTGCTCAGCCAGAAGCGGGATGAAATCAGCCGACAGCTGGTGCTGATTTCCCGCTCGCTCAAGGAGCTTCGGCAGAAGGTCGAACGCGAACTGCTGGAAACGAGCCGCCGCTTTGTGATGGCCCGTTCCACGATGGAGCCGGAACACGTCCGGGCGGCTCTGGAAATTCCTACCAAAAAGTTTTCTCTGGCCGTGCAGTTTGCCAGTGTGATGAGCGTGAAGGTGCCGCAGCTGACCAAGCAGATTGAAGGAGATATCGTCTGTTACGGATTTGCTTCGACCAGCGGCGAAATGGATGTTGCGCTGCGGGCTTTGGAGCGGGCCTTTGATACCCTGATTGAGCTGGCGGGCAAAGAAAAACAGGCCCAGCTGCTGGCGATTGAGCTGCAAAGCACCCGCCGGCGTGTGAACGTCCTCGAGCATGTCGTTATTCCCGAACTTCAGGCGACGATTCGGTTCATTTCCAACAAACTCGGCGAGGTTGAGCGGGACAACATCAGCCGGCTGATGATTATCGCCGACATGATTCGGGGAGAATAACCTCCGATTGTCTATCGAGAACCTCCGTATCCCGGAAAACGGTTCTTGCCTGATGTGTCGGGTCCCTGTACAATTGTTCCTTCATTGAGCCAAAACCTGAAAAACCGGTTTCGGAGCCGGTTTGTACCCATTACCTATGGCAGAACCGAATACAGGAATAAAATCACCCGGGCCTACCAAATCCTTTATGACGGCCGGCCCGACTTTACACTACAGCCATGCCAATGTGTACAGCTGCTGGCTGCTGTCGATTGTGGTCTATGCGGGAGTTTGTCTGTTCTGGGGCCGCCTGACCAACGGACAGTTCCTGGTTCTGAATCTTCTGGAGCTGTTTCACCCGAATCAATGGCATCTGGGTCAGGTCGTCACGGAACCCCTGAGCATCTATGAGTATCCCTGGCATATTGCAATTTTAGGCACGCTGATGGGAATCCTGGCGGCTGCACCGCTGCTGACAGCCCAGCTGATGAGTTTTCGATTCAGCATCCCGATGATTGTCCTGGCCGTTTTTCTGGCACGTCTTCCGATGCTGGGGGCCTTTCTGGTGCTGTCCTGCATTGCGGTGGCCTGCCGTCCGCTGCGGTTCCGTTCGCGGATTATTTCGCTGGCGCTGTGCATGGCCGGACCGATGATTTACTGGGCGGCCTTCGGCGGCATCCGCAGCAGCGACCCGATTCGGTGGGGCATTTCCTATACGCCGTGGATTTATGCCTGGCTCATAGCGATGCTCATTGCCGGGGTGGTGATTGCTATCGGACACTACACGCGGTACCGTCCGGGCCTGGTCTGGCTGATTACGCTGGCGGCCGCGGCGGCGGCGTATCTGACCTTTGAAAAAACCATCGGCTTTGATGAACTGGATTTTCAGATGTACGTCGCAGGCCACAATCCGGAAGAGCAGGCGGAATTTCACGACCATTCCCTCACCAAATATCTGGACCGGATTCTGGCGGATGAGATGCGGTACAGTTATTTTGCAGGGTATTTCTACCCGAGCGATAAAATCGATCTGCGGAAAAAACTTCGCGAAGAGATTGAAAATCTGCTGTATTACAACCGCTGGCCGCAGTGGTTTGTCGGCGACCTGCCGGAGAAACTTCGCTACCAGTCCAAGCGGAGCGAACTGCTGGCTCAATACAACTATTTTCTGGAGAAAAGGCCCACCAGCCGCCGCGTGCCGATTGCACTGTACTTTAAGGCGATGCTGAACGAATTAACACCCGATGCACGCTATTTCGGCCAGACGGAGATTCTGCATTTTTATCAGGACTATCCTTTTTACGAAAATCTTCACATCTGGCAGGACCTTCTGGTTCGATTTCCCGACAGTCCGGAGGCCCTGGAGGCCCGCTGGCGTCTGGCCGTTCACATGGCCGGACAGGGCCGGTTCAAAGAGGCACAGGATTTGTGCGGAGTCGCTTTGACGCTGCTGGAAAAAGAAATGCCGTCTTTTTCTGAACCTGCGATTGCCGCCGGCAGTCTGACAACAGCCTTCGGGCGGCCGATTCAAACCGCAATGACCCGCTATAAACTGCAGGACCTTCGAACCCGTCTGCTGATGCTGATGGAGCTGATTTCCCCCGCCAATCAGGGCGGCAGCGAGGCGGAGCGGCAGCGTCTGGCCCGGTTTGTTCTGCTCAACCCATACGGAATTCAGTACGCCCGTCAGATTGAAGACCTGCTCGCCGGCGCCTCCGCGGAAGACCCGCTCCGCGACAACCTGCTGGCTGCCCGTGCCCGCCTGATTGGAGACTGGCAGATGCGTGCGGCGGCCCTGCGGGAAGTCTGGGAAAAATATCCGGACCGCGACGGAGGAATCCAGGCCCTGTATGAACTGGGAGCCCTGCGTCTTCAGCAATGGAAAGAAATGAAGGCGGAGGCCGCCAAAGCCGAACTGCTGGCCGAAGCCCGTTCCCTGCTGAACCGCCTGATTCAGGACTATCCGCAAAGTCCGTACGCCGAGTCGGCCCGTCGGCTGCTGGCCCCCCTGGCCAACCTCTAAAACATCTCAACGCCTTATCGGACATCCTTCCTCCGCCGAACCCGTCCTGAAGACGTTCGGAGACTGAAATTTTCAAAATCCGCCCTGCAGGACCGATAAAAACCTTTCCCGGGACCCTCTCGGACGGCCGAGTTCTTTATCCCATTGGAGAAAGCACAGGCGGACTTACCTCCGACTTCCGTTTAGCCGATAGATAGGCAGTGTTTATTGTTATGTTTTAAAAAGACCGGGACCTGTCGTACCAAGGGTCCTGCCATGTAGTTCGAGAGACCAGAAGGGCCGTGGTCCTGCCGTCCAATCGGGCCGCCGGCACCAAACCTCAATCTGTAATGAGGCCTTTTATGGAAGCGGACAGGGATACTCAGAAAAGCAGCTCCGCCAGAAACTGGATGACCTGGGCACTGCTGGCGCTCCTGCCGGGTTTGACGGGATGGTGCATCGTTTTAACCCAGAAACAAATCCAGCAAAACCGGAGAGAAAGTTATCAGGAAATCAGCCGGCAGGAAAAAGACGAGTTTCTTCGGATGTACGAACAATGGAATCGGCTCAGTGACCAGGAGAAGGCGGACACCCCCTGGGGGACCGGGCCGTACGGCGGACCGGAGATTCAGAGAAAACTGAAAGACCATCAGGAAGAGCGTCTCTTGGCCGACCTTCCGGACCTGCTGACGGAATCGGCTGTGCCCAGTGAGTTGGGGGATATTTTGTACGGTCCAGACTGGAGGGAACAGGTTCGGAAATATCAGAAGCAAATTGAGTATCAGGAGATTCTGAGCATTGTCTCCACGATTCTGCTGGCTGCCGGCGGACTGGTATTTTCCATTGGACTATTGATTTGGCTGGCCGGAGCCGCGAAAAAGGCGGCCGCTAAACGAGCGGAATTAAAGGAGACCTCCCCGGAAACCGACGCTGTTTCCTCCGAAGGCAAATCAAAGGACTCCCGCGATCAGACAAATCCGGCACCGCAAGCATCGCAGGAAAAGGAGGTTCACCTCTTCCCGCAGCGAAAACCCGCCGACAAAAAAACATCCGCCGCAGACCGTCAAACACCAACCGTCTTACCCGCAGAACCGGCGAAGAAAAAACCCTCTGAACCCGCCGATAAGGGACTTATCGGCACAAAGACAGCGGCTCCGGCTGCTGCCGCAGCAGGGGATGCCGAACTGCAGACGGTTCCCCAAACAGCCGCCGCCCTTCTGACGGAGCCGGAGCCGACCGCTTCAGACCCCATTCTGGCCTCACTGATGGCCCCGATTCCGGTGGTTAAGGGACTGTCGGAAATCAGCGAACAGATGTCGGCCATTCGCGAATTCGCCGCCGAACAGCAGAATCAGGTCCGGAAGTTTCAGGACGGCTATGACTGGATGCTGATTAAGCGGTTCTGTCTGCGGATTATCCGCTGCATTGACAATCTCGAAGACCGCATCCGGCAGCTGCAGAGCGCCAATCAGGATGTCTCGATGCTCAAGGATATCCGGGATGAGATTCTGTTTGCCCTCGAATCCAGCGGCGTGGAGCAGTACGAGCCGGAAATCGGGCTGGAATACAAGGGACTGGAGCGCTACGCAGAATCCGTCCGGGAAAAGAAGGAAAATGACGACCCGACTAAGAGCGGACGCATCGCAGAAGTGGTTCGTCCGGGCTATCAATATCTGATCAATGATGAAGAGGTCAAAATCGTTCGCTGCGCTCAGGTGAAACTGTATGCGTAGAGCGAGGAAAGCATAAGGACTGGAAACTATGGGCATGATAGCAGGAATCGATTTGGGAACAACATTTTCGGCACTGGCGATTCTGAACAAAATCGGCCGCCCGGAGGTCGTTCCAAACAGTGAGGGAGAGCGATTGACGCCGTCCGTGGTGTATTTTGATGAAGACCAGGACGCCACGGTTCGTGTCGGCATTGAGGCGCTGAACTGCCGGCAGCTCAATCCGGATCGGGCCATCCGCTGGATTAAGCGGCATATGGGTGATTCCCAGTGGCGGAAGACGTTCGGTGAGCGGGTCTGGACACCGGAGGAAATCTCCAGTTTGATTTTGAAGAAACTCAAACAGGACGCGGAGATGATTTATCCGAACATTCAGCATGTCGTCATCTCCGTGCCGGCGCATTTTGACGAGGTTCGCCGAAAAGCCACGATGGACGCCGGTGCGATGGCGGGCCTGAACGTCATCGGCATCGTCAATGAACCGGTGGCGGCGGCTCTCTACTATGCCACCACACACGATGTCAACGGCCGGGTGCTGGTGTATGACCTGGGCGGCGGCACGTTTGATGTGACGATTATGGATGTCAGCGGCCAGAATATTCAGATTGTCTGCAATCAGGGAGACCACGCACTGGGCGGAGTGGACTTTGACCGGAAAATCCTTCAGATGTTCGAAAAAACCTATCAGGAACAGACCGGTCAGCCGCTGATTACCAACTCGCAGGAGCAGGCCCAGTATGAGGATGAGGCCGAAGATGTGAAAAAGACCCTCTCGCGCCGCCCGGTGGCCAAAAAGATTTTGTACGGCAAGGCCGGCAGCGCCCGGGTTGAAATTACGCAGGCCCAGTTTGAAGAGGCCGTCGAACCGCTGGTCGGACGCACGGAGATGCTCATTGACGTCAGTCTTCAGGAAGCCGGCTGCACCATCAAGGAGATTGACCAGGTCCTGCTGGTGGGCGGCAGCACCCGTATTCCGCTGGTGCAGAAACGGCTGACCGAAAAATTCGGCAAGCCCCCGCTGGTGGCCGTCAACGTCGATGAATGCGTAGCGCTGGGAGCGGCCATTCACGCCGGCCTGACCCTCCTGCGGCAGCACCCTGAACAGGTCGAGGCGGGCATTGCCGCCGGTCTGCGGGACATCAAACTCAAGGACGTCTGCAACCACAGTTACGGCACCCTGTGTGCTCCGTTTGATGAGGCCACAGGCAAGCACGTGATTCGAAACAGCATCCTGCTGAAAAAGAATACGCCGCTGCCCTGTGAGGCCACTCAGACGTTCTATACGATGTGCGAAGGGCAGACCGAACTTCAGATTACCATCACGCAGGGAGAAGATGAGGACCCGGACTTTGTCAATAAGATTGCCACGGAAATCTTTGAACTGCCGCCCAATCGACCGGCCAATCGGCCGATTCTGGTTCGATACAGTTACGACCTCAACCAGCGTATGCACTGCACATTCTGCGATGAGGAATCCGGACGCACGCTGGAGGTGGATTTCGACCTGAGTGAAGACGGCGCTGCGGTGCATCAGAGTTCCATTCAGCAGAAGACAGAGGAAATCGCCAAATTTCAGGTTCGCTGACGATGACCGAACAGGCCCTGAGCATTCTGATCGTTGTGCTGACGTTGGGAGCGGTTTTGGCGGCCCTCGGCCCGGTGTCGCTGCGGCGCTGGCTGGGCGTGCTGATTCCCGCCCTGGACCCCCGGCGGTTTGCCTGCCGGGTCCTGCTGTTTGAGGAGGGAACGGCCGCCGGCTGCCGGGATGTATTAAAAATCCAGATTCAGGGTGCGATTCGTGCCCCGTACCCCAACTGTGATACCGATCTCTTGATTCAGTTAACAGATGCAACCGATAAACAGACCGCCGCCAAGCCCGTGCTTTGCAGACGCCCGGAATGGTCGTCGGACGGCACGCCTGCCCATCAGTACCGGTTTCACAACGGCATTCTGCCGGCCCGGGTATCGGTTCTGAAAGACTGGGTGACCATTACCGAAATCGGCGCCTGGGAGCTGGTCTTTCCGCGGCGCGGACCGGCCGTACTCGAGTGTGAAGTGACCGTTCTGGACAAGATGACCGGAAAAGTGCTGGCGTCCGCACGAAACCAGGTGCCGCTGCTGTCTGAACACTTCGGATACGAGGAAATCCAGCAGCAGCGTCTGGCCAAACAGCAAGCGATGCGCCATATTACCGCGGCTGTCTGGCAGATGACGGCACCTAACCCCACAGGCAAAGAAATACTGGAGCGGTGGCTGCAGGAACGAAAGCTTCCCCCCGCCGAACAGATGGAACCCCTTTCCGGCGAGCAGGCCGCCGCCCTCGTGCAGGACGCCTGCGAACAGCTGGCGGGCTATGCAGAACCCGCCGAATGCTGCAGCATCCTGGAAATCTGCATGCGAATCGCCGCCTGCGGGTCCGGGATTCCTCAGCCCCTTCTGAATCTGCTTCAGACTATCGCCGCCAAGCTGGAGATTCCCAAAAACCGCTGGGAAGCCCTTGTACAGAAATACCTGAGCCGTCAGGCCGAACACATCCAGGACCCGATGCTCCTGCTGGGACTTCACGAGGGGATGACGGGGTCGCAAATCCTTGAGAAACTCACCAGCGAATACCGCAAATGGAACGCCCGCGTGACCCATCCGGACCCGGCCGTCCGAAAGCAGGCCGATCAGATGCTGAACCTGATTGCCCAGTGCCGCAGCCGGTTTGCCCGTCAGGCCTCCGGCAACAGTCACGGATAAACCTCTCTTTTACGGCGAAGAAGCCGACGGCTCATTCGCACCAGCCGGCTGGTCATCGTTTCGCTTCTCGTAGAGATAGTCCTTCAGAAAACATCCCATTTCATACGGCCCGCAGCGCAGCGTCCAGTCGGGGTTAAACAGCTTCGGATTCCAGTCGTAGCTGGCGGCCCAGCAGGTGCTGCTGATTTTATACTGTTCCGCCCAGTTCAGCAGCGGACGGGCGTAGTTGTCAACCGTGGCTGCCGGGATGCGGCTGCGGCGGAAACTGCGGCTGAATCCCCACTCGCTCAGAAAGACCGGATGCACCTTCACGCACCGGAGGATATGGTCTTTGTACCACTGGGCGTTTTCGCTGAGCCAGTGCATCGGATAAATGTGGGAAACGATGGCATAGTTTTTGTTTCCGATGGGGTCATCAATGGGATAGTCGGCGGCGGGCCCGATGATTTGCGAATAGTTGGCGCCGGCAATCAGCAGCAGCGTCCGCGGGGCGTACTGCCGAATCAGATTAACCCACTCCTGCATATCTTTGCGGACACTCAGCCAGCATTCCTCATCCGTGCCGACCTTGTTAATCGGTTCGTTGAACAGCTCAAAGATGACGTGGCTGTCCTCCGCAAACCGCGGCGCCATATACTCCCAGAACTGCCGCGTCGTTTCGCGATGGTCAAAGGTATTGCCGATGTAGTGCCAGTCCACAATGGCATACAGGTCTTTGCTTTTGCAGTAGTCCACCACAGGCCGCAGCAGTTTTTCATAGAAATCATCCCGTCCGGGGATAAACGTCCATGGGCTTTTGTAGTCCTCTTCGTCCGGCGGATAAATCGGGATGCGGATGACCTTCGGATACCAGCCGGGCGAGGAGCCCTGCGGGTCATCGCGGTTGGTCAGCCGATCAATCATTCGAATCGCCCCGCCGAACTGTTTTTCCGTCCCGCCGACATCAATCAAAGACACGCCGCGCAGAACTACCACATTGCCCGCCGAGTCTTTGAGGACCGTCCCTTCCGCATGCAGCCGAGGTGTAGCAGCGGCGGCCCAGACGCCGAGAAAGAGCAAAAAGCCGATGCTTCTGCAGTCCGCCTTGAATCCGGCCCAGTCCGGTTTTCGCTGAACCATATTCATTCTTTCGTCCCCATTTCCGCCTCGACGCGAACGGTTTGGCCGGCCGGAAAGACCGGCACGACTTGTCCCGGAATCGGTTTTCCGTTGACCAGCAGACGGCGAACGCCCTTCATCACCCCGTCCGGATTGCTCACATGAATCTCATACCGGCAGCCGCGGAAGAGCCGATAGACAGTAAAACCTTTCCAGTCCGGCGGGATGCACGGGTCAATGCACAGTCCGTCGTAGTCAGGCCGAATCCCCAGGATATATTGCGTCAGAGCAACATAGGTCCAGGAGGCGGTGCCGGTCAGCCAGGAGTTTTTGGCCTCGCCGGGCATCGGGGCATCCTTGCCGGCGATGGTCTGGGCAAAGCAGTAGGGCTCGCTGCGGTAAATGTCAAGCCGGTCTTCTTTGGCCGCCGGACAAATCCGTCGGTACAGCTCCCACGCCCTGTCGCCGCGTCCAAGAATGGTTTCGGCGATAATCATCCAGGTGTTGTTGTGGCAGAAGACGCTCGCATTTTCCTTATAGCCGGGCGGATACGAGGTGATTTCGCCCAGATAGTCGCGGTAATAGGTATAGGCGGGCTGCACGAGAACCATTCCGTTCTCATCGGCCAGATACTCCCAGGCACTGTCGAGGGCCTGTCGGGCTTTTCCATCTTCCAATCCCAGGCCGGCCATCACGCCCCAGCCCTGCGTTTCAATAAAGATTTTGCCTTCATCGCAGGAGGCCGAGCCGACCGGCCGCGAAAAATGGTCGTACGCCCGCCGGAACCATTTTCCGTCCCAGCCGAACTGCATCACGGCCTCTTTCATTGCGGCGGCCTCTTTTTCGTAGGCGTCTGCGGCTGCCGCCTCGCCGCGCCGGCGCAGCAGGGCCGCCAGCCGGCTTGCACTGTAAATAAACAGCTGGGCAACCATCACCGATTCAGCCCGGCCGCCTTCCATATCGCCGGCCAGCTGAAAACTTTCGCCGGGGGTATTGCTGAAGCAGTTCAGATTCAGACAATCGTTCCAGTCGGCATGGCCGATCAGGGGCAGATTGTGCGGCCCGCGGTCGGCCAGCACCCGACGGGCCGACTGATGCAGATGGTCCAGCAGAGTTGTACGCTCGGCACTTTGAGGTTTGTCCGCATATCCGACGGGGGCGTCGAGAATCGATTCATCGCCGGTTTCGCGAATGTAGGCGTCGGTTGAAACAATCAGCCACAGGGGGTCATCGCTGAAGCCGGTGCCGGCCTCGTGATTGCCTTGTTTGGTGAGGGGCTGGTACTGGTGGTAGCAGGTGCCGTCGGAGTTCTGCGTGGCGGCCAAATCGAGAATCCGCTGCCGGGCCCGCGCGGCCACCATCTGCACGGAGCCGAGCAGGTCCTGATTGGAATCCCGAAATCCCAGCCCCCGCCCGATGCCGGACTCAAACGAACTGGCCGAACGCGACACGTTGAACGTAACCATGCATTGATAGGGATTCCAGGTATTAATCATCCGCCGAACCAGCGGATTGTCTATCTCGGTCTGAAGGGTTCCGAGGAGCTGCTCCCAGTGCCGCCGAAGCTGCTGAAACTTCTCCTCAATCTGCTCGGCTGTCTGAAACCGCCGGAGCAGGTCATAACAGCGTTCTTTGTTGAGCACACCGGGGGCGGAAAATTTCCTGTCGGGCGGATTTTCCAGATAGCCGAGGACAAAATGGAACGAGCGGGTTTGACCGGCCTCCAGCGTCAGCCGCAGGTGGTGAGAGCCGACCGGTGCCCAGCCGTGGGCGATGCTGTCAGAAGACGTTCGCCGCAGCACGACTTCCGGACAGCCGTAATCATTCATATTACCCAGAAACGCGTCGCGGCTGGTGTCAAATCCGACAACCGGCTCGCTGCAGGCAAAAAAGGCATAATGGTTGCGGCGTTCCCGGTACTCGGTTTTGTGGTAAATCACGCTGCCTTCGACTTCGACTTCGCCGGTGTTCCAGTTTCGCTGAAAATTAGTCGCATCGTCCCAGGCATTCCACAGGCAAAACTCCGCATAACTGAAGAGGTCAATGGTTTTTTTGCGTCGGGTGTGGTTAGTCAGCTGGACCGCCCACACCTCTGCATCCTCATCGACCGGCACAAAATAGGTTGTTCGGGCTTCGAGCCCTGCAAGCCGGCCGGTAATCACGGTATAACCGAGGCCGTGACGGCACTGGTAAAAATCCAGCGCACGGCGCATCGGCTTAAAGCTCGGGTTCCAGGTGTTTCGCCCGTCGCACAGATACAGATAGCGGCCGGGATTGTCTTTGGGCACCGCATTGTAAGAATAACGGGTAATCCGCCGCAGCCGGGCATCGCGGTAGAAACTGTAGCCGCCGGCCGTATTCGAGATAATCCCCAGATAATCCTGAAATCCCAGGTAGTTTATCCACGGCAGGGGTGTGTCGGGACGCGTGATGACATATTCCCGAGCCGCCTCGTCAAAAAAACCGTACTTGGATGCTGTCTCCATTTTGCTGTCCCGCCTGCTTGTGCTGTTTTTGCTGTTCGGCGTGTTCTCTGTTGTCTAAAATATTTGCTTTTAGGTTTTCTGTAAAGAGTAAATTCTGCAAAAATAAAAAAAGGGCCTGCCTATTCCGCAGGCCCCGTTCTCCTATTCCTCACCGCTCGACTCAGCCCTAACGACTACGGATAAAATCCCTCCGCCAGCCAGTTCTGAGCCATCAGGGCAAAGTCCGCCAAATCGACGCGGCAGTAAGATGTGCCGGTGTTGTCCACATTGAAGTTGCTGCCCGGGAAGTCCGTATAGATGCAGCCGGGTTTGCCCGTCAGGTTGTAGTATTCCTGAGCAATGGTCTCCGATGTCAGCACATAGTTGTACACCCGCAGGTTGTCAATCAGCCCGTTGAAGTACCGATGGATGCCGCCCTGCGTATCCTGCGGCGATGCCCCGATGAGCATTCCGTTAACCCACGGCAGGAAGGTGCTGCTGACGGCACTGCCGGAGGTGGCGATGAGACTGCCGTCCACATACACCCGCATAATGTCATCCATCGCCCAGGTCGCCGCAATCATATGCCACTGTCCGTCGCCGGCCATGTTGAAGTTGTTCACCCATGTCGGCCGCCAGGACACCCAGGTTACCTGAGCCGTCTCACCCAGCACAAGGGCTCGGGCGTTGGTATAGGTGGAATCCAAATCCGACTCCACAGCCAATTCGAAGGCTGTATGCGGCCAGCCGTCTCCGTGATTCCAGCCGGACAAAATCGCCGCCACCTTGCTGTAGGGCTCCCCGCCGGGAACGGAATTGACCTTCACCCAGCAGACGACCGACCCTCTGTCCAGGCCGCCGCCGATGCCGCCGGCATCCAGCAGACTGGCCTTCGGGAAGCCGTTGTTGCCCAGCGTGACATACTGATTAAGGCCGTTCAAAGACAGGGCCTGCCCGCCGCCGATACCCGCTGCAAAGGTCGGGCTGCCGACGCCGGTGCCGTTGATGCCGTGGCCGCTGCTGTCGTTCAGATTGCCGTCAAACAGATATTCAGCCACCTTGCGTTCCACAACCAGCGTCACGACATTGGAATAAACATCCGGAAAACTGCCGCCGCCGGACTGGGTCGCTGCATTCCAGATACGGCAGTAGTAGTAGGCCTGATAGGCCTTGTTCGCCGAGGGGATTGTCAGGGTGGGGCTGTTTCCGCCGATTGAAGCACTGATGGCTGTATCGGAAGCGTCAATCACACCGTCCTGCGAGAAGTACCACTGATAACTGGGCGTCGTAACACTTTGAACGGTGACCGTAAACTGCGGGTTGGGACCGCCGATTACATAACGGGTGCTGACCGGCTGAGCCGTAATGACCGGCAGCGTGCTGAGCGTGTTAAAAGACCAAATGGGCCCGACAATATTGTTCGGATCCACCGCCTCCAGCGTGCTGACGCCGACGGTAAAGGTTTGTTCAAATCCTTCGACGGCTTCCACAACCGCCCAGCGGAACGTGCTGTTAATCGGAAGAAGCACAGGCCCATACTGGGATTCGGTCGTGCTCAGGCCCGGGTCCACACCGGTTCTGCCGTGATAATACAGATTGGGGTCATTGAGCGTCTTGCTCATAAAGACATATTCATCCACAATCAGCGGATTGACTTCGTATTGTCCATTGGGGTCCCCTCCCGGCCTCCACTTCAGAAGAGCATTGACGAAGTTGGGATTGGCGGCAAATTCCTGTTCCACGGAGGGATTGCGGGGCCCGTATTCATCCACCAGCCCTTCCGGCCAGATCCACACATTGTCAATATAAATCGTAGTGCTTCCGGTGGTAGCGGTATTGATGCCGAAGCCGATATTGGCGCCCCAGCCGCCGATAGCATTGATGATGGAGTTTCGCGTTTCCTCATCCATCGTAAACACATACCGGTGGGGCAAACCGTCCACAATCAGCGGCTGCCACATATACAGATTCCAGCCGCCGCTCGGGGCCGCCGTATTATGAATAAACCCCAATTCACACCATCCGCCTGCCACTTCCGACGCGACAGCCGTGACATCTACGGAAATGACACACTGAGGGGACAAAATGGCTTGAATCCAGGGGTTGTCCAGCGTGTTGCCGTTGTCAAACAGGGGCAGTTGGACTGTAGCGCCCCAGCCGCCGTCGGCATCCACACATTTTAAGGAATGAGTTCCCCGCGTAGCCGCCACCGCCGGCAGAAGGGTGTCGGAAATGGCCAGACCGCCGTTAAACCAGTGGTCATATCGATAGGGTGTAAAACCGGTGTCCGGGCCGCTTTCAAAATCTCCAACCAAAATCGGGTCCATCGCAAAACCGATGGACGAAAAAAGAAGGCCGAATCCTAAACATACCATAAACCATTTTCTTTTCATCTGCTTCCCCTTTCCCTTTTATCTTTTCATAAATCCGAGGATACTCTTTCAGTATTTTCCCCTTAATTCCAGACGCGGCTGTTCGAACAGACACCAGTCATAACTGATGTTGTCGCCGCCGTCGGTCGCAGCGAGAGTTAAAAATCGTTCCTCCGGACGAATTTCAACATCGATTCTCTGAATCGATGCCTGCTGATGAGGATTGAGATGATGAAACCGCACCTGACCGTCCACCAGCACCCAGAATTCATTGGCCATTTGAGCCAGCGCATTGGCCGAAACGCCGCAGCGGGCGGTAAAGCGGACAATTTCCAGATTCGGATACTGCCGCCGCAGGGCGTCCAGGTCAAACGTAATGCCGGCGTTGGAATGAATCACCAAAACGGAAGAGGGCGTTCGGGACGGCTCCAGCGACACTTCCATCGGCTGGCCTTTCAGGAGCTCCTGATTGTCGCCGAGGCGTGCGGTGTAAATAATCGGCTGGGTGAGGATATCCGCCCAGTACTCACCGGCCGTTCCCGGAAAACCGCCGAAGGTATGCCCGGCTGAAGACACCTGCACCGGCCCCTGACTGCCGTTGGGAACAAACACCCCGTCCACAACCGGAAGAGCCGAAACCGGATGATAAGTTCCCGAACCGCTTCGGATATAGCCCTGCTCGGCCTCCGAATGAACCTGTCCTGTAGCCGGATCGATTCCCATCGGGGACCGAACGGACTCTCTGCCGCTGCCTCCGGCGGCCAGGTTCGCCAAATCCAAATAAGTCTGTCCGTACCAGACGGACTGCTCCTGCGAGGAAATCTTTCGGGCAAAATACAATTCCTTAAACTCCGCAGGCCGGATTTTTCCATCCGGTTCAACCCGACGCGCCTGGGCCGTCTCAAGAATTTCACTGGTCTGCGGGGTGCCCTGTACGCCGGCTACGAGATTCACTTTGCCCTTCATCACGTGCACCTCGGCCTGGCCGCCGCTGCGTACCTCCAGCCCGAATTCCGTCCCCAAATCCACCACGCGCGAACCCGGACAATCAATCGTAAATCCGATGGCGGTATTGGGGACAGAGGCAAAGGCCTTTCCGTTGAACAGACGCATCTGGTTTTCTGAAAGCAGCTTAAACCGGGCGGGCCCCTCCAGCACCACTTCCGCCCCGGAATCAAACCGAATCGAAACAAACCCGCTGACCAAATCCTTCGGACGCACGGAAAGGCGGTCCCCCGGCTGAAGAGGAGTCTGATTGTAAGCCCAGCGGGCATTGACCGAATCGGCCAGGGTCGCCACCGCCGGCGAAGCAAAAAACTGCGCATACACCACAATAAAAAGCATTGCCGCAACGGAAACCGCTATTCCAAACAACGACAGACGGCTGACGCGGCGTCTCGAAGGTGTCAGGGCGGTCATGGGCTCCGAAACGGCCGGTTCCGCCGGACGTTCCACCGGCACCAGCTCCGCCGTCTGTTCGTGCCGGGCCAGCTGCTGCCACAGCTGCGCATCCAAAACCTCTTCCGTCGAAGCGGCGGTCTGCGGGGCGTGTTCCAGAAGGGTCCGAAGATGCGTATGAATCTGCAGAAACTCCACGTAATACCGGCGAACCGGAGGATGCTCGATAATCAGACGCTCCAGCTCGCGGATTTCTTCCTCCTCAATTCGCCCGTCCAGCGACTTGCAGATCAGATACCGCACTCGATAAAAGATTTTTTCCTCTGCGTTCATGGTCGTTCTCCCGCCGCCAGGGTTCGCCGCACACAATTCAGCAGCCAGTCGTTCAGCCGAGCGGTATAACGATAAACAGCATCGATGGACGCGCCGACTTTCTGAGCCACAAGACGGGCACTGGAGCCGTCATAATAGCGCATCCGGATAAACTGCTGATCCTTGTCAGACAGTTTATTCAGGCAGTTTCGCAGGGCCTGAAGCCGGTCCTGACTCTGCTCCTGCACCTTTTCCGTTTCGGAAATCAGCAGGTCATAGGCCTCTTCGCTCAGACACAGGCGGGAACGTTTGTTCTGTTTTCGGTAATTGAGAATCTGGTATTTGGCGATAGTGACCGCCCAGGAAACGAAGTTGGTTCCCGGTTCAAATTTGTGGAAGTTTTTCCACATCACCGCCGCCGTCTCCTGCATAATGTCATCCGCATCCGAATCATTTGGAACCATGCTGATGATGTAGGCATAGATTCGGGCGTGGTTGGCCGTAAGCAGTTTGACGAACGGCGTTCGGGCCTTCAGAAAATCGGATGTCTTTTCGTTTTCCTGAGTCATCGTTACAATTCCCTGCGATATTCTGCAGTCCGTCTTTCACACCCGCCCCTTCTGCAATAGCCGCCGAATCAATTTGTCGGCGGTCTTTTTCAAAAACCTTCGTGTTTTTCCAGGAAACCAGACCGCCGGCCGCCGAAGGGAAGAAAAACGGGCTTGCCTGCCAAAAAGCGCGAACAAGCCCGTTTTCACCCTCCCGAATCCTCCCGCTACCGTCTGCGGCGAAGGACGGACAGCCCGCCCAGTCCCAGCAGAACCATAGAAGCAGGTTCCGGAACCAGCACTTTGATGTTGTCAAAGTAGTAAATCGCCATCGCCGGATAAACGGGTTCGCCGGTAATCGGGTCGTTTTCGTTGTTGCCGGTGTTGCTGATAAAGCCGATATTGGCCCAGCCGGTGGCACCGCCCATCTTGGCCATCGCTTCTTCGGAAATCTGGAAAACGAGCGTTTGTGTGCTTCCGATAGCCACATTCTGCCAATCAAAAACGCTCCACATCGTCTGCGCCCAGCCGCTTTCCTCACCGAGACCGGTATTAATCAGCAAACCGATAGAAGCCCAGCCGGCAGGGAAATCATTGGCGTATGTCGTGATGTCCACGGAGACTTTTCCATAGGCGGCCAATTTGGCCTGAGCCGGGGTTCCCAGCAAGGCACCTTCAATCGTATTATCCCATCCTCCAAGGACTTGCGTCATTTTCATCGACCACTCCCCCAGGGTGGCATTGGCCTGTACGGGGGTGGAGGAGTCGCCCGGCCGCCAGCCGCCGGTCCACCAGCCGTCGGTGGAGTTTTCGAAATTGCCGACGACGATGTCGGCCCAGGCGGAGGAGGCCAGAACAAGAGTTAAAAGACACAGAATTGCTTTTGCTTTCATCTTTCCTTCTCCTAAAGAGTTACGATTTGTTTGTGTTTGTTCACGATTCGCCACACTTCACACACACGGGATAAGGGTACTCCTTAAAGCAATAGCCGTAAAAAGGGGCGCTTTGCGCAGATTTTGTGAAAAAACGCTTGTATTTTTTGCTTTTCAGAGATGGCAAAAAATGTATGTATGATGTACAAAAATTGTATATAGAAGATAAAAGCATGGATACATAGACAAATGGAAAGGCGATAATACAAGTCTTATTTGAGTTTTTGGAAAATTTTATGATGTTCACATATTGAACATCAACGGGTTCGGCATTTTGCGGTTTAATCTGTTTCAACGGACATCGGGAGAGATATAATACTCCGAACCCCAGTGCAGAAGAATAGTTTTGGATGAATCGTTCGTGCGGGAATCAGGCATAGGCCAGCCAGGTGATTAAAAATCCAAAAGACAAGTTTCAGGATTGTCAGGCTCAATGACCAATCAGGCCCAATTTAAGAACCGGTATCGGTTGTACATCGATGAATCAGGCGATCACACCTATAACCTGCTGAACGACCCAACTCATCGCTACTTGGCGCTTCTGGGAGTATGGTTTCGAGGAGAAGATTATCTGTCATTTGCGGAGCATCTTGAGGATTTCAAACGTTCCATCTGGGGGTTTCGACCGGACAATCCGGTTATTTTCCATCGTACGGAGATTATTAATCGCAAAGGTCCCTTCGGCCTTCTCTGTCAACCTGAAAAGAGAAAGCAGTTTGACGAAGGCCTGTTGAACCTCGTCCGTCAGGCGCAATTCAAAATGGTCTGTGTGATTATCGACAAGCTGTAACATCTGAACAAATATAAAAGCCCGTTTCATCCTTATCATTACTGCCTGGCTGCCCTGTTGGACCGTTACAGCGGCTGGCTTGTGTATAAGAACGCCGTTGGAGATGTAATAGCCGAATCCCGCGGCAAAGAGGAGGATCTCCAGCTCAAACAGGCTTATCGTCGTGTCTATGAAAGCGGAACTCTGATGTACCCCCATGAACGTCATCAAGCGGCGTTAACAAGTCGGGACATCAAGCTGAAAAAGAAAACCGATGATATCGCCGGCCTCCAACTGGCTGATATCTTGGCTCATCCGGTCAAACAGGCCTTTCTTGTCGAAAGAGGGTTAATTGCAGTCTCAGGGGAAACTTTCGGCAAAAAGATATTCGAGGCTGCATGGGACAAATTGAATGTTTGCTCAAGGCAAGGAAAGATAGACGGATATGGTGTAGTGTGGCTTTAAAATGAAAAGCCCCCTTTCGGGGGTCAATTCACGCCAGCCCTTACGGGCTGTCCACCTGCGAAATATCGCATTAATTATTAGTATCGGTTATAAAGAAGAAAAGTTCAAGTCTTTTTTTGAAAACTCATTAGTTGGTTGGTTTGCTGACAGTTCACTAAAAAAGAAGCCGAATCCCATTTTGAAAGTGAGGAAGCTGCCGAAGGGCGGAAGGTTTTTTGAGGCTATTCCAATAGCCACAAATTCGTTTGTGGATACTGAAAGGCAGTTCTGATGTCTACAAAATAGTTTGTCGGTATTGGAGTATCCGCAAAAGTCGGTGAAATGGGCAAAAACGGATAGGGAATTATAGCAAAAACAGGATGGAACGGCGGGAGACGATGTCGCTGATAAGATGGAGGGAAATGGCGAGTTTGTCGAGGCAGATAAGCCGGATTGTATCTGAATAGTCGGCCGCATCGGGGAGGAACTCCTCCAGGGCATTCGGGCAGTTCAGGAACCATTCCTCACGGAAAAGGACCTCCGGACGGGCCGGAAAGACGGCCATATAGAAAATGTCGCTTTCAACCAAGTCCTGAAAGAAATGCGTCCCGAAGGACAGGTCGGGAATCAGATTGCTTCCCTCACAGGCGATTTCGGCCAGCACGGAGACATTGCTGATTTCCGCAAACCGCACCGGCACGCCCAGCGAAGGAGTGCTGGTGCCCCAGCGGCCGGGCCCCAGAAGCAGTACAGATGTCTTTTCGCGGTCTTCAATCGTTCGGTTGAGCCGGCCGATGATACGAGCCACCTCGTATTTTTGGTTCTGCGGACGCTCCAGATAAGGTTCCGGCACCACATAAATAATTCGATGGATGGGCAGCGAGACGCTCGGGCCCATCGTAAAGCCCTCTGTACGGAGAAGAATCTTTTCATCCGGAACCGCCGAGGGCATCCGGACGTCGGCCCGGATGCCTTTGGTCTGCAGCGGCCGACACTGAACCAGGTTGATTCGCAGCTGGCCGTCCTGCGTAAAGTTGACGGTAAACTCAATATCGACCGGATACTGATAGGCGGCCTCGAGCGTTTTCAAGAGCCGCTGCATCAGCTGGGGAAACGGCGTTTCGGCCAGCAGTTTGCGGAAGGTAACCAGATAGTAGCTTTTGGCGTCGGAGCGTCCCGTTTCCTGCAGGCGCCGCATCAGGTATTCATCCGGAGAGAGGATGAAATCGAGGGGCAAATCGAGCGGCTCCGACAAAAGCTCCTGCACATCGATTGCCTTGAGGCGGTTTTCCTGCACATCGAGCAGGTCGATTTTGTGCTGGGAGAAGCGGCCGGCGCCGTCGCGGTCGGCATAGGGCCGCACGAGCGGGTCGTCCAGAGCGATCGTCTGCGGGTAGTCATCCTCCACACGGTCCACGGCGCGGGTGCCCAGTCCGAAGACCAGCCGCAGCATCCCGGCCTTCGGGTCCAGAGAGGCATTCCAGACGAAGGTGTTGTACGAAACGCCCACTCCCGCCATAGCGGGGAAATAGTAATGCCGATGATAAGCACCGGAGACCCGCTGAACCAGCAGGGCCATCTGTTCATCGTGTCCGGCCAGACCCCGCTGGAGCCGATAGGTGAGGGCGTTTTCGTTCATCGTACTGGCAAAAATGCGGCGGACGGCCTCTTCGAAGCGGGCCAGACGCTCATCGGGCTCGCCCTGATTGACCAGGAAAATGCTTTCGTATTTGCCGGCGAAGGCGTTGCCGAAAGAATCCTCCAGCAGACTGCTGGAGCGGACGATAATGGGCGACTGGCCGAAGTATTCCATCATTTCCTGAAACTGCCGGCGGATGGGTTCGGGGAATTTGCCGTGCAGCATTTTGTCCTTCAGTTCGGCGGCGGCGCGGAAGTACCCCTCAGGCGTTTTCTGCTCCATAAAGAGTTTCCACCAGCCGTTTTCGACGATGTAGGTATAGAAAACGTCGGAACCGATGTAGAAGGAGTCATGCGGTTCGAGCCGTTCCTGCCAGTTCTCCGACGGGTCGTTCTGAAGGATGCGTCGGGCGATGAGCATGCCGGCGGTCTTGCCGCCGACGTAGCCGCTGCCGATCAGCCGGCTTTTGACGGCCAGCAGGTCTTCCAGCGTCAGATAGCGTCCGGCCAGCTGTCCGATGCGTTTTTCGCGTCCAACCATCACGCGGCAGATTTGCTCCACCATTCGCCGGACCTCCGGAGCATCCGGCGATTGGCCCCGCAGTTCCTGGGCTTCGAGGAAAAGCCGGTCCCAATAGTCCAGGATGCGTTCGGTGCGCTGCAGGCCCTGTTCAGACAGATGCGAAAACAGCCGCGCGGCGTCCAGACTGCTGCTGAGAGGAATGAACTTTGTTCCCTGCCGAATGTGAGGCAGGTACATCGTGGGCGAATAGCGGCGCCAGACCTTCAGCGGGTGAATATAATCCTGACCCTGCAGATGATAAACATCCAGAAGCAGCTGGGTGGTTTCGCGGATGCGGGCGATGGTATGGAAAGAATGGTGGTTGCGGAGGATGCCGAAATAGGCCAGCGTGTCCAGCTCAAACAGGTACGGACAGGTGACCATAAAGAAGTTGCCGATCATCAGGTCGGTAGCCCAGGCGCTGAGCAGGTCCGACAGACAGTCGAAGACGTAGCAGGCCAGCCGGCCGGCTTCGGAGATAATCTGATGAATGCGGCTGGAGAAACTCTCAAATCCGCCTTCGGCATCCAGTTGGATAATTTGAATGCCGGGATGCTCCGACAGAAGCGGTTCATGATCAGCAAAACGGATATACAGGACACGGTATCCGTCGGCCAGGGCCTTTTCGACAAAGGCGGCGGCATAGCGGCGGTAGTCCTCGATGCGGTCCACCTGCCAGACGACGTTGTCGCCCCAGCGAAGACCGCAGAGGATTTCATCCAGACCGGCCAAACCGGTGCTGATGGAGGCAGCCATCGGATTCTCCTGAAAGGCCGTTATCTTTTCGGCAGGAACGATTATACCCGAAGGACAGAAAACACGAAATCCGAATCTCGAAATCCGAAGCGGTATCTGCAAGCCGGCTTTTTTGAAAAACAAAGCGGATTATTCAAGCCAGGAGGCGGCCAGCATGGCCAAATCCGCCAAATCGACGACGCAGTCGCCGGTGATGTCGGCCGGCAAAGGGCAGGGAACGATGGAAAAGGCCGCATCGCTCGCATCGGAAACGGCCCGATTGCCCGCATTGACGACCCGCACGAGGGCCCGGTCGGACGAAACCAGCGGCACCAGCCAGTCATAGCGACCGCTGCAGCCCTGATTGGGCGGATAGACCGGCTGCCAGGTCAGCCCGCCGTTCAGTGAAAATTCAATCAGCACATCTTCGACGGTCCCCGTCCAGGTCCAGAGCACCGGAACAACCGAGCCGGCGCGAATCGTTTGGGGGCCGTTTGGAGAAAACAGCGTCAGTGAAGAAGCCGGCACCGTCAGAGTTCGGAGAGCCCCGAAATTCTGCCGTCCCCACTGGTTAGGGGCTCCGAAGGTGCTCATATCGCTGCCGCCGTCATAATCGGGTGAGTTGGCTGCAATCGAAGCGGACGGGTCGGCCTCCAGGCGGAAGACCTCGTCGCTGCCGATGCCTGCGGCGGGGCTGACTCCCTCTCCGGCCGGGCCGAAAACGACTGTGCCGGCGGCATTGCGGATTCGCAACTGCCAGTTGGAACTGCTGACGGGAAAGCCCGACGGTTCGATATAAACCCCATCGGCTCCGTCAGCGGCCTGCACGTGAATCCACCAGTCCCCCGCCGCCGGATTGTATCCGGCATCTGTAGGAAGGTCTTCACCGACGGTGATAATCGTGCCGGCACGCAGATCGGACCAGAGAGGATGATTGGTCAGGTCGAGGGTCTCATCGAGCACCCCGTTTTCATAGATATCCAGCTTCCAGCCGCGCAGGTCGAGATGGTCCTGAATAACAACCAGCTCGAACCAGTCGCCGCCGTTGCCGGGCACACGCCCCCAGAATGTATCGCAGGCATACCCGCCGCCCGCATCGGCGGCCGCATTGCCCCCGCCCAGATAAGAGTCGGAAGCAACGGCATTGTACTCATTCAAAATCACCGGAGCTGAAACAGCACAGAATGTAGCCACCATGAAAAGAAAAAAATAAACCGCTGATTGAAAACCTTTCATCGGAGTTTCCTCTCAAAACGCCTCATCGCCGACAAACCCCCATTTCGGATATTGCCTGTCATCGATGCTACTATACAAAAACAGAGACGCTTTTTCAAGAAAAAAACCCGCTTTACAGGCCGATGAAAAACGCTTTATCTTTGCGGTGATGACAAAAGCTGCCGGATTTCCTTATTGATTCGCAGGGAGCACCAGGGTTTTCCGCACATCGTGCAGTAGTCGTCCTGCGTGGCCTCCTGACGGATGCGGCTGTGAGCGCAGGCCTCCTCGTACATCGCCCATGCGGTTTTGGGGTCAAGGGCGTTGTCCAGATGCTCCTTCCAGTTGAGGGCGGCGCGGGCTTCGCTGAGCCGGCGGTCACGCTCGACGGCGGCGGGCAGCCCGCGTGCTACATCGGCGGCGTGCGCGGCGATTTTGGCGGCAACGACACCCTGCCGAACGTCGTTGACATCCGGCAGCCCCAGATGCTCCCGCGGCGTCACGTAGCACAAAAACGAAGCGCCGTAGTAGGCCGCCGCTGTGCCGCCGATGGCGCTGGTGATGTGGTCATAGCCGGGGGCGCTGTCGGTTACCAGCGGGCCGAGCACATAGAACGGAGCCCCTTTGCAGAGCTGCTGCTGGAGCTCCATATTGTACTGAATCTGGTTGAAGGGGACATGGCCGGGGCCTTCAACCATCACCTGACAGCCCTGGTCCCAGGCCCGCTGGGTCAGCTCGCCCAGCGTCCGCAGCTCGGCAATCTGGGCGGCATCGGTGGCATCGGCTCCGCAGCCCGGACGAAGGCCGTCGCCCAGCGAAAAACAGACGTCATATTCCCGCATGATTGCACACAGTTCGTCGAACAGTTCATAGAGCGGGTTTTGGCGGTTGTGATAGAGCATCCATTTGGCCAGCAGGGCTCCGCCGCGGCTGACAATGCCGCACACCCGCGAGCCCAGCAGTTCGAGGTGTTCGCGGAGGATGCCAGCGTGGATGGTGAAGAAATCGACGCCCTGGGCGGCCTGCTTTTCGATGATTTTCAGGATGGTGTCGGGTGTGATGTCCTCCACATCGCGGCCGACGATGACTTCATAGATAGGCACAGTTCCGAACGGCACGGGGCATTCGGCCAGAAGGCGCGTGCGGATTTCATCCAGGTCGCCGCCGGTGCTCAAATCCATAACCGCATCAGCGCCGGCCTCGAGGGCGGTTTTTAATTTCTCAATTTCCTGCTGCAAATCGGAGCGGACGCTGCTGCATCCGATGTTGGCGTTGATTTTGGTGCTGACGGCCCGACCGATGCCGGCGGGAATGAGATTGCGCGACAGGTGTACCCGGTTGGCCGGAATCACCAGCCGGCCGGCGGCGGTTTCTTCCCGAACAATCTCCGGACGCAATCCCTCTTTTTGTGCGACAATTTTCATCGCCTCTGTAATCCGTCCCGCCCGCGCTTCCTGTAATTGTGTGGCCATATTTGCTCCGATTTTTGATTCTTCTCCGCGGGAAACGAACACAGAAGGGAACTTCTGAAAGGCCGCTTCCCTACGCAGGTCTCCGCCATCAGCGGTTTGCCTGATCAGGTTCGAAGGGTTTTTCTCAGGTCATTTCTTTTTTTTATGACCACCCCCAGCGAACCGAAGTATTATACGAATAAAGAGAAGAAAGGTCAAAAAAAGATTTTCAGATTCCTATTGTCAACCGGAAAGGTCGTGATACAATTTTGAAGCGTTCGGGTATGTTTTTCCGAATGAAAGACAAGAAAGGAGCCCGAAGATGACCATTCAGCGATGCATCTGTTTGTTGACGGCGATTGTGCTGGCAGGATGTTCGGCCAGCCCTCCGCAGGCAGGCCAGCGGGAAATGCTTCTGGCGGACGTGCAGGAGGCAATTGCCGACTTCAAACGGGCTGACCCGACCCTGCGGAGTTATTTCGAGCGTTCCGCCGGCTATGCCGTCCTGCCGAAGGTGGCCAAAGGGGCCTTTCTGCTCGGCGGGGCCTACGGACGCGGGATGGTGTTTGAAAAAGGCGGCCGCTTTCTCGGCTACTGCGATATGAAGCAGGCAACGCTGGGCTTTTCGTTCGGGGGAGAATACTTCCGCGAAGTCATCTTCTTCCGCTATCCGCAGGATTTGCGGATTTTTACGGAGGGCAATTTTACCCTGTCGGCCCAGGCGACGGCGACGGCGGTTTCGGTCGGTGCGGCGGCCAAAGCCGATTATCAGGACGGGATGGCGGTCTTTGTGCTGGCGGATACGGGGCTGATGGTGGATGTGTCCATCGGCGGTCAGCGGTTTGAATTTGAATCGGCCCCGCGTCTGATGAATTAGCCGCCGGTTTTACTGCGCCAGTGCGGCAACGAAAGGCAGGTCACGGAAGCGGCCCTGATAATCCAGCCCGTACCCAATCACAAAACAATCTTCAATAGCCAGACCCAGAAAATCGATTGCCGCCGGTTTGCAATGCCGGATTTTCTTTTCGAGAAGGACACAGGTTTTGACATCGGCGGGCCCGCAGGTATTCAGCCACTCCTGAACAGCCGCCAGGGTTAGCCCCGTATCGTAAATGTCATCAATCAAAAGAACCTTTCGGCCGCAAATCTTGCCGGCCAGGCCGAGATGCCCCTGCAGCCGGACGGTTCCGCTGGATTGCGTGGTGCCGCGATAACTGGAGGCGCTCAGATATTCGACCTGCACAGGGAAGCGCACTTGTCTGAGTAAATCCGAAGCAAAGATTCGAGCCCCCTCAAGAATCACCAGAGCCAGAACCTTGTCGGTGTCCGCATAGGCGGCATTCAACTCGGAGGCCAGACGCTCAACGGTTTGGGCCAGCTGTTCGGCGGAGATGAGGATGCGCTCGTACGGTTTGGACTCGTCGGCGGTCACGGTCGGCCTTTCAAAATCTGCAGCGAGCCGCGGCTGTATCCGGTTCGGCGGTCCGTGGTGAGAACCTCTGCGCCGGTCTCGGTAATCAGCACATCATCCTCCAGACGAATGCCGAAACGTCCGGGCAGGTAAATGCCGGGTTCGATGGTAATGACCTGTCCGGCTTTGAGGCGGGTTTTCTTGTCCAGCGGGGTCAGATACGGCATTTCGTGCACCTCCAGTCCCAGTCCGTGGCCGGTGCCGTGACCGTACACAGGGAAGCCGGACCGCTGAATCACTTCCCGGGCGGCGGCATCCGCCTCCACCGCCGGGACGCCGTCGCGAAGTTTGGCGATGGCGGCCTGCTGGGCGGCATACACGGTCTCCCAGGCCCGCCGGTACTCGCCGGAAACCTTGTTCCAGCCGAAACTGCGGGTGATATCGCAGGTGTAGCCGTCAAGACTGACGCCGAAGTCAATCAGGATGGTATCGTGTGCACGGAGTTTGCGTCCGGAGGGCTGGTGGTGGTTGCGGGAGCCGTTGGGACCGAAGGCGATGATGGTGTCAAAACCGGGGCGGGCGCCGCGCATGCGCATCTGGTATTCGAGATGCGCCGTCAGCTGCTGTTCGGTCATTCCCGTCCGCAGCGATTTAAGGGCTGCATCGAGGCACTTCCAGGCGATTTGTGCGGCCCTGCGGATGGTTTGGATTTCGGCGGGCATTTTTATCAGGCGAATCTGCTCGACGGCGCTGTCGGCACAGACAACGGCGGTCCCGAGCGGATGAAGCGCCTTGCGGATGCGCATCAGGGTTCCGACGGGGATGGTTTTTTCCACGGCCAGACGGCGGATTTTGCCGTGCCGTTTGACCTCCTCGGCCAGGGCGTCGGTGATGGTTTTTTTCCGCTCGACGATTCGGCAGCCCAGACATTCCCCTATCGCCTGTTCCGTATAGCGGCTGTCGGTCAGCAGAATCGAGGCCTTCTCTGTGACCAAAACCCAGCTGTCGTGGCCGGAAAAATTGGTGATATATCGGACGTTCTCGACCTTGGTCAGGACCAATGCGTCCAGGTCCTTCTCCCGCAGAAATCCGCGCAGCTGTTTGAGACGGCGTTGAATCAGTTTTTTGTCCATAGCATAATTTCCAGGGTGAAAAATAGGGTTAAACCGGCAGTAAAATACCGGTTTCGGCCGGAAATGGCAAAAAGATTTTTTCACCGTCATCGCAGGCGTTTATTTCGT
This sequence comes from Planctomycetota bacterium, assembly GCA_029552545.1. Classification (GTDB taxonomy): domain Bacteria; phylum Planctomycetota; class Phycisphaerae; order Sedimentisphaerales; family Anaerohalosphaeraceae; genus JAHDQI01. The sequence goes on from JAKPDO010000020.1 coordinate 49,283, forward strand.
ATATTTTCTATGTAGAGAGATATGCGGTTCCCCAAGTCGGGGTTTTGAGAAGCAATCTCCTCTCCTGTCTTTTCCATGGCATGGACGCTCCGTCGGGGCGGCAGTCCGTCGGCCGGGCCGCCGCCCCGGTTTTTTTCATCATCCCCCTTTTTTATCGGCCCTCGGAAAGACAGATACACCCTACGGCCGGCACGCATCCGGATTGTTGTAGCCGCAGGCCATCCATTGGGAGGCAAAGACGGCAAAATCCGCCAGGTCCACCCTGCAGTCGCCGGTGGCATCCATTGTCGGCCTGTTCACACAAATCGGCGGCACAACCGGCGGGTCCTCCGGGTCCGGTCCTGAGGTGCTGCTCAGACTGGCAAAGGCCGTCCCGCCGTCAAAGCCCAGATTGATCCGGCCCCCGTTGGGGTTCGGCTCATATTTGACGCCGTCCTCCGGGTCGCCCTTGTCTATGCAGGGACTTGTTTGGCTGTCGTTAACCCATTGCTGAGCGGCGGAATCCCAGCGGCCGTATTGAGACAGCAGCGTATAATCTCCGGCCGTCCAGACAGTATCATTCCATTGGCCCCGCGCCGCAAAGAGCGGGTTGGCATACATATCTCCCGTTTTGGCGTAGTTGTTGTAAAAATTGCCGCCGGCATTCTGCCAGAAGCAGTTATAGCGGTTCTCCGCAGGCCCGTAAATCCCTTTGCCTCCGTTGTAGGCAAGGATGTTGTTCTTCACGATGCCGTTGCAGTGTATCACAGCATGTCCTTTGTTTTCGGCGATTGTGTTGTTGATGACGGATGTGCACGAATAGACGCCGTCGGACTGGCTGCCGACAATCAGATTGTTTCGGACAGTCCCTGCAAACTCCGAGACGCCGCGGCCGCCGCTACCGGAAATGGTGTTTTCCCGAAGCTGCTGGGAACCGCCGCTGACGCCGTGGGAGCGGCTGCCGGAAATCACATTGTGATGAATATCCGCACTGCAGCCGGTCACACCGGTGCCGTTGTCCAGAATCGTATTCTCAAAAATCTCACCCGTGCAGGCATTTAAACCGGCGATTTTGTTTTGGGTGATTTGGTTGTTTCGGACGGCGCCGCTGCACGAAGAAAGCCCCGACCCTGCATTGCCGGAAACGGTGTTTTCGTAAATCATTCCGGAGCACAAACTGATTCCGTGTCCCTGATTGCCGGAAATTTGGTTGAAGGAAATCTCCCCGCCGGAGCAGCTGGCCACACCATCGGAACGATTCTTTTCAATTCGATTGTTTCGGACGGCGCCGGACGCCTGAGCAATCCCCCGGCCCCTGTTGTCAGAGACTGTATTGCCGACAACATCCCCTGTACAAAGAACAATGCCTTCTTTGTTTCTGTCGATGATGTTCTCTTCGAGGGTCCCTCGATGATTGTAAACCCCGATGCCCAAATTGGTTGAAATCGTATTGTTTTTGACTCGGCCGGAACCATTTTGAACGGCATGACCCCAGTTGAGGGTTATCTGATTCCCCTCCAGGTCGCCGCCGCCGGATACTCCAAACCGATTTTTCTGAATCGTATTTCCGGACAGATAGGGCAGCGAATCATACATACACAGCACACCGTATTCAAATCCGGAAATCGTATTGCCGAGAATCATCGGGGCAGTGTTGGCACACAGAATTCCTTGGCCGGAGAAGAC
>JAKPDO010000023.1 GCA_029552545.1 Planctomycetota bacterium
CGACGGTCCGGAAGAGGTCATTATCGGCGGGAAGACCTACAAGCCCAGGCAAGACGCCCAGGGCCGCCGGCACGTCGTATTGACAACTATCGAAACACGAGGCGAAGGCGGGCTGTTCCTGTGCTCGCCCACGCCGGGCTACGAGCTGGTGCAAGGCGACTTGGCGGAATTGCCAACGCTCACCGCAGACGAGCGGGAGACGCTTCTGGAGGCGGCCTGGTCGCTCAATGAGTATTGGCCGCAGCCAACCGGGGCAAGCGGCGGCCTTGCGGACGCCGACGGCCGACCGGGCGACGATTTCAACCGGCGCGGCGATGTCCGGGCGCTGCTTCGACGCCACGGCTGGACGCTTGTCAAACCGGCCGGCAGCGACGGCAATGAACACTGGCGACGGCCGGGCAAACCATCCGGCGTGTCGGCTACGCTCAAAGAGGGCGTGTTTTATTGCTTCTCCAGCAACGCCGCCCCGCTGGAACCGAACCGGGCATATTCTCCCTTTTCTTTGTACGCCATCTTGGAACACGGCGGCGATTACACGGCCGCCGCAGCCGACCTGCGAGCCCAGGGGTTCGGCGACGAGAGGGACAGACAGCCGGCGGTGGACCTGTCGGGCATGATCAGCGTAAACGAGCCGACGCCTCCGGCGGAACCCGCTACACCCGACCCCGGCCTGATGCCGGATGAGATGTTGCGGATTCCAGGTTTTGTCTCGGAAGTGATGGACTATTGCTTGGCGACCGCGCCATACCCCAACCAGGCGTTGGCTTTCGGAGGGGCTTTGGCGTTGCAAGCATTTTTAGGTGGACGCCGAGTCCGCGATTCGGGCGACAACAGAACCAATATCTACATTTTGGGCCTGGCCCACTCGTCGGTCGGCAAAGATTGGATTCGCAAGCTGAACGCCTCGATCCTGCACCAAACGGGCCTGGCCGCCTGTTTGGGCGACCGTATCGCCTCCGGGGAAGGCGTCCAAGATGCGTTGAATATCCACCCGGCCATGCTCTTTCAGACCGATGAAATCGACGGCCTGCTGCAAGCGATCAACAAGTCCACAGACGCCCGCTACGAGAACATCATGAACACGCTGCTTACGCTCTACTCCGCCGCGAATAGCATCTTTCCCATGCGGCCGAAGGCGGGAAGACCCGATCCGGGCGTCATCGACCAGCCGTGCCTAGTACTATTCGGCACCGCCATCCCCAACCATTATTATGAGGCCCTCAGCGAACGGATGCTTACCAACGGATTTTTCGCGCGTATGATTATCTTAGAAGCCAGCCGTCGCGGGAATGGGCAGGAACCAGGATTGTTGGAGATTCCTCCGCGAGTGCTCGAGACGGCCAAGTGGTGGGCCGACTTCCGGCCCGGCCACGGCAACCTGGATCATTGGCATCCGGTTCCGGCTATCGTGGAATCCACCGACGAGGCCAGGGCCTTGCTGGTCGAACACCGCCGCATGGCCGAGGCCGAATACACCAAAGCGGAAATCAGCAGCGATGCGGTTGGCACGACCGTGTGGGGCCGAGTGAGTGAACAGGTGCGGAAACTGGCGCTGATTTATGCGATCAGCGAAAATCACCAGCAACCCTGCATCCACGGGGCGGCGGTTCGCTGGGCGTCGGAGTTTGTAACGCATCAGGCTAAGAGAATGCTGTTTATGGCCAGCCAGTATGTCGCGGACAACCCGTTTCACGCCTTGTGCCTGAAAGCGATCAAGAAACTCCGAGAGTCTCCGAACCAAACCGCAATGCATAGCGTGCTATTGAAACGCATGAAAATCGACACCCGGTTATTCAACGAAGTCATCAATACGCTGTATCAGCGGCAGGATATCGAAATCGTTTTGCATCCAACCGCTGGGCGAATCCACCGAGCGTACCGCCTGGTATCACAAAACGGACATGTCGACAACTTTGAATCCGGATTCAAAACGCAGAACAATGGGTGACCACAAATGAGACGGGCTACCTGGCACGCAAAAAGTAGTACACACAACGGGTGGATCGGTGGCAATCCAGAAGTTTACCTTCTTTCTCTTTTAGGGGGTGAAAGAAGGGTGAAAGAGGGTGAAAGAAGTTTTCAAAAACCCTCAAAAATTACACACAATGAGGGGATCAGAAAAAGCCAAACGGGTAGCTTTTTACCCCTTCTTTCACCCTTCTTTCACCCCATTTTGGTGAAAGAAGTTTTTAGGTTTTATTCGGGAAAAACTTAAAAAACGACCTTCTTTCCCTCTTTCACCCCTACCCCTACCACGAAAAATGCGCGCTATGGGGGGTGGTGAAAGAGGGAAAGAAGATATATATAAAAATAAATAATATATATAAAATAAATAAAATAAATAAAATAGGAAATTGAAAATAGAAAAAATAGAACAAATAGAAAAACCTAACGGGTCCTCCCCGGCCAACCCCCTCCGAAGAG
>JAKPDO010000053.1 GCA_029552545.1 Planctomycetota bacterium
GATGTCGGAAGTAGCGTTGATATGGTTGCTGAAACATATACAGAGCATCTCGCTTGCCGTGCAGACCGGCCACTACGCCTGGGCCTGGAAGACTGAGAGCGGGGAAGGCTTGAAGCAGCGGATTGCCGACGCGCGGAACTATTTACTGTTGCTGGCCGCGTGTTTGGATGAGGAAACTATAGCTGAAAAAGAAACCAAAATTGAAAGCGACTGATGCCGTACTATGGCTGATATATATGATTTCCTGAATCTCTTGAAAAATGTTAAACAAAACGGGTCAAACGGCTGGACCGCGTTATGCCCGGCGCATGATGATACGGAGAACAGCCTGGGTGTTTCGTTAGGCAGCGATGACCGGATCCTTGTTAACTGTTTCGCCGGGTGTAGCGCAAGTGATATTGTGGCGGCCGTGGGGTGGAAGTTGGGCGATTTGTTTGCAGATACAGGGGGTAGGGGTGTGTTGAATCCGGGACAAGGTTTAAAGGCTAATGTCGTAACCGCCCGCGCTATCACCATTGCCGATCTGGCCGCGGATAAAGGTATTCCGCTTGATTTCCTCTCTTATTACTGCGAGCAGTTGCCCTTCGGCGTGAAAATAGTCTACAAGAACCTGGACGGCAAGCCGGCAGCCCGGCAGCGGCTCCGCATAGCCCTGGCTGCGAAAGACGGTTCACGCTGGACGCGCGGCGCCGGCAGCCCGCTGCTTTACGGGGTGTGGCGGGTGCCGCGTATGAGCCAGGAGAGCGACACTTTGCTGCTTGTCGAAGGCGAATCGGATGCCTGGACGGCGTGGCTACATAAAATCGCCGCGCTGGGCGTCCCTGGCGCCGACATGGCCGGGAAGATTATAAAAAGCTATGTTGACCCGTTTGCAAAAATCCTGATTTGGCAAGAGCCAGACCAGGGCGGGGAAACCTTCTTTAAAGGTGTGACAGAGCGCCTGGCTGAGCTGGAGTATGGCGGCGAGGTTTTTGTTATTAAAGATGTGCGCTACAAAGAGCAACCCGTCAAGGACCTGAATGAACTGCATAAGCAAATCTTAAAGCAGAATTCCAGCGATTTTGAAGCTACAAAAGCCGTCTTTAAAGAAGCATGGAAATCAATGTTGTCCGCCGCCCAGCCCATAGACCTGTCAAAAATTACGCCGCGAATAAAGCCGCTTGTGCCTGGCGTGTGTTTTCCCGGTTCTGGAGCTACTGCGCCGGATCCTGCCTATTATCCTGATTCGGCCAGCCTTGAAGTCGCCACCTATCGCAATCTCACGGACATGGGGAACGCGGATCGGCTTATTGCCCTTCATGGCGACGAAATCCTCTTCTGCTACCCCTGGAATACCTGGCTGGTCTGGAACGGGAAAAGATGGCAGCGCGATGAAACCGGCGAGATTGATCGCAAGGCCGAGGCTACAGTGCGCTCTATCTACGCTGAAGCTGCCCAAGAACCGGACCGCGAACGGCGGTTTGAAATCGTGAAGCATGCAAAGCAGTCCGAATCCGCAGCCAAAATAAAGGCCATGATCGACCGGGCCAAGAACCGCAGGCCGGCAGTCCCGGACCAGTTTGACCGGGATATTTACTTATTCAATGTACAGAACGGGACAATTGACTTGCGGACCGGGGAGCTGCGGGAACATAAAAAAAATGATTTGATCACAAAGATTTCGCCGGCCAAGTATGATTTAAGCTCAGGAGAGTTTGACTTAGAAAAAGAAGCGCCGTTGTGGGATAAATTCCTGCGTCGGGTGACGAACGATGACCCTGAGCTCATGTCTTTCCTCCAGCGCGCAGCCGGCTACGCGCTGACGGGAGACACTTCAGAACATTGCCTCTTTTTCTTACATGGTGACGGGCGGAACGGAAAATCGGTGTTTCTAAACACCCTTGAATACGTTCTTGGCGATTATGGCTCCGTGGCCCGGCCAGACGTGCTTATGGCTAAGAAATATGGCGAGGCTATTCCGAACGAGATAGCTGCCCTTGTCGGCGTGCGGTTCGTCTCGACCACTGAAACGGGCAGCGGCAAGCGCTTTGCCGAGGCGATGTTAAAACAGTATACGGGCGGCGATACTATTTCGGCCCGGTTTCTCCACGCTGAATTCTTCACCTTCAAACCGCAATTTAAAATCTTTCTGGCGTCAAACCACAAGCCCGTTATCCGCGGCCAGGACGTAGCGATCTGGGAGCGGATTTATTTGATTCCGTTTACAGCATATATCCCGCCGGAAGAACGGGACAAACGGCTGGGCGAGAAGTTGAAAAAAGAAGCTGACGGGATCTTAAGGTGGGCGGTGGAAGGGTGCTTAATGTGGCAGCGAGATGGATTGAACCCGCCGGACGTAGTGCGCGCGGCGACCGAAGAATATAGGCAGGAGATGGACGTATTAGGGGAATTTATTGAGGACCGGTGTTATTTAAGTGCAACGGCCAGGGCGACGAGCGCCGACCTATGGAAGGAGTATTTGGGCTGGTGCGAAAGCA
>JAKPDO010000029.1 GCA_029552545.1 Planctomycetota bacterium
AGGAGTCTGCGAATGGTTAAGAACATGAAACTGTCCACGAAACTGTTTTTGGGATTCGGCTGTCTGGTTGTGATTACCGCCCTGCTGGGGCTGATCAGCTGGCGGGGAATGGCCAGGGTCAAGGTCCTCTCTGACCTGACCCTCGACGGGCAAAGGGCCGTCGGACACTTGAATCAGTGCGCCACCCTGCGGCGCGACTTTATGATCAACAAATTCGCCGCCATCGGCTCAGACAACAAGAATGCCGCCGAAAAATGGATGGAATCCTATGACCTTCTGACCGCCGAATTAAAAGGATTGTCTGAAAATCCTCATCTGACTGAGCAGGACCAGCAGCTTGTCTCCAAAATGCTCATCACCAGCGAAGAATACCGATCCCTCTTTGAACAGGGTGTGGCTGCCCAGAAGAAAAAAGATGAGGCCGTCGGAATCTGGAGAACCACAGGCGCCGAGATTACCAACAGCCTCGACGAAGCCATGCGGAACGTCATTGACCCTGAATTCCAAAAGGCCGTTCAGGAAAACATCACTCAACAGGCCGCATACTGGGCTGCATTTGACCAGCTGCTGAATGAAAATATCGTTCAGAACTTCCTGCTGCTGCGGGTCAGCGGCGTGTATCTGATTGCCAATGAGACCGACAAAGAATGGGACAATTTCCAGAAGCAGCTGCAAACGCTGCGAGACGGCCTTGCTGAATGGGCCCAAAAAACCGCTTCAGAGCCCAAACTGCAGACCTATGCCTCCAAAATGAACGAGGCCGTCAATCAATACGCCCGTGCCGGCGAGCAGTATTATCAAAGTCTTCTGGACCAGCGCAAGGCCTACTCACAAATGGTCGCCACCGCCGCCGGCATCGTCCAGATGATGAGCGAGCTCGATGGGCACCTGCAGACCGCCCTGAAGTCCACCGCCAATCTGGTCAACCTGACGCTTCTTCTGGCCTCCGCCGGCAGCATTGTCATCGGCATCGTTCTGGCCTATGTCATCACCCGAAGCATCACCAAGCCGATTCATCAGATTATTGCCGACCTGACCACCGGGGCCGAGCAGGTCTCC
>JAKPDO010000031.1 GCA_029552545.1 Planctomycetota bacterium
CCGAATCCGATGCACCGCACGGCCCCGGTCTTGTCCTGAATTGACAGCTGCAGGTGGTCGTTCTTGGCCCCGCACCGCCGCGGCGGCGCAATCAGCCGCACCCCCCGCGTGGCAAACACCGGCCGCGGATTGCCCTGCCCAAACGGTTCCAGCGACGCCAGCTCCCGCATAAACTGCCCGGAAATCTCCCGCACGGACGCCTCCGCATCAATCGTCAGGGCCGCCGCGGGCGGCGCATCCGCACACTGACGGCGGGCGTATTCCTCGACGGCCTGAGCAAATGCCGCCACCTTGTCGGCCTGAATGCGAAGGCCCGCCGCCATCTCATGCCCCCCAAAGCGAATCAGATGCTCCCCGCAGGCACACAGGGCCTCATACAGATTAAACCCCTCCACCGAGCGAGCAGAGCCCTGTCCGGTCCCATTTTCCAGATTAATCAGGATGGCGGGCTTGCCGAACTCCTCAATCACCCGCGACGCCACAATCCCGATGACGCCCGGGTGCCAGTTTTCGCCGGCCAGAACAATCGTCCGCCGGTCCGGATGATTCAGCCCCGCATCCAGAATCCGCTGGCGGACCTGCTTGAAAATATCCCGCTGGCATTTCTGGCGAAGCTTGTTCTGCTCCTTGAGATACTGAGCAATCTGCATTGCCCGGTATTCATTGTCGGTCGTCAGCAGTTCCACAGCCAGCCGGGCGTGTCCCATCCGTCCGGCAGCGTTGAGCATCGGGGCCAGCGTGAAGGCAATGTCATAGCTGTCCAGCCCGCGTCCGGCCAGGTCGGCCGCCTCGATCAGGGCGCGGATGCCGCATAGATTTGATTCCTCCAGGGCCTTCAGCCCGAATCCCGCAATCACCCGGTTTTCGCCGCGCAGCTCCACTACGTCGGCAATCGTGCCCAGCCCCGCCAGCGTCGTGGCGTTCAGCAGGTACTGGCGCAGCTCCGGCGGCATCTGCCCGCCGCGCCGATACGATTCGGCCAGTGCCCAGGCCACCTTAAAAGCAACCATCGCACCGGCCGCATTCGGATTCGGATAATCCGCATCCAAAAGCGGATGAACAATCGCCTGCGCCTCCGGCAGCACAGGGCCCGGGCGGTGATGGTCCGTAAGAATCACATCCATTCCGAGCTGACGGGCCAGTGCAACCTCCTGACAGGCACTGATGCCGCAGTCCACCGTAATCAAAAGCTTCATCCCCGCCTCGGCCAGCTGCCGAACGGCATCGGCGTTCAGCCCGTATCCTTCATCGACGCGATGGGGAATGTAGTAATCCGCCCGGACATTCAGCAGGCGGAACAAATGCCAGAGGATTGCCACGCTGCTGATGCCGTCCACATCATAATCCCCATACAGAACAATCGGCTCCTGACGCTCGATAGCCCGGCGGATGCGCTCAACGGCCTCCGTCATTCCCGGCAGACGCGCCGGCTCAATCAGGTCCGTCAGCTTCGGCGACAAAAACGACTGGGCCGTTTTCGCATCAGCAATCTGCCGATTCAGAAGCACCTGGGCGAAAAGCGGCGTGATTTTCAGCTGCTCGGCAAGGGTTTTGGAATGGGCACAGCGAGGGCGAACCTCCCAGATTTTCCGCTGCATCCTTGCCTGAGCCATGGAACCAATCCCTCGCTGAATGACAATTTACGGTACTTAGGCAAACTATACAATCATAGGAGAGGATTGTCAATCAAAGCGGGGCAAAGAATCAGGGGTGCTCGAAGATTTCATCGAGAAGGGTCTCGGGCTGGGGGGCTGTACCCTGCGGCCAGTCTTTCACAAACCCGCCGTCCACAAGGGCCACCACATAGGGACTCATAATCGCCCATTTTTGCTTGTCGCTCAGTCGGCCTTTCAGGCAGGGGGTGTCCGCCGGCACCGGGCCGGATTCGCTATAAGGAGGAATCGCCACAAACGCAATGGTCATCAGCGTCTCACCCTGCTGGGCCATCTTCTTTGCATACTCATCGTACAGCGGAACCATCTGGGCACAGGTAGGGCAGTCGTGATGATACATCAGAATAACCGCCACGCCGTTTTTCAATTGGTCAGCAATGTCAATATACTGAAGCCACGGCCACGGAGTTGCGGCGGGCTGCTCCCCATCGGCTTTGGACGGCTCAGCAGGAGCTGGCTGAATTTGCGGCGGAGGTGTCGGCTCCTCCGAGGGCTTCTGAATCGGGACCGGTTTTACCGGTTTCGCAACCGGCGACCACTGCTCGGGTTTCTTAAATTCCGGACGAAGTGCAACCAGAACCGGCGCAGCAATCGCCATAAACCCGATTGCCGGAACAGCCGTCGCCAACGCATGCAGCGGATGAGGCCAGGGCGGCGGCAGCAGTTTCTCCCCTTTCGGACGGAAAATCAGCAGCAGAACAAAAAACGGAATGTCAATCAAAGTCAAGGTGTACCAGGGGTTTACGTGAATTCGACCGAAGCAGCCGCACGATTCCGCCCCTGTCAGGGCCTTCGTGAGTGTCACAAAAATAAAAGCAAAATACACACCCGTTGCCGCCAGCCAGGAGGCCTTGCGGAAAACTCCGGAAACAATCCACACCCCCAATGCAAACTCCAGCGGGATTTGAAACAGGAAAAACTCATACGATTCCCAGATGCCGTGTTCCCGCCAAGAAGGAATGTAAACCGTCAGGACCTCGTGGAATTTTAAAAGCGCCGCTGCGGCCAGCAGCAGGCCTGCCAAGGTCATTACGATTCGATTGCCGAGCTTCATTCGACCAATTATGCCGCTTTTATAGGGCCATTGTCTATAAAAAAGATGCCGATTGCATCCTTTTCTACGGCCAGTGGCGGAGGCCGGTTCAGAAGATTCTCCCGCCTTCTTCGTTGACCCGCCCCGGCCGCGGGGTATAATCCCTTATTTCGTTTTCAATTACTCTTTGGGGATAATGCCATGAAGATACTGGTGATAAATGCCGGCAGCTCCTCGATTAAGTTTCAGCTGTTTGAGATGCCGGCCGGGACGATTGCCGCCAAGGGAATGGTTGAGCGGATTGGGCAGGCGGATGCGCAGCTGCATTATTCGGCAAACACCCATCAGATTTGCCGGTCTGTTCAGGCCGCCGACCATCAACAGGCCATGAAGGCCATTCTCGCAATTCTGACGGATGCGCAGGCGGGTGCGGTCAAAGACGCCGCAGAGATTCAGGCGGTTGGGCACCGCGTTGTACACGGGGGCGAAGAGTTCACCGGTTCGGTAAAAATTAATGACGCCGTGCTCAAATCCATCGAGCGGTTTGCGGATTTGGCCCCGCTGCACAACCCGCCGAATCTGACGGGCATTCAAGCCGCCCGGCAGGCCCTCCCGAACGCTGTTCAGGTGGCCTGTTTTGACACGGCGTTTCACGCCACCATCCCGCAGACGGCCTATCTGTACGGTCTGCCGTATGAGATTTACGAAAAATACCGTGTGCGGCGGTACGGCTTTCACGGAACCAGCCATCGCTATGTCGCCCGGCGTGCGGCGGAGCTGATGGGCCGCGACAAGTACGCCCTGAATGCCATCACCTGTCATCTGGGCAACGGCTGCTCCATTACCGCCGTCAAAAACGGCCGGAGCGTCGATACCTCCATGGGCCTAACCCCGCTGGAGGGCGTCATCATGGGCACCCGCTGCGGAGACCTCGACCCGGCGATTGTCTTCTATCTGGCGGACAAGGGCTACACCGTCGCCCAGCTGAACGAGATGTTCAACAAAAAGAGCGGCCTGCTGGGAATTTCCGGCGTTTCGAACGATATGCGGAATCTGACGGAACAGGCCGCCAAAGGTCACCCGCGGGCCCAGCTGGCAATTGACATCTTCTGCTATCGAATCAAAAAATACATCGGGGCGTACACCGCCGTTCTGGGAACGCTGGATGCCGTAATTTTCACCGGCGGCATTGGAGAGAATAATGCCGCCATTCGCCGGCAGATTTTGTCCGACCTGCCGCAGCTGGGGATTGAGGTCGATGCGGCCCGCAACGAGGCCCGCGAGCCCAAAGAGCGGCTCATCAGCACCGACCGCTCGCGCGTGAAGGTCTATGTGATTCCTACGAACGAAGAAGCGGCGATTGCGGCGGATACCTACCGGCTCGTTCAGTCCTGAGCGCCCAGCGGAGCAGAGGGGGCTTGGGCCTGCCGCTGCTTCTGGGCCAGAACAAAACAATACGAGCCGCTGATGAGGATGCATCCGAAGAGCCACTGCAGGGCAGTCAGCCGCTCTCCGAACAGAAAGGCCGAGACAACCAGGACGCTGAACGGCCGCAGCAGCAGAAACATCGTGGGAATGCTGGCCCCGATCCGCCGGATGGCCGCATAATAGAGGACATGGCCGATGGCGATGCCCGCCAGCGCTGAAACAATCACGTGGCTCCAGCGGAGCATATCCAGCCGCAGAGCATCCGATGGTCGGCCCATCACAAAGGCCAGCACGCCCAGCCCCAGCGCCGTGTAAATCGTGATGACCGAAAAGCTCAGCCGGCTGTCCACCTCGCCCAGCAGGGCCTTGACGGAGACGGTATAGCACCCCCAGCCGACCGCCATCAGGGCCGCCAGCAGCGTCCCCAGCAGGGTCGCCTTTGCCGAAAACTCCGGATGAAACATCACCACGCCGCACACACCCGCTATCGAAAGGGCCGTGCCGACCCAAAACGGAACGCTTCGCAGAAGCCGCCTTTCTGCCGGAAACAGAACCATCGAAAACAGGGCCACCCAGAAGACCAGCGTCATCGTCACCAGCGTTACAAAGCCCGGCGCGGCGTAGTAAAATGCGGCGGCATAACAGCTCTGGCCGGCCACATTGAAGGCGGAGGGCACAATCGCCCGAACAAACACCGATTTCGGCAGGCCGTCCCGCGCGGATGTCCAAAACAGAAACGGAAGCCAGAACAAAAAGGACGTCCCGTAGCGAAGAAAGTTCTGCGTCCAGGAATCAAGTACGCCGGTCAGGACCTTGATGTACAGCGGCGCAATCGTCCAGCAGACCATAAAGCCGACACAAAAGAATGCAACGGAGGGCAGACGCGGACGTGTGTTCATCGGAGTCAGTCAGCAAAATAGGCGTCGGGTTCCAGACGGATTCGTTTGTGCAGGCCCTTGACGGACTCAAACACATAATCCCGCTCGGCCCGCAGACAAACCGTCGGTCCGTCAATATCGAGGGTCATCGTCTGCTGCGGATGACGCCGCCGCAGAACATTGGCCAGGTAGAAGGCCTTTTCGATGCCGTCGCCGGTCTTGAAATTGGCCACTTCATCGGGCTGGGCCAGCCGCGGGCCGTCATAAATCGACTCATTGGACATCTCGCGCAGAAACTCATACACCTGTTCATCCGACCGAGCCGCCGCCTGTTCAATCGATACCGGCGAGCGCTCCAGCGCCGCCTTGATAAACGGCTCCCAGCGGCATCGCGTCATATCCCGATAGGCATAAAACGCCAAATCGGCCGTCGGACTCTTCGAGCGAATCGATTCGAGATAATCAATAACCTGTTCCCGCGAAAAATCCGGCGATATCCGAATCGGCTCGGCGGGCTCATACTGTTTTTCCGGAGACGGCAGACGCGGGTCAATGTGCAGGAACTGCCTGAGCTCCTCTACCAGCTTTTCCGCCTCCGGCACAAACGGCGACAAAAACCTTGCCAGCTTGAACCGGTCATCCGGATTCTTGATGTCAATCTTTTCCGCCTCAAGAAAGCGGGCCAGCTGTTCGCAGCACAGGCGCCCTTCAATGGGATAGGGACTGAAATCCTCCTCCTCGACCTCCTCGAGCAGTTTGTCAAAGGTCGCATCGAGAATCCGATACCGGCTGCCGTGCTCATAGCCGAACAGGACCTCAGATTTGACGAACATCCGCTCGCCCCGGCGGTGCCGGCAGAACTGGAAATACGGTTGATAGGGCTTCTGCGAGCGGAGAAAATTGGCGAAATTCAGCTGCGTGAGCGGGGCGTCCAGGTACTCCCGAAGCAGCCGCTGAAGCCGCTGATACTGCTGCGGGTCAATCGTGGCTTTCTCATAAAAGCAGTGGATACAGCCGGTTACATGGCCGACGACGGTCACCTGCTCGTTGCGCAGCGCCCGCTGGGCCTTGTTGGAAATCTCCGTACCGTTAAACCACATCGCCTTGGTCACCAGCCGGCGGTTGTTCGTGATGACCCCATCCTGAATATCGATAAAGTTCTGCGAATGCAGGGGGGTCAGAATCAGAAAGATATCTTCCAGCGGGATGCCGCAGACGATAAAGGCCGCCGCCGCATACAGGGCCGACAGGGATACGCACTCGCCGGCGCCGGTCTGATAGCCCTCCTTGCGGCGGAAGGCAGCCATCGCCTCGACCGTCTCGGTTTTCCAGTAGGGGATCACGTCGCCGTCGTATTTGTCCAGGCCGAAATGCCGGCGGATATCCACATCAAAATAGTATTTGTCGCCGGTGTAGCCGAACAGGGCGTTGGAGCGGGCGATATCCTCCGGCGAAATGACATCCTTAAAGCGGTTCAGCTCCACATCCTTGCTCGTCAGGCCCCAGGTGTTCAGGTCGAGGTTGAATTCAAACTCATCCATAATATACTGGCGCAGACGCATCAGCCGACGCCAGGGATTTTTATTCCCCAGTTTGACAAAACACTCTTCATCCCGCCACCGCCAAATCAGCGGGCTCATCAGATTCGCCAGCACCAGCGAAACCATCAGCTCCGGATACACGAAACACTCCATATCCGACAGCGTCAGGGCGGAACTGTATTTTTCAAGCTCCCGGGCATTCATCTTCAATTCCTGTTCTTTTTATTCATTTATTGTATCCGCACAAAGGCCCTACAGCAAGGACGGAAGGAGATTCTTTCTTGCCTTGACGGGATTTGCCGGTATAGTATGGACCGGTCGGCAATCAGGACAGTTTGATAATAAGGAGAATCCGATGAAATCGACCCTTTCCGTAATGATTCTGGCCGGGGCGGTCCTTCTGAGCAGTTCCTGCGGACGGCAAACCGCCGGCATTCAGCGAGGCAAGCGTATGACACAAGAGCAGGGGCGTATTGTACGGAATTTCAACAGCGGCTGGCGGTTCTGCAAAGGCGAACAGCCGGCCCAGGCGGCCCAGATGGATTTTGACGACAGCAAATGGGAGGCGGTTCGGCTGCCGCACGACTGGGCCATTCGCGGCCCGTTCAACCCCGAGGAGCACGGCTACGCCGGCAAGCTCCCGTGGAAGGGGGTCGGCTGGTACCGCAAGACCTTCGAGCTTCCCGCCGACTGGCAGGGCCGTCAAGTCTATCTGGACTTTGACGGCGTGATGGCCTTCCCCAAGGTCTATATCAACGGGCAGTTGGCGGGCGAATGGGACTACGGCTATATGTCCTTCCGCGTCGATGCCACACCCTACGTGAAATTCGGTCAGAAAAATCTGGTTGCCGTCCGGGTGGACACCCGCAATCAGGGCACACGCTGGTATCCCGGAGCGGGCATCTACCGCAAGGTGACAATGACCGTCTGCAATCCGGTGCACATCGGACACTGGGCCACGTTCATCACCACACCGCAAGTAGCCGATCATCAGGCGACCGTCCATATCCAGACCGTTCTGGAAAATCATCTCGGAACCTCGCAGCCGGCAACGCTGCAAGTAGTCATCCGAGACCCGAAGGGCGGAATCGCCGCTCAGGGAATGCAGGACATCCTCCTGCCGGCAAACGGTCAGCAGGAAATGACCCAATCCCTTCAGGTACTCAACCCGCTCCGCTGGGACATCACCAGCCCGAACCTGTACACGGCCTTGGTGAGCATCCAGACCCGGGACAAACTGCTGGATGCAGAAACCATTTCCTTCGGCATCCGCACCTTTGAGTTTACCGCCGACGACGGGTTCCATCTGAACGGACGGCGCGTCCAGATTTACGGGGTCAATCTGCATCACGACCACGGCCCGCTGGGAGCGGCCTTTTACCGCCGGGCGATGGAGCGGCAGCTGGAAATCATGCGAGACATCGGCGTCAACGCCATTCGAACCAGCCACAACCCGCCCGCCCCGGAACTGCTGGAGCTGTGCGACCGGATGGGATTTATCGTCTGGGACGAGTGCTTTGACAAATGGGATGACAAGGCCGGACGAGTGGACGGCCAGCCGCCGCTGGAGGAATACGGGCACAAACAGATTCGCAATTTCGTGATGCGCGACCGCAATCATCCCTGCGTAGTCGTCTGGTCCATCGGCAACGAAATCGGCAACCTGCCGGGCACCCGCGAGGGCAAATCCGGTCCCCGCATCAAAATGATGCGTGACTTTGTTTTGAAATACGACACAACCCGTCCGGTCGGAATGGCCGACTGCATTCCGGAAACCGCCAACGAGCCGATTCTGGATGCCCTCGACCTGGTCGGCTGGAATTACGACCGGCGGTACTATATCTTTCGGGAGCGTTATCCGCACAAACCGATTGTGTACAGCGAGTCGGCCTCGGCCCTGAGCACGCGCGGCTTTTATGAACTGCCCCTGCCGACCACCAAAACAGATTACTCTGCGGCCCTGCAGGTGGATTCTTATGATTTGAATGCCGCGCCCTGGTCAGATATCCCGGACCGCGAATTCGCCTTGATGGAACGGGACAGTTTTGTGGCCGGGGAGATGGTTTGGACGGGCTTTGACTATTTGGGTGAACCGACCCCCTTCGATGAGGAGGCACGCAGCTCGTACTTCGGGATTGTGGACCTGTGCGGCATTCCCAAGGACCGCTATTACCTGTACCGCAGCTACTGGCGGCCCGAAGCAACAACCGTGCATATCCTGCCGCACTGGAATTGGCCCGACCGCATCGGCAAAAATGTGCCGGTGTTTGTCTATACCAACGGCGACAGTGCCGAACTGTTCCTGAACGGCAAATCGCTCGGCCGGCGTGTCAAAGGGCAGGTGCCGGAGCGGCCCGTCAATCTGGCGGAAGGCAAACCGGTTTCCGCCAGCAGTGTGCAGACGGAGCACCCCGCTGAACACGCCGTCGATGGAAACAGCCAAACCCGCTGGTGTGCTTCCTCCGGCGCCAAAGAGGAATGGCTGGCCGTGGATTTGGGAAGCGAGCAGCCGATTCGCCGCGTTCTGATTGAATTTGAACGCGAGGCGAAAAACTACGGCTGCCGAATTGAAGCTTCCTCCGATGGAACCAATTGGAAGACCGTTGCGGAAAAAACCACCAGCACGCGGCCGTACTACGGCGGCCCGCGGGAGCACTTCTTTGCAGTGGATGCGCAGGCCCGTCATCTTCGCATCGTCTTTACGGACTTCCGGAACAACTGCTGGGCCTCCATCCGGAAACTGGGAGTCTATTCCAAAGAAGTCGAATCAGAGTACTATCTGCCCACCTACCGCTATCGTCTCCGCTGGAACGATGTGGTCTATGAACCGGGCGAACTGAAGGCCGTGGCTTACAAAGACGGCCGCGTCATCGGCGAGGCGGTCATGCGGACAGCCGGTGCGCCGGCCCGCCTGCGTCTGACGCCGGACCGAACAAACCTGGCGGCCACCGGAGAGGATTTATCCTATATCCTCGTCGAAGCGCTGGACGAACAGGGCAATCTGTGCCCTCTGGCGGACAATCTCGTGCGGTTCTCCGTGCGGGGTCCGGCGGAAATAGCCGGAGTCGGAAACGGCAACCCGATGTCGTTTGAGCCCTTCCAGGCAGACTATCGAAAACTGTTTTACGGCAAAGCCATGCTGATTGTCCGCACGCTCGAAGGCCGAACGGGAAATGTCCGAATTCAGGCCGCCTCAGACGGGCTTCAGGAGGCCGCTGCGGAATTGAAGGTTCAGTAAAACACACAGAACGGCTTTGAACAATCTGTTTCAGGTCTGCGGCGGCTCCGGGGAACCGGAAGCAGCCGGAGCAGATGCCGTAGTGCGCTCGGACAGCAGATATTTCTGGAGTGTTTCCAGCAATGCAGCCCGATTAATCGGCTTGGTCAGATAGCCGTCACAGCCGGCCTGAAGGCATTTGTTTTCATCGCTTTTTAAAGCGCTGGCGGTCAGGGCAATAATCGGAACCACGCAGCCCTGTTCCCGCAGGAGACGTGTGGCGTCATAGCCGTTCATCTCGGGCATGTGCATATCCATCAAAATCAGGTCATACGAACCGTTCAGGGCCTCTTCGACCACCCGCCGTCCGTTGTCGGCAATTGTTACCTCCAGTCCGTATTTTTCCAGCAGCTTGCAGATGAGAATCTGACTGGCGGCGGCATCTTCCGCCACCAAAACATGACCCCAAAAACGAATCGGCTCCGACTCAACCGGCTTGGTCTCCGGAAGTCCTTCCTGAAACAGGTCCTCGCCGAACGTCGCCGTTGTGTTCGGCGGTGTCTGCACCGGAAGACGCACCCGAAAAACGGAACCCTGTCCGACCCGGCTCTCCACACTCAAAGTGCCTCCCATCAGTTCCGTCAGCCGGCGGGTAATCGTCAGTCCCAGCCCCGTCCCGCCGTAGTGACGCGTCGTGCTCTCCTCCGCCTGCACAAAGGGCTCAAAGATCTTCTCCAGACGCTCGGGGGGAATCCCAATGCCGGTGTCCTCCACGGCAAAGCAGACAAACGGCTGACTCCCTTCGGTTTGAACGGACACGCGCAGATATACATGCCCGGTACTGGTAAACTTCACGGCATTGCCCAGCAGATTAATCAGACACTGACGCAGCCGAAGAGGATCGGTCAGAATTTCCGTCGGAATCGGCCCCTGCGGCAAAATTCGAAACTCCAGATGCTTTTTCAGGGCCGCCGGTTCCATCATCGCCTTGATACTCAGGAGCAAATCCGGGAGAACGCACGGAATCTTTTCCACCGTCAGCCGGCCGGCTTCAATTTTCGAAAAGTCGAGAATGTCATTAATCAGCGCCAGCAGATTCCTGCCGCTGTCCACAATCAGCTGCAGAAAATGCCGCTGCGAGGCGTCCAGCGGCGTCTCGCAAAGCAGTTCGGCAAATCCGAGGATGGCATTCATCGGGGTGCGGATTTCATGGCTCATATTGGCCAAAAAAGAGCTTTTGGCCTGACTGGCCTGCTCGGCCCGGCTCGCCCACTCCTCCGCCTTTTTCTTTTCCTCGGCCAGCTCGGCGGTTCGAAGGGCCACCAGCTGTTCCGTCCGAAGGTTGCGCTTGTGCAAATCCCACAAATACAGTGTCAGCATCGAAGACAAAAACAGACCGCCCGAAAGAATCATCCACGGCACCTGAAGCAGAAAGCCGACCTGGTAATTGGCCCTCGGCTGACAATAAAACCGCCAGAGACGGTCTCCGCAGAGAATCGTGTCTGAATAGGAGAAGTTGGCGATGTTGATGCCGAAGGAATCGAACCAGTGCGCCGGCTGCAGCGGTCGGCGAATCCCGTGAATCCAGACAGGTTCCAAACCAAAGGTGCAGTCCTGAAGGGCATAGGTTAACCCGTCATTGGCCGTACGCCGAGCGCTTAAGAAGCGGCCGACCTCCAGCAGACCCACCAAACAGCCGCCCTCTGAAGAGGAATCCTGAACGTCCCGGAGTTGAATTGGAATACAGACGGCGATTCGGAAGGGACCCGGACGTCCGGTTTCCAGATCCGGATAGTCCACGGCGGGCTTGCTGCTGTTTTGCGCCCGACAGAATACCTGCGGGTTCGGCTGCACGAAGAAATCCCGCTCCTGAGCAGGCCGTACAGAGGGTTCTCCAAAGCGAAGACGATAGCCATCCGGAGGCCGCCCTTCCGCCTCGGCCCCTTTCGGCTCTATCCAGCTGATAGAAAGAAGAACCGGCGAGTTGGAAAGCATCGGCTGGGTGAAATCCCGGAATTCCTGGGCCGTCACTTCCTCCGAACATTCAATAAAACGCTCCAGGGAACCGAGGTCAAAAAACACACGGTCAATGACTTTGTGAAATTCATTCACCGCCGATTCGGCCTTCCTCGAGAAGTCCCGGACGGCCGCCCGCTCCACCGATGCCAGCGAACCGAAAAATAAAAAGATCGAGAAGACCAAACCCGCCAGGCCGGTCAGCCAGATCCCCGGCTCCTGCCAGAACATCGAAAGATTCGACGGCTCAGATTGTCTTGACGTTTCCGCAGACACAGACTTTGCCTTCCCTTCAGGATTTCGCAGGGGACTGAGGCGGTCCTGCTTCCGCGGCGGTGACGACAGGCAGTTCAGCTTTTCCGGATGTCCCCAGATACCGGCGGAGAATCTGGGCCAGCTTCTTCCGGTCGATGGGCTTGCTCAGATAGGCATCACAGCCCGCCTGCAGGCACTTTTCCTCATCCCCTTTCATCGCATTGGCGGTTACGGCCACAATCGGCGTCATACACCCTTCCGAACGAAGGGTTTGTGTGGCGTCATATCCGTTCATCCGCGGCATCTGCATATCCATCAAAATCACATCATACTTCTGCCGGCGGGCCTCCTGAACCCCTTCCAGTCCGTCATTGGCCAGCGTAACCTCCAGACCCATTTTCTTCAGCAGCATCGAAATAAGAATCTGATTGGACGGATTGTCCTCCACCACCAGAACCTGACCGGACAGACGCTCCTCCTCATTGGCAGACAGGGTCGGCGCCGAACAGGCGGCATCATATTTATTCCACAGCGGGCTTTCCTTGGCGGAAGGCGTAAGGGGCAAAGACAGCGTAAACACCGAGCCGACACCCGGCGTGCTGGTCAGCCGCAGACGACCGCCGAGCATATGAACCAGATTTCGTGTGATAGCCAGCCCCAGACCGGCTCCCTTTCCGATGTGGGAGGAATGCTTTTCCACCTGGACATATGCGTCAAAAATCGAGGAATGAAACTCCGGCGGAATCCCGATGCCCGTATCCTCCACAGCAAACTGTATCCAGGAGGTGTTGTCCTCCTCCAGCCGGGACACATTCAGATACACATGGCCCTTCTCCGTATATTTGACGGCATTGGTAAGCAGATTCAGCAGACACTGCCGCAGCCGGATGGGGTCGGTCTGAATTTTCTCCGGCAGTTCCTGACACTGGAGAATCTGAAAATCCAGATTTTTCCGGCTGGCCTGGGGACGCATCAGAGAATCCAAATCCTCCAGCAGACCCGGCAGATGACAGTCGGTAATCTCCACCTTCATCCTGCCCGCTTCGATTTTGGAAAAATCAATAATGTCATTCAGCAGCGACAGAAGGTTAGACGCGCTGTTCTGAATGACCTTCACATAATTCATCTGCTCTTCGCTCAGCGGCTCCTGGGCCAGCAGGTCCACAAAACCGAGTATCGCATTCATCGGCGTGCGGATTTCGTGGCTCATACTGGCCAGAAAGTTGCTCTTGGCCTGGTTGGCACTGACAGCCGAGCGGGCTTCCTGGCGCGCCTGACGCTCCGACTGACGGAAGGAACGGTTCAGCAAAACCAGAGAAATCTGGTCGGCCAGTTCGGCGGCAAACCGAATTTCCAAATCGGTCCAGTGCCGTTTTGTTTCCACACTTTCGGAACAGAACACGCCGATAAATTTGCCGGAAAAACGCACCGTGGCATCCAGCAGCGAGACCACCCCCAGCGGACGCAGGTAGGTATCCAGCAAATCCTGCGTTCGCGGGTCTCTCCAGGCATCATCCGCATCGATGACTCGTCCGGACTGCAGGGCCTTCAGGTAGTCCGGACATGTTTCGCCCTTAACAATAAATCCGCTGCTGTGTTCGCCCGTCTGGGCATCATAGAGGTCCTGACAGCGGAGGTGATTTTCCCGTTCCTCATACAGCCAGAAACTGCATCGCCGGACCTTCAGGAGCCGCGATCCGGCCTCCGTCAGGTACCGGGCTACGGCTTCCACATCCCCGTTGACAAACGCCGGCATCGTGGCCAGCTGCAGCAGGGCCTGCTGCTGGGCCTGAACGGTCTCCGCCTCCTGAATCCGCGCCTGCTCTTCCTGTTTCCGCCTGGTCAGGTCGCGGGCAAATGCACAATGATATTCTTTGCCTTCACATTCGAAGTGCGTCAGAGCGATTTCCACCGGAAAACATGTGCCGTCCTTGCGCCGGTGTTCTGTTTCAATCAGCATTTGTTTCTGCCGGCGGACGGTTTCCCAGTGCTTCGGCCAGACGTCCGCCGGAAAATGGGGGTCAATCTGCGTAATCTTCATCGCCAAAAGCTCCGCTCGGGTATATCCGAGCCAGCGGCAGGCCACCTCGTTGACATCCGCCAGTTGGCCGTCCGGTTCAACCAGATAGACCGCCTCGCCGGCATGGTCCACAATAAACTGACGCAGCATCAGGTCTTTTTCGGCCTGGCGGCGGCGCTGAATTTCCTGCTGACGCCGGTCTCGAATCTCCTCGAGGGCCCGATTCTGGCGGGTCAGGGTTTCTTCGAGCGTCTGATAGGACGGACGGATTTTCTCCAGAAGGTTATTGATGCCGCGGGCCAGAGCAGCCGCCTCATCCGTCCCCTCAAATCCGATGGGGGTCAGATTCAGACGGCCCTTCGAATCCACAATCCCCTGCAGACCCGCCGACAGGTCTTCCAGACGCTGTTTCAGACGGCGCTGGCGGGCCATAAACAAAAAACAAATCACCAGACCAAACTCCACCAGTAAAAACAGGAGGGCCTGGAGCAGAATATTCAGGTGAATGTCTTCGCCGAATTCCTTCAGCAGGGCGGCTGTGTGCGGAGAGCCGGACTGCGCCTGCCGGATTGTCAGGTACCGAAGCATCTGAATATTGGCATTCCAGATACCGCAGATTCCCACGATGCTAATCAGCACAATCACAGCGGCTGCAAACCAAAACATCCTCCCCGGCATTCGGCCGGACAGCCGATTTTTAAGATTCCACTTCACCATTTGCTTCTTTCCTTTGTCGGACCTGCTTTCCGGCAAGCGGATTTTTCCGTCTCGCTTCGGCGGGCTGTTTTTATTTCGGAGGGTTTTCTATCCGGATTCAGCAGGGTTTTTTACTGCTTCACATGTCTCGTAAGAAAAAAAACCATCCCCAAACAGTCTGATAATCCGGCGGAAAACGGCTGTAAAAAAAGGGGTGTACAGAAACACACGCAGGTCCGGGCGGTATCTTCAGGAAAAATACGGAGGCAAAAAATACTTTCGGCCGGAAAAAAGGTCTGATAATCCGCCTGCCGGCAGGAACTCCTCAGGCGGACTGGAGCGGCCTGTTTTTCCAGATTTCCACCAGAACCGCCGCCGAGATGATGCAGACAAAAACAAAAAAGGCCGTCGGCACAGCCGCCTGCGGCCCAAACTGATTCAGCGCCAGCGCCGTGCCCAGACCGGCATTCTGCATCCCGATTTCGATGCTCAGCGTCCGCCGCTGCGCCAAGGGCAGACCGAACAGCCGCCCCGTCTGATAGCCGCTCGCCAGCCCCCACAGATTCAACAGACACACCGCCGCCAGCGCCGGACCGCTTACCTGCAGCAGACGCTGATGATTGTTGGCAATCACATACGAACAAATGAAAATGATAAATGTCACCGACAGGGCGGGAAAGACCTCTTTGATTTTCTCCACAAACGCCCCGAAAAAATAGCGCACGGCAAACCCCGCCCCCAGCGGCACCACCACCATCCAGACAATATCCTGCACCATCGCCCAAAAAGACACCGGCAGAATCGCCCCCGCCAGCCATTTCGTCAGCGCCGGCGTCACCAGCGGACACAGCAGCGTCGAAACCGTCGTCAGCGAAACCGAATACGCCGTGTCGGCCCCGGCGATATAACTGATGACGTTGCTGGACATCGCCCCGGGCGCACAGCCGGCAATAATCAGCCCGACCGCCAGTTCCGGCGGCAGCCGAAGAACCTTCGCCAGCGCAAACGACCCCAGCGGCATCAAGGTAAACTGGGCAATTGTCCCCAGCAGCACCAGTCCCGGGCGGGCGGCAATCCGGCGAAAATCCGACGGCTCCAGAACCGCCCCGATCCCGAACATCGTGAGGCCGAAAAAGAGCATGTTGTACCGCCTGTCAATCTGCAGCGGCTGCGGGAAAAAATACGCCAGCACCCCGAACAGAACCACCCACACCGCAAACAAGCGGGTATAAACCCCCACGATTTTGTGCATCCATCCGCTCATCAGACCCCGAACATCCTACCGCCGCCAAGGGGCTCTGTCCAGCGGATGAAAACGAGGTTTTAACCACAGATTGAACAAAAAAGAGATTTTTTAACCACGGATTTCACGGATTACACGGATTAAGAAAAGGAAGGAGAAAAGCAAACGAATTTAACTGATGACTGATAACTGCTGACTGGCAACTGGATGCTGGAGCCTGGCGTTTGGCCGCTGAAGCTTTCATTTAACCACGGATTACACGGATTAAGAAAAGGAGGGAGAAAAGCAAATGAGAAAAGCAAATGAATTTGCAGGATATAACTGATGACTGCTCACTGATAACTGTCCGCCGGAAGATAGCCCCGCCCGCAAGGGCGGGGAGAAAGAGCAGGAAGGCGGCGTACCTTTTCTTTTCCCCGGGCTTGCGCCCGGGGCTATTTTTCTCGCACAGATTCTCCGCCAATTAACAAAAGAGATTTTGGCCTGCCTCTGTCCTTCCCGCCATTGCTGTCATTCCCTTTGTCTCTGTCATTCCCTTTGTCTCTGTCATTCCCTTTGTCTCTGTCATTCCCGCGCAGGCGGGAATCCATTACTCCTGCCCCCGCGGCCTGTCCTTCGAAGCTTTAGCGAAGAAGGAAGGCGGGAATCCAGCGGCCGGGAAAATCCAAAATCCGAATCTCGAAATCCGAAACAGTTAACCACAGATTACACAGATTTCACAGATTCAAAAAAGCAAAGGACGAAAGCAAGTGAATTTGCAGGATAACTGATTACTGCTCACTGCTGACTGATAACTGGCCACTGGCGTCTAGCTGCTGGCCGCCGGCCGGGTTTCAATCCCTTATTCATCAGGGAAAAATTGCAAGTGGATGAAGACACCTATCTTTGGATAGCCGATGAAAAAAGTGTTTCAATCCCTTATTCATCAGGGAAAAATTGCAAGGAGATATATGAGAATTGTAGAATTAAAAATTGACTTCGAGTTTCAATCCCTTATTCATCAGGGAAAAATTGCAAGAACCGACAAGACTGGCTTCATAGTACTCTGCAGCGGTGATTGTTTCAATCCCTTATTCATCAGGGAAAAATTGCAAGAGTACGCGTTTGCTTGTCGACACGGACGGGATGAGCGAAATGTTTCAATCCCTTATTCATCAGGGAAAAATTGCAAGAGAATGTGATGATAACAATCACTGGAAATGGGGAATTAGAGTTGTTTCAATCCCTTATTCATCAGGGAAAAATTGCAAGTTAAAGGTTGACGCCCCCCCAGCGTCTCACCGTTGAAGTCAAGTTTCAATCCCTTATTCATCAGGGAAAAATTGCAAGCGTCTCTCACGACGTCCCCATCGTAATTGCACCCTGTATGTTTCAATCCCTTATTCATCAGGGAAAAATTGCAAGTTTTCACGCGCCGGGACGGCTTTTCCGGGGCGTGGGCGTTTCAATCCCTTATTCATCAGGGAAAAATTGCAAGAAAGGACAATCTTAGGAAAGGGGTACAATTATGGAAATGGTAGTTTCAATCCCTTATTCATCAGGGAAAAATTGCAAGACAAAATCGAAATCCGTATGGATGCGGACATTACCGCCGTCGTTTCAATCCCTTATTCATCAGGGAAAAATTGCAAGGTAACTGGCCTTTGCAAGTCCTTTGTTTTCAAGGGGTTGCAAAGGCAAAAACTGTAACCCCCTCTTCGGGGGCCTTTTTCGACACTTTTTTGCCGGTCTCCGAAAGACCAAAATCTCTATAAACTTTTGAAAGACCGAAACTTACAAGTTTTCTGTAATCGATTCTCCCCCCGAAGAATCCATCTAAACGGCTATTGTAGAAGGAGTTAGCATCCTGTCAAGTCCAAAAACGGCAAAAAACGGCAAAAATCGGTTATCCGTCGTCGGTCACCATTCTTCCATCAAAAAAGAGCGAAACGCAGCCGCTTACTGGACACCGGCGGCCGGCCGTAAAACCAACATATTTCCGCAAAACCTCTTGCTTTTTCTTTTTTTCCCGCTAAAATGCTTTGTTTTCGATATGGACGTAAATCGGGAGTTAAAAAAATGAAAGAAGGTATTCATCCGGAATATCACGTAGTCAAGGTCCGGTGCGGCTGCGGCAACACCTTTGAAACCCGCAGCACCGCCAAGGAAATCCATGCGGAAATCTGCTCCATGTGCCATCCGTTCTACACCGGCAAGCAGAAATACGTGGACACCGCCGGACGCATCGAGCGCTTCCAGAAGAAGTTCGGCTCCGTCGAGGAGTACTTCAAGAAGAAAGAAAAACAGGACAAAGCGTAGCTCATTCGATTACCCTCTTACGCTGTTGACCTCCGTCTTACCGACTGAGGAGCGGCAGCGTAATTTTTTTGTCTGCATTTTTCAAACACGGCCATGGCGGAATCCCAAAATCAACTGATTGTCCGCAAGCTCGAGCAGCTGGACGAGCGCTGCCGTCAGATTGAGCAGCAGATTGCCGACCCGCAGGTGGCCTCCAACCCGGCCCGTCTGGTGCCCCTGACCAAAGAGCAGGGCAAACTGGCCCCGATTGTCGGCCGCTTCCGCGAATACCGCCGGCTGGAAAAACAGCTCGAGGAGGCCGCGGCCCTGCTGAACGAGCCCGGCTCCGACGGCGACCTTCGCGAACTGGCCGAAGCGGAAATCAAAGAGCTCGAAAAAAAGAAAGACGCCCTGCTGGAGGACATCAAAAACGCTCTGGTGATGTCCGACGATGCGGCCGTCGGCTCCATTATTATGGAGCTGCGGGCGGGGACCGGCGGCGAAGAGGCGGCCCTGTTCGTGCGCGACCTGTACAATATGTACCACCGCTACGCCGACAAGATGGGTTGGAAGGTTGAACTGATGGATTTTTCCCCCACGGACCGCGGCGGCTTTCGCGAGCTGATTATGAACATCAAGGGGCCGGGCGTCTGGGCGCATCTGGGCTACGAAGGCGGCGGCCACCGCGTCCAGCGCGTCCCCGAAACCGAATCCCAGGGACGCATCCACACCTCCGCCGCCACCGTCGCCGTCCTGCCGGAGGCCGAAGAGGTCGATATCGACATCAAGCCGGACGATGTGATTGAGCATGTCAGCTGTGCCGGCGGCCCGGGCGGCCAAAACGCCAACAAAGTCGCCACCGCCATCCGCCTCGAACACATCCCGACGGGCATCGTCGTGAGCATGCGCGATGAACGAAGCCAGCACAAAAACCGCGCCAAGGCCTGGCGGGTCCTCCGCAGCCGCGTGTACGAATACTACCAGCAGAAGGCCCATCAGGAACGCTCGCAGGCCCGCAAATCCATGATCGGCTCCGGCGACCGTTCCGAACGCATCCGCACCTACAACTTCCCCCAGAACCGGCTGACCGATCACCGCATCAACCTGTCGCTGTACTGCCTGGACAAAATCATGCTCGGGGATATGGATGAATTGATTGCCGCCCTGCAGGATTACGACCGCCAGCGCCGGCTGGAAAATCTCTAATCCAGCGCCTCCGAATCGGCGGCCACCTTAACCAGGCGGCCCTGACACCGGTCGCAGGAGCAAATCCCGACCTTCTTGAGATGGGTGTTCCCGACAAACGATTTGCTGTCAATCAGCCGCGCCCCCTTGGCCTGCATCTGACGCAGCGCAATTTCCGCGGCGTGCTTTTCAAACGAGCCGACCGCATCGGCCAGCACAATCACATTCCGCCGACGCAGCAGAAGCCCCAGCACCAGAAACTTCACTGCTGTTTCAATCGGCGCCCCGATCACCAGAAAATCCGTCGCCTTCACTTCGCTGAGGATTCGGTCGGCCCGCGGTTCTTCAAACGGGTCATCGCTGCGGATTTCCTGAATCACCTGGTCGTACCGCTCAAACAAATCCCGCGGAAAATCCGTGTAGCCGTCGGAGGCATACGCCAGCGAACGGGCCAGATGCGTGTAGCGAATCTTTCGAGCCCCCTCCGTGCCCGCCAGACAATAGGACGGGCCGTGATGAATGCCGTCGTTCTCGAAGATGCGCACCGTCGAAATGACGCGGATATGCTCCTTGCGCACCCAGGCCATCACGCGTCGGATATTGGCCAGGATGCGGCGGTGGTTGCGGATGCACGCCTTGCCCTCCGCGGTGAACAAATCGCGCTGCGTTCCCACATCAATGAGAATCCGCCGTCTGCGCAATGTCAATGCCGGCCGTATCATACCTGACCTTCTTTCTGTCGGTTCTGTTCGGCGACCCTGCTGTTTGTACGCTCGGCAGGGCAACCCGTTCAGGTTCTTTGGCTGTATCGAACCGTCGGCGGCTTGACTTTATTAGTTTTTCCGGGCAAAATCGCTTTTTCGGGCGAGACGGTGCCGATAAAAACCGCAATATTTTCAAAAAAATCCGAATGCCAAAGAAAATTGTCTTAAATCCGGCGTATATTCTGGAGGCGGAGTCCCTGAACGGTCCTGTCGATTGGGCCGCTCTGTTCGGCCGCACGGCACCGGTGCAGATTGAAATCGGCTCCGGCAAGGGGACGTTTCTGGTGCATCAGGCCGCCGCGTTTCCGCAGACGGACTTTTTGGGGATTGAATGGTCCGCCGAATATTGCCGGCTGGCCGCCGACCGCATCGCCCGCCACCGGCTGACCAACGTTCGGATGATTCGCACGGATGCGGCCGATTTTCTCCGCCGGCACGTTGCCGACGGAACCGTCGAAATGATTCATCTGTACTTTCCCGACCCCTGGCCCAAACGCCGGCATCACAAACGGCGGTTTTTCAGCCGCGACAACCTCCATCAGATGCTTCGCTGTCTGCAGCCGGGCGGATGGATTAACTTCGCAACCGACCATGCCGATTACTATGAACAGGCCCGGCGAATCGCACAGGAAGCCCAGGCCGATGGACGCGTCGAAACGGTGCCGTTCATTCGACCCGCCGGAGCCCGCGAAGGCGAGATGACCGGCACCAATTATGAACGAAAATATCTCAAAGAGGGGCGGGCTGTTTACACCCTCACCCTGCGAAAGAGCGAACCATGAGTGAACTGCTGTCCTTGGATGATTTGCAGGCCTTGCTGCAGCGGCACAGCCGCACCCTCGAGCGGCTGACCGAGCTGCTGCTGGCTGAAAACAAAATCCACAACTTAACGCGCATCACGGATTCCGAATCCGTCCGCATCCGTCATTTCCTCGATTCGCTGGCGGCCCTGAAGGTGCTCGAGCCGTTCGCCGAAGGCCGGACGCTCAAGTGCATCGACATCGGCTCCGGTGCCGGTTTTCCCGTGCTGCCGCTGGCGATAGCCCGTCCGAACTGGCGGTTTGTCTCGGTCGAAGCTACGGGCAAAAAGGCCGCCTTTCAGCGGAAGGTGATTGCGGAGCTGGAGCTGAAAAACGTGGAGGTGGTGGCCGAGAGGGCAGAGGAGCTGGCCCATCAGAAGCGCTTTCGCGAGCAGTTTGATGCGGCGCTGGCAAGGGCGCTGGCGGATTTGTCCGTTGCGGCGGAGCTGTCGCTGGGGCTGGTGCGGCCCGGCGGACGGCTGCTGGCCTGGAAGGGGCCGAATATCGAGGACGAACTGAAGCGGGCGCAGGGGGCTCTCATCCAGATGGGCGCCTCCGAGGTCAAAACCTTTGCCTATGTCCTGCCGACCGCCCCGACCCCGGCCCATATGACCCTCATCGCCGCCGAAAAAACACACCCCACGCCCCCCGACCTGCCGCGCTCCTTCGCCCAAATCAAACACAACCCCCTGAAATGAACTTGCATTACAGCAAAATGCTGGTCAGACCTGCGGCCTATCCTCCGAAACTACCGTGAAAAAAGAAAAAGCCAATCCAGCAGCACCCTTGTCTTTCCCTCACAGACCGCTGTCATTCCCTTACAAGCCGCAACCATCCCCGCCCAGACCGCCGTCATTCCCACCCAAGCCGACGTCATTCCCGCGCAGGCCGACGTCATTCCCGCGCAGGCGGGAATCCAGTCTTCCCGCGACTCGCCCTTCGAAGCTTTTAGCGAAAAAAGGAAGGCGTGAATCCATCGAAGCCTCCAGCAGCCAGAAAAATCTGGAATTCAAAACGAAAAACCAACCATCAAAAAAGAAATCACGGATTGCTTTCGGGCTCGCTCCTTCTTCACCCTTCATTTATTTTAATTCCAAATTTACTCCCCAAAACCCCGGCCCCCAATAGCCCCTGGCGTAAGCCCGGGGAGAGGAGATAATATTTTTTTTCCCCGCCCTTGCGGGCGGGGCTATCTTCCAGCAGGCAGTGTCCAGACGCCAGTTATCAGTGAGCAGTTATCAGTTATCCTGCAAATTCGCCCCCCTCCTTTTCTTAATCCGTGTAATCCGTGTAATCTGTGGTTAATTGTTTCGGATTTCGAGATTTGGATTTCGGATTTACCCGGTTGCTGGATTCCCGCCTTCCTCCTTCGCTAAAAGCTTCGAAGGACAGGTCGCGGGGACAGGAGGAATGGATTCCCGCCTGCGCGGGAATGACAGTGAACGCGGGAATGACAGGGGCCTACACGCGGGAATGACGGTGAAGGTAGGAATGGCGCAGGGGCGGCGCTGGATATCCTCCTTTCTCTTTCGCTAAAGCTTCGGAGGACAAGACGCAAGTTTCTTTTTCTTTCTCTAATCTGTGTCATCCGTGGAATCCGTGGTTAAAAATTGTTTCGCCGGAAGTTTCAGCGGCCAGACGCCAGTTGCCAGTTATCAGTCAGCAGTCGTCAGTTATCAGTTATCAGTGAGTAGTTATCCTGCAAATTTGTTTGCTTTTTTTGAATCTGTGAAATCTGTGTAATCCGTGGTTAAATCCTCTCTTCTTTCCCTAATCCGTGAAATCCGTGGTTAAAAAGTTTTTCCCTCCGCTGCAGCTGCCCTCATCAAAAAGGGACTTGCCGAAATCTCCGAGATTGTGCTAAACTTGCAAGCTTTCTTAGCCGTAAAAGCCAAAAGGGTAAAAAACCTGTCTATCCATCAACGGAAAGGTAGTGGTATGAAAAGAGGACTCTTTGGATTCTTTTTTGTTTTTATTCTCGGAATTGCTTTGATTTTCGGCTGCAATGAAAGCATGGCCGGCCAGGCCGATGCCGGCAAGACCTCGGTAAAACAGGAAACCCCCGCCGCAACACCCAGCCCGGGGCCTGCACCCGCCGGACCGGCCAAGCCCGCTGAAACCAAAGAACCTAAGAAGGAAGACAAAAAATCCATCGACGGCCCCAAAATCCTCGTCACCAAAGAATTCCACGACTTCGGCGAGATTGGGCCGGGGACCTATCATACCTGCACCTTTACCTTTAAGAACATCGGAAACAAAACATTAAAGATTGACCATGTCCAGAGTACCTGCGGCTGCAGCGTCCCCCAGCTGGACAAGAAAGATTATGAACCCGGCGAGTCCGGAACTATCGAGGTGAAATTCCACGCCCCGACCACAAGCGGGGAAACCAAAAAGCAGCTGTATATTGTCAGCAACGATCCTTCTAACGACCGGGCCCAGCTGGAGTTACGCGCGGTGGTGCAGGTAAACGTTCAGACCGAACCGGCGGAAGTATCCCTGATGCTCAACAAGCCCAATGCCGGTCTGGGACCCATCAAGATCAAAAGCACGGACGGAAAACCCTTCCGCATCACCAAATTCACCTCGCAGGCGGACGCCTTCACCTGTGTGTTTGACCCAAATGCCGCGGCAACCGAGTTTACCCTGACCCCCCAGGTCAATCTGGATGTATTATCCAAAAACCCAACCGGCGTAATGACCTTCGAGGTGGACCATCCGCAGGGCGGCATCCAGATGGTCCGATATAATGCCCTTCCGCGATATGAAATCAATCGCCCCCGCATTATCCTGCAGAATGTCAAGGCCGGACAGAAAGAGCAGAAAGAGGTCGTAATTACCAGCCACTACGGCGATTCGCTCAAGATTGCCAAGTCCGCTTCCCGCGCCGGCCTGATGAAGATTGTCAAGCAGGAAATCAAAGACAACGCGCTGACCTTGACGATAGAGATTACGATGCCGGAACGGGAAACAGCCACTCGGCGGTACTTTTCCGACGAATTGACGATTCAATTCGACAATTCGCAGGAAGTGGAAATCCGTATCAGCGGCTGGTTTGCGAATTAAAGACCTTTTTATACCTCTTTCCGTCGCACCAACGCGGCCTGTGTAGGGAACCGCCGGCAGGACAGATTGTCTAACTTAACAGAACAAGCGTGTTTTCGTGTTTTTCGGCAGGTAAAGGCGGCTATCTATGCTCAAAGCACTGCGCATCGCCAGTATGGCGGCTGTGATAAGCGCTGTCGTCGTTCTGGCGGCGGTGGCAATCCTCGGCTTTCGGGGCGACCCGGACATCGAGGCCTTTCTGGCCAAAGAAGGGGTCGTCGAGCAGTTTCGCAAGAAAAGCCAGACTGTACCCGCCGCCAAGGCCGATGCCGTGTCTCCGCTGGAGCAGGCCGCCAAGGCCTTTGCCTTACGGATCGACCCGCCGCCTCCGCCGCCGCCCCCCAAGCCCATTGAACCCCCCAAGCCGCCGGAGGTCAAACCGCCGCAACTGCCCAAACCTCCGGAACACAAGCAGCCCACGCTGAGTGCCAAGTTCACCCTGATTGCCACGGCCCGCTATCCGGAGCATCCGGAAAAGTCGATGGCGTTGCTTCAGAATGTCCAGAACGAATACAAATGGTATCGTCAGGGGGAGCAGGTCGGCCATCTGGTTATCCAGGAAATCAAGGACGGCTCCATTGTGCTTTATCAGGGCGGCAAGTTTAACTCCGAACTCTTTATGCCGGCCGCTACGCCGACAAAATCCCTGCTGAAATCGGATGAACAAATCGCATCCTCTGCTCCAACAGGGCCTACTTCTTTGAATTCTTCCGAGGTCTCGGAAGAATCGGGCGAAGGGCCTGAAGCCGGCCCCTCTGCCGCTTCCGCCGAAGGGAAGTCCCTTTCCCGCCCCCAGATACCCCGTATCCCTCGACCGCAGCCGACTTCTGCGCCTCCGCGGATTACTACCACCCTGCGAACAAGCGAAGAATTGCCTGCTGTTGAAATGAGCCCCGAAGAGCAGATTCGCTCCATCGATGAAAGCATATCTGCTATTCAAAATATTATGAGACAAACGCCTCAGGAGGGGCAAACGGAAGAAGAACGTCAGGCCGAACAGCAGGCCTGGCAGGAGCTGCTGAAGGTGCTGGCCAAAGAAAAAGAGACGGCCGTTCAGTCGGCGCAACAAGCCAAAAAGCCCGCAGAACAGACCGCTGAAGGAAAAGAGAAAGAGGAAGCCAAACCGGCACCATCAGAGGAAGGCAGCCGTCCGGAAAGCACTCCGCAGTCAGAAAGTTCCGAGAAAATCGAATAATCCGTTGAATCCGCCCCTCTTTTATCCGATAAAACTCATCGAGCGTTTTTCCTGTCTTTTCAGGGAACCCGAATGCAGCCCGATGGTCTGAATAGATAGGGATTTTCTGCTGGAAAAAGCCCTGAAAGAAGACGGAAAAGTAGTATGGGCAGGTGCCCATAACCGATAAAGAGATAAATATAGGATAGTTTCGGAAAGGCGTCGGCGGGGAGCGATTGACCTTTCCCTGTGCATTTTTGACAGCGAACTGATTGGAGCAGAATATGCACTTGAACCGTTGCGGACGGCTGGCAAGCCAAACGAATTGGCGACTGGTTATCGGCTTATTGGCTATCTGGTTTATCTCGTATGAACAAATCTGCCCGGCCGGCGAACCGTCCCGTACAGGGGTGGAGCGCAGCCGCCTCTACCGGACGAATCACCGCACAGCGGAGGAAATCAAATCAACCCTGCTTCAACTGGGAATCGGCCGGCGTGTGGACGCCCTTTCCGACAAGATTCTCATCGTAACCAGCGACCAGCCGGACGACTTGATACGGGCCTCGAGTCTTCTTCAGATGCTCGACCATGCGAGTGTGCGTATCCTTAAGCAGTGGCAGCCGTCGCCGGTCGGTCTGCCGAATCCGGAATACCTGTTCGAACAAATGAAGTTGTCAGAGCTTCAGGTGGGTACACTGCTGGACCCGCCGGCCAGCAATGCGTCGGACCCTCTGCTGCTGGACGAGTACAAAGGGGGGCTGCTGGCCGTCGGAAGTGAAGCGATGATTGGACAGCTCGAGCAGATTATCAATCAATGGATTGCCAAACACCAGCCGAAGCCGACCGCAGCGCCTGCACCGTCCGCCGAGACAACACCTGCCCCCGCTTCCACCCCGCAGGCCGCTCCGACAGCTCCGGCGGTACAGGAACCGAATCAGCCCCAAGCCGAACCTGCAGCAGTTCCATCGGAGCCCTCCGCTGAAACACCTGCACAGCCGACCGCGCCGGCAGCCGCAGCTGAACCCAATCAGTCCGCCGCGCCTCAGGATGAGGATTTCTTCAGCCAGGAATTAATGAAAGCGCTGACAGCCGCACAGGAAAAGGCCGAAGAGATTCAGAAAGAAATTGAAGCAGAAAAGCAAACCGCCCAGGATCAGGGCGAGGAAGAGCAGGCCCTGCTGGATGTGATTGAAGCGCTTCGCCGGCGTGCAGAAACGGAAGAGACCGCCGCAAAAGAGCCGAACCGGCCCGAAACGGCTGCAGAAAAAACTCCCGCTGCCGAACCGCAGCCGCAGAATGTCCCGGTTTCCCTGCTGGCGCGCCTGGAGGAACAGCTGGCTCGGCAGGAACAGCAGATTACCGAATTAAAGGCCCTGCTGGCGGAGCGAAGCAAAGAGCAGGAAAAGAAAGTGCAACCCGCACCATCCCTGCCGGAACCGGTGATTCCGGAAGGGGAGAAAGAACTGGAACTGACGATTACCCTGCCGGAAAAGGTGGAAATCACCCAGCTGATTGAACTGGTCGGCAAGCAGCTGGGGCTCAACTATATGTATGACCCGACACAGGTGCGCGGGGATGTGCAGCTGAAGATTCACGATGGGAAAATCAAGGTCAAGGACACCTATGCACTGCTCGAGTCGGTCATGCGGTTCAAGGGGTTCGTAATGACCCGTCGAGGCAATCTGGTCACCATTGTGCCGGCCAGCCAAATCAAGCAGGCCGACCCGGTGATTGTCTCGCCGGATGAACCGATTGTCCCGGGGGATGTGATTGTCAGCAGCGTTTTCCAGCTGAAACACATTTCGCCGGCGGCGGCTCAAAAAATGCTCACGGACCTGCAGCTGGGAACCTCCTTTGTGCCGGTCAACGAAACCAACACGCTGATTGTAACGGACTACTCCTACCGAATGGACCGCATCAATCAGGTGATTGCGCTGGTGGACGTGGCGGGGGAGCCGAAACGCTTTGCCTACCGGCAGCTGCAGTATACTTCCGCGGCGGACATTCTCAACAAACTGAAGACGCTGACGGCCCAGATGAGCGGCATTTCCGTGGCCTCCGCTCCCAGTTCGGAAGAGGGGGCGGCCGCCCGTTCCGCCGCCCCGATTGTTCAGCGGGATGCACAGGGTCGGGTCATAGCAACCCGTCCGCAGCCGACACCCCAGCCGCCTGCGGCAGCTCCGACCACACCCACTCAGGAAACCGTGTTTCTCGACACCGACGAGCGGACCAACCGGATTCTGATAATCGGATACGCCGCCCAGATTCAAACCATCCAGGAACTGATTGACACGCTGGATGTGCCTAAGTATTACCTGCGATACGTCCGCGAATACTTCATTCAGCACGTAGAGGCGGCGGAGGTCGTGACGGCCCTGAACGAACTGGGGCTGGCCAACGTGAACATCGGCAGCCAGAGTGCTTCCCGCCAGACAACGACCGCACGGCCGACTTTGGCCCGCACGACCCAGCCCGGCCAGCCGGTTCAGGCCGTTCAGCCGACCGCTGCTCCTGCCGCCGCGACGGGCGGCGAAGACCAGCCGTACATTTCGATTCGGCCCAACACCAACTCGCTGCTGGTAAATGCCACCAAAGACCAGCACGAGGCAATTGAAATGGTGATTTCCCATGTGGACGTCAAACAGAAGGACCAGCGGACGATTCAGGAATATGAGATTCAGAATGTTGATGCCCTCTCCGTAGTCAAGACACTGGAGGATTTGGGGATTATTGCGCCGGGCAAGAGCGAAGAGAGCCGCAGCCAAACCCGCAGCACCGCCGCCGGCACACGCCAAACCGCCGGGCAGATGATGCAGCCCGCCCAGCCGGAGATGCCGACAGCCCTGGCCCTGCCGACCATCGAAGGCGAAACCGTGACAGAGCTGGCGGCTTCTCAGCCGCAGATTGCGATTCTCGAATCGACCAACTCGCTGCTGGTGCACGCGACTCCGCGACAGCACGAGGCCATCTCGCTGGTTATCGCCCACGTGGACCGCACACTCGAGCGGGTTTCGACGCCGTATGTGGTCTATCCGCTGGAAAATCAGGACCCGGAAGAGCTGGCAGAGGTGCTGAATGAACTGATTCAGGAAACGATGCAGCAGCAGACCCAGAAGTCCTCGCCGGATGCCAAGATACAGACCGCTCCGACCCCAACAACGACGCCTCTGCCAACCAAGGAAGAAGAACGCATTCGAATCATTCCGGACCCCAAAACCTATTCGCTGATTGTGTATGCCAACAAAAAAAATCAGCAATGGGTCGGCGACCTGATTCGCGAACTGGACCAGTACCGCCCGCAGGTCCTGCTGGACTGCACACTGGTGGAGATTACTAAGAACGAAAAATTTGAATACGACCTCGATATTATCTCGAAAACCTACAGCGAAACAGATTTGCGTTCAGGCACGGGCAGCGGAGCTTTAATCGGCCAACTGGATTCGTTCACAAGCGACCGCTATGCTGACGCGAGAGTCACAACATCAGCTGAAAAAGATGTTTTCAAAGCGTTTTACAACAGCGCCCATGTGCAGGGGCTGCTGACCGCGATTCAAACCAAAGGATACGGGCGCATCATGGCCCGGCCGAAAATCTTAGTTAATGACAATCAGGAAGGAGAAATCAAAACGGAAAATCAAACCTCCATTGCACAGCAGAAAAGTATTGTTCAGCCGGCTACCGGAACTTCGCCTTCCTACACCACAACTGACGTGAGCTTTGCAGATTATTCCTCCGGAATCACCCTGAAAATCAAACCTCATATCAGCAAAGGGGATATGCTTCGGCTGGAAATCAGTCTGAACCGCAAGGATTTTGATTTCTCGCGCGGAAAAGATGTTACTGTTGCCGGAGAGACCTATCCGCGGCCGCCGGATTTGCTTTCCACGGATGTAAACACGGTCGCCACAGTTCCGGACGGCACCACCATTATTTTAGGCGGCTTGGAAACAATCAAACAGTCTAAAGGCACGTCCAAAATGCCCCTCATTGGGGATTTGCCGATTGTAGGCGGTCTGTTTCGCGGTGTAGATGATTCCGGCCAGCAGGGCAAGCTTTACGTGTTCGTGAAGGCCAACATTATTCGCCCCGGCGACCGCGGCGGAATGGATGATATGCGGCGGGTATCCGGGCGGAATCGACGGGCGTTTGAAGAGGAAGAGCGGCAGTTCCAGCGGGCTCAGGACTGGCCGGGGATTGAGCCAAAGCCGATGGAGCCGGAACGGGTGCTTGAAGAAGATGAGGTCCAGACCAGCGAGGAAGAACAACTGTATTAAATCGGCAGGAACAGGTCGCGGGGGCAGGAGGAATGGATTCCCGCCTTCCTTCTTCGCTGAAGCTTCGAAGGACAAGTCGCGGGAATGACAAGGGCCGCGGGAATGACAGAGGCAAAGAGAATGACAGAGGCAAAGGGAATGACAGAGACAGCGGGAATGACAGAGACAACGGGAAGAACGCAGACAGGAGAAAAGATTGATTGAAAGGCGAGAAAAGATTGACTGAAAGGAATGACAAGACATGGGAAGGACAGCAAGGTGCGGGAACGGTACCAGGGGCGAGTCAACCTGTCACTCCCGCGAAGGCGGGAGTCCAGAAATGACGTATTATGTCTATATCCTGGCCAGTCAGCGAAACGGCACCTTGTATATCGGCGTCACAAACAATCTGAAAAATCGCGTCTTTCAACATAAAACGGAAAAAGTAGAGGGGTTCACACAAAAATACGGAGTGAAACGGTTGGTTTATTTTGAGACTTTTCGAAATATCCGGGACGCCATTGTGCGAGAAAAACGGCTGAAAAAATGGAATCGTGACTGGAAGATCCGACTGATTGAAGAAAAGAATCCTACATGGGATGATTTGTTTGAAAGGGTGTGAAGGACAAGGCGCGGGGAGAGGAGGAATGGATTCCCGCCTTCCTTCTTCGCTGAAGCTTCGAAGGACAGGTCGCGGGAGCAGGAGGAATGGATTCCCGCCTGCGCGGGAATGACAGAGACAGCGGGAAGAACAAAAGCAGCAGGCAAAAGCACGGCCGTAAGAAGAAATGAAATAAAAACATGAAAGAATTATTAATCGAGACGGCCCGACGGACCGGGATTATCAAGCCGGAGGCACTGGAACAGTACCTGGCCGAGCACGCGGACGATGCGCGCCGCATCGACGAGATTCTGCTGTCGGCCCCGCAGTTTACGGAAGAGGCGGTCCTGCGGCTTCTGGCCGAGACGCTTGGACTGGAGTATGTGGAGGAAATCGACGCCTCGACCGTGCCGGCGGCGTTTATCGAGGCGGTGCCGGCGCCGTACGCCCAGCATCACTACCTGATCGGCTTTTACCGCAACGGTCAGGAGGATGTGATTACCATCGCCGTGGCCAATCCGATGAATCCGCTGGTGGTGGACAACATCGCCCGCAAGCTGCACAAGCCCGCCGAGATGGTGGTCAGCTCCCGGGCGGCCATCACGGCGGCCATCGACGTGGCCTACGAACAGAAAAATACGGTTATCGAAGAGGTGGCCGAGGAACTGGACTCGCAGAATCTGGACCAGCTGGTCGATGAGGCCCAGAGCAGCGACGACCTGCTGGACGTCGTGAACCGCCCGCCGGTCATCCGGCTGGTCAACGATATCCTCTTTCGGGCCCTGCAGATGCGGGCCAGCGATATCCATGTTCATCCCTACGAAAACAAAATTCAGATTCGCTACCGCATCGACGGCATCCTGTACGACACGCTCACGCTCAACCGCAATGTGCTCTC
Source organism: Planctomycetota bacterium (assembly GCA_029552545.1). GTDB lineage: Bacteria > Planctomycetota > Phycisphaerae > Sedimentisphaerales > Anaerohalosphaeraceae > JAHDQI01. The sequence goes on from JAKPDO010000031.1 coordinate 31,058, forward strand.
GCTGGTGATTTCGCGCATCAAGGTGATGGCCGGAATGGACATCGCCGAGCGGCGGATGCCGCAGGACGGACGCACGAGCGTGCGCATCGGCCAGCGGGAAATCGACCTGCGCGTCAGCACGGTGCCGACCAGCTACGGCGAGCGGGCGGTCCTGCGAATCCTCGACAAAAGCACCGGGCTGCTGACGCTGGAGGAGCTGGGGCTCTGGAAAGAGGACAAAGAGGCCTTCGACCGGATGATTACCCGCACGCACGGCGTGATTTTTGTCACCGGCCCGACCGGCAGCGGAAAAAGCACCACGCTGTATGCCTGCCTGAACCGCATCAACGCCGTCGAAAAAAACGTCATGACCGTCGAAGACCCCATCGAATACCAGCTGGAGGGCATCAGCCAGATGCAGGTGTCCGCCAAGAAGGGGATGACCTTTGTGAACGCCCTGCGGCATATCCTGCGTCAGGACCCGGATGTGATTATGGTCGGCGAGGTGCGCGACCGGGAGACGGCAGCGATGGCGATTCAGTCCTCACTGACCGGGCACCTGGTGTTCAGCACGCTGCACACCAACGACGCCGCCGGCGCAGTCAGCCGACTGCTGGATTTCGGCGTCGAGCCCTATCTGGTCAGCTCATCTCTGATTTGCGTGCTGGCCCAGCGTCTGGTGCGGAAGATTTGCCCGGACTGCAAAACCGTTTATCACCCGAACGCACAGGAGCAGCGCGAGCTGGGCCTGACGGAAATGCCCGCCGGCGACTTCTTCTACACCGGACGCGGCTGCAGCAAGTGTTTTGATACGGGTTATCGCGGGCGAACGGGAATTTATGAACTGATGATTGTCAACGATGAGATTCGCGAGATGATTTACCGATGCGAGACGGCCGGGGCCATTAAGAAAAAGGCCCTCGAATACGGAATGAAGACGCTGCGGATGGACGGCGCCCGCAAGGTGCTGGCGGGCATTACCACCATCGCCGAAGTCCTGCGGGTCACCCAGTCCGACAGCATGTAATGGATTTCCTATTGACGGTTTTCGATTTCCAATTTCGATGAACAAAGAAATCCTGAAAAAAAGAACGACGGACTTTGCCCACCGCTGTGCGCGGCTTTGTTCGGCACTGCCTGAAAACTGGCTCGGACTTCATATCCGCAGTCAATTAATCAGATGTTCAACATCCGCCGCCGCAAACTACCGGGCTGCGTGCATCTCTCAATCCAAAGCATCCTTCATTGCCAAATTGGGCATTGCTTTGGAAGAAGCCGACGAAGCCTGCTTCTGGCTCGAGTTTATTACGGAGGAAAATCTGCTTTCAGAAAACAAATGCCGTTTGCTGCTCGAAGAAGCCAAAGAATTGACAGCCATTTTTGCTGCTTCGCAGAAAACCGCCAGAAATCGGAAATTGAAAATCGACAATTGACAATAATCGTATGCCGAGATTCAGTTATACAGCGATTGGGAGCAGTCAGAAGACGGAAAAAGGCGTGATTTCCGCCGAGAGCGCCTTTGCCGCCCGCAAGATGCTGCGCAGCAAGGGCCTGCATCCGACGGAGGTCACGCAGATTACCGCCGAGACCGCCGGCCGGTCGTTTCACTCCGTTTTCGGCAACAAGAAAAAGACCGTGGCGGCGTTCACGAAAGAACTGGCGACGATGCTGCGGGCGGGCATTAAGCTGACCGATGCGCTGTCGGTGCTGATTCAGCAGATTCCGGACCCGCAATTAAAGAATGCCATTACGGATGTGCGCGACCGTGTCGTGACGGGTGAGTCCTTTGCCGAGGCGCTGAGCGAATACGAGGCGTATTTTGACCTGATTTATGTGAGCATGATGCGAGTCGGCGAGGTCACCGGCACTCTGGAAGACAGTTTAACCACGATGTCCAATATGCTCGAAAAGCAGCGGCAGCTGGAAGAAAAGATGACAACCGCGATGATGTATCCGGCCATCCTGCTGACCCTGTGTGTGGTGGTGGTGCTGATTATTATGATTTTCTTCCTGCCGCTGATTACCAATGAGCTGGTCAAGGTCGGCCAGACATTGCCGCTGACAACGCGGGCCCTGATGAAGATTTCCGACCTGCTGACCAGCGCCTGGGCTTTTGTGATTCTGGGAGTGCTGTTTGGACTGAGCTGGCTGTATAAGCGGGCGGTCCGAACGGAGCGCGGAGCGGCGCTGCGCGACCGCTTCCTGCTGGCCCTGCCGGGGTTCGGCCCGCTGATTAAGCAGCGGATTGTTTCACGGTTTGCCTCCACACTGGCTACGCTGCTGAGCTCCGGGATGTCGATGGCTGAATCGCTGCGGGTCGTCGCCCAGGTGACCGGCAATGCCGTGATGGCCGAGGCCGTCCGCCAGGCCCGTGAGCGGATTCTGTCCGGCTCCGACATCGCCACGCCGCTTCGGGACAGCGGGGTTATCAGCCCGTCCATTGCTCATATGATTACCGTCGGCGAAAAAAGCGGAGAACTCGAACAGATGCTCCGGATGATCAGCCAGAACCTGGAGGCCGAGTCGGATGTAGTGATTGAACGGCTCAGCAAATTCGTCGAACCGATTATCATTCTCTTTATGGCCGGCCTGATCGGCCTGATTGCCTATGCGACAATGGTTCCGATTATTAAATTTTCCGTTACACAATTTTAAGTCCAGTCAAACGGAGGATGCTATGAAACACACAAATAGACGGACAAAAGGATTTACGCTGGTGGAAATTATGGCCGTGGTGCTAATTCTGGCACTGCTGATGGGCATCGCCGCCAAGAACTTCATCGGAATGACGGACAAGGCGCGCGTAACAACCACCAAAGCCACTCTGAAAGAGCTGCATGCGGCGGTCAATATGTTCAAGCTGGACACCGGCCGCTACCCCACGGAAGAAGAGGGGCTGCGGGCCCTGATCGAGCAGCCCTCGGACGTCACCGGCTGGACCGGGTATCTGGAAACAACGGATATTCCCAAAGACGCCTGGAAAAACGACCTGGTGTATGTCCTGAATCCGGAAAGCGGAAAGCCCTTTGTCATCATCAGTTACGGGGCCGACGGCAAAGAGGGCGGCGAAGGATATGATGCGGACCTGTACAGCACCGATGTGGAATAAGCGCCTCGGATATGTGCTTCTGGAGGTGCTGATTGTGGTCGGGCTGCTGGCCTTCCTGCTGTCGCTGGGCGTTATCAGCTACAGCGCCCTGTGGGGCAGCCGACAATTTCAGCATCAGGCCCGGGAGCTGGTGAACCTGTTCCAGATGGCCCAGGAGGCCTCCGCTCAAAGCGACCGCCGCTACGCAGTGATTCTGGATTTTGTGGAACAAAAATATGTGCTCCGGCAGTTTGCCTCGCTGGATTTGCAGACCATTCCGGAGGATGAAGCTGTCATTCACACCGGCTACTTTACAGACCGTTTTCAGCTGGACTATGTCCTGTATGACGATTTGGAAGATACACGCGAAAAAGAAAATGTCACAGAAGCCCGATTTTATGCGGGCCGTTCCGGCTGGCAGTACGGCGGCAAGGTGGTTATCCGCGACGGAGACGGCAATCCCTGGAGCATTCTCATCTCGCGGATGGTTCAGCCGGTCCGCCTGGCGGAAGGCGATGTTCCCATCCTGCTGCCTGTAAAACCTGATGAAATGCGTTTTTAAACAATCTGTTCGTCCCAGCGGCTTTACGCTCGTCGAGATTGCCGCCTCGCTGGCAATTTTGGTCGGGCTTTTGGCCTCTGTGCTGGTGGTAATGAATCAGGCCGTCGGGGCTTCGATGGAAATTATCGAGCGCCGCAGGGCCTTTGAAACCGCCCGGGAAAAACTCGAATCCCTCCTGACTGCATCCGCCATCAGCGATCAGATGGAATCCGGCTACAGCGAACAATACCCGGAAATCCGCTGGGAATTGAGGGTGGAGCCCTTTTATGAACCCATCAGCAACCGAATGTGGGTACGGGCCGTCAGCAGCGCCTTTTACCGCGACCGCGACGATCGAGAACAAACTATCGAACTGGAACACTGGCTGACCGGTTTATCCGCCGAACAGGTCAAACAGATTTTGGCCCAGCAGGAACTGGAAGAGAAGATACTGGATGAACTCTATGGAGAAGAAGAAAAAGCTCTCGAGGAAATGACAAAAGTCTGTCTGGAGCAGGCCGGACTGGATGCGGCCGCCTATGAAAATCTTCTCCAGCGCCAGCGGCGGCAGAAGGTCGCCTATCTGATTGAAAACGGCCTCAGCAAAGAATATGACCAATTGGTGGAAACACTTGAGAATGACAAGTCCGCGTTTCTTCAGAAGCTGGGAGTAGACTTCGACCGGCTGAATGACTGCATCCGGTATCTGCAGGACAACCCTCAACTGCTGCCCAGCCGAGGCGGGAATCCCTCGGAAATTCCGGAGGAAACCTCCCCGGATTCGCCGGCCGAACCGTCTGATGAGCCCGAATCTCCGCAGAAACCCGAGGAAGAGACCGCATCCGAGCCCTCTCCTCCGGAAGAACCGGACTGTCCGTTTGACTGCAGCAAAATTGATCCGTCGCTAAAACCGCTTATCTGTCAGCTGACCGGCTGCTGCTGCAATTGAAAATGAAACGAATCGTACCAAAACATTCTGGTCCGACCAGCGGATTTTCGCTGGTGGAGATGCTGGTTGTAGTCGCCCTGGCGGCGATGATTCTCATCGGCGTCTTGGGGGTCTATCAGCGTCTGCGGGCGGATGCATCCGCCCTGACAGGCAAACTTGACGAAACCCGTCTGGCCGAGGAGGTCCTTCAGCGAATTGCCGAAGACATCGACCGCATTGCCGCCCCGGGCTTTGATGCCGCAGTACAGGTCCGCAACAAGATTGACAACGGCTTCGCCTCCGCCCAGCTGACGCTCGAATCGAAATTCTACAGCGGCCAGCCCCCTCAGCCGCGGATTTATGAGCGTGTTATTTGGCAGACGGCCTACGATATGGAGGAAGGAGGTCTGATTCTGTATCGAATGCATGGAGGGCTCAATGTGGAGGACAAGGTCCTCGATGAGAATAAAAGTCTGGAGGAACAGACTCTTTTCGTTCCGACCGTCTCCGGACTGACTTATTTCAAGGTGGAAGCCCTGGACAATGAACAGTCCGCTGCGGTTTGGTCAAAACCAGAGCTGCCGAAGGGGCTCCGGATAAGCGTGTCTTTCGCACCGATGGAAGAAGGGCCCGATGGGAAATGGTATGTGCCCGAAGAGAAAATCCTCCAGCGAACGGTTGCAATTGACCGGATTCGGGCGATTGCCTACCGGTTTCGTCCGAAAGTTATGGATGTAAACGATTTCCTGCCGCCGGAGGAATCTGCTTCAGAAGAACCAAATCAACTCGAACCGAAAATCCGGGAAGGATAGATGAGACGTTCACGCGGGCTTGTGCTGGTGGTGGTGCTGATGGTTCTGGTTGTGCTGACGGCCATGACCACGGCCCTGAGTCTGTACATTCAGCACGCCAAAAGACGTGTGAACTATATGATCGACTACCAGCGGGCACGCTATGCCTGCGATTCGGCCTTAAAATATGTCCTGTCCGTCATGCCGGAGCAGCAGTACCGCGTCACATCCCGCGAGGGGCTGCCGGATTTTTCCGATTTGTTCTGGCTGTCTCAGGAGGATTACGCCGCGTACCTTCAGGCCTGGCTGGATGTGGCAGACGAGGAGAAACTCCAGCAGGTTCTGGATTTGTCCGGCCTGACGGAAGAAGAATCCGAACCGCAGCAGACCGACTTGTCGCTGGCGGAAATCCTGTCCGCTTTCGTTCGACGAATGACAGACCCGAATGCTTCGGAAGAAACCCCTGCTGAAGAAGAGCCGAAACCGATTGACCCGCTCAAACTGGTCGTGCCTGGACCGTACGGGCCTCCCTGGCCTCTGGTGTCCAAACCAATCGAACTAACCTTTGGAGAGGCAAAGGTTACCGTTGAAATTGAAGATGAAAATGCCAAGATGCCGCTGGGCTGGGCCGTCTCTGCCAACAAAGCCGCCAAGGCGGCTCTGACTACGTTTTGTGAATGGATGTCGATGACACCGGAAGAAATCGAAGAGCTTCACAAACAGTGCGCCCTGATTCAGGAGCAGAAAACCTTTGTGATCGACCCGCAGCCGATTCTGATCAAATCTCGCACGGCTGCTGCAGCCCAGCAGGCCGCCGCACCCGCTCCGGGCAGCACCACCTTCCGAACAACTCGACGTCTGCCGGGCCAGCCGGCCCAACCGAATGCACAGCCGACGCAAAACCAGCCGGCTCAGAGCACAGATGTTCTGCGGCCGGCCATAGCGCACGCGGCGGATTTCGGCAAACTGTTTCACAGTTCCCTGCTGGACCTGGAAGACCTGACCCGCAGCCGGATTGACACGGGCCTTCGAAATGAAGCTCCTTTGCGGTATCTGGCGCTGTGGGGTTCCCAGGAGGTGAATATCAACACAGCCCCCCGCCAGGTGCTCGAAGCGGCCTTCATGATGGTTGCCGAGAAACCGGAAGAGCTGGCGAAGGCCGTTATTGAACAGCGCCAGAGCAAGCCGTTCAGCACCCTGCGGGAACTGGAAGAGCTCGTTCCGGAAGAAACTTCGAACCTGCGCTCCGCGGCGCCGTATCTGACAACCCAGAGCGTCTTTTTCCAGATTCGAATTGTCAGCCGCTGCGGGAACGCCCGCTGTGCCGCTGCCGCAACCGTATTCAAAGATCAGAAAAAAGTGGAACTGCTGGCCGTTCTTTACGGCCGATAAAGGGAGACCAGACGTGGAATCAAAGCTGGTAATAGGCATCGCCATAGGCCGACGGGAAGCAGAGGTAGTCGTCCTCGACATCAGCAAACCGGAGCCGCAGACAGTGGACTGCTTTCGTGTAAGTCCGGAGCCGGACGCCTCAGGGCCTCTATCGCCGGGGGCGGCTATCGCCCGGGCTGTACGGGCCAAGAATCTGCTCTACGAAGAGGCCGTTGTTTCTCTTCGGAGCGACTTTTTTGCCCAGTATCCTCTGCGCTCGGCTTTCACGGAACCGCGACAGATTGACCATACCATCAAGTATGACGCAGAAGAAGCCGCCGCCACAGATGCGGCCTCGCTGGCGGTGGCCTATGAAATCGTTCGTGTCCGCCCGGACGGAGCAGATGTAATGGTTTATGCAGCCGACCGTCAAACACTCACCGACCTGCTGCTGGACCTTCAGGGGGAGGGGCTGGACCCGGTCATGATGGAGCCGGAGGCCGTTTCACTGGCTCGAGCCCTGGAGCAGGTCTCGCCTTCGTTCCGGGAAACAGGCACTTTGTTTGTCTGGCTGTGCGGAGGGCAATGCCTCCTGCTGAAAAACGCCAACAAAGGACGGGCTGTTTATTTCCGACGGGTCCTTCTGGCGGGAAAAGATGACCTTACGGACCCGCTCGCCCGCCAAATTCAGTTAACCCTGGCCGGATGGACCTGCGGGGAGCCGGTCGAAACGGTTGTTCTGGCCGGAGAAACGGGGCCCATCCGCCTCGACGCTCTCTCGCAAAAACTGTCTCATCCCGTCAAGACAGAAACCCTTCACTGGCCCGCCGACCAGTCCGCCGAACCGTTTCTGACGGCGGCGGCGTGGGGGGCCGCACTGTCCAGCATCCATCGAGGACGGCGTGCGGACTTCCGCCGCGACTTTCTGCCGTATCAGGGACGCAGGAAGATGCTGCAGAAATCTCTCCGGACGCTGAGCATTTCCCTGACGGTTATTTTTGCGGCCGTCGGACTTTATTTTCAAATGAAATCCCTGCGGCTCCAGGCCTATATTGCCCGTCTGGATGAGAAGATAGTCGCCGAATACAAAGGATGCATGTACGGCCAGAAGCCGCCGTCCAACCAGCCGATTCTGACTCGCCTTCGAAATGTGCTCCGCCAGGTGCGTCAGCGCCAGGAGGGATTCGGCGGCGGCGATGAAGGGTCTGTGCCGGCCCGCCTGACTTTTCTGATGGAGGCCCTGAACAAAACGCCGTCTTCCGTCGATATGCAGATTCAGCAGATATCCATTACAGAACGAACGATTCGCCTGATCGGCGACACAGACGGCAGACGAAGCACACTGCAGCTCCTTGATGAGTTCAAAAAACACCCGAAACTGGATGTGGAAAGCAACCAGATTTCTCCGGCGCCGCCGCGGGATAAATTCGAAATTGTTCTTCAGACCAAGAAGGAAGGAGGTGCCTGATGCGAAAGGATTTCTGGAAACAGCCGGATTTCTTCTTTATTCTGCTGCCGGTTCTGGCGGCACTGTGGGCCCTTCTCAGCGGTCTGATTTTTTACCCGCGCCATATCAAGGCCTGGAGCGACAAAAAAGCCCAGTACGCAGAGGCCGCTGTTCTAATCGAGCAGATTCTTCAGTTGGAGCCGGCCAGAGTCCACTACCAGGAACAGGGCGGACAGAGCGAAGAGTTCGACTATACAACAGAGGTCGACCGCTTCACAAAAGAATTCGGAATCAGCTCCGGCAGTTATACTCTGAATGTTCGCCAGGCCCTCAAGCAGAAAGGCAAAACACGCAAAAGTGCCGACTTGTCGTTTAAGTCCATAAAAATCGAAACGGCGGCGGGGTTCCTTTCCGCTATGCTGGCACGCTGGCCGGATTTGCAGTGCGAGCAGATCGCTTTGGATAAAGCCGGAACCGCCAAAAACGAATGGAATGTAAAACTGCGGCTGGTGTATATCTACTAACGTCCCAGCGTAATCTGCAGGCAAAGATCGCTGAGTTCCTCCACTTGCTTTTGGAGCTCATCCGGCTGAATGCTCCCGCCTGCCAGAGATTTTTGAAGACGTGCGGCTTTCTCCGCCAGCACAGGCCGATGGAATCGACGGCCCAGCTCCACAAGACGTCCTGTATGCTCGGCAAGCGTTTCATAGTCGCTTCGAGCATAACATTCCCGAACCTGTTCCATCAGAGACGGCAGCACTTCATACAGGTCTTCCGGACTTTCTGACTCCGGAGAGGAGGTTTCCCCGGAAACCGATGCCGCTGCTTGGACGGACAAAAAAGAGCGGAGAGTTTCATACAGCTGACTTCGGGAAACCGGCTCGACCAAAACAGCATTGCTGCCGGCGATTTTAAATTGCTCCGCCGTCTTTCGAGATGCATCGGATGTAATCACTACAATCGGAAGCTGTTCATCAAAATTGCGCAGCTTGGCCGCCGCCTTGCGGGCCTCCTGAACCTTCTGGAGGGCTATCAGCACCAGATTGCAGGGGTTCTGCTTAAGCTCTGCAAGGGCCTCACGCAGGGTCTGAACCACACAAACGTCCAGACCAGCCCGACGCAGGAGCAGGGAGGCGTGAATCGGATTGGGAGGATCGCTGTCCAGCAGAAGAATCCGGCCGATACAGCCGATATGGCGGTCATCCTCCTGCGGTACCGGAGCGGGGACTGAAGGATCAGCTGCTGTGTTCTGCATCGGCTCCACAAAACAAGGCAGAATCAAGGAAAAAGTGCTGCCTTTTCCGGGCTGGCTGGCCAGCTCTATATGCCCGCCCAGCAGTCCCATCAGCCGGCGCGTGATGGCCAGCCCCAGACCCGTCCCCCCGTATTTGCGGCAGATGGAAGAATCCGCCTGCGTAAAGGATTCAAAAATCAGGGCTTGTTTTTCCGGTTCGATTCCGATGCCGGTATCCTGCACGTCAAAACGTATCCGCTTTTGTCCGGCGGCTGTCTCCGGATAGACACGCACCAAAACACGCCCTTTCTCCGTGAACTTGACGGCATTGCCTACCAGATTCAGCAGGCACTGGCGCAGCCGCATCGGGTCTGTATAAACAACACCGGGCACTTCCGGGGAACATTCCACCTGAAATTCGAGACCTTTGGAACGGGCCGTATGTTCCATCAGTTCGGCCACTTCCCGTACAACATCCGCACAGGAGCAGGGAACCATTTCGATATGCAGTCTGCCGGCCTCAATTTTTGAAAAATCAAGGATTTCATTTATCAGGGTCAGCAGATTCGACGCAGACCGCTGGATTGTCTGGACGTACTGACGCTGCTCCTCGGAAAGGTTTTCTTCCTGAAGAATCTCTGCAAATCCGAGGATGGCATTCATCGGCGTCCGCAATTCATGGCTCATATGTGCCAGAAATTCGCTTTTGGCCCGATTGGCCGCTGCGGCTTCCTCCGCCAAAATGCGGGCCCTCTCGGCCGCGGCGCGCAGCTGACGGTTGGCCTGCTCAATGCGGCGGTTGGCCAGATGCAGCTCATCTTCAGCGGCCTTCTGCTCTGTGATGTCCTGAGCAAACACAATAACGCCGGCTACCTCTCCGTTTTCATCCCAGTAAGGGATACGGTCCGCCAGAACCCAGCGAACCCGATTGTCGGCGGTCACATACTTCCGCAGCTGCTTATAAAGGGGCTGACCGCTCACAATCACCTGCATATCCTTTTCGAGGGCCTTTTGGGCTCCATCCGGAAACAACTCATAATAGTTCTTTCCGACCAACTCTTCCACGGAGAGCCCTACAGATTCGGCGGCACAGCGATTGGCCCGCAGGATTGTTCCCTGGCGGTCACGGTACCAAATCATCGCCGGCACCGAGTCAAAAATCGTATGGAAATCCTTCTCCAGCCGCTCAAGTCTGGCCTGAAGTTGTTTTTGCTCTTCCAGAGACTGAATCCATTTCTGATGCGTTTCCCGAAGCAGTTCTTCCAGGGGCATTGTCCCGCCTGCCGGCTGTGTATTGCTCTGTGAAGGGCGTTTTTGCTGAGCTCGGTCTGTACTGAACATTTCAGACTGTCCCTTTCCGGAGGCCGACATTTTTTCGCGAACAAGACAAATAGAAGGGCTTCTTTCGGCAGGACACCCTGTCCTGCTGCATCCCGAGAGATACTTTGTCCGCAATCGGCCTTGCCGTTCGGGGTATCGGTCAAAAAGAGGATAGACTTAACATGCGAACAGGAAAAACCCCAGTGCGTCCGATAAAAAGACAGGTGCTTCTGCTTTCCGCCTGTTCTGTTAAGGATTATGAGGGGTTAAACCCTCCTGGACAGCATATTTTGTGAGCCCGGCAATGGTGCGGATGTTCAGTTTCTGCATAATATGCTCTCGGTGTGAATCGACGGTTTTGGGGCTCAAGTTCAGAATCTGGGCAATCTGTTTCGTCGTGTGTCCCTCTGCAACCAGCTGCAGAATCTCTCGTTCCCGTGAAGTCAGGACCTCCCGGGTCTTCCAGTCCGGATTCGTGAGCATGTTTACATAATCCGTAAACACCACCGAGGCAATCTTGGCACACAGGTAGGTCTTGCCCTGCATGATCGTATCGAGGCCGGTCAGAAGTTCCGAAAAAGCAGATTCCTTGAGCATATATCCGCTGGCACCGGCTCGAATCATCTTGGCAACCATAGACGCATCTGAATGGGTGGACAGCGCAAGAATCTTAAGATTCGGGTTGTCCGCGAGCATTTGCTGGGTTGCATCAATCCCATTCAGATTGGGCATCCCAATGTCCATAATGACCACATCGGGCCGCAGATTCTTAACCAATTCCACCGCCGTCCTGCCGTCCCCCGCCTGGCCGACCACCTCGATATCCGGACGCCTCTGCAGAAGGACACACATACCCTCCCTGACAATCTGATGATCATCCACCAACACGACTCGCATACGTTTCTCCCTGCCAAAAGAGCCCTTCACCACTCCTGTCTGTCACCGATTCAACGTCACCAAGAACGGCTCTGTGAAAGAATAATCCTCTCTTTTCCCTGATACAACTATTTCATTTTTTGAAGAAAAACACCGGAGCTTCCGCTGCCCTGTCAAAAGAAGCGCTGTGCCTGCTGCCAATCGGGGCGACAGGACTTGAACCTGCGACCTCTTGACCCCCAGTCAAGCGCGCTAGCCAAACTGCGCCACGCCCCGAAAAAACCTGCTTTCCTGTATAGAATCGTACCATTTTGAAGATTTTAAGACAAGAAATTTGTGCTTTCTGCGCAAAATTTACTGTCCCTGCCGGTTTCAGGGTGCTTCGGGAGGAAGGGCATAAAAAGCAAGAGCAGCTGAATTAATACAGTACCGCAGGCCTGTAGGCGGGGGGCCGTCCTGAAAAACATGGCCGAGATGGCCTCCGCACCGGCTGCACAGGATTTCCGTTCGAACCATCCCAAAACTCCTGTCAAGGCGGCGAATCACGGCCCCTCTTTTCTCCACATCATAAAAGGCAGGCCAGCCGCAGTGAGAGGGGTACTTTGTCTCTGATGAAAACAATACCTGACCGCATCCGGCACACGTATATACCCCTCTCTCGAAATGATTGTTGTAAAGTCCTGTATATGGCGGCTCTGTCCCTTTTTCTCTCAATATATTGTATTGTTGCGGCGTGAGGAGCTTTCTCCACTCAGAATCAGACCGGACTATTGTCCCTTCGAAGGCCTCTTTCTTCTCTTTATTTTGGTCTTTGTCGCTCATTTTTATCTGATAATAAGTATGTTTTGAACAGATATTTCTAACCCAATCATTTGAAGGGAAAAAACATAGCAAAAAAACTATATGCGCACACCAATACATCGAGCTCCTTTTGAGGATGCCTCATTTTTCACGGTGAAAAGAAAGTCGGCAAACCCGTTTCTGAAAGCAGGTCGTTAGGGTGCGGCGGCAGGTTTTGCGGTTTCTTGGGAAGGAGCCGGCTTGGCAGAAGGTTGCGGAACTTGTATAACAACACCCATTTTGCCCAGCTGCTCAGCCACATCGGGCTGATAGGGGTCAATCTGGATGCTTTTTCGCAGATATTCTTCGGCCTTGACCAAATCTTTCTTGTTCAGATAGAAAAGCCCAATCTGCTTATGAAGAAGGGCTGAATTGGGAGAGCGATCGAGGGCTTTTTGATAGCAAGTGAGGGCATAATCGTCCAGCCCTTCGGCTTGGAAGGCACGCCCCAGCAAAGTAAGGGACTCCGCCGACCCTCCGGCTTGGTCAATAAAGAGTTCCGCGGCGACCGTCATCCGGTCGGACTGACGCAAGTCTTTATAAACTCGAACTTTAGCGGCTTGAGCGGCGTAGTGTACCGGGTCAAACTGAAGCGCTAAGGTAAACTCCCAAGCCGCCCTGTCTAAAAGTCCTTCCCTCTGATAAATCTTTCCAAGCTGATAGTGGGCCTGCGGGTCATCAAATTTTCGGTCAATCCGATTCTGAAGCTGTATTTTTTCTGAATCAATCACATCCGGATTGACGCGGTCGGATGGTTTTTTCCCATTTTGACAGCCGGACAAAATCCCTACAACGGCCACGGCCCATATTACTATCGTTTTTTTCATCTCGGTGCCTCCCTTGCGCAAGTTTCGGCAATCCTTTATGTCAAATATCACGGCAAATTATTCTCGACAAGACCGACGGGGTTTGCAAGCAAAAACTTCTTCTTTCCACTCCCGTCCTTTCTAAATATCAAGATTTTGAACCTCGAGCGCGTGCTCCTGAATAAACTTTCTTCTTTTTTCCACATCATCACCCATCAGAATGCTGAACAGACGGTCCGCTTCTCCGGCATCATCCATATCCACCTTCAGAAGGGTGCGGCGCTTGGGGTCCATCGTGGTTTCCCACAATTGTTCCGAATTCATTTCGCCGAGACCTTTAAAGCGCTTGATTTCAATATCCTCAGAGCCAATCTTGCGGATAACCGCAGGAAGCTGTTCCAGGGAAGGTACGGGGTATGTTTTCTCGCCGGCCGACACTTCGAATTTGCCGCCGGATTCCTCCAGCTCCTCCGAACGGGACGGCCGCTGGAGAAAATCCGTCATATCCATTTGAAAGTCCTTCTGAAGACGCTCATGAATTTCGTTCAGACGGACAACCTCGTGAAGCTCCTCAGCAAGCAGTGTTCCGGGGGATTCCTCCTGTGCCGCCTGACCTCCGTGTGCCGTCAGTTCCTCCTGACGCTTCTCAAAATCGTCTTTGGTATAGAAGAACTCACTTTGTCCCTGCGCCCGAATGTGATAAATCGGAAGGCGCGTTCCGTCAAAATAATTCTCAATAAACTCACGGAAAACGATGCCCCTTCGCTCCAGAACCGCAATGCTCCGTTCCGCATCATTGAGTATCTTAACCAGAAGAGCCAGCTTGGCCTTCTCCACAACCTGAGTCGTCTTATCGGAATGACGAACAAGAAGGCGAGCTCCCTCCAGACCGCGGTTCTCCACAAATTTTCTCATTTGTGCTTCGCTGAGAAGATATTGGCTTTCTTTTTTCCCTTTTTGCTGAATTTCATAGAGCGGCGGCTGGGCAATATAAATCTTTCCGGCCTCAATCAGCTGCGGCATCTGTCGGAAAAAGAAGGTCAGCAAAAGTGTGCGGATATGGGCCCCATCCACGTCCGCATCCGTCATCAGGATGATTTTGCCGTAGCGGCATTTGGTAATGTCGAATTCATCGGCCCCGATGCCCGTACCGAGGGCGCTGATAATCGTGCGGATTTCCTCGTGACCGAGCATTTTTTCCAGACGGGCTTTTTCTACATTGATAATCTTTCCCTTCAGCGGCAGGATTGCCTGGTGTTCGCGGTCGCGTCCGGCTTTGGCGGAGCCGCCCGCTGAATCACCCTCAACAATAAAAATCTCTGTGTTGTCTGTCTGCCGGCTGGAACAGTCCCACAATTTGCCGGGAAGGTCCGCCCCGCTGAGGGCCCCCTTTCTCCGCGTCAGTTCTCTTGCCTTGCGGGCGGCTTCGCGGGCCGCTGCGGCCTGTATGGCCTTGGTAAGGATGGCCTTTGCGGCCGACGGATTCTCTTCGAGGTAAATCGAGAGTTTCTCGTTCACGACGCTCTGGACAAAACCGTCCACTTCCGGGTTAGAAAGCCGAACCTTCGTCTGGGCCTCAAAATGAGGATCACGCAGCTTAACACTGATTACGGCTGTCAGGCCCTCCCGCAAATCTTCGCCGGTCGGAGTGATATTTTTAATCATATTGGCGCTGCGGGCATAGGCGTTCATTGTCCTTGTCAGCGCCGTGCGAAAACCGGACAGATGGGTTCCCCCGTCGATATTCCGTATGTTGTTGGCAAAGGCCAAAACATTCTCAACGTAGCTGTCGTTGTACTGGAAGGCAATTTCACATTCCATTCCGGTTTCGGCATCTGTTTTGGAAAAATAGATTGTATCACAGATGGGCGTCTTTCCTTCGTCCAGATACTTTACAAAGGCGCGGATGCCGTCCGTGTAATGAAAGACCTCTTTTTTGTTGATTCGGTCATCCTGAAAAGTAATATGAACACCCGCATTCAAATAGGCCAGCTCACGAACACGCTTCAGCAGCGTCTCATGTTTGAATTCTGTATCAGGAAAGATTTCGGAGTCCGGCATAAAAGTTATGCGGGTTCCTCTTTTATTGGCTGGGGCTGGTCCGACCTCGCGAACCGGTCCTTTTGGAACCCCTCGTTCGCATTCAAACTGGTAGTGTCTGCCGTTGCGCCAGACGTCGGCCTGAAGCCATTCGCTCAGGGCGTTGACAACGCTTACTCCGACTCCGTGGAGGCCTCCTGAAACGCGATAGGCCTTGTTGTCAAATTTTCCGCCGGCGTGAAGGGTAGTCAGCACCACCTGAAGGGCACTAACGCCCGCTTCCGGATGGATTTCCGTAGGAATGCCGCCGCCGTTGTCTTCTACCGAGCAGCTGCCGTCCATGTGGATATGGACGACGATCTGATCACAGCGGCCGGCAAGGGCCTCATCGATCGCATTGTCAAGAACCTCGTAGACAAGGTGATGAAGACCGCTTTCTTGGCGGTTCCCGATATACATGTCCGGGCGCTTGCGGACGGCCGTAAGTCCCTCTAAAATTTTAATGCTGCTGGCGTCGTATGTATTGGTGCTCATAGTAATGTAGTTTCTTCTGCTGGCAGAGAAAGAGGAAGCAGGCGAATTTTTCGAATCCTTGCAGAGGGACAAAGCTGATGAAAACGGCGGACCATTTCATCCGACATTGTTTTCAGCTGATAAAAACAGGGGCCGGAGGCCGCTTTTATAGAAAGAATTCCGTTCCGGAGCCCATCCAGGCGGCAGTACGGCCGCAGACTTTCCGGAATAATCTTGTCCCACACATCGAGCAGCTGTCCGTTTTGTTCCAGCTCAGCGGAGCGCTCCTTCAAAAATCGCCCGACAAGATTGGCCAGCGGCTCCGGTCCGCTTTCTCTGGGAAAATCGGGCGAAGCCGTGAGGCCCTGTCTTTTATATTGATAGAGTTCTGCGGGATGTTTCATAAATTGACCGGCATAACAATATAGAGGAAATTGTTGCCGCTTTTTATCAACCCTGGCCGATCCGGTTCTCCCAGATGAAGCTCGAAAGTATCAGCGGAAAGGACGCGGATGGCATCCAGAAGAAACTGCGGATTAAAGCCGATTTCGATAGAGGGCCCGTCATACTCGACCGCCATTTCAATTTGGGCATCACCTGTTTCCGGAGCTCGGCTCGAGAAGAGCATTTTCCCTTTTTGCAGGGAAATTTTTATCCCTTTGCTGTCCTCGCTCGAGAGCAAGGCCGCTCTTTTGACGGCGCTGAGGGCGGATGCTGTATTGAGAACAACTTTCTTCTCGTAGTCTTTCGGAATGATATCCTCGTATTTGGGAAAATTGCCTTCCACCAGTGTCGAGCTGAGCGTCACGTTTGCGCACGAAGCGGAAATCCTGTTTTCGCTGAACGAAACAGCCACAACTGATTCCGTGTCAGAAGGCAAGCGCTCCAGAAGAGCCATCGTTTTAGACGGGACAATAATTTTACCATCGGGCGATTTTGCCGCTTTCTGCAGGGCAATAACGCTTCGGGCCAGGCGCCGCCCGTCTGTTGCCACCAGATTAAGCTTCTTCCCGGCAATTTCCCATAAGACACCGTTCAGAGCATAACGGGTGCTTTCCTTTGCCGCCGCGAAAAGAGTCTGCTGAATCGACTCCTTCAAAAGGGCCAAAGGCACCTCCAGGTCTGCCTTGCCCGGAAACTCCGGCACCGAAGGATACTGTCGGCTGTCATGTCCGTAGATAGTATATTTGCTGTCGCTGGCCGTGAGATGAAGGGTTGACTCCGCCTCTTCAAGAAGAATTGTCTCGTCTGCAGTTTCCCGCACAATTGCACTGACTTTCTCCGCAGGAACCACGGCCTCTCCCTCTTCCGCAATCTCCACCTGCCCGATCTGGCAGACAATTCCCACTTCCAGGTCGGTCGCCGACAAAAAGACCCTGCCTTTATCGGTACGGATTCGGACACACTGAAGAATCGGCTTGGGCGTGCTTCGAGGAATAACGGTTCCCGCCAGCGATAACGCTTCCTGAAAAGCCAGACGATTCAGATTCAGTTTCATCGTTTTCCCCTGCAAAAAACCCTTTTCTTATCTCTTGATACATTCCGTATAATGTACCCGAAAGGATGGGTTTTGCAACTGGATTTTGAACCGCTGAGGAATCATTTGTTTTAACCAAAAAAGAGAAGAATCTTTTCTATGTAAATAAGAGAATTCTTTTATTCTTCTTGTTATCATATAAGATGTTAAAAACTTACATGTTTAGACAAGAATATCCCCTAACCCCTTTTTTATAAACAAGTTATTAAAATAATTCACCCAAAGGATATTGTGGATAACCTGTAAAAAAATCTGTTTGAAGTGTAAGGGAATCTGTTGAGAAAGAAGGGATGATAAAATAGTGAATCTCTTTTCTTTGATGGCCTCACAATTCTCACATCTATTCTAACAAGTTGTTCACAGATCTCGGCGGCTTTTTTTGGATGTTCGCCAATCGTAAGCGCGATAAAGGAGGGCGAGTTCAGATTTTTTCTTATCCAGATTCTCCTGAAGTATTTTAAAAGAGTCTTTATTGCGGTACGTCTCCTCTTTCCCGTATTGAAGAGTAAGGCATTCGATTTCTTCTTCGAGGGAAAGGATTTTTTCTTCAATTGTTTCAATTGCCCAGGCATTGAATGGGCGAAGCTCGGGCGGAGTTGACAAAACGGTCGGCGCTGATTTTACAGATATTTCCTTTTTGCTCGTCTCTTTCTTTTCGGCAGCGGCTTTTTCGGGCTGGGAGGCAATGAGCTCTGTCCACTGAGTGAAAATCCCTTTTTCATCAGAGAGCTTCTGGTACCATGTGTGGGCAGATGGTATCGTTCGGCCGCTTTTGTCTCTGCCCAGAATCAGCATTTTTTCAAAGAGGGAATCAATGAAATAACGGTCGTGACTGACGGCCAGAACTGTTCCCTCGTAGAGGTCAAGGGCCTCCTCGAGAGCTTGACAGCTTTCAATGTCAAGGTGGTTGGTTGGTTCATCAAGGAGAAGAACATCCGGCTCCGCGAGGACCAGCTTTGCCAGCATAAGACGGCTTTTCTGGCCGCCGCTGAGGGTTTCAGTTTTCTGAAAAACCTGCTCTCCTCTGAAAAGGAAGGCCGCCAGCTTGCTGCGGAGGTTTTCCTGTAAAAGGTCGGGTCGAACGGAGGCGGCTTCTTCCAAGACAGTTTTTCCAATGGAAAGAGTTTGGGCGTGCTGGTCCAGGTAGCCGATTCGGAGATTGTCTCGGCGCCGAACGGTGCCGGTGTCGGAATTGTCGAGGCCCAGAAGAATTTTCAGAAGGGTTGTTTTGCCGGAGCCGTTGGGACCTATGACGACAATTCTGTCCCCTCGCTCCAATTCTATATTTAAGTCCTGGAACAGAATATTTGTACCATATCGTTTTGATAAAGAAATTCCCGAGATCAGTTTTTCGCCTTGCCCGGAGGATGTTCCAAATCGAAAAAAGATTCTTTTTTCTTTTGGGAGAGATTTCAAAAAATCGGGGTTGTTATGGAGGAGGCGGCGCAGGCGGGTTTTGCGTCCCCGTGCGGTACGGCGCATCCCCTCCTGGTCTTTGTTGCGGGCAATGAAATCAAGGGTTTTGGCAATAAACTCTTTCCGACGGCGGAGAATGCGCTCTTCGGAAAGCCGTCTTAGTTTTTTCTGTTCCAGAAAAGAGGTATAGTTTCCTTTATAAAAGACGGCTTTCCCATCCTCTATTTCAACGATATGGTCTGTCAGCTGGTTAAGAAAATAGCGGTCGTGGCTGATTAAAAGGATGGTCCCTTTATAGTTTTTCAGGAACACCTCCAGCCATTCTATTCCCTGAAGGTCGAGATGATTTGTCGGCTCATCGAGCAGAAGAGCGTCTGACGGCTGAACAAGGGTGCGGGCCAGCATCAGCCGAGAGAGCTGCCCGCCGCTAAGGGTTGAAACAGGGCGAAAATGGGTGTCTTCACTCAGCCCCAGTCCGCACAGTACGCTCGTAATGGATGAGTCTGTATTCCATCCCCTCTTTTGGTCTAAGAGGCGGTGAATGTGTTCATATTTTGATAACCCTTGTCTTAAAACATCCTGCTTGTCTGTTTCAAGTCCACAGACAACCTCTTCAATTTGGCGCGTCAGAGAGCGAATTTCCTCAAGACCTTCGGCAGCCGTGTCAAAAACGGTTTGATCTTTCCTTTCTGTGGCAAAAAGAGTTTCTTGGGGCAGATAGGCAATTTTTAGGCCTTTCTGGATATAAACAGTCCCCTTATCAGGGGTCTCGGCGCCGATGATTAATTTGAGAAGTGTTGTTTTGCCGCAACCATTCGGGCCGACAAGACCAACACGCTGCCCCTTGTGAAAGGAGACACTTAATCCGTGAAAGACGGATAACGTGCTGAATGATTTTTCAATATCTTGAAGCGAAATAATAGACATTCCAGACCCTGAAATTTCTTGTTTCCGTTAAAATTCGTGCCATACTATAAAGAAAAGAAGAACAAAAAGAAAGCATTGCTGTTTTTCAATTGACAGCATTCCAACATAGAATTACTATCCGGTGGAAGCAGGAAAGATGTTAAATGTTCATGTTAGCAGCACTGGGGCCAGAAATGGAACGGATCAAGCGACTTTACAAATTGGCGGTTTTTGGATTAGTTTTATTCGGAATTGGGCTTCTGGCCGGCTGTTCCGGCGCGCCGGGAGTTACTGTTAAAGAGGTGGACCAGAGACATTACCGGGCCATTCATTCAAATTGGCTGATGTTCCAGGATGATATCGATTCCATACTTCTTTTGGACAGCCCAAGCCGGCTGACGCCGCTTTATACCCGCTGAAGGGCCCAAGTATAAAACAAAAGGTTTTTTTCTTAGAAACAAGAGTTGTTTGCAGGCGTTACTGGCGGGAGAAACGAGACGGCCCCTTAACAGGAACGGCAAGTCTTGCAGGTGATTGTAGAGCACATCTTAAGAATTTCCCCCTATGAACGACTGGTCATCGTTGCCGAGTTAATCATTATTGGGCTGGTCGTCTATGCGGTTCTGAATTTTCTGGAGGGTACTCGCGGAGAACGTCTCTTTCGGGGGATGGTGCTGGTGCTGTTTACCGGTTCGCTTGTGCTGAATCTCGGCGTAAAAACCTTCGGCATGGACCGGATAGCATTTCTCTATAACGGCTTTTTGCTGGCTGTTTTAATTGTGGCGGTGATTGCCTTTCAGCCGGAAATTCGAAGAGCCCTGATTCGAATTGGGCAAACCTCTCTTTTTACAACCGGCTCCAGCCGGCACATCAGCCGAGGCATCGACGAGATTGTTTCGGCTGTTTCTCAGATGGCGTCTACTCGAACTGGGGCGATTCTGGTAATCGAACGCCATGTCGGCCTTGGCGAATTCATAGAAACCGGTGTACGCCTGGATGCACGAATCTCTTCGGAATTAATCAAGACCATTTTCTATCCGGGAACTCCGCTGCATGATATGGCTTTGATTATTCGCGGGGATCGTCTGCTGGCAGCACGAGTTCAGCTGCCTTTGTCGGAGGGAGAAAGCACGACCGGTTCTCTCGGTTCGAGGCACCGTGCAGCGCTGGGGCTGGCCAGCGGTTCTGATGCACTGGTTATCGTGGTCAGTGAAGAAAGCGGGATTATTTCGGTTGCCCTCGATGGCAAATTGGAGCGGAATGTGACCGAATCTCAGCTGCGCAGATATCTCAAAGAGGCGATGGAGGAGCGGGGGCCTGAATCCCTTCAGGAAACAGGTGCAAATTGACCGAACAATAAAGGGTTTTCAGCGGTGGCAGCGAAGATAAAGAAACTGCTTGTGGTTGCTTTCCTGTCGGCGACGATATGGATCTGGGCCTTTATGTCCCTCGAAAAGGAAACCACGCTTTTGGGGACGGTTGAATTATCGCCGACGGCCGATCCGGATTACTTTGTGACATTTGCCGGAGGCCAGAGCCGCGCTACGGTAAAGATTACCTTTCGGGGTTCACCTGCAAAGATTGCAGAGCTGGAGAGAAGACATCGTGCGCCGGATGCAGACCCATTCCGGGAACGGCTGGATTTCTATTATGATCCAAAGGAGCTTGGGCATGACAAAGAAGGCACCTATCAGCTGTCGCTGGAGGAGTTGATACGAAAAGGGGTTCGTGTTCGGGCGCTGGCCCTGGCCGTAATGAGCTGTGAACCGGCTTCTCTGGAAGTACAGGTGCAGCGTTTGGTTCTGCGGGAAGTTCCGGCGGAGGTTCGGGATGAGGCGGGACAGGTTTTGACGCCGGAAAGCATAGAACCCGCACGCGTTGCTATGTATGTCAGGGAGGGGACGGATGCGACTGCTCGGGTTGTGCTGTCCGCCAATCAAATCGAGAATGCCCGACTGCGTCCTGTTCGCGAAAGGCCCTTTATCAATCTGGGGCCTGGAGAGAAAAAGCAGTATGCTTCTCAGACGGTTCTGATTCGCATGCCTTCCACGCTGCCGCTGGAAGCCCAGGTTTTTCAGACCAATCCCGGCCGAATCGGCTTTGTGATGCCGGCGGAGCTTGTCGGGGCTTACAAGGTAGAGGTGCTCGACGACTTGACGACAATTCACTTCCGATCGACGCCGGAGGCAAAGACTCAGTATCAGCAGCAGCCGTATCATCTCCTGATTCAGGTGCTCAGCGGCGATCAGCAAATGGAGCAGACTCCGCCGCGTCCGGTGATTTACAATTTCCCGCAGGACCTGGTTCGGCGGGGGATGATTCAGGCCCCGGATCCTCCGGCGATGGTTCGGATTCGTCTGATTCCCGTTACTCCTTCTCCTGCTCCTGCAACGGCGCCGTAGAGCCCTTCAGGAACAATACAAGAGTTTCGATTGTCATCCAGCAGGCCAGGAGAAAAACTGCTCCGCCCAAGCCGCACAAGAGCCAATTCTGCTGGCGAAAATAACTGATTTCATTGAGAATCATTGCCCAGCCGGTCAGCGTCAGCATAATCAGACAAGGCACAGCGGCAATAAGGAATTTCCATCCGCCTTTCCGTTTGAGATACATTGTGACGACAAGCAGGGCTAATGCGGCCATTAGCTGATTGACGGTTCCGAACAGCGGCCACAGTCGAAGAGCCCCTTTGGCGTCCGCGCCGAAGGAAATTCTGCCGCCGGATGTGTTAATGAAGGCTACTGCTGCGGCGGTCAAAACGGCCAGCGTAGTGGCAGTCCATCGGTTGGCCAGACGAGGGAGTTTAAAATCTGCTGCCAGTTCGCCGATGACGTACCGCTGAATGCGAACAGCGGTATCCATCGTCGTGCCGGCGAACGAGGATACAAAAACCCCCATGATGGCCGCCCCGAGCACAGCAGGGATTCCGAGAGCCGCCAGCATGTTTGAGGCCCCGATAACAACAGGCTGGAGGTTGTTTCCCAATCCGCGGCCTTCCATCCAGCCGGTGTAGAATTGGTCCCACGCAGCCCGCCCGGCCAACCCGCCGGTGCCGATTCCGAGGCCGGCGGCGATACAGATAATGACCAGAACCGCCAGCATACCCTCCACGAGCATCGAACCGTAGCCGATGAACTGGGCGTCAGTCTCGCGGGAAATTTGTTTGGGACTTGTTCCGCTGGCAACCAGCGAGTGAAAGCCGCTGATGGCGCCGCAGGCAATTGTTACAAACATCATCGGCAGCAGCGGCGGCACATCCGCAAAACGAGGAAGATAAGCCGGGGCTGAGAGATGAAAATTGTCGTATCGAAGCGCCGCCGCCGGTACGGATAGACCCAGCAGCATCATAATCAAAAACAGCTGCCAGGCATTGATGTAATCGCGCGGCTGAAGCAGGGTTGTGACCGGCAGGGTGGACGCAAACCAGCAGTAAATCAGAAGGATAATAGTCCAGGTTCCAGTGGAAGGGATTGGCCAGGCATCCAGAAAGGCAAAAACTCCGTGGCCGAAGCGGCTTTTCCAGAAACCCTCCAGCCACGCTCCGAGGGCCACGGTGACATACATCGCTGTCACAGCCAGAAAAGTTGAAAAAGTCAAGGGGGCATTTCGTTTATAAATTGCCCAGCCGAGAAGCACGGCAATCGGAATCTGCAGCCAAATGGCGAGAATGCATTCCGGGTACAATTTAAATACGGTGGCGATGACCACACCGAAAATGGCGATGATAATCAGCAGGGCCAGAAAAACAATCAAAAAGAAAATCAGGCGTACACGAGGATTGATATAACGGGCGGCGATTTCCGAGATGCTTTTGCCTTCGTTTCGCAGAGAAATCACCAGCGTTCCAAAGTCGTGAACGGCGCCCATGAGGATGCAGCCGAGGGTTACCCAGAGGAGGGCCGGCAGCCACCCCCAGATGATGCCGATGGCGGGCCCGACAATCGGCCCGGTTCCGGCGATGGAGGTAAAGTGGTGTCCGAAAATGACTTCTTTGCGGGAGGGCACATAGTCCACTCCATCCTGAAACTCCCGGCTGGGCACAGGGGCATCCGGGTTGAGCCGAAAGATTTTTCGGGCCAGAAAACGTCCGTAGGTATGGTAGGCAATTACATACCCGGCTCCGCAGAGGAGCATGAGCAGAAGGGCATCCATGACTTTGACTCCTGAAAGGGTTTGTTCCCCTTGTCTTTTTAATTGCTATTCTACTTCTTGTCCGCAGACTTTTTCAAGAAAGGATTTTCCCTGCTGGTACAACTGAAGACGGGTTTCTATTTCTGAAAGAAGGGTAGTATTTTTGTTCTGATAAGCCAGATTCCAAGCTTCTTGCGCTGTCGTCGCTGCTTGCGGAAAATCCCCAACGGCCGCATAAGCGGCGGCCAGAATATCCAGGCGGCGGGCCGTGGGCCCAAACAGTCGAACCAGATGCCGGCTGAGCGACAGCGCCTCCTGCGGACGCCGCACAGCGTCTTCTTCACAGACCGCCAGTACCCAGGCCAGATTTTCTTCTGCAGGCGAAAAATACGGATTTTGCTCCAGAGACTGACGCCAGGCATTGACGGCCTCCGCCGTTCGTCCCTGAAGGCAGCGGACCTCTCCCAGAGCGTTCAGCAGACGGGCGTTTCGGGGGCTGTCCTGAAGGGCTTCCAGGAGGGTTTTCTCCGCCGCCTCAATCTGTCTGCTCCGCAAATAGACTTCTGCGATATATCCGAGAATTTCCGAGTGGTTTTTCGGGCGAATCGCCAGCGCTTTCTGCAGATAAAAAAGAGCTTTTTCATAGTTGTTTTTCTTCAGATGGAAAGACCCAAGATTCACGGCACACTGAAACAGGTTCGGATACCGTTCCAGAACGGATTCCGACATTTCAATGGCTCGGTCCAGCTGGCCAGTTTGGGCCAGCCGATAAGCCAGATTGACTTCCAGGGTCGGATTGTCCCCGGTGACTTGAATCGAGTGTTCAAAAAGGGTGACAGTGTCCTTCCAGCGGTAGGTCTGAATCCATGTGCCGAACAGAAGGGCCGCAAATCCTGCGGCGCAAAGGACGCCGGCAGAGACAATTCGGCCGGGACGTGCTCGTGTCCACTCACGGACCGCCCAGAAAAGGGCGATTCCGGCTCCGATGGAGGGCAGATACGTGTAGCGGTCCGCCATGGCCTGTCGTCCGATTTGGACAAGGCCGATGACGGGAAGCAGAACTATCAGGTACCAGAACCAGCCGACGAAAAGCCAGGGCCGCCGGCGGGACTGAAGCCCAAAAAAGACGCTGATGCCCAGTAATGCCCCCAGAGAGAATCCCAGCCGAATCAGACTGAAATCCGGCCGGAGGGGATATAGAACAGAGAGATTTGTTGGACAGAAGATTTTTGAAAGGTAGCGGAAATACGACACGGCGGCATTTTCGAGCCGGTACCGAAGCGGATAAACGGTCCAGTCCGTCTGCGCACCGCCCTGTTTTTGAGCGAAATAGAGGACAAAACAGAATCCGATGCAGAGAAGAAAAAACGGAATTTTTTCCAGCAGAAGGGGTTTCAAGTCCTTAATGGTTTTCATTCTTTCCAAAGGCCAGACATCCAGAAGCAGAAAGACCAGGGGCCATGTGACGAGCATCCCTTTGGCCAAAAGGCCGAGCGAAAGAAGCAGGAAGGTCAGACCGTATGAAGAAAAAGTTTTCTTTTTTGTGAAGGCACAATAGGCCGCAAGTGTCAGAACCCCGAAGAACCCGCATAAAACGTCTTTCCGTTCCGCCGCCCAGGCAACCGATTCCGCACGAAGAGGATGAATAGAAAAGAAAAGGGCGGCTGCAAAGGCGCACCAGAGTGAGCCGGTGGCCCGCCGGAGCCATTCGAACAGGGCTATAGCCGTCAGCAGATGCAGCAGAAGACTGGTCAGGTGATGGCCGGCCGGATGCAGCCCAAACAGTTCCACATCCGCCATATGGCTCAAAAGGGTCAGAGGATGCCAGTTGCCCAGAAAAACCGTTGTAAAGGCCCAGCGAATCGATTCGAGGGTCAGTCCCATTCGAACGTACGGATTGTCCACGATGTATTCGGTATCGTCGAAATCGATAAAGTCGTTCTGAAGGATGTTGCTGAAAGCCGACCAGGTAAGAATTATTAGTAGACATACAGCAACAAAATTACGAGAACAAGAGGAGAAATAATTCTTTTTTGTGGACTGAACCATAATTGTTGTTCAAGACCGATCCGCTTTTCTTGTCTCTTTCGGGCGCAGAAGAAGCCGGATGGGCACTTCCTCGATGCCGAGCAGTTCGCCGAAGCGGTGGACCAGATAACGCTGATAGGCCGGGTCAAACAGGTTGATGCGGTTGACAAACAGCAGCAGCGTGACCGGCCGGGTCGCCACCTGCGTCGCATAATAAATCTTCGGAATAATCCCGCGGCTGTGTCCGCCCGCCTTTTCCTCTTCGATCAGCCGAACGGCCTTGTTCAGCCTGGCCGTCGGCACCTCCAGCGAGGCCTGCTTGAACAGCTCCATCGCCAAATCCAGCACACTCTGCACATTTTTTCCCTCCAGGGCCGTCGTAAAGGCAATCGGAGCCCGGCGAAGACCGGCCATCGCTTTTTCCAGATAGTCGGCATAATCCTGCGACCCGGCCCGGTCTTTGGCCAAATCCCATTTGTTGATCACGAGGATGCAGGGCTTGTATTCCTCCTGAATCAGATGGGCCAGTTTTTTATCCACTTCCGAGACCGGCTCCGTGGCATCCATCACCAGCAGAACCACATCCGCCCGCCGAATGCTCTTGATGACGCGCGTGTAGCCGTAAAACTCAATATCGTTCTGCATCCGGCTCTTCTTGCGGACGCCGGCCGTATCGATGATGATAAAGCACTTGCCGTCCTTTTCGAAGCGGACATCCACGGCATCGCGGGTTGTCCCCGGGATTTCGCTGGTAATCACCCGCGGCTGCCCCACAACGGCATTCAGGAAGGTGCTTTTGCCGACATTGCGTCGTCCGACGATGGCCAGCTTCATCACGGCCTCTTTCGGAGTTTCCGCGGGCAGATGAGCAAGGGCCTCTACGATGCGGTCCAGCAGTTCCGTTCGGTTGATTTTCTGTTCGGCCGACACGCAAATTGGCAGGCCGAACCCGAGCGGGGTAAAATCGGCAGCGGCGGAAAAAAGAGACGGCGTGTCGGCTTTATTCGCCGCCAGAATAACCGGCAGATTGTGCTTGCGCAGCAGCACGGCGATTTCCTCATCCAGCGGCGTCAGCCCCTGACGAATATCCACCAGAAAAATCACCAGATTGGCGCTGCTGATGGCCTGAAAAATCTGGTTTTCGATATGCTCTTCAAGAGCATCCGAGTCCACAATCCCGTATCCGCCGGTATCCACCAGTTCAAAGTAGCGGTCTTTGTGGCACAGGATGGTGCTGATGCGGTCGCGCGTAACCCCCGCCGTCGGGTCCACAATGCTGATTCGGCGGCCTGCCAGCGAATTGAGCAGACTGCTTTTGCCGACGTTGGGACGTCCGATGATGGCTGCGACCGGTAGTGCCATTGATTGTGAATCTCCGCGAAAAAGATTTTGGATTCGTCAATTCCGGATTATACTGGTTTCCATTGTGTTTTCAAGATAACGTCTCGGCTCTGCCGATGGTTAGAGGAAAACAGCTGAAAGTGAGGTTTGTGTGGAACGGGAACGGAAAACTAAGCCCTGTCCTTTTTGCGGGGAGGAGATTCTAGCGGATGCCGTCAAGTGCCGCTGGTGCCGGGAGTTTCTGACGGAAGACGAAAATGCCCTTCCGACATCTCATCATGCAGGAACGGCACCCTCTTTGAATCGAGCTGCTCCCAGGCCGGCGGCGGAAGCGGCCCCGAAATCTGCTCTGCCTGCGGAGACGCTTTCGGTCAGGCCTTCTTTGTGGGAGATGGCAGGAACTTTTTTTGCGGCGGTGCTCTTTGCGGCTCTTGGGATTTGTTTGATGGTTTGGCCGTTTGAAAAATACCTGTCAGACCCCTCTCGGAGCCAGCCGTCAGTTCAGACAGTCCTTCGAGCGGCGGATTGGGCCGGTGCCGTGATTTTGCTGGTGGCTGTTATGCGGGCGGCGTATCGAGTCCTTTACCTCAAAAGCATTTTTTATCAGATAAGCCCGGACCGTATCGAATGGAACCGCGGGATTTTCAACCGCAAAGTGGACAATATCGACATGTTTCGCGTCATCGACATTAAACTGCGCAGGTCTTTGATGGATTGTCTGCTGGGCATCGGCAAGATTACATTGATGACAAGGGATGAGACGGACCCGGTGTTTGAGTTTGAAAAGATTCGTCGTCCCCGCGAGGTTTATGATTACATCAAAGCCGCTTCCCTGGCCGCCGACCGCAAACAGGGCGTCGTTCATCTCGAATAAGGTCAGCGGGGCCGGAAGGCGCCCGGATAATGCCGAATCTGCACCGGGCCGGAAGGGGGGAGAATCACCGTAATAACATCGAACCGCAAAGGGCTCTCCGAGAGGTCGTATTGTCTCAGAAAGCACTTTGCGGTCCGAATCAGTTTCTGCTGTTTGCCAAAAGTCACGGAGGAAACGGCCGGGGCATAATCCTCGCTGCGTCGGGTTTTGACCTCCACAAAGGCCACCGTGCCGTTTCGGTCGGCGGCAATCAGGTCGATTTCGCCGCCGCCGAAGGCAAAGTTTCGTGCCACCGTCCGCCAGCCGTTTCGCCGCAGGAATCGTTCGGCCTGACGCTGCCCCCATCGGCCCAGTTTTTGCGGGTCGGCCAGGAGACGCTTTCGTCCGCCGAACAGCAGCATCGATTTGTTTCCGTCCAATCAGGCGGTTGCGGTATGTTCGCTGTGCCGCTGGGACAGTCGAACGCCCTTGCCGCTGCGCTGCCGCAGGTAGTACAGCTTGGCCCGGCGCACCTTGCCGCTGCGGACCGGCTTGATGTCCACCACATTCGGAGAATGCAGCGGGAAGGTCCGTTCCACGCCCTCGTCATTGACAATCCGCCGGACCGTGAACATCTCGTTCATGCCGCGGCCCTTGCGGGAAATGACAATGCCGGTAAACACCTGAATACGCGACTTGCCGCCTTCTTCAATGCGGCAGTGCACATCCACCGTATCGCCGATTTCAAAATACGGAATCTCTTTCTTTCGGCTTTTGCTTTCTGCAATTTCTATCAAGTCTTTCTTCACGGAACTATCTCCTGTTTTTTCATCATTAAGGGTTTTGGTTGTTCATTCGGGCCTCGTACTTCTGCCAGAGGTCCGGCCGAAACAGTCTGGTTCGCTCGATTCGCTGCTGATTTCGCCACTGGGCAATCCGTCCGTGGTCGCCGCTGAGGAGAATCTCGGGCACTTTCATCCCTTCAAACTCCTCCGGCCGGGTGTACTGGGGATACTCCAGCAGTCCGTCGCGGAACGATTCATCCTCGGCGGACCCTTCATCGCCCAGCGCTCCCTCCAGCAGGCGGACAACGGCATCAATGATCACCATCGCAGGCAGCTCCCCGCCCGTCAGGACATAATCGCCGATGGACAGCTGTTCCGCCCCCAGCCCGATGCGAATCCGCTCATCGAAGCCCTCGTAGCGCCCGGCAATGAGAATCAGCCGGTTCTCGCGGGCCAGCTCGACGGCCTTGTCCTGCGTGAACAGGGTTCCCTGCGGTGTCAGCAGGATGACTCGTCCGGGCTGCGGATGCTGCTGCCGGACATGCCGGAAGGCGTCAAACACCGGCTGGCACATCATCACCATCCCGGGGCCGCCGCCGTAGGGCTTGTCGTCCACCTTTCGGTACTTGTCCGTGGTGAAATCTCGAATATTCCAAAGAGCAATGTCCGCAATGCCCTGCTGCTGCGCCCGCTTGAGAATTGAATGACTCAGCGGTGAGTCAAACATCTCCGGAAACAGGGTCAGGACATCGATTCGCATACGGAATCAGGACTATTCGCCGCCTTCTTTCTTTTCAGACAGCAGACCGGCGGCGATTTTTTCAGCCTTCGTAAACGGCAGGCCTTTTTTGCGGGCGATTTCCAGGGCCCGCTGGCGCCGTTTGAGCTTTTCTTCATACTGCGGACAGGTGATGCCCTGTTTCTTGAGAATCTCGGCGACCGTGTCCGATGTGCCGGCTCCCTGTCCAATCCAGAACTTCACCCGCTCGAGATTGAGCACCACCTGCTTGGCGGGGTCCTTCTCAATCGGGTCGTAGTGGCCGAGCTTTTCGAGGATTCGGCCGTCGCGCGGCGTGCGGACTTCCACGGCGTTAATCCGGTAGAAGGGCCGGTGCCGGCGACCCATTCGGGTCATTCTGATTTTCACTGCCATACGTCGTTCCTTTCTTTCCTTGTATGATCAATTTTCGCCGTCGGCCCGATGCCGAAGGCAAAACAGGTTTCCGGTTCAATCCGGTCTCAAAAGTCAGCGGCCCGCCGCCTTTCTTTTTTCGAGGGCGTAGCCGTTCAGAAAAATCGCCAGCAGGGCCGGGTCCGCGCCGGCCTCCTGGGCCAGCTGTTCTGTTCGGGCCTGACTGAGCCGCTCGGCGTTTTCTCTTTCCTGCGGCGTCATCCGGGCCACCGCCCGCGCCAGCTGTTCGTATTCGCTTCGGCTGGGCGCCTGCAGGACCGCCAGTTCGCTCCGCCCGTCCAGCCCCGCAAAGCACGTTCGCACCTGCCGGGCGTACGGGTCGTCCATAAATCGTTCCAGTTTCTTTAAATACTCCTCGATGGTCATATCAGCGCCGATGTTTCTTCCGACGCTCCGGACGCTTCCTGGCCGAACGCTGTTTGATCTTCCGCCCGCTGTTCAGCGCGCTGAATACGTCCAGTTTTCCGGTCAGCAGACTCTTAAACCCGCCCATCGCGCCGCCGGACAGCGATTTCATCAGGTCTCGGCTTCGCTTGAACGTCTTGATCAGCGAGGCCACTTCCTGCACATCACGTCCGCAGCCGCGGGCAATCCGCCGCCGGCGGGAGGCGTCGATAATATCCGGGTCGCGCCGCTCTTCGGGCGTCATCGAATGGACAATCCCTTCCATCCGGTTGATTTCCCGCTCGTCCATATCCAGCTCGCCCAGCTGCGACATCCCCGGTATCAGCTTGAGCATCGAGGTGATGCCGCCCATCTTTTTGAGGGCCTGCATCTGCTTGAGAAAATCATCAAACCCGAACGTCCCCTTGGCCATCTTGGCCTGCATTTTCTGGGCTTCTTCCGCATCGAACTGCTCCTGTGCCTTTTCGACGAGGGTCACAATGTCGCCCATGCCCAGAATGCGGCCGGCCATTCGGTCCGGGTGGAACTCTTCGAGTTTGTCGAGTTTTTCGCCGACGCCGATGAACTTGATGGGCTTGCCGGTGACGGCCTTGACGCTCAAAGCAGCCCCGCCGCGGGCGTCGCCGTCCAGCTTGGTCAGAATCACACCGTCCAGCTCCAGCCGCTCATTGAAGGCCTTGGCCGAATTGACGGCGTCCTGGCCCGTCATCGCATCGCAGACCAGATAAATCTGGTGCGGATTGACGGCCTTGGCGACCTGCTCGATTTGGGCCATCATCTCTTCATCGATATGCAGCCGTCCGGCCGTATCGAGGATAACAACATCGCAGCCGTTCTGGCGGGCAAACTCAATGCCTTTGCGGGCCACCTTGACGGCGTCCTGGGTATTGCGTTCGGTGTAAATGGGCACGCCGACCTGCTGCGCCAGCGTTTCCAGCTGGTCAATGGCGGCGGGCCGCTGAAGGTCGTCGGCCACCAGGCAGGGCTTTTTGCCTTTGGAAAGGAGGTACTGGGCCAGTTTGGCGGCTGTGGTGGTCTTGCCGGAGCCCTGAAGACCCGCCAGCAGGATAATCGTCGGCCCGGGCGAGACAAAATAGATGCGGGTGTCCACCGGCCCCATCAGTTTCACCAGCTCATCGTGGACGATTTTGATCATCACCTGGCCGGGCCGAAGACTCTTAATCACCTCCGCGCCGATGGCGGCCTGCTGGACGTCCTTGCAGAACTGCTTGACGACGTGATAGTTGACATCCGCCTCCAGCAGGGCTTTGCGTACCTCCCGCATCGCATCAGAGACGTTGGCCTCCGTGATGCGCCCTCGCCCGGTGAGCGAATGAAAAATCGAATTAAATTTGCTGGTTAACGCGTCAAACAAGTCTTCCGACTCCGCTTTTACAGTCTTTACTCTGCGCAGGGACTTCCCGCGAAAACGAAGGATTGTAAGGAAAAGATGGGCCTTTTGCAAGCGGAAAAGCCATTCCCGAGCAAAAATCGACTATTTGTGGTTCTACTCTGTCCATATTTATCGAATCGTTTGGCATCAGATTCTTTCTCTTGCCATTTCGTTTTGGGTCTGGATAATAAGGGAACCGTTGGGAAAGGACAGGCCTATGAATAATTTCGAGTTTTACAATCCGGTTCGTATTGTTTTCGGAAAAGGAACGATTCCTCAGGTTCAAAAGTACCTCCCCAAAGACAGAAAGGTGATGATGCTGTACGGGGGCGGTTCAATTAAGAGGAACGGCGTCTATGATCAGGTCGTTCAGGGCCTAAAGGGGATACAGTGGACAGAGTTTAGCGGCATTGAGCCGAATCCGCTTTATGAAACCTGTATGAAGGCCGTGGAAAGAATCAAGGCCGAAAAGGTCGAGTTTCTCCTGGCGGTCGGCGGCGGTTCGGTTTTGGATGCCGTCAAATTTATCGCCGCCGCGGCCTGCTATCCGGGAAAAGACCCTTGGGACATCCTCACCAGCGGCGGCTCCGTCGTCAAAGCCGCTCTTCCTTTGGCGGATGTGCTCACGCTGCCTGCAACCGGCTCCGAGATGAACTGCTTTTCCGTGATTTCCCGAAAAAGCACGCAGGAAAAACTGGCCTTCGGCAGCCCCCATGTCTTCCCGCAGTTTTCGATTCTGGACCCGGAAACCACGTATTCCCTGCCGAAAAAGCAGCTCCGCAACGGTCTGGTCGATGCCTTTGTGCACGTGATGGAGCAGTATGCAACCTACAGCGTGAACACGCCTTTGCAGGACCGACAGGCCGAGGCCGTCGTCCGCACGCTTTTGGACGTGGCGGAGGATGTGCTCAGCAAGCAGGATTATGACAGCCGCGCGACCTTTATGTGGGCGGCCACGTGCGCCCTCAACGGCACGCTCAGCCGCGGCGTGATTGAGGACTGGAGCACCCACGAAATCGGGCATGAGCTGACGGCCTTCTTCGGTGTGGACCATGCCGAGTCTCTGGCGATTGTGCTGCCGGGTGTCTGGAAGCATCAGTTCGAGAACAAAAAGGGCAAACTCGCCCAGATGGCCCGCCGGGTCTGGCATATTCTCGGCGGAGATGAAACCTCGCAGGCCAAAACGGCTATTGAAAAGACCGTACAGTTCTTCCATTCGATTGAGATGCCGACCCGCTTAAGCGATTACGGTATCACAGAAGCAGGCATTCAAAAGGTCGTAGAGCGGTTTCAGCAGCGAGGCACCGTGATGGGCGAGCACCAGAACATCCGAGCCAAGCAGGTCGGCGAAATCCTTCGCCTGTGTCTGTAAGCAGCTCGTTCCCTGGTTTTTGCTTTTTTGGAAATAAATCCTATTTTGCAAAAAACGTTGTAACTTCTTGCCATTTATGGGCTTATTTTCTTGCAGACTTTAATTTTTTGCGGGGTTTTGTGATGTTACAGGACATACTGTATCTGTTATGGGCAGGATTTGTCTATCCGCATAGGGGGGCCTATCGGGTTAGAAACGGATTTTGCTGCCCTCGGTCTTTTCCTGCTGTTCGAGGATTTCAACCCGTTCCACACGACTGCTGTAGCCGACGCTGTATTTGCCGTCTTCCCGTTCAATAAGGAAGAAGATTAAGGATTCCTCATTTTTAGGAATGTGAACAATCCCTTCCCGCTTGACATCTTCAAAAAAATCTTTGGCGATGTTTTTGCCGATCAGGGCCGTGCGGTTGAGGATGATAAGAGGGTAGTCCGTAATGATTTCCTGAAGCCGCCGGCGGCTGATATGCATCGCCCCGGCCAAAGGTGTCAGATTCCCGTCCTTGTCGATTTTGTCCCACGTGTCGCCGTAGGTGTCAACCGTCCGGATGTAAAGACTGCCGGTCTTTGTGTGATACTTGTACTGCATCAATCCCTCCCCGAAAAACATTTTCCCCAATTTGTGAAACTTAGACAGTCTGGGGAAATTATAGCACAACCCGTTTTTGCGTTGACGTATTTTTTTCAGCAGGAAAAGCCAAATGTTCTCTGTCTGGTCCTGATGTCTTTTTTATAGGACTGATGCGGGCTTTCTTGTAAAAATTTTTTGAAGAGATTTTTGTAAAGGATTTTGAATTTGTTAGACTAAAAGGAACAACCGGTTTGTTTTAAAGCTTTTTTGGAGGAAATTCGAATGAGACAGTGTTGGTGGATTCTTTGTATTGCGGCAGCAAGCGGTTTGTTTGGATGCAGTCGGCCCCAGAAGGCAAACTGTTCTCAGATCACGCTCGGGACTCATGCGGCTGTGACGCCGGTGCCCCGTTCGGATGAGTGGTGGACCCGGCGTCATCAGACAATTCTGGAGCAGATTCCCCACAAAAATCCGACGGTGATTTTTATCGGAGATTCCATCACGCACGGCTGGGAAAACAAGGGCAAAGCCGTCTGGGAGCAGTATTACAGTTCCTATGATGCGCTCAATCTGGGCTACGGGGGCGATCGCACAGAGCATGTGCTGTGGCGCCTGCAGAACGGGGAGATTGACGGCATTCAGCCCAAGCTGGCTGTCCTGATGATTGGAACCAACAATGCGGCCCGTCAGCAGTATTCCGCTGAACAGATTGCCGA
This sequence comes from Planctomycetota bacterium, assembly GCA_029552545.1. Classification (GTDB taxonomy): domain Bacteria; phylum Planctomycetota; class Phycisphaerae; order Sedimentisphaerales; family Anaerohalosphaeraceae; genus JAHDQI01. The sequence goes on from JAKPDO010000031.1 coordinate 65,471, forward strand.
CGGAATCCGGGCGATTGTCTGTATGCTGCGGGAGAAACTGCCCCGCACGAAGGTTTTGATTCTGGCGATTTTCCCGCGCGGCTCCGACGAACAGCGCCGGGACAAAACACAGGACGCCTCCTACAATCCCCTTTGGGCCAAGAACGACCGGGTCAATCAGATGATTTCCAAACTGGCCGACGGACGAAACATCTTCTATCTGGACATCAACAAGGCCTTTCTCAATGAGCAGGGCGTCCTGACGCGCCAGGTCATGCCCGACCTGCTGCATCCGGAGGAAAAGGGCTATCAGATTTGGGCCGAGGCAATGGACCCGACCTTAAAGCGGCTGTTGAAATAAGGCCGGTTCAGACTGCTTTTCCGGCCGAAGGGCAGTACCGGGCAATCGGGCAGCCGCCGCAGTTGGGCTTCCGCGCCGTGCAGCAGGCCCGTCCATGAAAGACAATGCAGTGGCTGAACTGCGTCCAGCCGCCGTATTTTTCCTTCGGCACAATCTCCATCAGCTCAAACTCGAGCTTGACCGGGTCGGTCTGATTGGACAGCCCCAGCCGTTTGGCCAGCCGCAGCATATGGGTATCGCAGATAATCGCCGGCTTGCCGAAGCAGTTGCCCAGAATCACGTTGGCGGTTTTGCGTCCGACGCCGTTCAGCTGCAGCAGCTCCTCCATCGTTTCGGGCACCTTGCCGCCGAATTTCTCTATGATGCTTCGGCAGGCCGCCTGTATGCTTTTGGCCTTGTTGTTGTAAAAACCGGTCGAACGGATGTCCTCGGCCAGCTCCTCCAGCGGCACCTTCAGATAATCCTCCGGCGTGCGGTACTTTTTGAACAGTTCGGCCGTGACGATGTTGACCCGGGCGTCCGTACACTGGGCCGCCAGAATCGTCGCAATCAGAAGCTCCAGCGGGTTTTTGTAGTTCAGCGAGACAGTCGCATCCGGATACGTCTTCCGGAGAATCGGGAAGATTTTCAGGACCCGCTGTCGGGCCTGTTCTTTGTCGATAGCGGCTGTTTTTTTGCCGGAAGCCACGCAAAATCCTTTCTGTTATGAGGATGCATGATGGAACCAGTAGAAGAGCGATACGAGCGTGCCGAACAGTTCATCGCCAACGCCGGAGCGTCCGAATCGGTTTTGGCCGGCGGCGTATTCCGCGATAAACCGGCGGCACCCGTCCGGGTCAAATACCTCCCGAACGGCCGCATTCGCATCCAGAATCTCCTTCATTCGTTGATGAAGGCGGGTGTCTTTCTCAAAAACGCCGACGGTGCTGGGCCGCAGCGAAGCGGGCTGATGCCAGATTTTGGCCGTTATCTGGAACGGAATGCGCTGAAACGCCGCCCGGGCGGCTTTTTTCTTCCAAGGCAGCCGGTAGGTTTCCATTCGCCCGCTTAAGAGCTGTCCCGTATTCGCGTAAATAATATCCCGCAGCGTCGGCAGACAGCGGTAAATCATATAGTGATAGAAGTTTTTCTTATAGAGCCAGTCCGCCGGAATCCGCAGCATTTTTTCCACGTATTCATACCCGAGATGGGGGCTGTCGCCGAGGACATCCGGATGCGTAGAACCGGGGCCGCAGAACGTAAAGCCCGCATTGAAATAAACCTGCGACCAGGCGGCGATTTTGTGGGCCGCCGTCGGCCCGCGCCGGCTCCGCAGCGATTCAACCATCTCCGCTTCCATCGGTCCGAACGCCTCCTCGACGGTTTCACGGCGGAAGACGCCTGTCGGCTCCTCTTTGGAAAACAGCCGCCGTCCCAGGGCATACAGCCGCAGCAGCCCGTCCGTCCAGACCGGCTCAATCTGATAAAGGGAGTTGACGTAGTCGCCCGCCACAGGGTCCCCGCATCCGCCGCCGATGTTGTAGCCGGTTGTGCGGCACATCCATTTGACCTTCTGCCAGCCCTTCAGGGGGTGGTGAAACGGCAGCAGTCCGCCGCACAGTCGGACGATTTCATCCGCCGCCTCAAACGCCTCTTCCGCCGTCATCTGGACGACGTGATGCTCCAGTCCGAGCCGCTGACAAACCTGCCGGGCTGCCTTCACATCCGGCGTCTCGAGCACATCCGTGTTGTTGGAAAAGGTAAAGGCGGGCCATTTGCCGTATCGCACAGACGCACCGGCAACCATTCGGCTGTCCATCCCGCCGCTCAGACTGATAAACCCGGCCGGCGAGCGGGCCATGCTTCGGGCCACCGATTGCGCAAAGGTTTCAAACACCTCCTCCGCATATGAATCCGGTTTCAGACCCTCCAATACGTCATATCCGAGATGCCAATAGATTGTTTCCTGAATACCTTTGGGGCAGGCGGACAGGCAGGTGGCCGGAAACAGCCGGCGCACGCCTTGGGTGTGCGTGCGGGGGCTGATGGTGTGTCCGTAGCAGGCAATCTGCAGAATCCCAACCGGGTCCGGCCGGGCCTTCTGCCCGCACAGATGCATCAGAAAGGTGATGTTGGAAGCAAACCAGAGTGTATCACCGTCAAGCAGATAATAGAAGGCCCTGGTTGCGTAACGGTTGTTGACGATTTTGATTTGGGCCTGCCGCCGGTCGGCCAGAACGGTGACGAACTGCCCCTGGCTGTTCTGCACCCGTTCAGCCGCCTGTTCGAGCGTCAATCCTTCCGCCCAGGCCGGCGGATACGACAGGTCGTGATAGCCCAGCGTCAGGATCAACAAATCCTTCGTTTGTCCGAAAAACAGCTGCGGCGGCTGCGTCTGTCGATATTTGGCCAGCAGAACCGCCTGCGGTGTTTTTTCAAAAAGCAGCTCGTACGGCCGTCCGCTGTCCGCCAGAAGCAGCGGGTAGGCCTTCATCGTTTCGAAACAAACCTCTCCTTTCGGCTGCTCTTTCAGACAGAAACAGCCCGCAATTAAACTCATCGGATTTCCCTTTAAAAGTCCGTGTGGAAATCCTATCCAAACAAAGGAGTTTTTTCAAGGTTGGCCGGTTAGGGGAATCCGGCGAACGGCCTCCTGCAGCTGCTCGGGCTCAAAGATGCCGCGGAGTTTCAGCAGCGTTCGGGTTTTTGGATTGAGCAGGATAGTCACCGGCAGGTTGCCGGCCTCGCCGAAGACGCTTTTGAGGTCGCCGGAGGCCGGAAAATCCGCCTGTGTGGTATCGGCCTTGACGGTCAGGATATTCCGCTCGGCCAGCAGTTTGGCGATGTCCGACCGCTGATAGACCCTGCGCTCCACAATCTTGCAGTTTGTGCACCAGTCGGCGGTAAACTTAATCAGCACGACCTGTCCGTCTTCAAGGGCCTGTTCAATCCTGAGGGCGTCATAGGACTGCCAGTCCACAGCGGCGGGCGGTTCGGCGGGCAGAAGCCAGAAACCGCAGACAGCCGCCAGCAGGAGCGCCGCCGCCCGAACGGTTCTCCGCCGCCCGGCGGGGGTCAGCGCCGAAACCCACTGTCCCCACATCCACACACAGAAGGCAAAAATCACGCCGTACAAAAGGACGTTTATCAGTCGGTCTTTGTTCAGAGCGGTCAGGGTAAATTTCACCGCCAGAATCAGCAGCAGAAACCCGCCGGTTTTTTTCATCAGGTCCATCCAGGGCCCTGGTTTGGGCAGCCGATCGAGCAGTCTGGGCATGCTCACCAGCACCAGATACGGCAGGGCCATCCCCGCCCCCATCAGAACAATCGCGCTGCTGCCGACCGCAGGCGGCTGAGACTGCGCCCACACCAGCACCGCTCCCAGCAGAGCCCCGCTGCAAGGAGTGCTCAAAAGTCCGGCAAAAAAGCCCATTCCGATGGAACCGAGGATTCCGCCGGCGGCCTGCTGCGGGCCGGACAGTGAAGACGGCAGCGTAAACGAAATCACATCCAGAAACGCCAGCGCAAAAAACACCAGCAGCAGAAACAGAACAATCACGGCGTTCGGCTGCCGATACAGCGAGTTCAGATCCATCACAGCGCCCGTTGTCATCTGAATTAGCACTGCCAGCACCGCAAACACAGCAAAGAAAAGGACGATTCCGCCGCAGAAGGCCAGCCCGAGGGCAAAGCGGCGGGCCGGAGATTCTTTGGCGTTGGCAATCAGCCGCAGAATAATCAGCGGAAGAATCGGAAGCACACAGGGCATCAGGTTGATGGACAGCCCGGCCGGAATCGCCAGCAGAAAATAAAACAAAGCCGACCGGCGAGTCGGCTGTCCGGCCGCATCTTCCGTCCAGTCCTTCAGCATCCCAGCCAGCGAAGACTCTGCCTGGGACTGGGTGGGGACAAACACCCCCCCGGAAGCCGCCTCCGTGATTTGCTCCAGTTTCGGCAGACCGGACGCATCCGCCCCGGGACGGAGCACGCCTCGAAAGGTTTTGCGGAACGGCGTCAGACAGAGTTTGCTCGTGCAGGCCAAGCCGCTGAGCGTAATCTCCACAGGGCCCGCGGCCGTCTGAAACCCCGATTCAGCCGGCACAAAGATTTGAAAATTGCCCGCGAAGACCTCGACATCCTGATTGAGGGCCTCCTCCCGGAACAGACTGGGTTTCGGGAAGATGGGTTTGCCGAAACGGACGCCCTCGGCGGAAACGGCGATTTTCAGTTCCACACCCGGTGCCGGGGCTGTCTTGGCGGAGGCGTAGTAGTGCAGGTCCTTTGTGCCGGCAAAGTCCGCGACAATCCCCGGCCGGCCGTCCCGAATATCCGTGTAAAACCGGACGGACGAACGCTCCAGTTCATATTGATAAATCTGGAAGAAATCCGCCGCCGCAGGGCTGCTCAACAGGACGGCGGCTGTCAAAGCGGGCCAGAGCCAAAGAAACGCCCTCGTATGTGTCCGATTCAGCATTTTGTATCTCCGGAAGACGGCAATAGATACGAAAACAGCCGACGGCGGGTTCCGACTTTTTTACGGAGAGGTTCTTTCGGCGGCGGGGGACTCGGACGGAAGCAGCCGGTCTATTTTCCGGTTCAGCTCATCCAGTTTTTTCTCGAGGGCCTCCAGCTTTTTCAAAACGGCCTGATTGTCCGCATCCATCTTCAGCAGGTGCTGCTGAACCAGGACCAGATACTGGTCGCTGAGCCGCTCATACGCCTCTATCATCCGCACCATATCGCTTTTGTAGGGCGGTACGGAAATCTCATATTCCCGGCTCTTTTCTGAGACAGCAGCAAAGGAAATCAGCCCAATTGTTCCAAAAAGAACAAGTAAGAGGAAAAAGGATTTTGTGTTTGCAGCGAATGCCTTCATTTTTGTGCCTCCGCATTCATGATACTTCTCTGTCTGCCGTCTCGTCAGAACAGCAGACAATCCTGCTGCAGAGTATATCAATGAAAAGAAAGCGGAGGTACTCTTTTTTTTGAAGTTCGAGGAGAGTTATTTTTGAAGGAGTTGAACAAGGGCCTCGAGGATTTCCGCCGGCTCGGCCATTCGCCCGATGCCTTCCGTTCCGCAGGCCAGCCGGCCGGCGGCGGGCCCGACAAAGCGGATATTTCGGGCTGTGAGGGTCTGGATGTTCTGGCGGGTCGCCGGATTCGTCCACATCCGGGTGTTCATCGCCGGCGCCATCAGAATCGGCTTTTCCCAGCAGACGCAGAGGGTTGTGCTCAGCAGGTCGTCGCATATCCCTGCGGCGGTCTTGGCCAGAATGTCGGCCGTGGCGGGCGCCACAACCAGCGCATCCGCCCAGTCGGCCGTCTGGACATGTCCGATCTGAAACTCCTCCGGTGCCGACCACAGGTCGGTATAGACCGGCTGGCCGGTTAGGGCCTCAAAGGTCTTGGCTCCAATCAGTTTCTGGGCGGCCTCCGTGAGAATCGTTCGGACCGCCGCGCCGGCGGAGGTCAGCTTGCTGGCCAAATCCGCCGCCTTATACGCCGCGATTCCGCCCGACACGCCGAGCACAATCTTCTTATTCGCCAAAATGCTCAGGTCCGCTGCCATGGAAGGAATTCCTAAAGTCTCGTATTACCGTAAATCATTTCTGTTGCTTCTGTCATTCCCGCTGCCCCTGTCATTCCCGTTGCCCCTGTCATTCCCGCGCAGGCGGGAATCCAGTCTTCATTTCTCTCCTTCCAGCATCCTGTCCTCCGAAGTTTTTAGCGAAGGAGGAAGGCGGGAATCCATTTCTTTACAGCGTCTTGTCGGATACGGCCTCAACAGACACATTAAAACGGCTCTTTCTTCGGTTTTTCCGCCGGGGTGCCGTAGTCCGGAGCGATTTTGTCCTGCTTAATCTCTTCAATGACGATTTCCATCGGCGTCATTCCTTCGGTGTTTTCAATCAGGGGCCGTCCGCCTTCCATCATTTCCAGCAGACGCTTCTGGATAATCGCCGACAATTTAAACCGTCCGCCGACCTTTTTAATAATTGCGGTATCCTTCAGTTCTTCAATCATCGTTTATTCTCCTGCTTTTTTCGGTTCATTTTGGATGATTTGTATCACCTCTTCGATGGCCTTGTTCAGGTCATCGTTGACAACACGGTATTTGTACTCTCTGGCCGCCGCCGCGATTTCCTCCTGAGCCCGCTGAAGCCGTTTGAGCCGGGCCTGTTCATCCTCGCCCCGGTTGCGGGCGTTCAGCCGCTTGGCCAGGTCCTCCAGCCGCGGCGGCAGGATGAAAATCGTAATCGCATCCGGAAAATGCCGGACAACCTGCCGGGCACCGTCCACGTCAATTTCGAGCAGGGCGATACGCCCGGCCGCCAGCGCCTCCTCCACAGGCCGGCGAGGCGTGCCGTAATAATTCCCGAATACGCACGCATGCTCGAGAAGTTCATTGTCGGCCAGGGCCCGCTCAAACTCTTCTTTCGAGACAAAATGATAATCCACGCCGTCTTTTTCGCCGGCGCCGATAGGCCGCGTAGTCAGCGACACGCTGAAATAGGCCCCCAGCCGCCGGATGATTTCCCGGCTGATGGAGGTCTTTCCGACGCCGGACGGCCCGGACAAAATCACCAGCTTGCCTTTTTTATTGGAGGCGTTCGTCATGACGGCACGTTCCGGTCTATTCAATGTTCTGCACCTGTTCCTTGATGCGGTCCACGGCGCATTTGATGTCGATTACCCACTGGGCAATCAGGGCGTCGGAGGCCTTGCTGGCGATGGTGTTGGCCTCGCGCAGCAGTTCCTGTGCAATAAAATCCAGCCGGCGTCCGGCCGGCTCATCCCCCTCCAGGCACGCCTCAAAATGGTTCAGATGCGTTTCGAGGCGTATCAATTCCTCTGAGATATCCGACCGCTCCGCAAAGATGGCCACCTCGCGGGCCAGCAGGGCCTGGTCCATCTCCAGCTGGGCCTGAGCCAGAAGGTCCGCCGCCCGTTTGCGAAGCCGCTGGTGGTATTCTTCCACCACGGCGTCCTTGCGCTGCCGAATCAGGGCCAGTTTTTCCCGGATGACCGCACAGTTGGCCCGCAGGTCCTCCGCCAGCAGCTTGCCTTCTTCCAGCCGCGTTTCTTTGAGCCGTTCAAAGGCCTGACGGGTCAAATCCAGCACTGTCTGACGGATTTTCTCGAGCGTTTCCAAATCCGGCGTGCTCGGCTGAACAATCCCGGGCAGCGTCAGCAGAGAAGCCAAATCAACCCGGAAAGGGCCGCTGTCGCCGCCGACAAGGCCCGTCAGCCGTGCCATATACGTCCGCAGGGCCTGCTCATCAATGTCAATCAGGGCCTGGCCGCTGACGTTTTTCATCCGCAGCGAGTAGTTGATGCTGCCCCGATGAAAATGCTCGCGATGCAGTTTGTCCAGGTCGTCTTCCAAAAAGGCGGCGATATCCGGCAGTCTCAGCTGGGTCTTCAGATACCGGTTATTCAGCGAGCGGATTTCCACGGTATAGAGCACACCGTCCACTTCCGCCGCCGCCTGTCCGAACCCTGTCATACTGCTGACCATGGCCGTATCTTCCTTGCAATCCAATTACGGATTTTGGGCAGGAGGGGTTTGCGAAGACGGCTGGGCTGCTTCCGATGCCGCCGGTGCCGCCGGAGCCGGTGTCTCAGCGGCTGGAGCGGCTGGTGCGGCCGGCTGTTCGGAAGTGGCCGGCGCTTCTGCAGCCGGTGTTTCCGGGCCGCTGCTCGGTGCGGAAGAAGCCGGCGGCACCGAAGGCTGCTCGCGGACTTGGCTCTTGAGTGTTTTGTCGAGCAGTACGCCCAGCACCAGAAACAGCGAAACCAGGCCGATTGTAATCCACGTCAGAACATCGCCGGTCTTCGAACCGAGCAGACTGGAAGCCCCCATCCCGCCGAACATGGCCCCTAATCCGCCGCCTTTGCCTTTCTGAATCAGAATAATCAGAATCAGCAGCAGGGCGACGAGAATAAACAGCACCATCAGGACATTCATCAGAAACGACATCATTGCCAGCGTCATGACCATACATTGAGTTCCTTTTGCAAATGGTTATTTTTTCAGAGCGGCGGCGGTTTTCACCATCGCCGCAAAGTCTTCCACTTTCAGACTGGCCCCGCCGACGAGCAGGCCGTCCACATCCGGCTGGGCGAGCAGTTCAGCGGTATTGGCCGGCTTGGCGGACCCGCCGTACTGAATCGTCATTTTTTCCGCCAGCTCCGCTCCGTAGGTTTCCTTCAGCTGCCGGCGGATGCGTTCGTGGACCTCCTGGGCCTGCTGGGGGGTCGCATTGCGGCCGGTGCCGATGGCCCAGACCGGTTCATAGGCAATCGTGACGGTTTTGACCTGTTCGGCGGAAAGCCCTTCCAGCCCCTTTCGAATCTGCTGTTCGACCACATCGAACGTTTTGCCGTTGTCCCGCTCTTCGAGCAGTTCGCCCACGCAGAAAATCGGCTTCAGGCCGGCCTTGACTGCGGCCTTGATTTTCAGGTTAATCAGCCGGTCGCTCTCTCCGAGGATGTGCCGGCGTTCGGAGTGGCCGATAATGACATACGTGCAGCCGCAGTCCTTGAGCATCTCACAGCTGATTTCGCCGGTGAAGGCCCCGTTGCCTTCGTAATAGACATCCTGGGCCCCCAGCTCAATCTGGGAGGCGCTCAGGGCCGCCGCCACCGACTGCAGATACACGAACGGAGGACAGACAGCGATGCGGACGTTCTGAATCGGGGCCAGTTCACGAACCAGACCGGCCGCCAAATTCACAGAGGTGGCACTGTTTGTGTTCATTTTCCAGTTCCCGGCCAGGAACAAGGTTCTCATAGGGGTCTCCTGTTTTTGTTTTCCGTTCTCATTTCATCCAACTGGGCTACAGAACAACGGTGTTGCGCGGAAAACTGCCCAGTACCGACAGCTGCAGACAATGCTTTTTGGCCTCCTCGAGGGCCTTGCGGACATTTTCATCCTGCCGGTGTCCGAGGAAGTCCACGAAAAAGTAATATTCCCACTCGCGTTTCTTGTTGGGACGCGAGCCGATATTGGTCATATTAATATTGTATTCCTTGAAAACGTTCAGCACATCCACGAGGGCTCCTGTTCGGTGGGCCGTACTGAACAGAATGATGGTTTTGTCATCGCCCGTCGGCTGGGCATCCTGCTTGCCGATAATCAAAAACCGCGTGACATTGCTGGCGATATCCTCAATATCCTCGCAGAGGATTTTCAGCCCGTAGATTTCCGCGGCGATGGCGGAGGCAATGGCGGCGGCCCCGGGCTCCTCGGCGGCCAACTGGGCCGCTTTCGAGGAAGAGGCCACCGGAATCGTCTGCGCATCTTTGAAGGTGGCCGCCAACCAGTTGCGGCACTGGGCAAAAACCTCCGGCTGCGAGTAGATTTTGGTAATCTGGGCCATCGGGCAGTTCGCCATTAAGTTATGGTGAATTGCCATATGCACTTCCGCACAGACCATCACATCTGTTTCAATGAAGGCGTCCAGCGATTCCCGAACCCCTCCGCCCGCGGAATTTTCGATCGGTACGATTCCAAACTGACAGTGTCCCTTGCTGACCTCTTCGAAGATGGCGCGGATATCCGCCAGGGCTTCATAATCGACGCTCTGGCCGAACTTTAAGATAGCGGCGTTGTGGCTGAAACTGCCTTTGGGCCCCAAAAATCCGATTCGAAGCGGCTGTTCCAGACAGAATGAGCCGCTCATGATTTCCCGCCAGACCGCAAACAGGGCTTTGTTGGGAAGGGGGCCTTTGTTCAGGGCCGCAATTTTGTCCAGTACCTCTTTTTCCCGATGCGGTACGTAAACCGGGTCATTTCGGCCCTTTTTGAGTTTGCCGATTTCGACGGCGATTTGGGCGCGCTGATTGATTAACTCGACGAGTTTTTCGTCGATTGCATCAATCTGCTTTCTTAATTCCTCTAACGTCATCGCCCCAATCACCGCTTTTATCGGATAAAGACAGAAAATCTCCCTTTAACAGGAAACGAAAATATTTATCATATTTCAGGTCGTCCGTCAACGGCTTTTCCTGTCGGGACAAGGAAAGATTGCTTAAAAGTGGCGAATATGGCTCTATATTATTCAATATTTAGAACGCGCTGGGGTTGGTTCGGGATTTTGGGGGATGAAAACGCTCTCCTTCGTACCGCGCTGCCCTTCAGGAACCGGCGAGACGCTTTTGCATCTTTGATAAACGGAGTGGGTGCTAAATACGAACCCAGTTACAGAAAAGATATTCAAAAGTTGATACAGGAGTATTTCGAGGGCAAATATGTTGATTTTGGCCGAGTGCCGGTTTGTCTGGAGGGCCTGACTGATTTTCAAAAAAGGGTTCTTTGGGCCTTAAGGGGTGTAGGGTATGGAAAAACAATTACTTACAGCTCTCTCGCTGCTCAATCGGGTTTTCCAAAAGCATCTCGAGCCGTAGGCCGAGCGCTGGCGGCAAATTCATTGCCGCTGATTATTCCTTGTCATCGAGTTGTTTGTTCAGACGGCAGACTGGGCGGGTTTTCCGCCGAAGGAGGGGTTGAGATGAAAAAAAAGCTCCTTCATTTTGAAAATCCTTCCTATCCGGCAGATTGAACCGGTGCCTGCCGGAACCCCGTTGAGCTTGTGGTTCGCAAAAAGATTCTTTTTAGAGCAGCCCAGGACGGTTCTCCTTGCTTTTTTTCTGAGAACTTGTATAGAGTGAGAAACTCTTCAGGAAAAGCGGGAATGGAATCGGCCATAGAGAGAGAAAAGACGGAACACACAGCGGGCAGTGCTGTTTATATGCGGGTCCGAAAGGTCAATGAAGCGGGCTATGAGGCCGCTTTGCTGGGGCTGTCGCACAACAAAAAGCAGTGCCCGGAGAAGATGGAGGCCGTCGCCCGCCGGCTGGCCGACAAAGACGGCGGCCACAATAAGTTCCTCGAGAGCATTATCGTCTGGCTGGATGTCCGGGCCCCTCGCTACTGGTGGCAGGAGGCCGACACATTCCGGCTGTCCACCAAGCAGTCCGAAAGCACGATGCACACGCTCAGCGGCGAACTGCTGGCGGTCAATCTGGACGATGCAGATGCAGTTGCCGCCTTTTTGGAGGCCAATTTTGAGCCGGACAGCTGTTCGCTGGAGACCCTGCGGGCGATTCATCAGGCCGCCGTACGGCAGGATATTGTTGGTGTCAAAAAACGTCTGCCGGAGGGATTCCTTCAGACCCGGCTGTGGTGTATGAGCTATCGAACGCTGCGCAACATCATCCTCCAGCGCCGCACGCACCGCCTGCCCCACTGGCGGGAGTTCATTCGCCAGACCCTCGAGCAGGTCGAGCATCCGGAGCTGCTGCCGGGTTTGGTAGGCGAGTAATCTGTTCGCGTCTCTCTGACTGTTCCAGATAGTTTTGAAGCCAGGATTCGATTTGTTCCGCCGGAACAGTTTCAGTCTTCCGTCCCAGTTGGGGAGATTGCCCTTGTCCGCCGTTTAGATATACATCGAAACACTCCTGCTGCCGGCCGTTCAGGGTTTTTCGCCGTCCAATCAGCCCGATGTCAGCCGCGGCACTTTGGGCACAGCCGTTCGGACAGCCGGAGACGGCAATTTGACAGCCGGCGGAACGAAAAACGGCTGTCTGCTGGATTTGTATTCCGATTTGTTTGGCATCCGCCAAGGCCCGCGGACAGCTGTCCGCTCCGGGACAGGCAACCACACACGGCAGGTCCGTAAGATGTCTCAGGGATGGCGGGAGCGGGAACGGGGTGTTGGCGTATAATTCCAAGCTGTGAGAAAGTGTAATTCGCAGAACGGCTCCGGCCGATTGAGCAGTTTGAGCCAGTTCCAGCGCCGCCTGGGCCGTCAAATCGCCTCCGGGAAGCTGGAGAGCATAAAGATGCCGGTATCCGCTGCGTCCGTGCGGCAGCGGCACGGACGGCCAGGCCTGCCGTTTGCGAAGTGTCTGGAATCGACGGTCCAGTTCCGTTCGAAACGGCTCATCCCCCAGCCGTTCCCGAATATGCCGCAGCCGCGCCCGGGAGCGGTTGTTTCGTTCGCCCAGCTCGATAAACAACTCCAGAACCGCCGCCGCCAGCGGCAGAACCGCTTCCGCAGGCACCTGTTCATACAGGTCGATGCCGGTCCGGGGTATCGGCCCCAGGGAACCGGCCCCGACGACCCGAAAGGTCGCGTCCGGCTGAATCAGAAAACCCAAATCGCTGAGGTATGGCGCCCCCCGATTGTCGCGCAGCCCGCACAAACTGATTTTGAACTTTCGCGGCAGCGTCCGTCCGGCGGTTTGGTCATTCAGCACCTGATGAAACAGCCGGGCGGCCGGCAGCAGGTCAAAATCATCCGGATGCAGATCGCAGCCCGGCGAAACGGTGATATTTCGAATCGAGTCGCCGCAGGCCCCGTAGGTGTCCAGACCTGCCCGGTCCAGTTCCTGATAAAGGACAGGCACATCGGCCTGACGGACATTGTGCAGCTCGATGTCCTGCCGGGTTGTCAGATGCAGCGGCGTATCCGGCGTAAACTGCTCCGCCAGTTCGGCAACCGCCCGCCACTGCTGCCAGGTGATTCGCCCGCCTAAAATCGGGATTCGCTGCATAGAGAGCCCCTCCTGCTTTTGCGGGTAGGTGCCGAGAATTCGAAGCGGTTCGCCAGGCCCGTTTTGGCATTGGCCGGCGGGGGCAGTCGGTTTCATGAGCGATTCTCCATAGGAGTTCCCTTGAGCGGGCGCGTATGGATGCCGCATTCTCCTCCGCATTTGCTGGTGCCGACCCAGCGGCCTGCCCGTTCGTCGGCTCCCTGAGCAATGCGTGTGCACGGAGCGCATCCCAGCGAGCGGTAACCTTTGGCATAGAGAGGATTAACCGGCACCTGATGCAGTGCCAGATACTGCCAGACCTCCCGCTCATACCAAATTAGAATCGGATTCAGTTTGATCAGACCTTCGTCCCGCTCTTCGACTTCCTGAAAATCGGTTCTTGTTCGCCCTTCCGTGCAGCGGAGACCTGTCGCCCAGCAGCCGACATTCATTTCTTCGATAGCCCGGCGCGTCGGCTCAACCTTCAGCAGTTCGCAGCAGCGGTCGGGATTCGTTCTGTATAAGTTCGGTTCAATCTCCGCATCATTTTTAAATACCTTCAGTTCCGGATATCGTCTGACAAGTTTGTTCATAAACTCGACAGTTTCTTTTGGTTTGTATCGAGTGGTAACAACAAATCCGGCAATCTTCGGACTGACCCGTTTGGCCAGGTCCCAGACGACCATCGAATCTTTTCCGAGACTGTTGGCGACCGCCAGCCGGTCCCCATATTCGTTCCAGGCCGCTTCAATCAGTGTTAAGGCCCGGTCAACTTTCTCGGCAAAATTCAGATCTTCTACCAGTTGTCTGACGTCTTGAACACACAACTCTTTCAGCATGGTTAACCTCCATCGTTAAATTTGATATTCCGGGGATTTCATTTTTCCGATCGGAACGCGGTTCCAGAATCGTTCATGACAGTAAAAAACAAAGGTTTTGACCAGAATGTCCAACAGACCGATTTTCAGCGCTGCACTGGAGTACCCTGTGATAAGCCAGGCGGACAAAATGGTAACCAGCGTACCGGTCAGTCGGTAGCTGAATGCCTTTAATACGCTTCGGTAATGGGTTTCCATACGAACCTCTTTTTGAGACACTTGTTTTCCTATTAGTATTTAGGAATATAAATTTAAAAAAATTAAATGACATAGTTGGCTATGTAGCTGCTCATTCGTTTTTGTTCCTCAGCGGCCAAATCCTCAAGACTTGTAGAGTCCAGAATCAGAGAAATGGAAGTATTAATCTTCTCGAAAAGCAGCTTTTCACTGGAAGGAGCGCCATCGATATAGGCTGGGAGCATTTGTCTGTTTGAAGATTCCAAAAAGCGGATGATTTGGCCGAGGGAGATTTCCCGGGGGTGTTTTGCCAGGAGATACCCGCCGTGTTTGCCTCGGATTGCCAGAACAAATCCTCCCTGTCGGAGTTCATTCAGGATTACCTCCAGAAAACGAGTGGGAATCTGCTGACTCTGCGCCAGTTTGCTCACCGCTGCCGGCTGATGCTTGTCCAGCAGGGCCAAGTGCAGCAGGGCACGCAAAGCATAACGGCTTTTTTGCGAAATCTGAAAGTACTCAAATGTTTGGGTCATTTTGTTATCTCATTAAAACGGTCGGAATAATGATATTAACTATACCTTTCTTTCGACGAGTTGGCAAGAAAAAATTGAAAAATTTTGCTTGTTTTTTATAACTTCTTTGGATAAATGAAGTTATGTTGTTACAAGTCTTTGAAAGGGGTGAAAATGAATGTAGATTTCCTTGATTGGTCCTCCTTGGTTCCTTTGGGAATGTCCATTTTGCTCGGCGGGCTGATTGGTCTGGAGCGGGAGATTCACCGCAAGCCGGCCGGTCTGCGGACGAATATCCTGATTTGTTTGGCGGCCGCCCTGTTTACCCATCTGGCCCTGTCCCTCAGCGAGGAATCGCTGGATACAGCTTCCCGCATTTTACAGGGGGTCATTACCGGTGTCGGATTTATCGGGGCCGGAGCGGTGATTCGCGGTACACACGAAATACACGGCATCACGACAGCGGCGACGATTTGGCTGGTGACCGGAATCGGCATCGCCTGCGGATTTGCACTGTATGAAGCCGCCGTTATTGTTACGCTCGTGGCGCTGGCTGTATTGTGGGGACTGAGTCCTCTGGACCGCCGAATCCGCCAAAACGTCGCCGAAGAAAACGGCTCAGAAAAGCAAAAGTGATGCAATGGGGTGTCGTCAGAGTTGAACTGCTCTCGATAGCGGTCGAGTCATTGTGCATATTTATCCTCGGTCATTCGGCTTTTGTACTGCTCCATCAGTTCCGGCTGCGGCTCCATGTCCTTGCGGAATATCGGTTTGCCGAGAACGGAAGCGATTGCTTCGGACTCGCCGGGCTCCAGTTTGAAATGCAGACGATTTGCGTTGTCGAAAGGAAAGGTTTTCAGGACGAGGGTCTGGGGTTTATATCCTTCCGCCCTTGCTGTGATGTTGTGTTCCTCATTCCAGGTTTTCAGTCGGAAAACTCCGTTTGGGTCGGTGATTGTCTGCTGTCGGGGCAAAGGGCCGTAGCCGTCATCATAAACGACCGCCCCTGCAATCGGCCGACCTGTTTGGGCATCGGTGACTGTGCCGCTGACCTCGAACGAAGGCGTCAGGTCTTCCGGCCCTATTTTCTTGTGCAGCAGAAGAATGGCAAAGCAAACAAGAATCATCGCAGGAAGAAAAACTTTGCACAGTGTGAAGAACGTCGGGTGGGCATAGAATTTTTTCATAGGTTTCTCCTTGTATCAGAGAATCAGTATCACAGGAGTGCGCGGCTTACGCAAGCGTTTTTTACGGATGATAAAAGACACCTATTGTCGCCTATAGGCGGCTGACCGGTTTTTCCTCTTTTTTATAGATTGCCCGAGCAAGACTGCTTATAATTTAAACTATTGCCAGAGAGAAAGCGAGTGAATCTGAGAAAAGGGCTATGAAACCGATTTATATAGGTGCCACCCTTCGCGACAGCGGCAAGACTTCGGTTTGTCTGGGCCTGATGCAGCTGCTGCAGGAGCAGGGGCTCAATCCGGGCTATTGCAAACCGGTCGGCCAGCATTATGTCCGCTATCATGACAAAAATATTGATGAAGACGGCGTGCTGATGCACCAGGTTTTTCACCTGAAGGATGACCCGTATTATCTAAGCCCGATTGCGATTGAAAAGGGGTTTACCCAGCGGTTCATTGAAAACCCCGATGTCGGTCCGCTCGAGGAGCAGATTCTTCAGGTGCATCAGAAACTCAGCCGGGAACATCCGATGCTGATTTACGAGGGGACCGGACATGCCGGTGTCGGCAGCTGCTTTGGGCTTTCCAACGCCCGGGTGGCCCGTCTGCTCGGAGCCAAGGTGGTGATTGTCACCGAAGGAGGCATCGGGCGGCCTCTCGACGAAATTGCCCTGAGTCTGGCTCTCTTTGCTGACCATAAGGTTGAGGTGATTGGGGTAATTCTGAACAAGATTCTCCCGGAAAAATACGACAAGATTCGACAGACCGCCGCCAAAGGACTGCGTCTTTTGGGGACGGAGCTGGTCGGGGCAATGCCCTATGAGCCGTCGCTGGCGGAGTTTACCGTCGGACAGGTGGCGGAGGAATTCGGCTATAAGATTCTGTGCGGCACGGATGCTCTAACCAACCGGATTAATCACACCATTATTGCGGCGATGGAGCCGCAGCATGTCTTTCGGCATATTGAAGACCATACCCTTGTGATTATCCCCGGCGATCGTATCGACAACATCCTGATTACGATTCTGCTGCTGTCGCGCTATGGGGACAAAACCGGCGGGATGATTCTGACCGGCGGGTTTGAGCCGCATCCGACGATTGAACCGCTTCTTCGGGCCAGTCAGATTCCGGTGCTGCTGAGCGACGATGACACGTTTACCGTCAGTGCCCGGATGAAAGACCTGGGTTTTAAGATTCGCTCGTATGATACAGACAAGATTATCCGGCTCCATCAAATGGTGCGGGATTACGTCGATACGGACCGGATTTTGAAATCCCTGTCGGAATGACCTCGGCTACAGAACGGCGGAGGCGTGACGGTGGGCGTGGCATTCGATATTGACGGCCGCCGGCAGCGAGGCGATATGACAGGGAGCTGTTTCAATCTGAACCCCCAGCGCGGTTGTATCTCCTCCCAGCCCCTGCGGACCTACCCCCAGAGCGTTGATATCCCGAAGTAAATCCTCTTCGAGGGCGGCGTAGAACGGGTCTGTGTGTCGGCTGCCGACAGGGCGCAGCAGAGCTTTTTTGCTCAGAAGACAGCAGACTTCAAAATCGCCGCCCATACCGACCCCGACTACAAACGGCGGGCAGGCATCCGCCCCGGCATTTCGGACCTGCTCGACAATCCAGCGGCAGACGGACTGAGGGGATTCGGTCGGTTTAAACATCCGAAAAGCGCTTTTGTTTTCGCAGCCGCCGCCTTTGAGGATGACACTGAGCCGCAGCTGCTCACCGGGCACAAGACTCCAATGAACAAAAGCCGGAGTATTGGTATTTGTGTTGCGCCGCAGGTGCAGCGGTTCGGCAACGACGCTTTTGCGAAGCAGGCCTTCCTGCGCAGCCAGCGCAACGCCCTGCTGAATGGCATCCGTCAGCGTGGCGGAGGGATTGTCCGCCGGCGGAGTGATTACCACACGGCTGCCCAGTTCGGCAAAAACAATTGTCAGACCCGTATCCTGACAAATCGGGATGCGTTCGGCGGCGGCAAGGCGTGCGTTTTCGAGCAGCTGCTCCAGAATCAGTCGGGCACGCGGATTGGATTCGTTTTGTGCGGCCTTCCGAACCGCTGCCGACACGTCCTCCGGCAGTTCATAGGCGGCCCGAATGCATAGATCTGCAACGGTCCTGACGATAGACTCAAACGCCAGCAAGCGCATAGTTATCCGTTTTGGCCGATGGTAAATTCGAAACTTTGGTAGCGTGTATTGCCCGGGCTGTCGCTGACGGCCAGCGTCAACACGTGATCGCCCGGCTCGAGGTTTTCCACCCGCAGCGTAAATTGTTCTTCTGTCGTATCAAACACCTGGTCATCCGGCAGCAGTCCGGCCCAGTCTTCCCGGCTGTTAAGAGTGTACCGGGCTTCGGCCACAGCCGAAAAAACGTCTGCGGCACTGAAACGAATCTCCACCGTGCGGCCCTGGACGTTCAAATGCACATCTTCCACGGTGGGGGCTGTATTGTCCACAATAACGGTCTCGCTGATGCGGGAGGAGGTCAGGGCGTCGGAAGGGTGATTGGAGCGTTTGTCATCGGCGGTCAGCCGGATTTCATACCGCCCGTCTTCCACTGTTCGGCTGTCCCATTCAAACACGGGCTTTTCCGAGTCTTTTTTCAGGGAAATCCAGCGTTTGCGGCCCTGTTTACGGAAATCGAAATGATACACCAGCGTATCTCCGTTTTCATCCGAAGCCCGCGCCAGGATTTGGAACAGGTAGGGTTTTTGCTTGTCTTTGGAGGGCTGAACCTGCAGGGACTGAATCTGCGGCGGGAGATTCGGAATACTGTGAGCAATCGCTACTTCCTGCAGAAGAGGACTTTGCGCGGATTTGCCTCGAACCAGGGTAAGCCGATATTGCAGGTACCGTGCAACCGGACAGCCCAAATCCGCCGGTTTGGTCAGCTCTTGTTCGGCCGTCCATGGAGAAAAGGTCGGGTCATTGGGTTCGTTGAGATTGCCGCTGCGAACGGAAAACCGGATGGACGTGTCCTCCGGAAGACGCGCTTCGGCCTGAATTTTTCCCCAGCGGGCGGGCTGACCGGCGTCAATGAGGTCGGAGGTATAAGTGCCTTCCGGGGCTGCTTCTGGAGCCAGACGAACCAGCTGCGGCGGATTGGACAGCGCCAGCAGAAGCCCTTTCTCTGCATCAGCAGTCAAAGCGGTAATCTGCGCGGATTTGTCATTCTGATACAAAATAGAGCGATGGTCAATGACGGGGTCAAGCCCGAAAAGACGCCCCTGGTTGCCGGTAGCCGCCAGAATGATGCCGTCCTGATAAAGCAGATCGTAAAAGACAACTCGGTCGGAAAAGATTTCCCGCGCGAACCCGTCCGGGCTGATTCGGACCAGCATGCTGGCGGCGCGCGGCCCCGGTCCGACCGGCGGAGCCGGCGGGGCGGTTGGGGGCATCGGCCGCTGTTCTTCGACCGTATTTGCCGCCGTCATATGAAATTCACCCGGCTCCTCTTCTTCATCCCCTCCTTCGTCCGGCTCCTCCGGTTCCGTCGGCTCTGTATCGGATTGGGGTCTGCCGGGCGATTTGGACAGCGCCTGAGCGGCGGAGTCAATCCGTCCGGCCACCGCGGCGGCGCTGGAAGCCGCCAGATAGATGCTGCCCTCGGGGTCCGTGGTCAGGGCGGTAATTTCCTTCTGCTGACTGTCATAGAGAACGCGGACGGTGCGGGTCTTTACATCGATCTGATACAGCAGACCGCGGGTGTCGCTGCCCGCCAGCAGGGAACCGTCTTTGGCCCAGGCCAGCGAGAGGATGTTTTTGTCGCGGCTTTCGAAAACAATTTCTGCGTTTCCGCCGAACGGCGGAAGGCGGTAAATCCGCCCCTTGGGACCGGTGCCGATGTACAGCGTCCCCTGGGAATCCGCAAGAACGGCGTAAATATAACGGTCGGTATCCGATTGAAAGAGTACGGTCGGCTCCTTGTCAAACCGAATCAGCCGGGCCTGTTTGCCGCTGATGCCCGCCAGGAGACGTCCGCCTGCATCGAAGGCCAGAGCAAAGATATGCTCATTGCGCAGCGGGGCGGTCAGGGCCGCCGCCGCATCTTTGGGACGGGAAGAGCTGTCCGTCGGATACAAAATCTCTGTTTGCCCGCGGGCATATTTAAAAAGGGTGCCGTTGGGACTGGTTCCCAGATAAACGGCCGAACCGTCCGGTTCGGCCAGAACGGTATTGATGGTCCAGACGCCCACAAGGGTTTCGGGCTTCAGCAGAACCTCCGCACGGCGGGCCAGACGCAGGTTGCCGTCGGAATCCACCATCAGATTGTCCAGTTTGCCTTTCAGGAAATGCTCGCTTTTGGAATGGCGGGTAATCACGGAGGTAACGGCCTTTGCGGGGCCTGCCAGCAGAATTCCGGCGGTCCAAACCGCCGTCAAAAATAAAAACGGCTTTTTGTTCATGAAGTCTTCCTTTATGGTTCTATCTGAATGGGGACTGTGATGTTTCCGCTCGGAATCCAGTCCATAGTTATTTGCGTTTGGATCCAGTTTTGCAGCGGCATTGCCGGCGTAAAACGGCGATTGTCCTGCAGGAGAAGCACCCGGCTGGATGGAAGGTCCGGCAGGTCCTGATGGCGAATGGCGATGCCGCCTCGGCCCAACAGAAGGACGGCAGTCAGCTGGTTGCGGGGCATCTGCACAATGCGGCGGACCGCTTCCAGCATCGACGGCAGGTCTTCGGCGGTAAACTGATGCGGCGATGCTTTCTGAAGAAACGCCAGATACTCCTCCCGGTCCAGCACCTGAAGCATATACGTGCCTGTCTTCAGTTCCGCCGGAATCGGCAGGTGGATTGAGTGAACGGTTTTGTCGGTTCGGAAGGACTCCAATACCGTGCGGACGGTCACAGACTGGCCGGGTTTGGGTTTGTCATCGGACAATTCGGCCGCCCATATTTCCGCAGCACGGGACCGGCCGGAAATGCGCAGGGAAAGCTCCACCGAGCGGATGCCGGCCGGTCGGTAGGGATTGTTCATCAGAAGGTTGGCAATCCCGGAAATTTCCGATGCCGGCACGAGGGCTTCCGAATCCGTGCTGATATTTTTGAACTGAATGGGTTCCTCCCCTTCGATTTCGACCGTCCCCTGATACTCGAGGGAATGTTCCTGAGGCAAATCCCCGTAATAAAGGGCCGCTGACATA
Source organism: Planctomycetota bacterium (assembly GCA_029552545.1). GTDB lineage: Bacteria > Planctomycetota > Phycisphaerae > Sedimentisphaerales > Anaerohalosphaeraceae > JAHDQI01. Next base: position 86,239 of record JAKPDO010000031.1, read on the forward strand.
ATGGCGACCCGCAGAATTAAGGGGGTCAGCATCGGGTGGACGGCCACACGGCAGTTAAACTCTTTGGTCTGTCCCAGGTCCGCACGCTCCAGATGGATTCGCAATGGAAGCATCGGGGGTTCCTGCCCGATTCGCCCGAAAACACCGGCGGCCTGATCCGATGTGAGTGTTCCGAGAATCGGTCCGGGAGAGCCGAATTTGAACGAAATAGACCGGCGGGCAATCGTGGTATGAATGTAGCCGGCCGCCATCGGCAGCTGGACGGCTCCGGTCCCCAGCAGACTGTGCCCGTATCCGTAAACGGTGTCGCCGACCACATCGGTGGCTGTTCCAATGGCGGCGATGGAGATGTCCCCTCCGCACAAAACAACGGACAGCACACCGCCCGGGGTGATTTGTCCCCGCCCCTGAGAACCTGCGGAATCGTCAGCAGCTGCCCCGGTGAACGCTGCAAAACCGAGCGATTCAAAAATCGGCTGGAGGGACTGAACAGCGCCGGCGGGTGCCGACATCATCAGGGGAAGCCTTGTGCGGCGGCCGGAACAGGTTTTCTGAAGCCAGTCCAGATAACGTTTCTGGGCTTTTTCTGGATGGATAAGGTCTTTTGGTTCCGGAGCCAGAGAAGGGACCTGCCCGGAGGGAGCGGGGGATTCTACATTCAGCATATCCTGAATTGGACGAACTAAATAGAGCGGCTCGACTGCGTCCGCCCAGCCGGCTGCCAGGGCTCCGGCCAGCCGACCGTCCAGATAGACCGGCGAGCCGCTGCATCCCTGGACGGAGCCGACGGTTTTGAATCGCTCATCCGTGCCGACGACAAGGATAAAATCCGACCCAGGCTCGGCATTGCGGACAATGCTGAGTACTTTCAAGGGAAATCGCTCTACGGCCGTTCCCTCCAGAACCGTCAGGCAGTACCCTTCCATTCCCGGCCGGACTTGTTCGAGCGGGATATGTCGGCTGGGATCCAAAGTTGCCGCTGAAAGCGGGCTTGGTGCACCGGGCCGCAACAGAAGCTGAAGAAACACAATGGTCCAGGCCAGCAGGTTTTTTTTCATTTCCGCATCCTCGGTATTTTCCCATTCTTCCCCTCCGGCGGAGGGGGAAACTATAGTATGGGCAAAGAGTTCTTGCCTGTCAAAAGCAAACTTCTTATAATCAGCGGTTTTGGGAACCTTATCAATGAACCAGCAGGCGGCTTTGAAGCCGGGAAAGCCGAACAGACCTGCCGAGCAGCCGGCATTAGCCGAAAACAGGAATTGTTATGGATGCAGAACATCGTCACGAACTGAAGACCAACGAGCTGGCGGAGTTTTTTGCCCAGCTGCCGGATTTTATGCGGAAGTATTCCAATCAGATTATCGGGGTTTGTCTGATTTTGACGGCCCTGGTTGTGATTCCGCTTTGGAAGCACTGGCGTCAGGAAAGCCGTCGGGCTCAGCAGGCCGCCATGGTCTCCCGGATTCAGACTGCACGGGAGGCCGTTACGAAGGCGACCCGTCAGACGGAAGGAGTTCAGCCGGCCTCTTTGCTTGACTCGGCGGCGGAGGAATTGAGGACCGCATCTCAGACGGCTCCGCAGGAAGACCTGGCGGCTCTGGCACGCATTGAAGAGGCCAAACTGCTCCGTTCCGCTCTGCACCTCCAGGCGGATTTGAGCCCCGAGGAGGTTTCCTCCAGACTGGCCAAAGCTCAGGAGGCCTGTCAGCAGGCCCTGTCGCTGGCCCAGTCCCCGACCCTCAAAGGGCTGGCGGAGCTTCAGCTGGGACTTTGTGCGGAAGAAAGCGGCCAGTACGAACAGGCCCGCGACATCTATACCCGAATTGTGCAGAACACGGCCTATCAGGGAACATCGGTTACCGAACAAGCCCGGCAGCGGTTGGAGCAGTTGGAAGATAATTCCGTAAAGGTTGTCTTTGCTCCGGCCCCTCCGCAGGAAAAGGAATCCTCTTCCGCTGCTCCTGAAGCGCAGCAGGCCGCCCCCGCCGCCCAGCCGTCTCTGGTGCCGGCTCCTTCGGCTGAATCAGCCGCCCAGTAGCCGTATGACAATGGACGAGGAATACCCTCTTTCTGAAAACGGTTCCGAACCGGAAACGGACGAGTTGCCCGAACAGTCGGACGAAACCGAAGAGCTGGCGGGTGAACGTCTGCGTTTTCGTGTCGGCTCCAATCTGAAGTTTCGCCGGCTGGATAAGTATCTGTGCGGACGATTCAGCCATTTCAGCCGCACCCGCCTGCAGAAACTCATCAAAGAGCAGGGAGTCAATGTCAACGGCCGGCCCGCCAAACCAAGTTATCAGCTCCGAGCCGGCGATGAAATCGATTTGATTCTGCCGCCGCGGCCCATCCGTGAGCTCATTCCGGAAAATATCCCGCTCGATGTGCTGTACGAGGATGATTATCTGATTGTGATCAACAAGCAAGCCGATTTGATTGTGCATCCCGCCCGCGGCTACAAACACGGCACACTCGTCAACGCCCTGGTCTATCACTATCAGAAACTTTCCAAAGGCAGCGATGACTGGCGGCCGGGCATCGTCCATCGGCTCGACCGCAACACCACCGGCGTTCTGGTTGTGGCCAAAGACGACACGTCCCACTGGAAACTGTCCCGCCAGTTTGCCGACCGAAAGACCCGCAAGACCTACCTGGCCATTGTGCACGGCACGCCGGCCCTGCGGGCCGACTGCATCAACCAGCCGCTCGGCGTGCATCCGTTTATCCGGGAGAAGTTTGCCATCCGCCCGGACATCGGCAAAGAAGCGATAACAATCTACGAAGCGCTGGAGGCCTTTCGCGGGTACAGTCTGCTTAAACTCGATTTAAAAACCGGCCGCACCCATCAGATTCGCGTGCATCTGTCCTGGATGAAGCACCCCATCGTGGCCGACGACCTCTACGGCGGCAAGGTCGTCTATCCCTGGCAGATTGAAGACCGCGAGCCGGCGCCGGAAAACCCGCTGATGGCCCGCACGGCCCTTCACGCCTGGAGACTGGAACTGACGCACCCGGCCACGGGCGAACCGATGACGTTCGAGGCCCCGCTGCCGGCGGATATGCAGGCCTTTCTCGATGCCCTCCGAAAATACCGCCGTGCGGACGTGCAAAAACCGTAATTGACCTTCTGTTTTCACCGGGGTAAAATCAGACTGTGTCTAACGAGGAAAAGTATGGTTGCGATCCCATTACCGACTGAATCGATTTCAAGAATATGCCGACAGTTTCATGTCCGTGAAATGGCTCTGTTCGGTTCGGTCCTTCGGCAGGATTTTCGTCCGGACAGCGATATTGATATTCTGGTTACCTTCGACCCGCAAGCCCGCATAGACTTATTTGACTTGGCACAGCTGAAGGAATCACTCGAGGAACTTTTCGGCCGCCCGGTTGACTTAGTCGAAAAAGCCGCCGTCAGAAATCCGTTTCGAAAAAAACAGATATTCGGTCAGCTGGAGGTCATTTATGCGGCCTGAAAATCGAGACGGCGCTTTTTTGTGGGATATGATTCAGGCCTGTCGGGATATTTTGGATTTTGCCTCCCATAAAACCTTTCAGGATTTTGAAAACGATAAGATGCTCCGGTCTGCTGTGGAAAGACAGATTCTTATTTTAGGAGAAGCAGCCAGAAATATTTCTGATTCTCTCAAGCAAAGAACGCCCCAGATACCCTGGAAATTGATTATCGCCCAACGAAATATTTTGGCTCATGAGTATGGAGAGGTTTTGACGGAGCGTATTTGGAACGTTGTTCAGCATCGCATACCCGAATTGCTTGGCCAATTGCAGGCCCTCCTGCCGAGTCCTCCGACCGGCACGGATTGATCAAAATCGGTTTCTATAGGTTTTGTTTTCGAAGAACTCTTACGGGCCGGGGGCGCGGTATATCAGTTTGAATCGGGCGCCGTTGCGCGGAATCAGCGAGCGGGTTGTGGAGGTATGCATCGCCCACTGCCAGTCCTCGCCCGTACCGCCCTCCAGGCCGATATCCAAATCGCACGTGTAGGTGCCGCGAATCACAAGCCCTGTGCCGGTGGAATAGATTGTCCCGTCGGCATTGTACGTCGTCCAGCCGATGGTCAGCCGATGATTGACGGCGGGTTCGTACTTTTCCACAATAAACTTGCCGTATCGGCCGCTGCTGGTGATATAGGCAAAATACGTCCCGGGCCAGAACTGGCTTCCGTCCGAACCGCTGATTGCTGTTGAAGACAGCTGGGCGTCCATCGCCGCAACGGCGGTCCGGTCGAGCGCCCCGTAACCTTCCCACAGCCAGTCGTCCGTCCAGTCCTCCAAATCCGTCAGGTCAACCCGCCCTGAATAATTCAAATCCGTCAGGCCGCACCAGCCGGGCAGCGTGCAGTCCGTACGGAGCCAGGCCTGGGCCAGACGGGCAAAATCCTCCAGATTCACCCGATAATCGCGGACCAAATCGGAAGGACTCAAATCCGTATAAAAGCCGGCAATTCGGAAATTGTAATCCCACGTGGTGGCGCTCCATAAGCTCCAGGTTTTCATATCATAAGGCGCCGTGGAGCTGCTCAGCGAATACCCCTGACTGTCCGGCCAGGGGTTATCCGTGCGGGCGGCAATTGAAGAGGACAGATTGTTCAGATGGCCGTCCTGAACATACGAAGTGAAAATATAGGTTTTCTGTCCCCACAAATCCATGTTGACCGGGAAGAAGACCCATCCGCCGTTAAACGAGGCGGGGACATCTTTTGTCACTGTTTTGATGATAGTCCCGTCTGCGGCCCGCACATCCAGCACCAGCGTGACCGCATGGCCCGTACCGGTCGGATTATAGACATAGTCGAACCGGTCGGTGAATTGAAAACCCGCATAGGCGACCTGTGCACTGCGGGGCAGGACGATGCTTTGTCCGCAGCCGACATTTCGAGGCGTCCAGGCCGGTCGGTCATCGCCGCCGAACCAGCCCTGGGCATTGTAGGTTTCTTCTTTCCGTTCAAATTCATACACCGTCAGCGAATGAGGTCCCCGGATATTATTGTTCTCGTTGGCTTCCAACACGTTCTGGTCCGCGTCCGCCTGCAGATAAATTGATTGGGCACCCGGAATGGGATAGGTATAAGTGAAGTTCCAGGTATAGGTTTCATCCGGCGCCAGACTCGGAACGTAGGCGTAAATCGCTCCGTATTCATAACTGCCCGGGGGGGTGGAGCGGTTGGGGTAAAAGTCCAGATAGAAATTGCCGGCACTTTGTGAGCCGACGTTCCGCACAACGCACTGAAACGTCAGCTCCTGGTCCTGTATAGCGGTTTCCTGCTGCTGACAGACAAAGGATTCAATCATCAAATCCGGCCGGGCCGGCGTAATCCGAAATGGCTGGTCGCTTAAATCGTACGGGTCGCCGTCGGAGGCATCCTGAATGCGGATGAGGCAATTGTCGCTGGGGGTATTCGGCACCGTCCAGAGGAAGGAACCGTCGTTGGCGGTGGACAATGCAATCGGCGGGTCCACCCAGTGGCTGCCGCCGTCCAGCGAGTAATCAATCCGCACGAACGGAATGGTGCCCCACGAGTTCCAGGTGATTTCCCGCACCGCGCCTGCGGGCCAGCCCTCTCCGCCGTTGGGCTGCGTGACGGCAATCGAATACAGGAAGAAGCCGTTCAGCACGGTAGCCGTGTTCGAATAGTCTGAATATCCCTGACTGTTAAAGGCACGCACCCGAAACTTGTAGTAATAGTTAAACAGCAGAATCTCATTCATTTGATAGGACATCACGTTGGCGCCGACGCTGTCCAGAACCGTCCAGCCCACCGGTTCCGTGGAAAACCGGGACCATTTTTTGTATTCAATTTCAAAGCCGTTTTCATTGGCGGAGTTGTCTTTCCATTGCAGATGAATCTGTGGGGAGGTGATGGCCGCCGTCAGATTGGAGGGTGCCAGGGGCAGCTGGACTGTGCTGATTTCCATCTTCTGGCAGTAATTGGCGCGGGCCGCCCGCTCATCATTCCAGGCGACAACGGCTCCGAAAGGCGCTGGGCCGTCCTTGGCAAAGAGAATTTTCGGATACTTCTGATGAGCGCCCGGCGTGGACGGATACACATCATCATCAATCACCCAGCTGGACCACATCAGCCCTCCGGCCGCATTGACGCGGCAGGCCCGAATGTTATAACTTAAGCCCCAGTAGTCCTGCCATGCGGCAATCATCCCGCCTGTCGTGTCAGCGCAGACCACAGGGTTTCGCTGCGAACCGGGTGTCAGATTGTTGATGCGGATGCCGTACAGTGTCCACTGGATATTGCCGTCGCGGTCGATATGCTGGGCGTAAATATCGCTGTTGCCGCCCATGGCCGGCTCGTTTCGCCAATCCGTCCAGACGGCATAGGCCCCTTCGGCTCCATTGCTGCAAACGTCGGAGTTGATGCCGTAGGTCCAAGCGCTTCCGCCCACCGCTGACGCAGAGACCAGCTCCAGCCCGCCCGCCGCCCAAAGCACCGTGCCGGCATAATTAACGCGCTGAATCCGAACATTGTCGCTCGTATTCCAGCAGACAATCGCTCCCCCCTGACCGTCGGCAGCGGCGTGCATTTCCGTTGTGGTGCTGGTGGTGTTTCCTATCGTAACGGCGGCTCCCCACAAGGGCACAACAGAACCTCCGCTGACGGCCGCCCGCCGGGCAACGACCTGCAGGCCGTTCAGTCCGGCGACAATCACGCCGCCCGCTCCATCGGAAACGGCATCGCCCGGTTTAAAGCCCAGATTCAGCCCGTCCACACCGCCTGTCAAAACCCCGCTGCTGTTAAAATGCACCAGACGATAGACAGCACTGCACTGCAGGGCGGCATACGCACCGCCCGCTCCGTCGCCAACCAAAATCGGCTTGGGCTGGCTGGAGCCGCCGTCCATATACGAACTGGTCAGGACCGCTGCCGAGGCCCACAGTTTTGTGCCCAGCTGGTTGACCCGCTGGGCTTTATAGACCCACGTTTTGATAGGCGTATCGCTGATTTTCTCCACCCAGGCGACAATCGCCCCGCCGTTGCCGTCGGATATCACATCCGGATTCTGATTATCCAGCCCGGACGAAAGAACAACCTCTGAAAGCCATGCCGGGCCGGGAATCGGAAATCCCCCGCTGGTTTGGCCGGTGTAATCGATTCGCTGCAGGAGAACCTGATAGCCGATATCGGCTTCCCAGGCAAAATAGATTCCTCCGTCCTGGTCCGTGGCAATGTCGAAACGGGACGCTGTAGTGCCGTTGACCGTAATCGGGACGCCGCCGGAATACCAGAGTTTATCCCCGTCGGCAGCAAACGATGGAACCCAAACATACAAAAGAATAAAGACCGGAAATGTATATTTTGCGGACATTTTTCTACCCTCCCTTTCTTAAGAAAAAAACCAATCGCTTTTTGCTCATTTCAGCAGGGCGGAACTTGGGAAAATCAGGGGTGTTTCATGCCGTCCTTTTTGAACAACTATACAAAAGTTGTGTTCAAATTCAAGAAATTTCCGGATTAAAAAGAGGGGAATTGACCAGCAAGTCCGGGGAGGCCGACTGCATTTGTCGGCGGAAGAAATCCCGATAAATACCGTTTTGGCTTACTAACTGCGTGTGGGTTCCCTGTTCCACAATTCGTCCGTTTTGAAGGACAAGAATCCAGTCGGCGCCCATCACAGTGGCCAAACGATGGGCAATAATAAACGTTGTTCGTCCGCGAATCAGATTCTGCATGGCCTGCTGAATCCAGTATTCCGATTCTGAATCCAGCGAGCTGGTTGCCTCATCAAAAATCAGGATGGGCGGATTTTTTAAGAAGGCCCGTGCAATTGTAATTCGCTGTTTCTGCCCGCCGGAAAGCATCAGTCCCCGCTCGCCGACCTCCGTATCAAATCCTGCCGGCAGGGTCTGGATAAAGTCCAGAGCGTGCGCCGAGCGGGCCGCCTCTATCACCTCCTCTTCTGAAGCCGAAGGATTTCCGTAGAGGATATTTTCCCGAATCGTTCCGCTGAAGAGCATCGGCTCCTGGAGCACCATTCCAACGGCTTTCCGCAAGGAAGGTACTTTGATATCCCGCACATCGATGCCGTCAATCCGCACGGCCCCGGACTGCACATCGTAAAATCGCGGAATCAGACTGACCAGGGTGCTTTTGCCCGACCCGCTGGGACCGACCAGAGCAATCCGGCTGCCCGGCTCGGCTGTAAAGTGAATATCCTGCAAAACGGGCCGGTCCGGCTGATAGCCGAACCAAACGTGCTCAAATTCCACACGTCCCTGAACTGAAGGCAGGTCCACAGCATCCGGACGGCTGCGAATGTCCGGCTGCTCGTCCATAATCTGAAAAATGCGTTCCAGCGCCGCCAGGGCGTTGGCCATTACCACATTCAGCTCGGAAAACCGCTGCATCGGCAGGTACAGCGGCCCCAGATACATCATCAGCGCCACCAAATCGCCGACGGTCATCGCCTCCTTGAGCACGCGCATTCCCCCGAAGGCAATCACCACAAGCGGAGCCAGCCCAATCAGCGTGCCGGTAACGGCCTGATTGAGTCCCTGCATCAGAATCCGCTGCATATTGATGGAAAAAAGCTTCTCCGATTGCCGGCGAAAACGCCGTTTTTCCGTTTTTTCGCGTCCGAAGGCATGGATGACTGCCGTAGCCGAAATCCGCTCACTCACATCGCCGGCCATGACCGCCAGTTCATCCTGAATCCGCATGGTTGCGGCGCGGATGCTTGTGCTGAAACGGCGGAAAAAGAACAGATAAACCGGATAGGTCGCCAGGGCCGCCAGAGCCGTCGGCATGTCAATTCGAAAAATAAAAAAGAGAATCGCAATCAGGGCCGCCGCATCCATCCACGTATTGGTCAGGGCTGTGCCGACCAGATTTTGAGCCAGGGCGATATCGCTGATGAGGCGGGAGACGATTTCCCCGCTGCGGTGCCGGCTGAAAAATGAGGCCGACAGACGCAGAATGCGCCAGTACAGTTCATACCGAAGATGAAACACCGCTCGGTGGCTGGCCTTGTCTGCATAGATGTGCCGGATGTACACAAATGGCGCATAAAGAAACAGGTACACGGCGGTCATCGCTCCGGTGCAAATCAGCAGCTGCCGCATTTTTTCGTCCGCCGGCATCATCGGATTTAAGAACACGCCGTCCACCAGATAGCGCGTCACCTGCGGAGTCAGCAGCGGCACCGTAAACTTGACGATACCGCCCAGAACCGCCAGCACCAGATAGCCGCTGTACGGCCGCACATATCCCAGAAAACGAATAAAATTGTTTCTTTTTTGAGCCATTCGGATTTTGCAGAAAAGGCCTGCCTCCTCAAACCCCCATTGTATCCGAAAAGGTCGGCGGAATAAAGCTCTCTTTCTAAACAGGCCCCTCGGTTGTTAGAAGGTGTGAATAACCTGAAAGCCCAGTGCCGCAGGCTGAATGCGGTACATCCCCGGGAAGTCATTGGTAAAGCCGAACTTGCGCTTGCCCAAGTCTTTGTCAAACCAGCCCAGAATGTTGTAGGCATCCAGACGGAGCGTAGTGTTGGCACTGTATTTGTACTCCAGACCCATGTTCCAGAAATAGCTGGGCTCGAACGATTCCAGACCGTTTTTCTGGTCAAACCGGGCCGGACTCCAGGCAAAAAGACGCGCATAGTCCTTGCCGCCGGGCCAGCCCCAATAAAAGATTGCGGAACTGCTCAGCGTGCACCGCTCATTGAAGTGCCATAAAAGACGCAGTTTCGTTTCATGATTGGCCCAGTTGGCAAAATTATTGCCGCGCCCGCTGTACGCCGCTGTTTCTTCGATGGATGTGATGCCCTTGAAAAGCGATACGTCGTCCAGTTGGGTGTAAGTTTGCGAAGCCGAAAACTCCAGCCGGTCGCTGGGTTTGTAGAGAATTTCCCCTTCGGCTCCGTAGGATTTCAGGTTCGCTACCAGACCGGTGCCGCCCAGACTGCTTGAATAACTGACCAGGTCCTGGTCGTGGATAAAGTAGCCGGCCGCCAGCCACAGATTCCGGCTGTGCTGGCGTTCATAGCGGATTTCGAAGGCATCCAGCGTTTCATAATCGCTGTTGTTTTTTCCGGCCATGTCGCTGCGTTTCATATTTTCCGCCACATCCGTCCGCGAGGCACGACCCAGCATCAGCTTGATTGTATCTTCGGGAGAAGGGGTAAAAATCAGGGTTCCCCGCGGCGAGAACATCTGTTCAACAAATGTATGGTCGTCCATACGAGCGCTGAAAAAGGCCGTCAGCCAGGAATTGACCGTCCACTGGTATTCCCCGACAAGAGACCGCATATCGGTGCCCCAGCGAGGCATTTCGCGGCGGTTGCCCATAATGTAATTGAGAGTCCGGTCTTCCCCAATGGGGTCCAGACCGAACTCTTCGTGGCTCCATTCGCCTCCAAAGGCCGCCTTGTGATTTTCATTCAGGTTCCAGTTGGCCATAATCCGTCCGTTGTACTCGTCTTCGCGATAAACCACTTCCCGGCTGAATCCCCACGGGGTGGACTCAAACTGAGTCAGGTCATAGCTGAACCGGTACAGCACGCTGAACGCATCAGAAACCTCCTGTTTGTATTCGGCGGTGAGTGTTCCCTGTGCATAGCCGACTCCGTACGCGATATCCCGCTGCGGCCAGCCGCCCTCGAGCGGACGAAATTCGCATTGGTCCACGTATTCGCCGCCCTGTGTAAAACGGGCCCACACATTCAAATCTCCCAGCGTATAATGGGTATGCAGCTTCATCCGCGGCCTTCCTCGATAGGCCTCGTTGTAGTTTTTCATGAAATCCGGGTTGTGGTAATATTCATCCACTCCCAGCTGATAGCCCGGCTGATTGGGAGTTCCCCACCAGCCGGAGGGGCCGCCTTCCTTGTGCGCGCCCGGTCCGCAAAGATACCGCAGCGGCGACTTGGAGGGTTCGGCGCCGGGATACAGGGAGCCGCCGGCATACACCAGAAGCCCTTCGTCCTCCGAGAACATCCGTCCCCACTTTAGTTCTGCAGAGTAGTATTCTTCGATGATTCCCGACCGAAACGACGCTTCCGTTCCCTGAAATGTCTTCGGGTCATCGATGATCAAATTGATGACCATCGACAAAGCGCCGGCTCCGTACAGGGCCGAACCGGGACCGCGAATGACCTCAATCCGCTGAATATCACGGAGCATCGGCAGGTCCCGCTCACTGTACACGCCGAAATCCGTCTTTTCATTCATCTGCCGTCCATTAACCAGCAGCAGATATTTGTCGTCTTTGCCCAAGATGCCGCGCAGCCCCATGTGCCGCGGCTTGGTGCCGGTAAACACCCACTGAAAGTTCGGCACGTAGATTTCCAGCAGCTCGATCAGACTTCGTGCTCCGGACTGGAGAATCTGCTGACGCGTGATGACCGTCATCGTCATCGGCATTTTGCGTTTGGTAGTCTCGGTCAATGAAGCCGTGCTGATTTCCACATTCATTAGTTCTTCCAGAGACATTTCGAATAAGTCCGGGGTGTTAGTCCGATCTTCGGCGGCGGGATTCAAGGAGGCGCTGCTGTCCGGCAAAGTTTTTCCGAAAGAAATCCGGACAAAAAAAACCATTAATCCTATATGAAACAACGCGATTGCTGTCCGTTTCATAAAAGGGCCCTCGTCTGCCTGTTGTTCTGTTTGGAGAGACTCCTTGTGTGCGATTTCGGAGAAAAAAGGAGAGCGATAAACCTTTTTTTGCGAAAAACAGCGATTTTTGCGGAAAGGAAAATCAGTGTCCTATAATAAACGTGAAAAATGCGGCAGGCCGCTGAAAGGAAAGTTTGGGGGGAGGAAAGAGAAATTCACTCAAAAGGATGGGCAACGTCAGATAATCGGTTTTCTTCTCCGAACAGCGGGTTATGGAATCAATGAAAGGGTTCGACTGATATAATCTACAACAGCATCTTCTTCGTTGGAGGCAATGATTTCATCGGCACAGGATTTCAGGGACTCGTGGGCATTCGCCACGGCAACAGCCCGGCCGGCCGTGCGGAACATCTGTATATCATTGATATGGTCGCCGAACACCACGACATTGTCCATCGCAAATCCGTACATTCGGGCCAGCTCCGTTACGGCTTTGGATTTGCAGGCGGCGGCATCGTGAATCGTCAGCCACCAGTGTCCGTTAGAGTAGGGATTTTGAAAGTGGAAGCATTCGAGCCGTTTGCCGTATTGTTCTTCCAGACGGCGGGCCAGCCGCTCCACCAGCCGGTCCTCCCCCATCACCGCAAACGAGACTACCTGCAGTGAAAGCGCCTTTTCCAGCGGTTCTATCCGGCACAGACGGGCACGGCTGTGCTCCATCAGCACCCCGTGAAACCAGCGCATCTGTTCATTCAGCAGGTCCTGATAATAGAGTTTGTCGGAACTTCCGTCATATCCGCAGATAAATGGTGCCAGCCCCGTCCGCCGGATTTCGTCATAGACCGCCGCGGCCAGATTTTTCTCGATGGCTTTGACCTGCAGCGCCCGGCCGGTGGCAAAATCCGACAGAAACGCCCCGTTGACGGCAATCACCGGCAGACGCAGCGGAACCCCTTCCAGCAGCGGCACAATCTCACTCCAGGTGCGGGCGCTGGCTACGGTAAAGTTGACCCCCGCCTCCAGCAGTTCGCACAGCCGGCGGCGGCTGCGATCGGAAAGGGTTCCGTCATTGCGCAGCAGCGTGCCGTCCAGGTCGGACACATACAAGATGCGGCGAATGTCCGAATCCATCGTTTATTCCTGCGGAAGTCTGGCCAGGTCTCTGTCTGTGCCGGCCACCATCAGGATATCGCCGGCATAAATGACCGTATCGGGCATGGGGACATTAATGATGCTGTCTTCCTCTTCTGTATGGGGGCCGCTTTCCCGCTTGATGGCTACCAGGTTTACGTTGTATTTCTGGCGCAGCTGCAGCTCGCGGACGGTTTTACCGTGGAAACTGTCGGCGGCTTTGACCCGTGCCAGACTGTAGCCCGGCGCAAAGTCGATTTTTTCATCAATGTGCGGAGCAATCAGTTTGTATGCCCACCGCTGGGCCGTTTCAATCTCCGGATAGATTACCTCTGTGGCTCCGACCGCACTGAAGACCTCGCCGGCCGTCAGGTCCGCCGCACGGGCGTAGATTTTCGGCACCCCCAGCTGCTTGAGGTTCACAACTGTCAGAATCGCCGATTCAAAGGCCCGGCCCCGCTCGCCCATTCCGACAATGGCCACATCGACCTTGTCCACACCCTGCGCGCGGAGGGCTTCAATGTCTGTGCTGTCCAGACGCACGGCATGGCTGACCTGATCGCGGATGTCTTCAATAATCTCCCGCTCCCGGTCGATGGCAATCACTTCGGCCCCGCTCATAGCCAGGGCAATCGCCAGCTTCTTTCCGAATCGTCCCAGCCCGATGACTGCAAACCGCTTCATAAGGTCTCCTCGGTTAACCCACCACAACCGGCTCCGACGGATAGTCAAAACCGGCCGGCTTAATTTCGTGCGTCAGCCCCGCCAGGAGTGTCAGCGGTCCCAGACGCCCGATCAGCATCGTGAATATGATAATCCATTTGCCGGCGGCTGTCAAAGACGGCGTAATCCCCGTGCTCAGCCCCACGGTCGCTAGGGCCGAGGCCGCCTCAAACAGCAAATCCAGAAAAGCAAACTGGCTGTGCCGCTCGGTAATCGCCAGCCCCAGCGTCGCCGTCAGCAGCGTCAGTCCGAACAGGAACACCACCGTAACCGCCCGGCCCACAACCAAAAGCCGAATCGACCGGCGAAACATCTCCACATCCCGCCGTTTCCGAAAGGACGCCCACGCAATCATCACCACGACGGCGAAGGTGACGGTCTTGATGCCGCCGGCGGTCGAGCCGGGCGAGCCGCCGATAAACATCAGCACTATCAGGATAAACCGCGAGGCCTCCGAAAGCGAGGCAATGTCCACTGTATTGAAGCCGGCGGTTCGGGCGGACACGGAATGGAAAAAGGCCGTCAGAACATCCCCTCTATAGGGGCCTTCCGGCCGGCAGGATTCAAACAGCAGCAATGCGCCCGTCCCTCCGACAATCAGCAGCGCACTGACGGTCAGCACAATCTTGGTCTGAAGCTGCATCCGCACCGGCGAGCGGGCCGTAAACACAAGACCCGGATGCTTCAGTCGGTAAATAAACCGAACCAGATGGTCCTGGGCCACGCTGAGCAGATTGTACAGCACGCTGAAGCCCAGACCGCCCAGAACAACCAGCGGAGCAATCACCAGATAAACGCGGGCGGATGTTTTGTAGCTCATCAGATTGTCCGAAAACAAACTGAATCCTGCATTGCAGAAAGCACTGACCGAGTGGAAAATGCTGCAGAACCAGCGGCCCTCCGGGGCGGCAAAACGTCCGTCTCCCTCCTGCCACATCGAATACAGCGCCAGGGCCCCGACGGCCTCAATCAGCAGGGTAGTCAGGATGATAAACGCAATCATCCGGACAATACGGCTGAGGGTTTGGGTATTCAGCAGGTCCTGCATGGCCGCCGACTCCCGCACACTCAGCGCCTGGCCCAAAATCATCGCCATCACCGCCCCGAAAATCACAATTCCCAGGCCGCCCAGCTGAATCAGGGTCAGAATAATCATCTGCCCCATCGGCGTAAAATCTTTCCCTGTATCTTTGACAATCAGACCGGTTACGCACGTGGCACTGGCGGCTGTGAACACCGCATCCGTAAAAGACAGCGATTGCAGATTGTGAGAGCGCGGCAGCATCAGCAGACCGGAGCCGGCGGCAATCAGCACCACGAACAGACTGGCCAGCGCCCGCGGAGGATTTTTCCCCGTCGCCGCCGCCGCCACCATCGTCCGGCACAGTTTGACAATCACCTGGAGCACCAGATACGTGTCAATCGCAACCAGAATCGCCAGCTTCGCCCCGCCGGCGGAAAACCAGCGTCCGGCCCCGATCACCGACAAAAACAGAATCGACAGCAGCGGAATTTCAAACCAGTTGTATTTCAAAAACTCCCGGCGGGATTCCGCATTCGAGAACCGGACCGCTTTTTCCGTCAGAAAAACAGCCAGACAGACAAACTGAATGGTGTAAAGCACCTTTGCCGGCAGCAGCAGCCGGTCAAAGCCGTACAAGAGCACAAACGTAGCGGCCACCGTTGCGACCGCCAGACCATTGACGGCCATCACGGCCCGCTCTACGGCGGCATTTTTATAGTGAATCCTCATACCTTAGAGTTCTTACCGTTTTTGTGCGGTTTTTTCCAGCATATTTTCAGCCGACATCCGCCAGCCCCAGCGATGCTCCGAACCGCTCAATCAGGGCCTTGCGCAGGGCCGCATGTTCCGGTCCGGACAAAACCGGGTCTTTCCGAACCAGGTCAAATGCCTGTTTGCGGGCGAACGTCAGCAGGTCAAAATCCTCAACAATATTGGCGATTTTCAAATCCGGCAGGCCGTGCTGGCGGGTGCTGAACAATTCGCCCGGCCCTCGAAGACGCAGGTCTTCCTCGGCAATCTCAAAACCGTCGCACGTGCGCGTCAGCACCTCCAGACGCTGCCGGGCCTCCGGATTGTCCGTTTCGGCAAACAGCAGACAATACGAGCGGTTCTGCCCGCGTCCGATTCGGCCGCGCAGCTGATGCAGCTGGGCCAGTCCGAACCGCTCGGCATTCTCAATCACCATCAGCGTCGCATTCGGCACATCCACGCCCACTTCAATCACCACCGTGCTGACCAGAATCTGAATCCGTCCCGCCCGAAACTCCGCCATCATCTGCTTTTTTTCTTCGGCTGGCATCTGTCCGTGAAGAAGCCCCACCCGGAATTCCGGAAAAACGGTTTTGGACAAAAGATGATACTCCTCCGCCGCCGCTTTGAGCCGGCCGTTTTCGTCCGAACCGTTTTCGCTTTCAATGCGGGGGTACACAAAATAGGCCTGCCGGCCCGCCTGAATCTGCCGGCGGAGAAACTCCATCGCTTCGCGGCGTTTGTCCGGCGGGACCCATCGCGTGATGACTTCTCCGCGGCCGGGCGGACGATGCCGAATCACCGACACATCCAGATCGCCGAAGACCGTCATCGCCAGCGTCCGGGGGATGGGAGTGGCCGTCATCACCAGACAATGCGGCGCAGCACCTTTGCGCAGCTGCGCCCGCTGATGCACGCCGAACTTGTGCTGCTCATCAATCACCGCCAGCCCCAAATCCGCAAACGCAATATCCTCCTCCAGCAGGGCAACAGTGCCCACGACAATGTCAATCTGTCCGCTGCGCAGCTGTTCGGCAATCCGCTCCCGTTCCGCCGGCGGCATTCCGCCTACCAGCAGTGCCCGGCGGACCCGGCTGCCTTTGAGATAACGTTCGATGCTCTCAGCGTGCTGTCGGGCCAGAATCTCCGTCGGGGCCATCATTGCCGCCTGCTTGCGGTTGGCGACCGCCAGCAGCGCCGCATACAGTGCCGCAACCGTCTTGCCGGAACCGACATCCCCCTGAAGCAGCCGGTTCATCGGGACGGTGCGGCTCATATCCTGCACGATTTCCCGAATCACCGTCTCCTGGTCCTCCGTCAGAATAAACGGAAACCGCTGTCGAATCCGCCGGTCAATCTCCTCCGTCCAGACCATCGGAAAGGCACGGCACTGATGCTCCATCTGGTGCCGGCGAACGGCCAGTCCCAGCTGCATCAGAAACAGCTCATCGTATTTGAGCCGCCGCAGGGCCCGCCGGACGGCCTCCTCATCCTCCGGCCGATGAATCTGCCGATAGGCCTCCGCACGCTCGCAGAAGTCATTCTTTTTCAGAAACTCCTGCGGATAAAACTCCGGCAGCTGCTCACAGAGGACATCGAGGGAGGATTGAATGATTTTCTTGATTTGCCAGGAAGGAAGCTTGGCGCTGGCCGGATACACCGGGCCGCTGAAGGCCTCGATATCCTGCGGCTCATCCGCCCGCAGAATGTGAAATTTGGGATTGGTCAGCTGCAGCTGGTGCTTGTATTCGCTCACCGTTCCGATGGCCGCCAGACGCTGACCGGGCTCAATCTGGTTTATCAGGTATCTGCCGTGAAACCATACAATCCGACAAACCCCCGTCTCGTCCGCCAGCATCACTTCAAAGAACGGAATCTTCCGGTGCGCCTGATAATCCGTCTGCTCGACAATCCCGATTACGCAGACGGTTTGGCCCTTGCGGAGGTCGGCGATTTTCGTCGGCTCCGGCGCAAACCGCCAGTCGCGGGGAAAATAATTCAGCAGGTCCTCGGCTGTATGGACCCCCAGTTCCGCCAGCGCTTCGGCACGAGCCGGACCGACACCTTTCAAATATTGGACCGGTGTCAACAAGGTCAGCGAATTTTTTTGCCCCAGTGATTCACTCACACGTTTTTATCCGTACAAATCTGCTGATGAAACCGTTGGATACAGTTCATTTTTGTTTATGATGACCCGGAAGACTTTTTTTTGCAAAACTTTTCCTGCCGGCTTTCTTGTAATGCCTGCAAAATAACGGCTTACGCGATTATCCGACAATCCTTCTCTTTTTTTAGGCATCTGATTAAAATGCGTCTTTCCGTTGTTTTGGACAGGTTGATAGGGTATAATTCTGTTTTGAAAGAGATGCAAGCAGTCTCAAAGGAGTGAGCGAAGAGACAAAGGAGGATAGGATGAAACATGTTAAGCATAGCGCTCTAATCATTCTGTTTTGCTGGATGTCAGGGTATTCCCTTGTTTGCGCCGATGAAGTCATTTACAGCAATACGGCTTATTCAGGGTTTGTTTTTTCGCCGGACCCTATCGTTTTTGATTACGGCATTTCTGCCGGCGGATTTGTCAAAACCCTCCGAATCGGGTACTTCAATAACGAATCTTCCTCGAATTGGATTCGGCTCGATTTTTACGACGATTTCAGCAAAACCTCTTTTGAAATGTGGGGGCATCTGAAGACCATTCTTATTCAAAATCTTCCGACTACGGGCGGGCAGATGGCGGTATATGATTATGTTCTGCCCGAACAGGACCGTTTCACCCTTCCGGCCGGTTCCTTCGGCTTCACGCTGGATACATCCTTCGGGATGAATGCAGCCCTGGCCTCCGGCGGAGCCGGAAATGAAAACCGGATGTGGAAATACGACCCCTTTATGGAGGTATGGAACCCGTTCTGGTTTGGAGGAAATCCCTGGGCCGGGATTTATCTTCAGATTACCAGCGGCCCGCCGATTGAGGAAATTACCTGCGACATTAAAGGATACAAATTCAATGACCTGAACGCCGACGGCGTCTGGGAGCCGGGAGAACCGGCCGTGCCCGGCTGGGAGATTTTTCTGGACCTGAATGACAACGGACAAAAAGATGCCGGAGAGCCGAGTGCCGTCACCAATGACCCCAACGGTATGTATGTCTTTGAAAACCTGCCTGCTCCGGCGATTTATACAATTCGGGAGGCGCCTCAAGCCGGCTGGACGCAGACTTTTCCCGGCCCGGCTCATCAGGAAAAATTCGGTCTGATTGCCGAACCCAATCATATCTATTCCGGTTTTGACTTCGGCAATACGCAGCAGGTTGTCGGGGAAATTTCCGGCTCAGTCTTTCATGACAGCAACGGCAATTCCGTCCGCGACGGACAGGAGGCGGGATTGGCCGGCTGGCGGGTTTTTGTCGATTTGGATGCGAATGACCGCTGGGATACCGGTGAGCCGTATGCGTTCACACTCGCAGATGGAACCTACCAAATCTCCGGTCTTGGGTTGGGGACTTATCGAATTGCTGAAGAGATGAACGAGGGGTGGGTGCAGACTGTGCCGACGGCATCCTGTACGTACTCTGTGGTGCTCACCGCTTCGGCGCCGCGTGCGGAGAATATCCATTTCGGCAATCATACGTTTTATGGATACGGCGGAGGAGCGGGCACACCGTCCAGTCCTTATCTGATTTCCAATCATCTGCATCTGCAGGCCGTCGGGGCTCATCCCTGGGATTGGGACAAGCATTTCAAACTGACAGCGGATATTGATTTGTCCAAATATAACGGTGCCCAGTTCAATCTCATCGGCCGATATGCCGTTGGGGAAACTCCGCTCCCCTTTACAGGGGTCTTGGACGGAAACGGCTTTGCTATTGCCAATTTTACCTATCACTATGACGGCTGGCCGCAAATCTATATCGGCCTTTTCGGGTACATTCGCGGCGGACAAGTCCGCAATCTTCGCCTTGAAAATATAAATGTTTCTTCCTCCAGTGGGCTGGACAGCGGAGCCCTCGCAGGGCTGCTCGGCAGCGGCTCTGTCCTTTCCAATTGTCATTGTATCAGCGGCCGTGTAGAGGCGATGGATTGGGCGGCCGGGGCCTTGGCGGGCGCCGTCGATGAGGCCTCAATTTTTGACTGTTCCGCTGCCGCAGCGGAGGTGGTTTCTGCACAGGGAGAAGCAGGCGGGCTGGCCGGTCGAAGTAATGAAGGGACCCTCCGGAACTGTTCGTTTCAGGGGACGGTCTCCGGGTGGATTGCTGTAGGCGGTCTGGTCGGCTCTAATCTGGGGCAGATTTTCCGCTGCCGCGCGGAGGCCTCGGTTAATGGTGTTCTCTGTGTCGGAGGGTTGGTCGGAGAACATGCCCTGAATGGATGGATTGAGCAGTCCTTTGCAGAGGGCGAAGTGAATACTTATCCGGATCCGCAGTTGGGTTTGGAGGGCGGTGAGGCAGGAGGGCTGGTCGGGCGCAGTATGGATGGGGATATTCTGAACTCTTGCTCAACGGCTGCTGTGAATGCTCAGGAAAATGCAGGCGGATTGGCGGGGGTTTGCTGGGGTTCTCAGCCCGGCTCTTGTACGATTACGAACTGTTATTCAGCCGGTTTGGTGACGGGCGGCTCCGGACTCGGCGGGTTGATTGGACAAAATGTGGATGGAATGACCGATATTGTCGGCTGTTTTTGGGATGTTCAGACCTCCGGCCAATCCGTCAGCGAGGGCGGCACCGGTCTGACGACCGCACAAATGCAGGACCCTGCTTTTTATTTGGCGGCCGGTTGGGATTTTGTTCATATCTGGCGTCTGTGCAGTCTCGGGGAAGAGTACCCGACTTTCCGATATCTGTATCCCAAGGCGGATTTTGTGTGTCCGGACGGCATCGGAGCGGAAGACCTGCAGGCCCTTGCGGACGAATGGCTGGCAGAAAAGTGCAGGGCTGATATCGCTCCCGCCGGCGGGGACGGCTTTGTCGATTTTCTCGACTGGGCCCGAATGGCTTCCGCCTGGCTGACGGATTCTTCTTCGCCGAAATGGGATGCTCTCTGTGATTTGGCTCCTTCGGAAGGGGATGAGATTGTCGATTTATTGGATGTTGCTGTTTTTTCCGAGCAGTGGCTTTTCCGCAGCGCCCTCTGGGGAGATATAGCCCCCGAACCTGAAGGCGATGGCCGAGTGGATTTGGAGGATTTTTGTCTCTTTGCCCGTTTGTGGATGCTGGAAGAACAGCAGGGGGAATAAAATCTTCAGGGTTCAGAAAAGCCGTACTGGCCGATGAGTTTGACAAACCGGCACCCGCAGACACTCGCAGGATGCAGAATGCCATTTTCTTTCCGATAAACCGTCAGGGTCTGGGTCCAGGATTCTCCTACCGGTGCAACCAGAAGCCCGCCTTCAGCCAGTTGTTTTTCCAGCGGTTTCGGCACCGACGGTATGGCTGCCGTTAAGAGAATTCGCTCAAATCGCATCTTCTCCTCCGGCCAGCCCGCGCTGCCGTCTCCGACAAAGAACTCGACATTTTCGATTCCCAGACGGGCCAGGACCGCCTGCGCCCGCGCGGACAGCTCGCTGAACCGCTCGATGGTATAGACCTTTTTGCACAGCAGCGCCAGCACGGCCGTCTGATAGCCCGAGCCGGTGCCGATTTCCAGCACGGTCTCATCGCCTTTGAGCCGAAGACACTGCGTCATCAGCGCCACGATATACGGCTGGCTGATGGTCTGTCCCAGCCCGATGGCCAGCGGATAATCCGCATAGGCCTGCGCTGCATATTCCGGTTTAACAAACCACTCCCGCGGCAGACGGCCCATCACCTCCAGCACCCGCGGGTCGGTAATATCCCGACCTTTCAGGTCCTGCTCAATCATCTGACGCCGCTGTTCGGCGAACCGATCACTTTCCTGAAAACTGACCATACCGTCTATCTTGACTGTGAAAATCCCTTTTTGCAAATCTTTTTCACATTGGAACCCTCTTGCTATTCGGCCCAGACAAGAGCATAATGAAAAAAGAAATGTTCACAAAAGGAGAAAACCACATGCAAAAGACTCAATGGTTCCTGACGGCAATTCTAATCATAATCGGGCTCGGCTGTGTTCCGTCTTTGCACGAACTGTACACGGAGGATACGGTTGTCTTTGACCCCAAACTGGTCGGCTGCTGGCAGACGGAAAAGGGGGAGTTGTGGTGCTTTACCCGCCGGGCGAACACCAGCAGTTATGACCTGACGATTGTCGAAGAAAGCGAGAAGCGAAGCTATATGACGGCCTATCTGGTTGAAATCGGGCCTCATCGCTTTCTGGATATCTCTCCGAAGGAATTGAAACGGCCGGACCTGGGCGGCTGGCAGGAATACCACCTTCAGCCCGTTCACACCTTCTATCTGGTGGAGGGGACGGAGCCCAATCTGATGCTGGCGGCGATGATGCCGGAAGCGATGGAGAAACTCCTCGAGGACAAGCCGGCGCTGCTGAAGCATGAAAAGGTTGATAACCGGCTGATTCTGACGGCCTCCACGCCGCAGCTGCAGGAGTTCCTCAGCAAACCGGAGATGGTGGACCTGGTTTTCGGTGAGGCCGCTCCTCTGAAGCCGCATAAAGCGTCCGCCCCTGAGGGAAAAGAGCAGCCGAATTAGGGGCGAAATACGGGTTTTTACGGATAGAACCGCTCGAAGGGGAAATTGCGAATCATATAGGCCAAATCCGTCCCTTCGCCGGGGGGAATCTCGCTGAAATTGACCCGCTGTTCTTTGGCCATTTTGAGAGTGGATTTGTCCACCCAGCGGTGTTTTTCTCCGTGTCCGTCGGCAAACCCGAGGATGCTCCGGCCCAGGTGGGCAATCGAAATCGGATCAATCCAGGTGTTGGGCGTCTGGGGCTTGATGACCCAGGAATTGACATTCATCCCGCGGCCGTCCACTTCTTCCACGAGGATGTATTTGTCTCCGGGCGATTTGATGGTGGCGGTCTTCAGGTGGGGGTAATAGCCCTGCCATTGAATTTCTGTTGTGGAGTTGGGGCCCACGCCCGCGGCGAGGGAATAGCTGCGGTATCCGCCGACACCGGTGCCGTTGGCCGTTGTCGGGGGATGCAGGTGCCGCTTGTCGGACGGGCAGTGATAGATGTCGGCCCCTTCGGAATAGGGAAAAAGCAGACCCTTTTCGATTCCGCGTATCTCATCTTCGGCCGTCGAGTTTTCCGGGGCGACGGTCGTGCCGTCCTGACGCTGCGGGGAGGCCACCCAGCAGAAGAAGGGGTCCCGGGTGGAGCCGACCATAGAACCGACGATGCGGCCGTTGTTCTCGTAGGCATAGACCGTCCAGGCCTTGGACAGTCCGTTGGCGTGGGTCAGGCAGATTGTCCCTTCGGCCTGAAGTTTGGCTGATTTTAAGGCGGGCAGGACAATCGCCAGCAGCAAACCGATGATTGCAATGACCACCAGCAGCTCAATCAGCGTAAAACCGGGGTTTTTTCTCATAAGCAAGTTCCCGCTCTGTTTTGTCCTGTATTTTGTCATTTTCAACGACCTCCCTATATAGCAATGCCGCCGGCCGGGCCTGTTTCCCGATTTTTTTTGACGCGTGAAAAAATTCCTGTTTTTGGGCTGGGAAGGGGATGGCGTGGGGTCTTCCGCGGAGTTCAACTTTAACCACAGATTACGCGGATTACACAGATTCCAGCAGCCAGAGGCTAGTCGCCAGAGACCAGAAGCAAGAAAAATCCGAAGCACGAATCTCGAAATCCGAAGTTCGAAACTCTAAATTCTAAATCCCAAGCAATTTCGAAAGTCGAAAAAGAGCGAGCGGCCGGGAGCCAGCGGCCGGCGGAAATTGGGTCCTTGTACAGGTTGCACAGCCCGCACAGCCGTCCTTCATCAAAAACCGCCGTCAGCCAGTGCTCTGCCGCAATCGCCAAATCCTCCAGATTGTTCATATTGAAGCTGTTATGGTTGTTTTTGTTTGAAAAGTCCTAACTTGGCAAACTCTTTGCGCAACTGTCTAGAACGGTACCCTGGTCCATATACATATATCTCATTCAGCCCCATCCGCAAAAGATAGCCCCTCCGATAGATTCCATCCAGAAAGATTATTTGGTATTCTTCTTTTTCTGACGGCGAATTTTGTATGCGTTCGGCTTGGCGAAATGCCCCAAACACCGTAATCAATGGGCCCGGGTGGCCAATAACCTTGTCAACTTGAAGAGGGCGTCCGACAATCCAGCGGGCGTCTGCCAGGTCTCCAAGAAGCACATCTGCATGGTTCGGATCGGCCTCATCAATGTGTCGGAAGAGAATGCCTCGACAATTCAAGGACAATTTTGAAAAATCTTCCAGCGTCGTTTCTATCAGCTCGAATGGACGGGCCTCTATTTCTTTGCGTTTTTGTTCCTCGATGTTCTGCATCTGTTGTTCCACAGTTTCATTTTTAATCTTAATCGGGCCCATATAACCATAGCACTCTTCTAAGCCCGATTCTTCTTTGCCCTTTAACATCTTCCCTAATGCCGGACTTTTCCCTCGAGGGCCGATGAAAACATCGTTTTCATCTAAGTCGAAATTGCAGACAACAATACGGGAAGCATATTCACTATGTTTGTAACAAAATAAACACAAAGAATTCTGGACTCTCGACTCTGTAATTTGCTTGAGCGATTTAAGCATCGGCTCAGGATTTTCCGGAGTCAGCAGGTACTCCAGAACTTTCTGAATTTCTTCCGCCCGGCAAAATCCCTTATAGGGAATGTCGCCGTTTACTCCTGTAAACCACACAATGCTGACCGGCGGTCTATACGAACTTATCTGGAAATTTTCTCCGTCCCACACGTCAACGCCCATAGGAACTCTTCGGCACTCGCAGGAAGAAAAGCTCAGCAGAAAGGTTCCCAGTAGTGTACAAAGAAGTTTCTTTTCCATATTTTTTGCCTCATTTAGTTACTATTGCCCAGTACATTGTTCACTCCATCCCCCCAAACTTGGAGTGTATCACATCTATAATCATCATCCTCAGAAACAAATAAATCCATCTTCAAGTTAAAGCCCCATATAGCGAGGGCTCTCTCTCCTCCCGACACGTCTTCGTATTCTGTGGTTGCCTGCAAAGCATTGAATATGGTGCAGCCCTCTCCCATTTTTTCCCAGAAAAGTGTGATGCCGGGATTAATTTTGGCAGCATATTTTATATGATTTCGCGGAGAGAGAACTTCACGGGAACCACTTAGGGTTGATGCAATTTTTGCCCGCCACCCGATATAAACCTGATTTTTGTTTCCGCTTTCTCCGATACCAAAAGAGCGAGCCATATCCGGTACACCATCTACTTCAGATACTGCCGAGCGGCAACAGTCAATAAACACAATCCACTTGCTCACAGTGTTATGCATGCCGATAGTCCAGAGATCGAAACCCCGTTCATCCCAGCTGTCGGGAAGAACTTCACAGTTGGAAGAGGTTTGTCGAGTCCAAGAAAATGCTCGGCTGGATTCCCAGGTATCCGGCAGCCAGGTTCTTTCTATCCGCTTCCAGCAGGACAGATTTGTCCGGGCCGTGCCGCCGATATCTTTCTCATCCTGTTCCGGGGTTCGCCCTATATGGCTGTTGCCGTCTCCGCACCAGTAGACATACCGAACCGTTGGACGCCGCAGCAGATAGGTCAGGTTTTCCGGTGTCACGTCTGTATGATACAGTGCCACCCAGTTCACATTTCGCCTGCTGCATGCCTGCGCACAGGCCAAAATGGAGGACCGGCGATAACGAAAAACCGACTTGTCCGGCGTAATAATCACCATCTGAACAGTTTTGCCTTCATACTCTTCCCTGCGAAAGGCCCGGACCAGGTCTTTTTCGGACACAGGCCTTCCGCCGTCGGTCGGCTGGGCGGAGAAAGCACCTATTGCGCAAGACTGCAAAGCCGAAGGGGGAATTTGGACATCGGCCGGGCCGGGAAGGATATTCACATCATACAGAATCTGCTCGGAAAGGGCATCTTTCAGCCGAAGATTCAGTTCATTTTCACCTAAGGAAAATCCTCGTACTCGATAGGGTTCATTGGGCTCAAATGTCTCCGGAATGTCGGCGTAATACAGCCCCATCGTGCCGGCTCCTTCGATTACGAGTTCGGTAATCTCCAGTCCCCAATTGATATTTCGCACCACCCGGAGCCGGTGACTGCCGGGACCCAACCGCGTCAAATCCGCCTCAAAGACCGGCACCCCCAACATCCCGGTCTGCCAGCTCCCAAGGTGTTCCCCATCCAGAAAGGCGGAAATCCGCCAGGCCGGCTGGGGCTGACCGATTCCAATCCACACCCGG